>JAPOYL010000009.1 GCA_026706595.1 Gammaproteobacteria bacterium | reverse complement strand
AAGAAGCAGCGGCAGGTTCCGGTGTCAGCGCCCCCGTGCATGTGCAATTGGCAGGGCCGTTTCCTGCCGTGCCCCGGGATGTGTGCGACAGCCGGGTCAATCCCGCACCTTCTCCATTCTTTTGTGAGGCACCGATGGAAGCTCGCTCTTGCAGGCACCGCATACCACGTAGCCGTTCTTCTTGTAGAACCTCACGGCTTCTTCACGTGCGTGCAGCCAGCAGACCCGCACGTGATGATCGTTGGCGTACTGTTCAAGTTTTCTGAGAATTGAACGACCGATGCCCTTGTGCCGGTAATCGGCATGCACCGCCATATAGCGTATTCGTGCCGTACCGTCGGACTCGATGTGCAATCTGCCCACCCCTATGATGGACGGCCCGTCGTAGGCTGCAATATGAAATGCTGTCTGCTCCAGCGAGTCCCTTTCGCTGCCGCAAGGCAGGCCCAGTGGCTCGCGCAGTTGTGCCCACCGGAACGAAAAGTATTCTGCAAATTCCCCAGGGGCAAGCGGCGGTCTGTACTGGATCAAGTGATCCTCATGCAAACACAACCCAGGTCGTGGCAATGTATTTCACTCCCTGCTCCAACAGGATGCCCCGGTGCTCATGCGTCCAGAACGGCGGAAACAGTATCAGCTTCCCGACTTCGGGCCTGACCTTTACTCCCTGAAACAAGAATTCCGTTTCTCCCCCTGGGCCTGCCACATCGTTCAGGTACCAGATCGCTACCAACTGGCGGTGGCTGAAGTCATGGCTGCCGCCATCGACGTGCCAGTGATAATACTCGCCCGCCCGGGTTCTCTGTATGCCATATCCCATGTCCTTGAAAGGGCCCTTGAAAAAGGGGTAGCTTTCACGAAATTCCCGGATTGCCAGGCCCAGTGCCCGGAAAAGGGCCCGGTCCGTATCCTTCCAGTGCGCCTTGCCGCTTACGACGAGGTCTGTGGATTTCTTGATACTGGAATCCCTGTCGGCAAGCTGACCGATGCGTCCTTCGTACTGTTCTTCCGTGGCCTGCTCAAAGTGCTCAATGACCTCGGCGCAGAAATCTGCAGGGAGGGATCCGGGTTGTTCGAAAATAAAGCTGCCGGGCTTGATTTCGCGGATGGTTTGAAGGGGCTGTTCGGCCCTGTGATCTGCGTGACCCTGGATCATAGTCAAAGAGGGTTTTCTGCGACTATCTTTTCCAGCTTGGACAAGCTTGCATCATCCTGTTGCTCATAGCATGCAAGCATGTCGCTTGCCACCGACGACCAGTGGCGCACACCACTTGCAACCAGCCTCTTCAGCGGTTGCAGATTGTCCGTGTCCACCCATGCCTGGTACGCCTTCTGAAAGCCGGGGAACAATTCCTTGCGCATGGCCGTGAGGTTGGCGGCATAGAAGTGCAACGAGGCGGGGTTGTAGTTCTCAATCAGCCCCGGCAACGTCGAGAAGCAGTCCGCAAGCAGGTCCTTGACAGCCCTGGCCATGATTTCCGCCCTGGAGCGTGGCAGATTCATGACCATTTCGCGCCAGCCGTCCCCAAGTTCCTTGGAAGCAATGAACTCGCCGATTTCATGCAGGGTGACGGCTTCGAGCTCGTTTTCTGTCATCCGATCCAACGCGTACGAAACACCCTTGTCGAATTCATAGAACGACAATGCCTTTGCCATGGCATTTTCATTCTTGTGCCACTGCCACTCCTGGTATTTCTCCCATAACAGCCAGCTCAATGATTCCCTGCGAATGAAGACGTTTTTGCCCTGGGTCATGGCTGGCGGGGCGGTAAGGTCCCTGGCACATTCGTCTGCAGCCACGTACATCGTGAAATCGTTATAGACCTCCCTTGACTCAAGCCGTGCCAGAAAAAAATTCGGCTCTGCACGAAGACCGATGCCTCCGCTGTACACATAATGCTTGGGCAACAGCGCCGCGTTGATGTTTTCGGTATCAAACGGGTCAAATTCCTTGCCATCGATCCGCAACGGCAAAAAACTTTCCTCTTCGAGCGTCTCCCACAGATGTTCGCGATCCTGTACCCAGTCCCCCACTTCCTCTTTGGGCAGGGCCTCATCAAACGTGTAGCCATTTTCCCAGCGAAAGTACTCACGCATCTTCAACAGATAGACGCAGAGCGTGTAGTTGGCGGCGTTGCGCGCATCCGAAATGTCACAGTTCTTCTGCACGGTCGCACAAAGAAGTTCGGCTTGGGTGGTCATGGGCATATTATACGACGAGTTGTATTATGATCGGAAAGGGAGACAAGACGGACCGGCAAGGTGCTTGAAAACAGTGGCTAGACTGAAAACCAAATGGAACCTGCAGGAGCGACAGCGCAGTCCCGAAGACGTGGCAAGTGTGATTGCCTTCAATCTTTGGGTGCTGGCTGCAGATTCGTGCCTGTTCCTGGAAAACGAGGGGTTTGAGACCCGATCGCAATCCCAGCGCCTCGATGTAATCGCGGAATTTACGGCACTGGGCGCCCATGTTGCAGACCGGATGGTGTTTGACACCATGACCGCTTCTGAACGGGAATTGTTTATCAACTCGCTGGGACAGCATCTTGCAAACACGATGCAAACCAACCGCGAGGAGGCCTGTGGCACTGGAAACTACCGCAAGGATTTTATCGATCTCCTGAACTGCAGGATGGATGAGTTCTGCCAGTGCAGCTATTCAGAAGAGCACGGGCCCGGGTTTCCGATGCGACGACTGGCCGCCAATCACGTGCAGGCGGTCATGGGTGAAAAAGACAACAAGTGGATCCCGGACTACGTAATCGATTCTGAAATCCCCAAGCTGTTGCTGGGCCTGAAAAAAGTCTTCAGGGGACAGAAAGCCTCGCTGGATGAAGCAGATTTCTCTCCGCCTCCGATCCCGGAATCCGGTGTCTGGGGAGAGGAGTGAGTGCTTCAGCGGGGCCTTGGCAGGAAATCAGACTGACTGCACCAGGGGCGCGGGCCTTGCTGTTGCATGCGCATCACCTGCCGGGGTTGAGGTAACCGGAGGTACAGTCACTTCTTCCATTTCTCGAAGTTGTCGGTATTTTTCTCCTGACCGTCTTCGTACCCCGCCGTATAGGCTTCGGTGACCCTTTGTTCTTCACGTTCGGGATGCCCGAGGTAGCCGCCTTGCCAGCCCAGAACATATTCCGGGTCCACCCCCGCGGATTCCAATTTGGTCACTGTATCTCTGTATAGCTGGTCCATGTTTTCTCCTTAGTCTACTGTAATTTGTTTTTCTGGAAATGAGCGTATGCCTTGCCTGAGCCAATCGCGGTCCGGATTTTCTCGGCAGCACTCGCAAGGTTTTTCTCAATGTCGAGATGCACGAGCATGATTGCCCCGGAATAAACCAAGCTGTCCAGCCCGGGTCCCTCTTCTCCCTGCAATGCGGACAGTCCCATCCGTGCCGCCTCATGGGCAAGTTGGTCAATGTCATACTTTGCCGCCGTGTCGTCTCCGGCAACCTTGGACGGTTCCAGTTCCGGCAAAGGTACGGCACGGACATCCTGGTCGATGCCTGCCTGCTCGGGTTCGATTTCCACTTCGGTCAGCGCCCCGTCATCTCGAAACTCAAAATACTTCGAGGGCTGCTTCAGGGAAGGCGTGACCCCTCCCTCAACCCCGCGCACGAACACCGAAGACTCGAAACCGGACAGGCGTGCCAGATGTTCGTATACGGGCGGATAAGGCTTGTGCACATAGCCGGTCATCAGATGCGTGCCGAGCTTTCCCCGCACGGGGCCGATCAATACCTCTACCGTGGTGATCACCGGCCTTTTCACGATCTGGGTCCGCAAGGCAATCAGGTCGTGAAGTGCCGGACAGATCTGGCGCTGGTCTATATACGACCACCCCACCTCCTCGCGGTTGATCTGCTGTACTCCCTGCTGCAGGGTCAAATCGACGTTGATGCCTGCGGCCCGCAAAACCTTTCTGTGGGTGGCTCCATACTTGGGTCCCACGGCCTCCGCCCCGTGCGAAACCGCCCGCACTCCGCAAGCGGCCAGCACGGCCGGCAGGAAGGGAGAAACCGGCAAGCCGCGTGTGTATCCGTCGTAGGGATCAGCAATGTCCACAATGTGGTCCGCATCCGCCGTTGCGATGTTCGAAGCGTCTATAATTGCCTGCAGGCAGCCACCGTTCTCATCCAGGGTCTCTCGCTTCATTCGCAGGGCAATCAAAAAGATTCCTGCCTGAACCGGATCCGCTGCGCCACTCAGGATATGACCCATGGCGTCTCGAGCCTCCTCGAAAGAGATGTCTTTGCTGTATTCAGGCCCCGTCGCTACGCGCTGAATGTAGGAGCGCATGGCGAGCTTCGCATCCGGGTTTATCGGTTGTTGTTTTCTTGACATCTTCTACAGGGCCGCTTCAAGCGTGACAGGGCAGGATATAAAATGCCGCAATCTCCCTAATATACCCCTATAGAGAGAACCTGCTTGGGCTGTCCAAGCCCTGATGTCTTGCAGACACGCGAATGCGCTTTCTTCATTACGTCCCAGAGTAATACACCAGCGCGGGATCAGCGCATCGGGACACCCTGGTATTCCATCGGGCTATTCGTCCGGTTTCGAATATTCGCGTATCATAAGGATCACAAGTCAATCCCGATGACTGTCCCGCTTGGAGATGACATGCCAGACGACGATATGGATTTAGCCAGTGGCATCATGGCATTCGAGGCCAAACATTTTTCCCGGGCACTGCAGATTCTCTCTCAGCTCGCGGAAAAAGGTGATGCCGATGCCCAGTACCGGTGCGCCATCATGTACCAGAACGGTCTGGGAACGGTGGCCAGCCCGGATGCCGCCTATCGGTGGATGAAAACTGCTGCCGAGCAAGACCATGCACTGGCCCAGCATGGACTGGGGTTCATGTACATGGAGGGGGACTGCGCCGAACGAAATGGTGAAGAGGCGGTGAAGTGGTTTACCCGGGCGGCGGAACAGGGGTTGCAGGGTTCGCAGACCACGCTTGCCCTGATGTATGAAGAAGGCCGCGGCATTGAACAGGACCTGGAAAAAGCCAAACAGTGGTACGGCAAGGCCGGGTTCTCCTCCGATGAAACCTGAGCGACCGACTGGCCCCGATGCGACCCGCCCACCTTATCATCGTACTTGAGAAAGAGTTTTTAGGTGCTGCCTTCGGGCACCACACGCCGGTGATGCTGTGGGGGCCGCCCGGCGTAGGCAAGTCACAGATGGTTGCGCAGGTAGCAGAAAAAAACGGTGTGGAAGTCATTGACATCCGCCTGTCTCAAATGGAACCCAGTGACCTTCGGGGTATCCCCTTCCGTGACGCTGGCACCGTAGAGTGGGCCATCCCCGCGATGCTGCCGGATGAGGACCGGCATGGTAAGAACGGGATCTTGTTTCTGGACGAGATTACCTCGGCCGCGCCGAGTGTATCCGCAGCTGCCTATCAGTTGATTCTGGACAGGCGGCTCGGGCAGTACCGCGTGCCCGAAGGGTGGGCCATATTCGCGGCAGGCAACCGCCAGGGGGACCGCGGCGTGACCTATTCGATGCCGGCTCCGCTGGCCAACCGCTTTTCTCATTTCGAGGTGGATATCAATCTGGACGACTGGGTGGCCTGGGCCTATGCCAATCACATTGACGACAAGATCATCGCCTTCTTGCGTTTTCGGCCCGACCTGCTGTTTGATTTCGATCCTGCACACAACCCGGTCGCCTTCCCTTCGCCCCGTTCCTGGGAATTTGCCCACCGGGCCCTGCAAAAATTCTCGGATCGGCCCGATCTGCTGACCGGTGCGCTGCAAGCCTGTGTCGGACCTGCAGCGGGTGTGGAGCTCAATGCCTTCATCGCGAACCTGGACCAAATGCCTGACCTAGAAGCAATCGTACGTGGAGACGACATCGCCGCACCGCAGGAAATCGATTTGCAGTATGCGGTCGCCTCTGCGCTGGTTGGCCATGCCATCCGCGCCAAGCAAACGGAGGATGCCGGTCATGTGCACGGCAATATCCTGAACTACGCAGGCCGGTTCCCGCAACGTGAGATGGGTGTCATGATGGTTTCAGACATGCACCGGGCAATCGGTGAGGATCTTTTCGGCTTGCCGGAGTTCACCACATGGGCGGACAAGATCGCTGACATCATGATCTATGATCACGCCTGACACGTCTTGTGACAAACGCCAGTGAGCAGGCCCAAAACCCAAAACAAGCTTGCCTCCGCAAGAACCCGCCTGATCCTGGACAAGCCCTTCCTTGGCGCGCTGGTACTGCGCCTGCCCCTGGTGGCGGCGGATCCCGGCTGGTGCAAGACCGCCAGCACCGACGCACGCAAGCTGTACTTCAATCCGGAATATGTCGGGTCGTTGGATATCCAGGAGACGCAGTTTGTCCTCGCAAAGCAGGCTTTGCATTGCGCCTTGTCGCATTTTGCCAGAAGGCACCACCGGATCCGGTCACGCTGGGAGCTGGCATGTGACTATGCGGTCAATCCGCTGCTGATTCACGATGGCCTGAAACCGCCCCCGGGTACCCCGGTGGAAGAAAATTTTGAAGGCATGACCGCCGAGGAAATATACCACTGCATTGATGAATTTGATGATGAAACCAGCGAGTTCGAAAAGCCGTCCGACAGCCTCGGTGATGAAGGAAGCCACGGGCCGCAGCAAAACGGGCAAAGCCCGCCTCCACAGGAATCCAGCAGGCCCGAACCCGATCATGAAAACGAGGAAACCCAGGAACTTGCACGACAGCCTGCCGAGCTGACGGCACAGCAACAGGAAGAGTTGTCCATCCAGTGGCAACAACGTCTGGCAGGTGCTGCCCAGCAAGCCATGCAGGCCGGAAAGCTTGGGGGTTCCATGGCACGCATGGTCGACTACATGTTGCAGCCGAAGCTCCCTTGGCGGATGTTGCTGGCAAAGTATATGACGGCCAGCGCACGGGATGACTACAGTTATTCCCGGCCCTCTTCTCGCCGGGGAGACCCGGCAATTTTCCCCAGCCTGCGCAGTACTCAGATCAACGTGGCTGTGGGCCTCGACATCAGCGGCTCTGTCGATGACAAGGACATGAATGAATTCCTGTCCGAAGTCGATGCCATCAAGGGCAACATGCGTGCACGGATTACCCTGCTTCCATGCGATGCAGAACTGGCCGAAGGCGTGCCTTGGATTTTCGAGCCCTGGGAAGACATTGAAATGCCACGGGTCCTGAAAGGCGGAGGCGGCACAAGCTTTTGCCCTGTGTTTGACTGGCTGGATGGGCAGGACCAGACTCCCGATCTACTGGTCTACTTTACAGACGCCCAGGGAACCTTTCCCGGAACACCCCCGGGCTATCCTGTGATCTGGCTCGTCAAGGGCAAACAGGCCGTTCCCTGGGGGCAGCGTGTGCAGCTGAATTGACATGCAACTCTCTCACGAAGACCAACTGCGATTGAATGTTCTGGTTGCCCAGTCCCTGCAAGCGGTTCGCATTGATGAGTCCCGCATGCGGGTCCATGCACTATCTGAAAAAGGGGAAGCCAGCATCGACCTGAACCCCACTTGCAAGGATGAAAAATATATCCGTCTCATCCAGCAGTTCTTGTCAACACATTATCTGGGTTCACCCGGCGGATACCCGGTGTTTTTAAGGCGCTGGACCCGAATGGGTCAGGCGCGCGATGACAGCCTGGAGAAGCTGCTGCTGATCGGTGAGCCGGAGGCCGTGGTTGCCGTCGTCCATGCGTCGGGGTTGACAAATGAGTTGGCACGACGTGCCTGGTGGACCTCAACCAATGCCGAAAACGCACGGCGCATGCTTGAAAAAGAAAACGTCGTAAAGGGCAATATGGGAAAGGAGCTGGCACAGTTCCTGGTTGAGTTCCTGCCATTTGAGGAAGAACAGAAAGCCATTATCGACAGTGTTCGCTTGGTCCTGCAGCCCGGCCTGATCGACAATGAGACTCGCCGCGGTATCTGGAAGCGGGGCAAAAGAAAAAATTCCTATTATGTGGGCTTTCTGCAACAGACCCCGGATAATTTGCCGATAGATGCAACACCCCACGAGAAATGGGGAGCTGCCGCAAGGGTATTGAAGCCTGAAGTGGACTGTGGCAACGAGTATGCCAAGCTGCTTTGCAGAACACTGGGCCACTCGGGCCAGGCTTTTTTACATGTCGCCGACCTGGTATTGCAGAAGCCCAATGATCAGGAGGCCGTGGTGGCACTGCTGAATGCAATCGGGAAATACTTTGAATGTGAGAAAACCGGCACCCGGACCTGCCGCGACATGCAGTCCTTGTCGAATCATGTTGGCGTACTATTCAGCGATGATCCGAAACTTGAAAAAATTCTGTCGATTGATCCGGATTTGCAGCCCCAGCTGGATGCACTCCTGAGCCTGTCCATGGTGAGCGAGAGTCTTGTGGATCCGATTTTCGGCATGACCGATGCCATTGGAACAGTGATGAGAAAGAAGATTGAACCTGTGACCCAGCCCATTGCCGGATATATCCGCCTGCTTCAGACGTGATGCGCTTGCCTGCATGAATTACCTGCCCGTATTTCTGGACATCAAGAACAAGCCTTGCCTGGTAATCGGCGGCGGGCAAATCGCCTCACGCAAAATTTCATTGCTGGTTCGGGCACAGGCTGAAATTACCGTCATCGCACCGGAAATCACGCCTGAGATCCATGACCAGGCCCACGATGGTGCGGTGACCTGGCGGCAGAAGCGTTTCTCTGCAGATGACCTTAAAGATTATCAACTTGTCATGGCGGCTACGGACAACCGGAAAGTAAATGCTGAAATTGCTGCACAGTGCAAACAAAGGAACATCTGGGTCAATGCAGCCGACGATGTTCACAGCTGCAACTTCATCCTGCCCTCCATCATTGATCGCTCCCCTGTGCAGATCGCAGTTTCCACTGGTGGCGCATCGCCGGTGCTGGCCAGAACGCTGCGCGCAAAACTCGAAAACTGTACGCCCGCCGCTTACGGGCGGTTGGCAAAACTGATCGAGGACAACCGACTCAGGGTAAAGGAGAAGTTTTCCAGCACGGAGCAAAAGCGAAAATTCTGGGAAAAAATCATCCAGGGCCCTGTAGCTGAACTCGTTTTTTCAGGACAGATGGATGCTGCACAAAAATTGTTGCAGGAGGCAATAGAACATGAGGATCATCGGGATTTGCCACAGGGAGAAGTGTACCTGGTCGGGGCCGGCCCAGGTGATCCTGACCTGCTGACGTTTCGCGCATTGCGGTTGATGCAACAGGCTGACGTCGTGGTGTATGACCGCCTGGTTTCCCGGGAAATCATGGACTTGATCCGCAAGGATGCAGAACTCATATACGCGGGTAAAGAACGTGCGCAGCATGCGCTGCCCCAGGAAAGCATCAACCAGTTGCTGGTGCGCCTGGCAAAAGAAGGCAAACGTGTCCTGCGCCTCAAGGGCGGCGATCCGTTCGTCTTCGGTCGCGGCGGGGAAGAAATCAGCACATTGATCGATGAGGCAATACCTTTCCAGGTGGTCCCCGGGATCACTGCCGCAGCAGGGTGTGCCGCCTATGCCGGCATCCCGCTAACTCATCGCCAGCACTCGCAAGCCGTGATTTTTGCGACCGGTCACCTGAGCGACGGAACCGTGAACTTGAACTGGGAGATGCTGGCGCACGAAAACCAGACCCTGGTCTTCTACATGGGATTGCAGGGCCTGGAAGTCATCTGCACCAACCTAAAAAAACATGGGCTGGCGCCTGCCACCCCTGCCGCCTTGATCATGCAGGGAACCACGGCTCAACAGAAAGTGATCATGGGGAACCTGGACAACTTGCCGGCATTGGTAGACGAACATGATGTTAAACCCCCCACACTGGTGATCGTTGGCGATGTCGTACAGTTGCACGACACCTTGCGCTGGTTCAACCCCGAAGAAGATGTCACGGCGTCCGCCGTGCGGTTCTTTGGAGCAAGAACTTGAGTGCCGGAATGCTCCTGCATGAGGATATCTAGAGAGTGGAGATCCTCAATTTTTTCAATCACCCGCTGACAGGAACACCCTATGGCTCGGCCCTTGACTTGTGCATTGTTCTCGCAGTATCCGCCTGGCTGCTTTCAGTCCTGACACGCGAATACTCCTGGGTGGACCGGATTTGGCCGATATGCCCTGTGCTGTACTGCCTGTTGGTTGCAAGTGCCAACGACTTCGGTTCAGCGCGTGTAAATCTCATGACAGCGCTTGTCTTCCTCTGGGGGGCACGACTGACGTTCAACTATGCCCGCAAGGGGGGCTTCAACAAAGGTGGCGAGGATTACCGGTGGATCGTCATCAAGCAACAGCTCGGACCAGTTGGATTCCAACTGCTTAACATCGCCTTCATCGCACCTGTGCAAATGCTGCTGGTCTGGCTATTCACCTCTCCTGTTCACCAGGCATGGTCATGGCAACAGACGCCCTTGAGTTGGCTGGACGCAGTCGCAGCTGTACTGTTTTTGATGCTGTTTGTCGTCGAGGCCATTGCCGATGAGCAAATGTGGCGATTCCAGCAAGACAAGAAACAACGCATTGCAACAGGCCAGGACATCGACACACCTTTCATCACGACCGGCCTTTTTCACTATTGCAGGCATCCAAATTACTTTTGCGAGATTGCCATGTGGTGGGTGTTTTACCTGTTTGCAGTGTCTGCCTCCGGACAGTGGCTGCACTGGACAGGACTCGGATTCGTCCTGCTCACACTACTGTTCATCCCGTCGACACGACTGACGGAATCGATCTCGGTATCCAGATACCCTGCGTATCGCGACTACCAGGCCTCCACGTCTGCAATTTTTCCACTGCCAAGAATCGGGGCACGTAGCCGATAGATCAATCTCCAGGATTGTGGTCCACAAGGCTGCATGCCTAAACCGTCGGACAGCACAGTCCAAGATGTGTACACAAGCCAAACAGGTTGTAAAAACTGGGCTGCACACCTCAAGGGGCCATTGGTCCGATAGCAAGCTCGAAATGATGGAATCTGCTCTGCAATCTAGAGCATTTGATTCCTCTGCACTATAATTTGCGGCGTTTTTGTCAAACCTGCTTGGAGCAGCTCGCCAGTGGGTTGTCAATCTATTCTGGAATAACCCGTGTGCAATAGATAGTATTTCGCGTAGAACAATTACAATATATACCAGACATACACCTCCCCCGTCTTCACTGATTATGAGTACCAACAAAATGCCTTCACAGGGCCTGTACGAGCCCAGCACAGAACATGATGCGTGCGGGGTGGGTTTCGTAGTTGATATCAAGGGCCGCAAGTCGCACAAGATTGTCGAAAATTCCCTCACCATCCTCAAAAACCTGATCCATCGGGGGGCCTGCGGCTGTGAGGAAAACACCGGCGATGGTGTGGGCATGCTGACCCAGTTGCCCCACAAGTTTTTCACGAGGGTCTGTTCAGAGCTAGGGATCACCTTGCCGGAATCCGGCCACTACGGTGCCGGCATGGTATTCCTGCCAACAGACGCTGCCCAGCAGCAAGCCTGCATCGACCGGTTTCACCAGGTGGTGGAAGAAGAAGGCCAGCAGGTCCTCGGCTGGCGCGATGTGCCGACCGACGATACCTTGCTGGGGGAGACCGCCAGATCGGGTGAGCCTGCCTTCAAGCAGATTTTCATCGGCCGAAGCGATGATATCGAAACTGAGGCTGCCTTTGAGCGCAAGCTTTACGTGATTCGAAAGCGCATCGAACACGTGATCTACGGTTCCGATCTCTCGCAGCGTAGCAGTTTTTACATCCCTTCCCTCTCGTATCGGACCTGTGTCTACAAGGGCATGCTGACCGGCTCGCAGTTCGAGCCCATGTTCCCGGACATCAACGAGCCCGATTTCGAATCGGCCATGTCGCTGGTGCATCAACGGTTTTCAACGAACACCTTCCCTTCCTGGGAATTGGCGCACCCGTTTCGCTACCTGGCACACAACGGTGAAATCAACACCGTGCGCGGCAACATCAACTGGATGCGTGCACGTGAGTCATTGTGCAGGTCTGAACTGTTTGGTGATGACCTGCAAAAACTTTTCCCGACCGTTATCGAAAACGGCAGTGACTCCGCGACGTTTGACAACGTGCTGGAATTCTTGCACATGTGCGGGCGGCCGCTTCCGCATGCAGTCCTGATGATGATCCCGGAGGCATGGAGCAACCATGAAACCATGGATGCAGGCCGCAAGGCATTCTACGAATACCATGCATGTCTGATGGAACCCTGGGACGGCCCGGCTTCGATCGCCTTCACAAACGGCGAGGTCATCGGTGCAGTGCTGGACCGAAATGGTTTGCGACCTTCGCGCTACTACGTGACCAAGGACGACATGGTCGTGATGGCCTCGGAAGTCGGCGTGCTGGAAATCCCGCCGGAAAACATCCTGATCAAGGACCGGCTGCATCCAGGCCGCATATTCATGGTCGATACCAAGCAAGGCAGGATCATTGACGATGAGGAGATCAAGAAAGAGTTCGTTGAAGAAAACCCTTATTCGGACTGGCTGAAAAAAAATCTGGTTGCGCTTGAGAACCTGCCCAGTCCCAGACAAATTCATGGCTCGGACAAGGACACCTTGCTGCAAAGACAGCAGGCATTTGGTTACACACATGAAGAGTTAAGGATACTGATGGCACCCATGGCGACCAACGGGCTTGAGCCGGTTGGCTCGATGGGCACAGATGCCGCGCTGGCCGTGCTATCCGACCGTTCGCGTTTGCTGTACGACTATTTCAAGCAACTCTTTGCGCAGGTCACCAATCCCCCGCTTGACGGAATTCGTGAGGAACTTGTCACCCAGGTGGCAACGACCATCGGGCCCGAAAAAAACCTCCTGCATCCCGATGCTGAAAGCTGCAGGCGTATCAGGATCTCCTCGCCCGTTTTGACCAATGGCGAGCTGGCGCGGATACGCGACGTCGAGCTCCCCGACTTCAAAACCAGGACCATTCCCATCTTGTATCCGGTTGCGGAAAAAGGCACTGGTCTGGACCGCGCACTGAAGGAAGTTTGCGCACAGGTCGACACGGCCATCGGGCAGGGATACACCATGATCATCCTTTCCGACCGGGGTATAAACGAAGAGCTTGCCGCCATACCTGCACTGCTTGCCACTGCAGGCGTGCATCATCACATGATACGCACAGGCACCCGTACCCGGGTTGGGCTGGTGCTTGAATCGGGCGAACCACGTGAAGTGCATCATTTTGCCGTGCTCATCGGCTATGGAGTTGAAGCGGTCAACCCCTATCTTGCACTGGAGTCCCTGGGTGACATGATCGGCAAAGGACACCTGCCGGAAATGCAGCATGAGGCCGCGATCAAGAATTTCGTCAAAGCGGTCAACAAGGGCCTGATCAAAACCATGTCGAAGATGGGGATTTCAACCGTGCAGTCTTACCGGGGGGCGCAGATTTTTGAAGCCATCGGCCTTAACAAGGAATTTGTAGACCGGTACTTCACATGGACGGCATCGCGCATCGGCGGGATTGGGCTGGAAGAAATTGCCGAGGAAATCAGCGTGCGCCATCACACTGCCTTCCCCGGGCGCCCTGCAAAGCTGCCGGACCTGGAATGGGGCGGCGAATACCAGTGGCGGCGTGACGGCGAATACCATCTGTTCAACCCCGAGACGGTTTTCAAGCTGCAACACTCCACGCGGTCGGGCCAGTACAAGCTGTTCAAGGAATATACCGACAAGGTTGATGATCAGAACGAGAATCTTGCGACCTTGCGAGGACTGTTTGAATTCAGGTCCGCAAAGGAACCGGTTCCTCTGGAAGAGGTGGAGCCCATTGAAAATATCATGAAACGGTTTTCAACCGGTGCCATGTCGTATGGTTCCATCAGCAAGCAGGCACACGAGACCCTGGCGATTGCCATGAACCGCATTGGCGGCAAATCCAACACCGGCGAAGGGGGCGAGGATCCGGACCGTTACATCCCGGATGAAAACGGGGACTCAAGGAGAAGTGCCATCAAGCAGGTCGCCTCCGGGCGCTTTGGGGTGACTAGCGAGTACCTGGTAAATGCTGACGACCTGCAGATCAAAATGGCGCAGGGTGCAAAACCCGGCGAGGGAGGCCAGTTGCCGGGCACGAAAGTCTATCCGTGGATTGCCAAAGTGCGTCATTCAACTCCTGGTGTTGGGCTGATCTCTCCCCCGCCACACCACGATATCTATTCGATCGAGGACCTGGCGCAGCTGATACATGACTTGAAAAACTCCAACCCTGAGGCTCGCATACACGTGAAGCTGGTCGCCGAAGTAGGTGTGGGCACTGTGGCAGCGGGCGTCTCCAAAGCCCACTCGGACGTGGTCCTGATCTCTGGCTATGACGGCGGCACTGGGGCATCTCCCATGAGCTCCCTGAAGCATGCAGGCCTTCCATGGGAACTGGGCCTGGCGGAAACACAACAGGTCCTGGTGCAGAACGGGCTGCGCGATCGCATCATCGTACAGACGGACGGGCAACTGAAAACCGGACGTGACGTGGTGATCGCGGCTCTACTCGGTGCAGAGGAGTTTGGGTTCTCCACAGCACCGCTGGTGGTCATGGGCTGCATCATGATGCGTGTCTGCCACCTGAACACATGTCCCGTCGGCGTGGCCACCCAAAACCCTGAACTGACCAAGAAATTCACTGGCCAGCCGGAATTCGTGGAGAATTTCTTCAAGTTCATCGCTGAGGAAGTTCGCGAATACATGGCGGCACTTGGATTCAGAACGGTCAACGAGATGATTGGACAGGTCGATCGGCTGAACGTGAAAAAAGCCGTTGACCACTGGAAGGCGCACGGACTGGATTTCTCCAGGATACTGCACAAACCCGAATCGCGACCGGGTTTTGATGTGTACTGTTCCACCAAGCAGGATCATGGGCTGGAAAAATCCCTGGATGTAACCACGCTGGTTCCCCTGTGCAAAGACGCGATCGAGGAACGCAAACCGGTCGATATCATTTTGCCGATTCGCAACATCCACCGAACCGTTGGCACGATCCTTGGCTATCACATCACCAAGCGCCACGGCGCCGAAGGACTGCCGGAAGACACTGTCCGCGTTCACTTCAATGGTTCTGCGGGAATGAGCTTTGGCGCCTTCGTACCGAAAGGTGTGACGCTCATTCTGGAAGGCGATACCAACGATTACCTGGGCAAGGGCCTGTCCGGTGGCAAGCTCATCGTCTACCCTCCGCGCCATTCGACATTTGTTGCAGAGCAAAACATCATCGTCGGAAACGTGGTGCTGTACGGGGCGACTTCCGGTGAAGCATACATCCGGGGGATTGCAGGAGAACGCTTTTGCGTGCGCAACAGCGGAGTAAACGCCGTGGTCGAAGGGGTGGGTGACCATGGCTGTGAATACATGACGGGTGGGCGTGTCGTCATCATTGGTGATACGGGCAGAAACTTTGCCGCCGGCATGTCGGGCGGGATCGCCTACGTGCTTGCGAAAAAAGAGAAGTTCGGAATTCTGTGCAATCAGGACATGGTGGACCTTGAGGACCTGGAAGACGAGGACAGGGATCAGGTTGCGACCATGCTCACGCGTCACCTCGAATACACGGGCAGCACCGTTGCCGGAAACATCCTGGACAACTGGAGCCGGTACCAGCACCGCTTTGTCAAGGTAATGCCCAAGGACTACAAGCGTGTCCTTGCGGCAATCAAAAAAGCCAAGGTCGAGGGCACCTCCGTGGACGAGGCCGTGATGGAGGCCGCCCATGGCTAAGATCACGGGCTTCATGGAGTATGGCCGTGCCAAGCAGCCCTACCGTCCGGTCGAGGAACGCCTGCTCGACTGGCACCAGGTCATGGCCCCCTGGCACATCGACCCGCTCAAAGAGCAGGCCGCACGCTGCATGGACTGCGGCATACCCTTTTGCCATCAGGGCTGTCCACTGGGCAACCTGATCCCGGACTGGAACGATCTGGTCTACCGCGACCAGTGGAAGGATGCCATCCAGCGCCTGCACGCGACCAATAATTTCCCGGAATTTACCGGTACACTTTGCCCGGCGCCCTGCGAGGGCTCCTGTGTTCTGGGGATCAATGATGACCCTGTTACCATCAAGGGTGTAGAGCTCACCATCATTGACAAGGCATGGGAAAACGGCTGGGTACGCCCCGAAATTGCGAGCAGGAAAACAGGAAAAAAAGTGGCCGTCATCGGCTCGGGGCCAGCCGGGCTTGCGGCTGCCCAGCAACTCGCGCGTGCCGGACATGACGTGACCGTGTTCGAGCGTGCCGACCGTATTGGTGGCCTGCTGCGTTACGGCATCCCTGAATTCAAGATGGAAAAGCGCGTGCTGGACCGTCGCCTGGAGCAAATGTGCGCCGAGGGCGTCACATTCAGGACCAATGCCCACGTGGGCGATACCGTGGCAGTGGACGATATCCGCGGCGAGTATGATGCCTTGCTATTGGCCGGGGGGGCGTGTGCTGCGCGTGGCCTGCCCGTTGAGGGCTGTGACCTGAAAGGTGTTCACCAGGCCATGGAATACCTGCCCATGCAAAACAGGATATGTGAAGGGGATCCGGAGCCGGAACACTTCATCAATGCTGCCGGCAAGCATGTCGTGATCATCGGTGGTGGCGACACCGGCGCCGACTGCCTGGGCACGGCCAACCGGCAGGGAGCCAAATCCGTGCATCAACTGGAAATCATGCCGAAACCTCCTGAGGTTCGGGCTGCAGACAACCCGTGGCCCGAATGGCCCAAGATTTTCCGCACAGCCTCCGCCCACGAGGAGGGAGTGGAGAGAGTGTATTCCGTCTCTACCAAGCGGTTTATCGATGACGGGGCCGGCAATGTCAAAGCGCTGGAGCTGGTGACCGTCAAGATGAACCATGAAAATGGAAGACTCAGCTTCGACGAGGTCGCTGACAGTCAGCAGACCTTGGCCTGTGATCTGGTACTTTTGGCGATGGGTTTCTTGGGGCCGGAAAAGCCCGGCATGCTTGAACAGCTGGGTGTGGCCTTGGACAGTCGTGGCAATGTGGTTCGCGACAAGAACTGGATGACTGACGTGGAGGGAGTGTTTACTGCCGGCGACATGCAGCGCGGGCAAAGCCTTATCGTGTGGGCGATCGCCGAAGGTCGCAGCGCTGCGCGAGGTATAGACCGGTACCTGATGGGGGATTCTGACCTGCCGGCACCGCTTGACTGAGTCTTCACGGTGTACAGGCGGCGCCCTTCATGCACTGCTTGTATTTTTCTCAGCCAGCAATGACTTCGGAAACACGATGCATTTGTTGGCGTACAGTTTCCTCAGGTCCTGCACCCTGATACTGATCTCCTTTTCCCAGACAAGTTTTTTTTCAAGCTCCCTGGTACGCTCAAGATCCTCGTCGGAAACGGCTTTTGCAGCAGCCCTGCGTTGAATTTCCGATTCGACAAAATCCAAAGATGCCTCTGACCCCTCATAGCGGATCGGCAGTTCGTTCTCTTTAATAAAGTAATAGAACATTTCCCTGACCAGCTCATCGTCAGGAGGCAAAGAGCCTGCGGGACAGGCTGTCCTTGCCAAGGATTTGGCAAAAACACGATAATAATCGTTGTTTTCCAGCTTGCTGATTAGCACAGACAGAAGGATATACTCGGGTGTCTTGCCAGAAGTCATTGAAAAGTGGTGTGCTGGACGTTTTGCGACTGGGACAATGAATTCTCTACTTTTTAAAAAACCATAACACCGCGGATACGACGATACTGACTACAATCATGGTGGTGATCGGGAAATACAGGTGAAATCCTTCTTTTTTGATAGCGATATCACCCGGCAGTTTCCCAAAAGGCACCTTGCTGATTACAGGCCAAAGCAATCCAACAATTAAAATAGTGATTCCGATAGCAACCAGAATTTTGTTCATCTTTGGTGTAGCGCCCTTCGCACGCCCGGACCATGTGACATCCGACAGTACATTCGAGCCTGACACCAATCATCGCGTTTTTCAATAACGTTCAGCCTGAGAAGAAAGCCAAATGAAACTTAAAAAACTTTCCGAGCCCGCGATCGTCATGTTCATTACCCTTGGCTTGCTGCTCTTGCTGACAAGCCCCTTGTGGATCGGATGGATGATGGAGCATGAGTACAGCAAGACCCGGAGTGCTGTGGCCAAGGTCAACCTCCAGTGCATCGAAGGTGCAGTGGAAAAACGCGAAGTCTGGAGCAAGCTTGGGATTGCAGTTTTCTGCGAGAGGGACGGAATCAAGCACGGTGAGTGGCAGGCATGGGACGGGGGCTATATGCACATTGCAGGCCAGTATGCCGATGGCGACAAGGACGGTATCTGGAAATATTTCAACGCCCACGGAGAGCAATGGGGAGTGAGAACGTATGCCATGGGCAAGGAAACTTCCGGTCTGGTCAACCTGTTGGCAGCAGACTCCGCATTTCTCAAAAAAGGCGAGGGCAAGTTCTACCTGATCAAAAGTGGCAAACCGTACCGCAGCTATCACGTCAGGCTGGGGGCAAGCCACCAGCATCCGGGTGTTGGAGGCATCCCACAGGGAACCTACCTGCTGGGTGCCAGGGATGAAGACAGCAAGGGCCGCAAGTCCATGCACGCCACATATTCGGGGGCACCGGATCAGGCTCCCGCCTCAAAAGCTGCAACCAGCTCGCAGGTACACTTTGTAATCCAGTCCTACCCGAACAGGATGGGCTGGGCGTGGCAGATCACCGGGTTATGGGGCGCAACGAAAGGAAGTGTCGCGGCAAGTCAAAGCGACATGGATGAAATCTGGGAACTGACGGAAGGAGGCATCCAGATAGAAGTTCTACCGTGACTTTCTTGGCCCGGACCGGGCCTTCATCCTGTGTTTTTTCTCTGCCATTTTCTTGCCGATAAGAATCATGCGAATGACACGCTCTGCGACATTTTCCAGATGTGGTCTTGAGTCCCGCAATGCTTCATCCAGTGTCATGTCCTTGGCAGCCGCACTGGCGATCCCGTCAATTCCATGTGCAAACACGTTATGTGCGTCATCGGATAACGCTCCGCCGATAGCCACCACCGGCACCCGATGTTTTTTGGCTGCCCTTGCGACACCGGAGGGGGTCTTCCCGAATGCAGTCTGGAAATCCACCTTGCCTTCCCCGGTGATAACCAGGTCGGCGCCCTTCACATATTTCTCTAGCTCGGTTGTCCTTAGCACAATGTCGACACCACTCTTGAGAGTGGCCCCTGCAAAGGCGACCAATCCAGCACCCAGACCGCCGGCAGCTCCCGCGCCTGGCATGCGGGCTACATCTTTTTTAAGGTCACGCTTGATCAAGCGACCCAGATGCTTGAGGTTTGCATCCAGCACTGCAACCATCTTCGGGGTGGCGCCTTTTTGCGGGCCGAACACATGCGCAGCGCCTTGTTTCCCATGCAGGGGATTTTTTACATCACAGGCCACAAGGATTTTTACCTTGCTGACCCGGGCATCAAGGCCAGTGGCATCGATGGTTTGAATTTTCGCCAGCATTCCCCCAGAACCAGACTCTTTTATTCCTCTGCCGCGGGCATTCATGAACCGCACACCCAATGCCTGAGCCATACCTACCCCTCCATCGTTGGTCGCGGATCCTCCAATGCCGAGAATGATTTTTTCAGCGCCGCGATCGAGCGCATCCAGTATCAATTGGCCGGTGCCGTACGTTGTGGTTTTGAGCGGGTTCTTGGTGTGTCCGTCGACCAGGGGCAACCCGGAAGCTTCTGCCATTTCAATGACTGCCGTTTTCTTACCGGGTAACCAGCCGTAGCACGCTGTTACAATTTTTCCTGCGGGGCCCTTGACCCGCTTTCTCACCAGCTTTCCTCCTGCTGCATCGATCAGTGACTGTACGGTCCCTTCGCCTCCATCTGCCATGGGTATTTTTACGCATGTCACATTGGGCAAGACTCGTCGGATACCCTTCTCGATGCTTACGGCAACCTCCAGCGAAGTGAGGTTGCCTTTAAACGAGTCCGGTGCAATTACAATCTTTTTCATAGTGGTTCCAGAATTACGGATGGGTTATTGATCAGAAACGGGACGTGTGCAGCACCATTTATTCCGCGGACCATCGCTCGCTTGGCTGTTGGCCTCTTGCCGGCTTCAAAGAAACTGCCGACCATGTTCACGCCCTGGCCGGATTCCCTTAAAACCTCTACGTCGACGCGGGAAGTGTCATCCTAACGCTAAATTCCTCCAGCAGAGCACATGCGGGCGGCAAGCCGGCTATGTATACATCCTCAGCGTTTTGGGTGTTCTGTCATAGTCCACGGAAATTGCATCGTGGGGACAGGCATCAACACATGCAAAACAACGTACACACTCGCCCTCATCGATATACAGGGAGTTGTAGTACAGCCCTGAGGTGCGTGCAGGCTGTACCTGTTCAAAAGAAAAGGCAAAGTCGTCGCCATTTATCTTGAAATTTGTTGCTTCCACCAGACAGTTGGCAACCGGCTTCACCAGCAGGCATTCATCACACAGGACACACTTGGTGTTGTCAACCACCGGTGCCGGCGAACTTGCGTCTTCGAACTTGTCAAAATAGATGTTTTCATCCCCCAGTCCGGCACCTGCAAATACCTCGACTCCATGGTCTATCATCGGAGGCGGGCCACAAAAATAAGCCTTGACCCCGTGAGTCGGCAGCCTGCCCTGGTCCAGGTACTCGTTTTTGACAAAAGCCGTCACCAGTCCGCGGGGGCCACTCCAGTCGCTGTCTTCAGGCTCCTCCGACAAGACCGGAATGAATTCAAAACTGTGCGCCGAGTTCCACCGCTCACCCACTGCCCGCATCTCCTCATGACAGTACAGGTCCTTTTGTGTGCGTGCGCCATAGAAAAAGAAACAGTCCCTGGCGACACCCAGGTTGGCGGCATGCTTGACGATGGCTGCGATCGCACTCATGCCACTGCCGCCTGCAATGCAGACCATGGTGTCATCCGAGGCGTCGAGCCCGAACGTCCCCAATGGCCCTGCAAGCTCGACATGCTCGCCAGCGCGATCCCCTTCCGCCAGCCAGCCTGACAGCTCCCCGCCGGGCACCAGGCGTATGTAGAAAGTGTGCTCACCCGGGTTCTCGTCCTCCGGGGTTTTGGCAAACGAGTAGGAGCGTGATTTCCTTATCCCCGGCACCTTGAGCGTGGCATACTGCCCCGCGGATCCGTCCAGTGGCTGGCTGGCCGGGTCACATCGGACGACCAGTTCAAGCGTGTCATGCGTGAGGCGTGTAATGCTCTTGATGGTGCCCTGGTTGATCCGCACCCTTCGGCCTTTGATTTCAGGATCCGGGACAGGCAGTTCCCGGATGTAGTGGTCAAATGGATCGTGAAAGTTCTTTTGCATCGCGTTCATGATGTCCGTGCACTAGAGGCCGGAAAAAATGCTGTCAGGATTCAGCCAAAGACTCCCGGGTGCTGTTCTTTTGCAAACGCAATGATTTCATCATCCGTGGCTTCGATACCGTCATTGCGCGGATCCTCGCGCCACTTCCTGATGTAGCCCTGCAGCCCTCCCCACTCTTTCAGCAGAGTCTGCTTGCGCATGTCCTCGCTGGCTTTCTTGATTTCCACGAGACAGGAATAGAAAGTCGGACTGGTCCCGAAATCAGTCAGCATTTCCGAGTTCAGCGCATTTATATTCACGCCATTCGGCGTGTTGCTGCCCTTGAACTGCTTCTGTGTAGAACAGACACCGGGCAACAGCCCATCGATAATGACAGCATACGCATAGGTTTCCCCACGATCATTGTACATGCAGCAAAGATCACCATCCTCGATGCCACGTGCCTTGGCATCTTCAGGATTCAGTTCCACAGTGGGCCTTGACATCATGGCCTGCAGGCGCGGGACCGACTGGAATGAATCACCAATGAAATAGTGTGCGGCGCTACTCAGCACCTGCAATGGATAGTCCTTGCGTTTCGGGTCTTCCTGTCCTTCGATTTCCGGCACGTAGGAAGGCAGGGGGTTGATGCCCTCTTCCTTTAGTTTTTCGCACCAGATATCAATTTTCCCCGAATCCGTTGGCCAGCCGTTTTTTAGGAAGTTTCTTCGCTCGGAGTCGGTATTGGCCCTGACGAAGCCGTCTTTCAGGATATCCTCATAGGTGATGCCTTCCATCAAGGGATTGTGCTTGCCCTCGTCAAACATGACGTCGCGAATGATCTCCTCGTCCGTTTGCGTGAAGGCGTTGTCTCCTTCTTCCACATAGCCCATGCGCTGGGCCAGCATGCGAAACAGTTCGGAATTTCTGACACTCTCCCCGAGCGGTTCGATCACGGGCCGGTTCATGGTGTAGTACCAGTTTCCGTAGGTGGCCACCATGTCCGTACGCTCCAGTTGCGTGTCTGCCGGAATCACGATATCCGCATACAGGCAGGTATCCGTCCAGAATGTTTCATGCACTGCAACGAAAAGGTCATCGCGCATCAGGCCCTTGCGGACGTTATTGGTGTTCGGTGCACAGTTGGCAGGATCCGAGTTGTAAACGAACAGGCTTTTGATCGGGGGGTCCATCGTCTTGCCTTCCGCATCAATATGATCCGACAGTGCACGACCGAGCTGGACCATGTTGATTGAACGCTTTCGCGTGCCCAGATCCGTGCGGTGCAGCTTGTCCAGATCCCAACGGAGCCACATCTCCTCCAGGTTGCCGAAACAGGCACCGCCGCAGGACTCGCGCCAAGCTCCGGTGATGCAGGGAAGAACGAGAATGGAGCGGCACATCTGGCCTGCGTTCTGATGACGGTTCAAGCCGTAGTTCGCACGTATGTAGGATTTCTTCGTCGAGGCATACTCCAGGGCAAATTTTTCAATTTCTGCAGTCGTAAGCCCGGTGATTTCGGCCACCCTTTCCAGCGGGTACTTGGGCAATTCCGTTTCCAGCAGGGCTTCCCAGCCATTGGTTTGCTCCTTGAGAAATTCCAGATCATGCAAGCCGCGGTCGACAATCACTTTCATCATGCCCAGCGCCAATGCAGCATCGGTTCCTGGCCGGGGCTGGATATGCCAGTCCGCCATCATGGTAGTACGCGTAACCCGGGGGTCGATCACCACGAGCTTCATGCCGCGTTCTTTGGCTTCACGTATAAACGGGATGGCATGGACTCCCGTGCTCACCAGGTTGGCCCCCCACAGAATCATCAGGTCCGCTTCTTCGGCCGCCTCGTGAACGGACATGTTCGGGTGCGCCATGCCATAGGTATGCAATCCTGCCCACATGGCCGCAAAGATACAGATGGACTGGATCAGCCCAGCCGCTTCCATCTTGTTCCAGAAGCGGGAATCCATGGTCCAGTAACCCACCATGCCCATGGTGCCTGAATAGGAATAAGGCTGTACGGCCTCACTTCCATACACGTCAATCACATGCTTGAAGTTGCCGGTGATCGTATCGAGTGCCTCATCCCAACTGATACGTTCGAACCTGGCGCCCGGCCCTTTCGGGCCTACCCGCTTGTGCGGGTAGAGCACACGGTTGTCGTTGTAGACGAAATCGAGATAGTGGTTGACCTTGTTGCACAAATAGCCGCGGGTAATCGGGTGGGTCGGGTCGCCCTCGATACGCACCGCACGGCCGGTGCTGTCATCGCGGGTGACCAGCATTGAACACGAATCCGGGCAATCGTGAGGGCATGTCACATGATGAACAGAATGCCCCTCGGGTGCTTTGATCTTGTCGGTTTGCATCGCCAGTGCCTCCCACTCTGTTCAGCGGATCACTTCCATGGCAGGACGCCAGCTGCCGGTCCTTCTATTCTAATGTGTGATCCGGCGGGTCTGCATATCCAGCCCAAGTCTTTGCCATAAAGCGGTTTATCGTGCGGATTATAAGGCATTTGCATGTGCAAATTCGCGGCCAGGCCAGAAATTTTCAGGTGGCCGACCGCAGCAGTCAGCCCCTTGGCAAATCGTACCCATGGATGATGCACCCTGTGTTATCAATAGACTATCCCGCTGCTACCCGGGCTGTAACCGCAGGCCGTATTCACAGGGTGGCGGATGGCATGTTGCAATTCGCAATCCCTTAATTGACCGGCAGTTGCGCGCGCAAGTGGTCGCGGTCGAACCACCATGAGTCACCCGTCATTACATCGACTATTTTCGCCAGTCGATTGAAGAGCTTGTCCGTGTCATTCAGCTCCAGAATTTCAATCCACATCCTGATGGATTCTTCATCTTCAATACCGCGGTGGCGCTTGGCCACTTTTGCAAGGATCTGCATGGTAAGGAAGGTCAGGTTTTCATGCTGCTCTTTCGCGCGCACATCGGCAATGTAGTGTGCCGCCATGGCAGCGACTGCCGCACCATCGGACTGCTCCGGGGTTTCATCCACGATGTTGTGGAGCATTTCGATGGACAGGCCCGGATCTACCGGATAAGTGACGGCAAGCCAGCAGCCCTGCCCCAGCGCGACGATTGAATCTTCCTGGTTGGCCTGATACAGCACCCGGCAGGTCTTTACTGCATGCTCGAACTCTTGTTCTGCAATAAACAGTTCGACAAGGGGCCGGGCACACGACCAAGCCTCCTCCAGCCGGTTTAACCCGATCAGTGCCTCTGCGATTTCGAGTTCCAGTTGCGCACGCTGGAAATTACTTGCCTCCCGGGGAAGGTCCCGCAACTTTTGGCGGCACTCGAGCAGCTTGTTTTCAAACCAGACGCGCTCATCTGCAGACTGGAACGCACTCATGGCATCGTGAAGGGGTTGCCGGGTAGGATCAAATTTTTCAACCACCAGTTTTACCCCTGCAGTTCATGCCAGTATTTCGGACCTGACGACCAGTAAAGACGACGTATTCAAAAAGATCTCTGAGTCCGCAGCGGTCAAGGCATATGGGACATGGTGGTTGTGGAGCACTTGCACCATCTTCCTTTTGGCACATTCAGTGTCAATGCGCAGCACGCCACCACATCGGTGCTCGCTTGCCCGCGCTGGAAGCAGCTTCTTTATACAACTTTCTCGACTGTGTGGCAAAGCAAAACCACGGGCCCGGGTGTCGCAGGAAAACAGCTTCCCATTTACGTAAAAGGACCAGGTCGTTGGCCAAAACCCGTCAACATGGTTTCGCTCTGAACCCCGGGCAAGAGTGTTTTTTGCTACACTTAGAGAACAATACCATCTCTACACACCCAACTCCTGCCCACATGAAATCAATCTATAGGGTCATGACCTGGAAGGCATGACACGTGTCTAGAAAAAACTCATATTCTTACGAGGAGTTGCTGGCCTGCAGTCATGGCAAAATGTTCGGGCCGGGGAATGCACAGCTGCCCCTGCCCAACATGCTGATGATCGATCGAATCACAAAAATCATGGACGATACAGGGCAGTACGGACGTGGTGAGGTCGAAGCCGAACTCGATATCAAGTCCGATCTATGGTTTTTCGATTGTCATTTTGCAGGAGATCCTGTCATGCCCGGATGTCTGGGACTGGATGCACTGTGGCAATTGCTGGGATTTTTTATCGCATGGAGTGGCGTGCCTGGCCGCGGTCGGGCTCTCGGGGTCAATGAGGTCCGCTTCACAGGCCAGGTGTTGCCGGATGCAAATCGGGTCGATTACCGACTGGATATCAAGAGAATCGTCAAGCGTGGTGCCGCCATGGGCATTGCGGATGGCACGATGTCTGTGGATGGAAGAACGATCTACGTTGCAAAAGACCTGCGGGTCGGACTATTTCTTTCTACTGAAGGTTTCTGAAAACCGCTTACGGCAGTGTACAGCGACCTCGAGACCTTGTACCCGGCCCCGTAAAGACCGGCTGACAGGCCGACGGAAAGGGGAGCTGAAAAACCGCAGAGCATCCTGCATGCAGAATCCGCCCATGGATACCGGCAAATGGCCGGAAACAACCCAGAGGAACCCAAGCAAGCGACGACCCCGGTGGCATGCATTTCCCTGAATCTTTGTTAAACTTGGAATTAGAACGACAATCTGGTTTTGGGAGATAAGCCAGGGACCTTGCAGGAGGGACAATCATGCAGCGATCTTGCAGCCGACATGCATTGGCACGGACATTTTTTATCTTTTCCATTGGTCTTGCAGCTCTCGCTCAGGGTGCACATGCCCAGCAGGGAGGAGAGACCGAATCGGAGGCCTCGTCACAAGGCAGCAGCCATGCCCTTCCCGGGATTTTCGTAACCGCGACCAAACGCCTCCAGCCTGAACAGGAGGTGCCCTTTTCCCTGAATGTCCAGTCGGAGGCGGACATCGAGCGCCTGAACACTACAAACCTGGAAGATCTTTCCCGCAATGTTGCCGGACTTACCATCCAGAACCTAGGCCCCGGACAAAGCGTGGTAAGCATCCGCGGCATTTCCTCGGGCCAAATCGTGCGCGACCAACCTGGAATCAAGGAGCAAGTCGGTGTCTATCTCGATGAAACCCCGATTTCCTTGTCCCTGTTCACTCCAGACATCGACTTGTTTGATCTGAACCGGGTGGAAACCCTGAGGGGACCGCAGGGAACGCTGTTCGGATCCGGTTCGATCGGTGGCACGGTGCGCTACATCACCAACCAGCCACTGCTGGGTGTAAATGAAACCAAGATTGAGTTGGACGCAAACCAGATCGATGATGGTTCGCACGGAGAGCATTTCAAACTGGCCAGCAACCTAGCCCTGGGAGATTCGGCTGCGGCACGGGCAGTAGCTTACTTTACGGGGTACGGCGGATTCATCGATGCACTCAGAGAAGATGGGTCTACCGAAGAAGATGTCAATGACGGCACCCGTTTCGGCGGGCGCATTGCTCTGTTGTGGGAGCCGCTTGAGAACCTGTCCATCACCCCGCGCATAGTCTATCAGGACATCGATCTGGGTGGATTCAACCGCGAAGAAGTATACAACCTGTTCAGAAGCCCCTATACCGACCCTGCAATCATCGCCCCTGTCAGCCTTGACAGGAGAGAGCAGTTCTTGCTGCTGGATGAGGCGTTCGAGGACGAGACCCTGATTCTGGATACAGTCGTCGAGTGGGGCATCAAGGACTCCCTGGACATGACCTATACTGCCAGTTATATCCGCCGCGACCTTCTAGTCAGCCGTGATGCCAGTGCGCTAACCGGCAGCGTGAGCATTGACCCCAATATTCCCTTGAATCTTTCGGATGAAGACGCATTGCGCCCCTCCAACCTGCGCGACACTACAGACCTTGAGCAAGTCACGCATGAGTTGCGTTTCAGTTCAGGTGATGACGGCAGTAAGCTGCAGTGGCTCGCCGGCATATTCTACTCAGATGTGGAGCGTGACTATTCCCAGCGGCTTCCCACACCAGGATATGATGCGTTCGCTCCATCAGCCGATAACAATTTTCCGGATGCCGTGGATTCGCCCTATCTTTCGGACCTGACCTATGACCTGAGGCAGACTGCGTTGTTCGGGGAGGCCACATACATGCTGGGAGACCGGCTGGGACTGACGGCCGGACTGCGCTGGTATGACTGGGAAGAAGACAAGACTTTTACATCGGGAGGGCCCTTCTCGAATTCTTCAGCACAGCATCAGGACGAAAAGGTATCTTCCGACGGATACAATCCCCGTTTCATGGTCAGTTACGAGGCCAGCGAAAACACCCGGGTAAACGCACAGGTTTCCAAGGGGTTCCGCCTGGGAGGGGTGAATGACCCCTTGAACCAGCCACTTTGCGGGGCCGCGTATGACAACTACAAGGACTATCAGGAATTCGACGATGAAACCCTCTGGAACTACGAGCTTGGTTTCAAGTCTTCGTTTGGGAAATTGACCGTCAACGGTTCGGTGTTTTACTCCGACATAGAGGACCTAGGCGTAAATATCGACGCAGGTCCGTGTTCATCGCGTGTCACCATCAGCGTACCGGAAGCCCACACCACAGGAGCTGAACTTGAAATTTCTGCCCGCCCGACCAGCGTCCTGCACGTCACCTTTGCCGGAAGCTATGTGGAGGCAGAGTTCGATTCCACGGTCACAGCGGTAGATGGCAGCGTGCTTCACGGCATCGAGGATGGCAACCGCATACCCTCGGTACCCGAGTGGCAACTATCCGGATCGGCTACCTACATGCTCCCTGGCGTTCTGAGCGCAGACGAAAGTTATATTACAGCGTCCTGGCAATACGTGGACACCAGCATCACGCAACCCGGTGACCAGGTTCCGGATGAAGACATCTTCGACACCAATTTCCCTTATGCAGGGACCCCTGCCGACCAGACTACGGAAGTTGACCTGACTCTCGACTCATACCATTTGTTCAATCTGTCTGCAGGCCTTGTGTACGAAGCGCTGGAACTCACGATTTTTGCAAAAAACATCACGGACGAGAACCCGAAGCTGTCTTTTGATCGCGAACGAGGAGGCAGGGCTCGTCTAGGTTACCGGGTAGGGCAGCCCCGCACCTTTGGCGTTACTGCACGTATGTATTTTTGACAGGTTGCGAGACGATCCGGGATGAAGCGTCCAGGCTGAACTGTTGACAACCTGCTTGCGTGGCTCAACGAGCCTTTTAGGGTCCGTCTACAGGGCTAGTTGTCTGTAAAGCCAATTTTCGCATGCGTGCCGTCGCAAAACGGACGGTTATTGCTGTGCTGACAGCGGCATAACCCCCCGACCTTGCGCAAGATCTCTTTCTGCTTCGTATCCTGGATGCAGGCCACACCGCGGAAGATCAGCGGGCCATTGGCCTGCACCTTGATTTCCAGAACCCCGCTGCTGACCAGGTCGTCCTGTGACACGGGCGGAGTCACGAACTTGCCGTCATCCCGGAATCCGGTAACCTCGTGCTGCCCGTCACAATAGGGTTTGTTCTTGGAATTTCCACAACGGCACAGGTACAGCTCTTCGCTCTTCTCCAGCAACTCACCCTCGCTGTCAAACAGCTCAAGCTGACCCGTGATGTGCAAAGGGCCGTCTACAATGGAAGTGATCCTGTTTCCCTGACTCATGATCGGCCTCCAGGCAGGCGAATCCTTGGGATTGATCCAATCCAACAACTCATTGCGCAGACTTCAGGCTCTTTGAAACGATCTCATACACATCCCCTGAAAGGTTCCGGTGTGCTGCAATACGCTCCAGCTGTTCATGCATCTTATGCCTGCAGGGAGTGGAGTACTTTCGCCAGCGCATCAATGAGCGGGCCAGGCGTGAGGCAACCTGGGGATTGAGCTTGTCCAAAGCCAGTACCTGTTCTGCAACAAACGCATACCCGCTGCCATCGGGTTCATGGAATGCACAGGGGTTTCCCGAAAACACACCGATCAGAGCACGCACCTTGTTGGGATTTTGCAAGCTGAACAGGGAGTGTCCCATCAGGCTTTTGACGTTCTCCAGCACACCCGGGACTCTCGAAAGCGCCTGGAATGCAAACCATTTTTCCATGACCAGCGGATCATGTGACCATTGCTGCTCAAATGAGGAAAGCACCTGCTCGCGTTCATCGCATTCCCGATGCAGCAAGGCCCTGATGGCGCCCGCCTGCTCGGTCATGTTACTCGCCCTGACAAACTGCTTTAGTGCCAACCTCCTGTATTCGTCCTCGTCCAGGGTAGTCAGCAATTGCAAACAGGCATTCTGTAACCGTCTGCGTGCCATTTCCTCCGTACTGTAGCGGTATTCATCCTCCCTGTGGCAAGCCTGGTAAATCCTGAGCAGATCCTGTTCCAGATACCGCGCCACAGACAGCGACAACTGATCACATGCAGATACAACTTTTTGCATGTCGACCTCGTCCAGATGTTCTTCCACATCCCTCTCACTCGGTAAAATAAGCAACTCGGCCAGAAAACTCAGGTCTGGCGTGTCAGCCTGTATCGTGTGCTCCAGCGCCTGTTTCAATTCAGAAACGGAATCCGAAACTTCAGGACTTTTTGAGCCCGTGACCCACTCCAGCAACACGTTCAGTGCCAGCCGGTTACCCGCATTCCAGCGGTTGAAGGCATCCGGCGAGTGCTTCAAAAGCCAGGCAAGCTGCGCGTTGCTGTAGTCAAAGCGCACACGTACCGGTGCAGAAAATTCCTGCAGCAAATCAGGCACCGGCTTCTTTTCTATGTTTCTGAATACGAAGGTCTGCTGCGAATCATCGACAAGCAATACAGTGCTTGCACCACCGCCAAGGCCATGCACACCGGATTCCAGAGAAAGGACATCGCCACTTGAGGAGTCCAGCAACGAGAACTTGACGGGGATTACAAAAGGCTGTTTCGACTCGCTTTCCGAGGTAGGTGGACAGGACTGCCTGAAAATGAGTTTGTATGTACAGGATGTGCCATCCCACAGATCATCCACTTCCAGAACCGGTGTGCCTGCCTGCTCATACCAGCGCTTGAACTGTGTCAGGTCTGCAGCGTTGGCATCGGCCATCGCCGCTGCGAAATCATCCGTGGTCACCGCCTGGCCGTCGTGACGCTGGAAGTACAGGTCCATGCCCTTGCGGAATCCATCCGTGCCAAACATGCTCTGGTACATGCGTACGATCTCAGCACCTTTCTCATACACGGTGAGGGTGTAGAAATTATTGATTTCCAGGTAGGAAGCCGGTCGTACCGGGTGTGCCATGGGGCTAGCATCCTCTGCAAACTGGTAAGTGCGTAAATAACGCACGTCGTGGATACGTTTCACCGCCCTTGAGGTTACATCCGCGGTGAACTCCTGGTCCCTGAAAACGGTTAGCCCTTCCTTGAGGCTTAACTGGAACCAGTCCCGGCAAGTCACGCGGTTCCCTGTCCAGTTGTGGAAGTACTCATGCGCCACCACGGCCTCAATCGTCATGTAGTCCATATCGGTTGCGGTATCAGGACGGGCAAGAACACAACTCGAATTGAAGATGTTGAGCCCTTTGTTCTCCATGGCCCCCATGTTGAAATCGTCCACAGCCACGATCATGTAGATATCCAGGTCGCATTCAAGTCCGAAACGCTGTTCATCCCAATGCATCGCTTTTTGCAAGGAGCGAAGCGCATGTGCACATTTGTCGGCATTATGCTTTTCCGTGTAGATGCGCAAGACGATGTCCTTGCCCGATGCGGTGCGGTGGCTGCCCTGCAAATACACCAGGTCTGCAGCAACCAGGGCAAACAGATAACAGGGTTTGGGGAAAGGATCTTCCCACACTGCGAAATGCTGGCCATCATCGCAATCACCCTGCTCCACCGGGTTGCCGTTGGCCAGCAAGACCGGGTAGCGGGCCTTGTCCGCCTGCAGGCGCACGGTATAGACCGACATCACGTCAGGACGATCCAGAAAATAGGTGATCTTTCGAAATCCCTGAGCTTCGCACTGGGTACAGAAATTCCCGCTGGATTTGTACAGGCCTTCCAGGGAGGTATTGGTTTGCGGGGTGATCGTCGTTTGAATGCCCAGTTCGAACTTTGCCGGCACCTCGGAGATCAGCAGGGTCCGGCTAGTCTGCGTGAACTGTCCGGCGGGCAGGCGTTGCCCGTCAAGTTCAACATGGTTCAGTTCCAGGTTTTCACCATCCAGCACCAGCGCTGTATCCGAGCCTGCCATGTCCGGATTGCGAACCACCTGAAGTTTGGAGGTGACTACCGTGGACTCCTCACCGAACTGAAACGCCAGGTGAACATGCGTAATCAGATAAGACGGGGGTGTATAATCCTTCAGGTATATCGGCTGAGGATGACCTTCTTTCATAATGCCTGCGGGAGTCCTGGTGAAGCGCACAGCATAAGCAAAACCCGGATGAATTTCATCGCCCCCACTGCACATGACAAATTCGATCACCAACATTGCAGGCTATCAGTTCAAAACTGTGGCGGATGTCAGCACTGTGCACATGCAAGTGCAGGCCTTGTGCGCACGAACCCACCTGAAGGGGACCGTGTTTGTCAGCCCGGAAGGAATCAACCTGAGCCTGGCAGGATCTGCAACCGATGTTGACTATGCACTGGACCAGCTGGGCACGGTTTGTGGCTTTGATCGTCTGCTACTGAGTGCCACCCATTCAGACACGATCCCCTTTAAACGCCTGCTGGTGAAAACCCGCAGGCAGCTGGTGCCGGACCCTGAGCCAGATGGGCCTGCACGCGATCAGGGTCCCGTACATTCTTCCTACATCACCAGTGACGAACTCAGAAGGTGGCTCAGTGCCGGGCGTGAAATCACTTTGCTGGACTTGCGCAACAGCTTTGAATATGAACTCGGGACCTTTGACCATGCGACACATCTCGGGTTACGGCATTTCAGGGAATTGAAAAGTGCCACTCCCAGGCTTGCAAGGCTGGCGAAAGAAAAACCTCTGGTCACATTCTGTACGGGGGGAATCCGTTGCGAAAAGGGTGCCCCCTACGTTGCCAGCCTAGGTTTCAAGGAGGTCTACCAGCTCAAGGGGGGAGTGCTGGACTATCTTAAAAAATTCAAGGACGAGTACTGGCACGGAGACTGTTTTGTGTTCGACGAGCGTGTCAGTCTTGACTGTATGCTCAGGCCAACTTTCACCAGGCTTTGTCGCATCTGCCAGACCGTTTTGGAAGTGGATGAGATGCAACTGTGCACCTCCTGCAGCCAGCCTGAAGCAGCAGGCCAGACGTAGCATGGAACTCGTCGACATCTGTTTCAACTTCACCAGCGACACCTTCCGAAACGATGAAGCGCAGGTGGTCGAACGTGCACGGCAGGCAGGCGTTCGGCATTTTGTCATCACGGGATCGAGCGTGGCGGACAGCGAGCATGCGATACGGCTTTGTGCACAGTACGAGGACGCCTCGGCCACAGCTGGTATCCACCCTCATCTGGCAAGGGAATTTTCGGATGAATCCCTCCATCGGCTGCAGCAAATTGCAGCGCATGAGAAGGTCTCAGCCATCGGCGAGACAGGACTGGACTATAACCGCAACTATTCGAGCCCGGCCCAGCAAAAAGCAGCGTTTCAGGCCCAGCTCGAACTGGCTGCTGAACTTGCACTGCCTGGGTTTTTGCACCAGCGGGACGCACATGCGGACTTTGCCAGAATACTGACCCGAATCCGCGATCGGCTCACACGTGTGGTAACACACTGTTTCACCGGCTCTGCCAACGAACTTGACTGCTATATTGACCTGGACTGCCATATCGGCATTACTGGTTGGATCTGTGATGAACGACGGGGTCGGCATTTGCACGAAATCATCCCGCGTATTCCTGCCAACCGTCTGATGATCGAAACCGATGCGCCCTACCTGTTGCCCAGGAATCTGCCTGCCGATGCCACTTTTCCAAAGCCCAGGGGCAGGCGCAATGAGCCGGCATACCTGCCGCATATTTTGCGTACCGTGGCAGACTGCCGGGGAATCTCTGAAACGCAGGCCGCAATGGAAACGACCCGAACGGCCAAGGATTTCTTTTCGATCGGATAGGTTCTCTCAAACTGGATATGGCCTGAGTACCCCACGACTGCTATAGGTACGAAATGGTCATACAGACAAGCATCGAACACAAGATCCAGGGTGCGCTGCAGCCTGTCTTCCTCGAAGTGGCAAACGAAAGCCACATGCATAACGTGGCGCCCGGATCAGAATCACATTTCAAGGTGACCGTAGTCAGTCGCGAGTTTGACGGCAAGCTGCCGGTGGCCAGACACCGCATTTTGAACCGGCTGCTCGCAGAAGAGCTGGCGGGTACCGTGCATGCCTTGTCGCTGCACACATACACCCCCGAAGAATGGCAGTCCAAGAACGGCGAAATCAGGAAATCCCCGCCGTGCATGGGCGGGTCAAAAGCCGGCTGACACCCCGGATATCCTCACCCCAGGCGGTCCAGCGCGGATTGGATATGCGCCTCCTCGATGGGGTACTGGAACGTTGCAAAAAACCGGTACCGCTCGCACAGCTTGTCCAGCTGGTGGGCGTATTCATGTTCATAGAACACGATCAGGTGCATCTGCGGGTTTTGCTGGGCTACCGCAATCAGTGATTCCAGACTGCTGGTGCGGTCCCTGAAATCGGACTGGTAGTTGAACTCTGCAACCACCACATGCGGCTTGAGCTTTTTCAGCGCCACCAGTGCCTTGCGCATGCTGAATACCACGCGGGTTGTGTACCCGTAACGCTTGTAAAGCGGAACAAAATCAGGATACCCACCCAGCTCGACGATCGAAAGCAGCGATTTTTCAGCGCCCATGCGCCTCAGTCTTTGGCGTCGCCGATACTGTCAATAACGGGTGATTTCATAATTGTGGCCCAGCCTGCGCATATCGCCATAGTGTAGCGGGAAGCTGTTATTCTGCTTGTCGTCGAAATACAGCTCCAGACTTTCCCGGATCACCGGAAAGGCAATGTCCTGCCATGGAACGTCTGACTCGTCCATCAATGCGACTTCCAGGCTCTCCGCACCCGGGCTTGCACGCCCTTCTACGAGGACACCGCGGAATATCAGATACACCTGATTGATATGGGGAAGGTTGTAGAGGCTGTAGAGGCTCAGATTCACCACTTCTGCCTTGGCCTCTTCATGTGTTTCACGTGCAGCGGCCTCAAGGGTGGTTTCCTGATTCTCCATAAACCCCGCCGGCAATGTCCACTTCCCATAGCGTGGTTCGATGGCTCGTTTGCACATCAGGATGCGGCCCTGCCACTCTGCGATGCACCCGGCAACAATTTTCGGGTTGTGATAAAAAATTTCCTGACAGGACGTGCACACGAAACGCGGCCTGTTGTCGCCATCGGGTACGGTTAACGAAATATCTGCAGAACCACAACTGCTACAAAATTTCAAACGATCACCTCATCCAGAGAAGCCACTAGTCTCCAGTCGCGACAGGTCGTGCGGGATCTTTTATCCACTCGCTCCATGAGCCGACATACAGTCGTGTCCAGGGAAGCCCTGCAATCCTCGTTGCAAGGATGTTGTGGCAGGCCGTAACGCCCGAACCACACATGTTGATAATCTGCTCCGGCTGACGTTCTGAGAACCAGGGCTCATAGCGGCGCATCAACTCGGCGGCAGTCAAAAATACCTTCTCTTGGTCGAGATTACCTGCAAAGGGGCAGCTGGTGGCCCCGGGCACATGCCCGGGCACCGGGTCGGTTTTCAGGTCCTTGCCTGTGAATCTTTCGGCAGACCGGGCATCCAGCAGGCGGATTTCCTCCTGTTCAAGCTGTTGCTGTACAAATTCTATATCCACACACATCGCCGCATCGGCCTGGCCAGCAAATGAGCTGCGCGGTCTGTCCCGGGTCACCGTCTCAAGTACTCGCCCCTCAGCCATCCACTTCTTGATTCCACCATCCAGCACTGCGACGTTTTTATGGCCAACCCAGTTGAGCAACCACCACATACGCGCGGCAAAGGCACCTGAGAGATCATCGTAACAAACTACCTGGGAGTCATTCTGCACGCCCCACACACACAGCTTCTCCACGAAACTGTCTGCACCTGGCAGCGGGTGACGCCCTGATGTCTGTGACATTGGGGAAGACAGGTCCTGATCCATGTCTGCATACTGTGCGCCGGGGATATGGCCCTTTCTGAACTTGTTCAGACCGCCTTCAGGTTCCTTGAGGAGGTACCTGCAGTCAAAGATAAACCAGTTTTCCTGATCCAGGTTTCGAGACAGATCTTCCGTCGAGATTATTGTGTGGTAGCCCATCAGGGGTCCCTCCGCCAGTTCGGGTGTTTAGTTTATCTTCTTTTACGCCCGACTTTAAATTTCTTCATGCTCTGCACATAGTTTTGGCAGGGGATCTCCTCAATAGAGTGATAGTGCTTCACGGCCTGGGTGACCGACTGGAAAATGTTTTCAACATGTCCTGCAGGCGTATGCATCACATCACGGGTCAGCCCCAGCAGCCCTCCGTACTGGATTTTGACATACACGCTGTGCGGTGTTTTCAGCAGGTCATCTTCGGCATCGAATGCGGGCAGCCCCACTTGCTTGAACCTTTCCAGCACATCCCTGCACAAGCGACTCGCATTCTCGGAACTACAGGCAATATCCGGACCCGACCGACGGGTTACCATGCGCGCCTTCTCGCAGGCATAGTCTTCCCGGATCATGGTCGCTGCAAAGCTGCATTTGCAGTCCGTCATGTGCCAGCCTCGGGATGTATGCATTTCAGATCGGGATTCCCTCGAATCGGTTCATGATGAAGCTGGCGGGACTGGAACCCCTTTTGCATGAGCAGTTGACGGACAAGCTTGGTGATCAGATCGGGCAAAGCCGTGAACACATCCGCATCCTCGAGATGCTCGATCTGCTGCAGGGCCAAAGACAGTTTCTCCTCTATGCCCAGCAGCCCTTCGTAACGGTCATCGACAATATCTTCCTGCAGATGAATGGGAACATATGTCAACTGGTCCAGGGCATCGGCCCATGAGCGGCAAAGATTATGCATGTACAGCCCTTCTGCCCCGCACCCCAGCCAGTACAGGTAGATTGGGCGCTCGCTGTCCTGATCCGTGACGTGTTCCATCAGACTCTTGACTGCCGCAAAACCGGTGTCGAAGGCGATCATCACCAGCGGGTTGTCTTTGGACTCATCGATTATGAAGTCCCCGTAGGGCCCGTGTATGTCCAGCCATGCCCCTACGCTCAAGCGGTTGAAAACCGTATCGGAAAACGGATCGCCTTCCTGTTTGCGCACATGAAATTCGAGTCTTTTCGCATCGCACGGACAACTGGCGATGGCATAGTGATGTGACTCCTGTTGGGCATCCGTTACCTGCATGTACTGGCCTGCCAGAAATCTCAGGCGAATGCTGCGTGGAACCTGGGCAGTAATGATCACAAGATCATCGCTGATACGGTCGATTTTTCGCACCTTGACACGTAGCTCCTGCACCGGGATATCGTCAGGAACCTCTGCAATCTCCGCGTCAATCACCACATCACTCTGGCAGGCATTCGAACACATCAGGGCATGACCCTGGATTTTCTCGGCTTCCCGAATCACAAAGTCATGGGTGCGCAACAGCTTGGTGTTGCCACTCACGATTTTCGCCTTGCACAGGCCGCAATTGCCGTTGCTGCAGCCATAGTTGAGGGGAATTCCTGCACGAATGGCCGCATCAAGGATCGATTCATGCGCTTCTGCATGAAAGCGTTCCCCGGAGGTTGCCAGCCGAACCTCAAATGACATGCCGTGAATGCATCCGTACTTCGCTCATGATGAAGATACATAACCCAAAAGGCTTTGGCAGACAATAGGTCATCGGGAACACCGGCTTGCACCCCGGACCAGGTTCCAGTATTTTGTCGGCCCGTAAACCATGCGACACCCCCAAGACATCCCCATGCCCGCAACTGCCACCGTCACCCGCCCTGTCGCCCCGGACACCCATCATGACTTTACCCACTGCAAGCGCCTGCAGGTCGGTGTCGTTTCAGACACCCACGGGTACATTGACCCGGACATATGCAGCCAACTCGAGGGCTGCGACCTGATCCTGCATGCCGGGGACATTGGCTCCAGTCGTGTACTGCACCAGCTGAGGGAAATCTGTGAAAACGTCATTGCTGTGCAGGGCAACAACGACTGTACCGAGAAATGGCCCGCACAGGAGCACCAGGAACTCATGGGTATCGGCAAGCTTGCCGAAATCAAGCTACCAGGTGGCAGCATCGTGCTGATGCATGGAGATGCATACGGCATGCCTGGTCGGCGACACGCAGAAATGCGGCAACACTTCGCGGATTCCACTGCCATTGTTTACGGACACAGCCACATGTTGGTTTGCGACCAGGAGGCAAGGCCCTGGGTGCTGAACCCGGGGGCTGCTGGAAAATCCCGCACCCGGGGTGGTGCGTCCTGCCTGCACATGTCAGTCAGCGCCGGGCAGTGGGAGGTCTCCGAACATCGTGCCCCGCAGCAAAAAGCCAACGGCCCCGCCGCACAGGCATCCTGAAACTTCTCAAGGACATCCGGTAAAACGGCCGGCAACACCACGGTACGGCCTGCAAAACGTTCCGGGGTGCAGAGCCTTCACGACGCCAGAGCGGCAAATATCCGGTCCCGGATTTCCTCTACTGACCCTACGCCCTCAATCCGGAGGTAGGCTGGTGCATCCGCATTCCCTTGTTCAGCCCAGCCGGAGTAGTAGCCAATCAGCGGCTTGGTTTGCTGATGGTATACCTTCAGGCGCTCGCGCACGGTCTGTTCCTCATCGTCCTTGCGCTGCACTAGTTCCTCGCCTGTGACATCATCTCTGCCTTCGACACGGGGCGGGTTGAAAAGCACGTGGTAGGTGCGCCCTGACGCCGGGTGCACGCGTCGCCCACTCATGCGCCGGACAATTTCTTCATCGCTGACATTAATCTCGACCACGCAGTCAATCCCGACACCTTGCTCCCTCAGGCTTTCCGCCTGGACAATTGTTCGGGGAAAGCCGTCAAACAGAAATCCATTTGCGCAATCCTCTTGTGCAATCCGGTCCCTGATCAACGCAAGGATGGTTTCATCGGAGACCAGACCGCCTGCCTCCATGATTTTGCGGGCTTCGAGACCCAGGGGCGTACCTGCTTTCACTGCTGCCCGCAGCATATCCCCCGTGGATATTTGCGGAATCCCGTATTTTTCTGCAATGTAGTTCGCTTGGGTACCTTTGCCCGCACCTGGGCCACCCAATAAGATGATGCGCATTGTTTTCTCCTTTGATCCGGGGCCGTACAATCAGAACCGGCGCCACACCTGCCTGCAGATTCCGATACACTTGGCACAAATCCCAGCGACACCCCCAGACAAGCCATGAACTCCGGCCCGGATTATACAGAGGATGAACGCGGCTTCTTTGAAAAAATGGATAGCCGATAGAGAATGGGTCCGGAAGAAATCTAGCGGACTGGTCACGACAGCATGCGCTACGGCGCCTGCCCGGGAAATTCCGGTCCAAACACCTGAATGATTGAAACAGAGGATGGTATGGAAAAACGCAATGCATTTTATGCGCAATCAGGCGGCGTGACCGCGGTAATTAATGCTACGGCGTGCGGAGTGATCGAGACCGCACGCAAGCACAAGGGCAGGATCGGTAAGGTGTACGCCGGTCGCAACGGAATCCTCGGGGCATTAACGGAAGACTTGATCGACACCTCCAGGGAGTCCGCGCGTGCGATTGCCGCACTGAGACACACTCCTTCCGGGGCCTTCGGCTCCTGCAGGTACAAGCTGAAAAGTATCGAGGAAAACCGTGCCCAGTACGAGCGACTGATGGAGGTTTTTAGGGCTCACGACATCGGCTATTTCTTTTACAACGGTGGCGGAGACTCGCAGGATACCTCGCAAAAGGTCTCACAGCTCAGCAGGAAAATGGGCTACCCGATCCAGTGCATCGGCATCCCCAAGACCGTCGACAATGACCTGCCCGTAACCGACAACTGTCCTGGATTCGGGTCGGTGGCGAAGTACGTGGCCGTCTCGATCAGGGAAGCGGCCTTCGATGTGAAATCCATGGCTGAAACCTCGACCAAAGTGTTCGTTATGGAGGTCATGGGACGTCATGCCGGGTGGATTGCAGCGGCAAGCGGACTTGCAAGGGAGGACGAAGGGGATGCGCCCCACATAATACTGTTCCCTGAAATTGCCTTTGAACGGAAACGGTTCCTGAGTCGGGTCAAAAAATGCGTAGACCGGTACGGTTACTGTGTGGTCTGCGTTTCCGAGGGTGCACGGTTTAAAAGCGGCAAATTCTTGGCAGATGCGGGCAGTACGGACGCGTTCGGCCACAAGCAGCTGGGCGGAGTCGCGCCGGTCGTTGCGGACATGATCAAGCAGGCGCACGGCTACAAATATCACTGGGCCGTGGCAGACTATTTGCAGCGGGCAGCCAGGCACATTGCCTCCAAGACGGATGTCGAGCAGGCCTATGCCATGGGCAAGGCTGCCGTGCAATTTGCATTGCAGGGCAAGACTGCGGTCCTGCCGGTCATCGTGCGAACCTCGAACAAGCCGTACCGGTGGAAAATTGGCAGCACCTCACTGGCAAGGGTGGCCAACCGGGAAAAGATGATGCCGCGGAACTACATCACCAAGGACGGCTTTGGCATCACCCAGCGGTGCCGCACTTATCTTGCTCCCTTGATCCGGGGCGAAGCCTACCCGCCTTACAAAAATGGCCTGCCCGACTACGTTCGGCTCAGGAATGTCCCAGTACCGAGAAGATTGGATACCGAATTTCAGACCTGAGCAAATCTGCCGGTCTGATTTCCGGATCCGTGATTCAGGGCCGGCAACTGCTATTCAAATTCACAGCTTCTATACAGGGCAAGGGATCCAGGAATAATGTTTTCCAGATTTTCGGAAATGCCCTGGGCATGGTGCAGCACGTTCAGGTAAACGCCATCCACTGAAAACAGCAGTTCGCGGATACCTTCCATGCCGTCCGATTTCAGGTATGTGTGGGCAATCAGCACTTCTGTTTCACCTGCACGCTCATAGCGTTCCCACTTGATTTCTGCAGGACCCAAACTAGGCAGCAGGTAATATCTGAAGTAGTGCTCTTTGCCTCTCTCAAGCTGTGCCCTCCTCTCCTTGTCCTTGTCCAGGTCTTCCAGCTTGAGCCGGCTCAGATGCAGATGATCCACGCGCCATAGCAGGCGGGATCCAAGCATGAACGTGACCGTCGCTCCCGATGCACTTCTTTGATCCCAGATGTGAAGTTGCCTGCTCAATGCACCCCCCGGCAACTTGCATTTGAACGTCTGGTCCGGAGAAATATAGTAGCCGTGACTCAGATGCCCGTTCAGCAAGAACGCTGCACAAGAAGAAATTAGAACGATACCACCCAAGGCCAGCAGGCCACGGACCTGTATGGCAAATCTGTTCATGACAGCGGTACGTACAGGGTGGGCCGGGGGCGGCACCGGCAATGAACCTGGGGGCTGGGTTGTACGGCCCTGACCTGGCAGGCCAGCCTAGAACATCTCCGATGCATCGACATCCGTTTTCGAGTCATCCTCTGCCTGGTCCCGCGAGGGAATGTAGTCACCCGTGATCATCTGATCGTAACTCATTCCCGGCCCGACCATGGGGTAAACCCCGGCATCGGGGTCGATCATGACCTCCAGGAAGGCGGGACCTTTGAATTCCATAAATTCCTTGATGACTCGCTGGAGGTCTGCATTTCTTTCCAGCCGCACCGCATACTCATAGCCATCCGCCCGTGCTGCCCTGATGAAATCCTTTTTGTGCAAAGACTTGTCGCTGGCAGACAATCTGCCCTTGAAGAACAGTTTCTGCCACTGCTTCACCATGCCGTCGCCCAGGTTATTCAGCACCACGATCTTGATCGGCAGCTCGTAGGTCGTTACCGTCTCAAGCTCACCCAGGTTCATGCGGATGCTGGCATCTCCATCGATGTCAATCACCACACGGTCCGGCTGAGCAAACTGGGCACCGATTGCTGCCGGCAGACCAAAACCCATCGTGCCCATGCTGCCCGAGGTCAACCACAGGCGCGGGGACCTGAAATCAAAATACTGCGCGGCCCACATCTGGTGCTGCCCGACGCCCGTACTGATGATCGCCCTGCCTTCCGTGTAGCGGTTGATTTCCTCGATCACGGCATAGGGCTGGATCAGCGTACTTTGCCTGTCATAGTTCATGGCGTACGTGCTTTTCAGCTCCGCGATATGTGCATCCCAGGCCGTGTAGTCCTTGGTGAATTTGCGGGTCTGGGTCCCGTAATCCAGCAGTTTTTTCGTCGCCTGTGGCAACAGGCCAACATGGTACCAATCCACTGCTTTTACCTTGTGTATCTCGGAAGGATCGACATCGAGATGGGCGATAAACCTTGCCTGGGGGGCAAACTTGTCCGGCACGGCGGCCACACGGTCATCAAAACGCGCACCGATGGCAATCAGCAAATCACAGTCTTCGACAGCATAGTTCGCAAACGCAGTGCCATGCATGCCGAGCATGTGCAGGGAGCGCTCTCGCGTCGTGTCGTAGGTGCCGATCCCCATCAGCGTTGTCACCACCGGGATCTTGAATTGATCCGCAAATGCTCGAACCTCATTGACTGCATTCCCGTTGATCACACCCCCACCGACATAGAGCAGCGGCCGTTCTGATCTCTCAAGGGCATCAAACAAAAGACCGCATTTCTCGTCCGACAACAAATTTTCGGCCACTTCGGAGATGCGCTCGCGGTAACCCCGGATCAGCAATTTCCCCTTGCCACGAAATACACCCTCCCAGTTTTGTACATCCTTGGGAATATCGATCACAACGGGCCCCGGGCGCCCGGTGCGCGCAATTTCAAATGCCGTGCGAACCGTCGCTTCAAGCTTCTCGGGATCAGTGACCAGAAAAATGTGCTTTGCCACCGCGCCCATGATGTTGGCTACGGGAGCCTCCTGAAAGCCATCACTGCCAATCGCTGGCGTCGGCACCTGACCGCTGATTACCACGATGGGGACGGAGTCCGCCATGCAGTCGCGTACCGGAGTGACCGTATTGGTAGCCCCGGGGCCCGAGGTCACCATCACAACACCCACCTTGCCGCTGGCACGTGCGTACCCCGATGCCATGAAACCGGCACCCTGTTCATTGGCAGGAACAATCAGCGGCATGGATTCATCGGTTTCCGCATTGAAGCGGAACACTGCATCATAAGTCGGGAGGATAGCGCCGCCGCTGTAACCGAATATGACCTCGGTACCTTCCTGGGCAAGTACATGCATGATGATCTCCGACCCCAGCATGGTGGTCCCAGCCAAAGGATGAGGCACAGCATCCTCCTCGATTAGCCAAGCAGGTTGCATGATACTTTAGGAGTCAAAGATGGAAGTCATTAAGCCAATGACTATATCGTTAAACCAATTAGGCTGCCAACTGGAGGCAGGCCCCTGCTATGCCACCAAGCCCTGGAAATGGATGCGCCGGGACATGTTTGGGCGGGATGTATACCGGTGCTGACGGCGTGGCGTTTTCAAACACGTTCGAGCATCGATCATATCGAGCCATGCAGCAAGGACGGATCCTGGAGTGTAATTGAGAAGCAGTTGCATCAAGAGCCAAGAAACGCAGTTGTCGGGCAGAAAAACCAGACCGCTGACTTTGCTCAAGATCATGCTTTCTTCGCACCCGCAAAACTTCCGAAATGGTATAAGGCCGCTTTAAACTACCATAACTATATTTTGGTTGAATCATCACCGTATCGCCATCACACTTGAGCGTTACAAAAACAGCCTGGACCCTAGAATATGTTCACCGGCAATCCCTTTGCTGAGCTTTCGACCCACATCCCCAGCGTCGTGGCACAAGTCTACGTCGTAGTCATGTTTATCCTGGTCGTGGCAGGCACACTGATCGATGTCATACACAAAAAAAGTGCCAAGTACTTTTTTGAAGACTGGGAAAAGTCGAAAAGCAAGGGGACAAGGCAGGTTGGCAGTGGAGAAGTCATGGCCATGGCGGTTCAAACCATGGCAAGTGAGGTGCTGACGTCATCGGAATTTTGTTCCGCCCGGCGCAGGATCGCCCATCTGCTGACGATGTACGGCTTCGTCATTTATCTCGTTGCCACCACCATCATGGTATTCGGGTATCCAACCCCCGCCAGTCCGACACCGGTACTGTGGCCGTTGCTGTGGAACCTCGGGGCGCTGATGGTTTGTATCGGCGGCTACTGGTTCTGGTTCTTCATTCGGGTCGATGTTACGGCCGAGGGCTATTCGCCGTTTCGCATTGTGCAGGCTGACCTGTTCATACTCTCACTGGTTGCGAGTACAACACTGGCCTTGCTGTGGTCATGGCTGCCGACGTCGATCATCGGGTGGTTGTTTTTCGGGTTATATGTGCTTGCGACCACTATACTCTTTGGTTCCATTCCCTGGTCCAAGTTTGCGCACATGTTCTTCAAACCCTCCGCTGCCTTGCAGAAAAGGGTTGCAGAGGCCGCTGGCTCAAGAAGCAATCTGCCGGCACCGGCGGACAAGCCTGAAACATTCGGTTCGGCGCGCGGACTGCCAACGAATTACTAAATCAGCCTGGTCAATACCTGGTCAGGCCATCATTTGATCCCCAAGAAAATAATCATTACCCAACAACAGGAGATGACAGAATAGCATGCCCACTTTCGTTTATATGACTCGCTGCGATGGTTGTGGTCACTGCGTGGATGTCTGTCCTTCGGACATCATGCACATCGATAAGACCTATCGTCGTGCCTACAACATCGAGCCCAACATGTGCTGGGAGTGTTACTCCTGTGTAAAGGCTTGCCCGCAAAACGCGATTGATGCACGTGGATACGCTGACTTCGCACCTCTCGGTCACAGCGTGAGAGCGCTTCGTGAGGAAGAAAAAGGCACGATCTCCTGGAAGATCCTGTTTCGTGACGGACGCGAAAAGAATTTTGTCTCGCCGATACGGACGACCAAGTGGGGGACTATTCCGTCGCCGGCGGACCTGGAGACGCCCAGTGCAGAAGCGATGCAATCACAGGAACTCGCTCACGAACCGGATGCACTCAACATCGACGGCGGGCTGCCTGTGTGGAAAGGAGCAGTCTAGTGGGGTGGTTTAATCGAAGAAAAACGGTTTTTGAAGATTGCGACGTGCTCGTTGTAGGTGGTGGCATGGCCGGCTGTGGTGCCACGTACGAATCCAAATACTGGGGCCGCGACCTCAAGGTGGTCTGTGTCGAAAAAGCCAATATCGAGCGCAGTGGTGCGGTGGCACAGGGCCTGTATGCAATCAACTGCTACATGGGCATGCAGTGGAACGAAAATCAACCGGAGGATCATGTGCGCTATGCGCGCAATGACCTCATGGGGCTTGTACGGGAGGACCTGGGCTACGACATCGCCCGGCATGTCGATTCTGCAGTGCACAAGTTTGAAGAATGGGGTCTTCCCATGATGCGGGACCCGGAAACTGGGCGCTATCAGCGTGAGGGCAAATGGCAAATCATGATTCACGGCGAAAGCTACAAGCCGATTGTCGCCGAGGCTGCACGCAAGGCGGCGGATGAAGTCTATAACCGGATCATGGTGACCCACCTGCTGATGGACGAGGCGAAATCAAACCGGGTAGCGGGTGCTGTCGGCTTTAATGTCCGCACCGGTGATTTTCATGTATTTCGTGCCAAGGCAGTGATCATTTGTGCCGGTGGTGCATCACACATCTACAAGCCACGTTCTGTGGGAGAAGGCATGGGACGCACCTGGTATGCCCCCTGGAGCAGTGCCTCGGCCTACGCACTGCCCATTCTCGTCGGTGCCAAGATGACACAGATGGAGAATCGGATCGTTCTTGCCCGGTTCAAGGATGGCTATGGCCCTGTCGGTGCCTATTTCCTGCACCTCAAAACGTACACAGAGAATGCGTATGGCGAGGAATACGAGTCCAAATGGTATGAACAAACGAAGGAACTCGTAGGCGATTACATCGACCATCACCCGACCCCGACCTGCCTGCGCAACCATGCTTTTCTTGAAGAACTGAAAGCAGGCAGAGGTCCTATCCGCATGGTGACCAAGGAGGCCTTCCAGGATCCGCATAAAGAAACTGTCGGCTGGGAGAACTTTCTTGGCATGACCATCGGCCAAGCCGTGGTTTGGGCATCGCAAAACATCGACCCCAAGCACATCAACCCGGAGCTGACGACATCCGAACCCTACGTCATGGGCTCTCATGCGACCTGCTCGGGTGCCTGGGCCAGTGGCCCCGAGGACGTTGCACCTTCTGACTATCAGTGGGGCTACAACCGAATGATGACTGTCGAGGGATTGTTTGGTGCAGGTGACACAATCGGCGGCAGTGCGCACAAGTTCTCGTCAGGATCCTATACCGAGGGTCGAATTGCGGCCAAGGCTGCAGTGAAGTACGTAAACGACATGAACAGTGAGAAACTTCGGGTCAGCGAGAAACAGTACGAAGATCTGAAAAAAGTGATCTACCAGCCTTTGGAAAATTACGAGGTTGGTCGTAACGAGATCGTGGCGGGGACCGTCTCGCCAAGCTATATTCTCCCGATTCATGGTCTCCAGCGCCTTGAAAAGATCATGGATGAATATGTGGGTGGAATCAGTACCAACTACATGACCAATGAACCCTTGCTCACTCGTGGTCTGGAGTTGCTGGATATGCTGAAGGAAGACCTTGATCACATTGGGGCCGAAGACCTTCATCAACTGCAAAGGGCATGGGAACTCCAGCACCGGTTTATAGCTTCACAGTCCGTGGCTCACCATACGCTGTTCCGCAAGGAGACACGCTGGCCGGGATATTATTACCGTGGTGATCATCCGAAACTCGACGACGAGAACTGGCACTGCCTCACCTTGTCCCGCTATGACAAGGAATCTGACAGCTGGGACATGGAGAAAGCACCCGTTCACCACATAATCGACTAGGCAACCCGCCAAGTCCGTCAGAATCGTTTCCTCCTGGACACACAGGTCGTGCCTGCGACTTGTGTGTGCCGACGGAATTTAGATGCTTGCGAACTGGTCCGAGAACCGGTAGGGTCAGTCCCTTCCGCAGGATCAGGTCCTTCTATCCCAATGAAAGCAAAGTCCTTCAAGCCAGAAGAATATTTCGTCGAGAAAGAACCCTATTACGAGCCCATCGGCAAAGAGATTGAGGTATTCGAGGCGGCTTACAACAACCAGCTTCCCGTCCTGCTCAAGGGTCCCACAGGCTGCGGTAAAACCCGCTTCATGGAGTACATGAGCTGGCGAATCAAATGCCCGCTGATAACCGTGTCATGCCATGACGATCTGACGGCCTCTGACCTGGTGGGCCGCTACCTCGTCACCGGAGGCGAGACGGTGTGGGTGGACGGGCCGCTTGCGCGTGCTGTTCGCGCGGGCAGTATCTGTTACCTCGACGAGATTGTTGAAGCACGAAAGGACACGACCGTGGTCATTCATCCCTTATGTGATGACCGCCGTGTGTTGCCGATGGAAAAACTGGGAGAACTGCTCGAAGCACCCCCCGAGTTCTGCATGGCCATTTCATACAATCCAGGCTATCAGAGCGTTCTGAAAGATTTGAAGCAGAGCACACGTCAACGATTTGTCGCACTTGAATTTGACTACCCGGATGCCGCCGTCGAACAGAAAATTGTCGAGAAGGAAACCGGTGTGGACAGCGAGACTGCCAAACAGCTCGTTAAATTTGCCCAGATGACGCGCAATCTCAAGGGCGGAGGCTTGGATGAAGGGGCCAGTACACGCCTGCTCGTCCATGCCGCAAAGCTCATGGTGCAAGGGGTAGCGCCGGTCACTGCCTGTGCAAGCTCCATATCACAGGCCCTTACGGATGACACAGAAATGCTGATCGCAGTAAACGAATTGAGTTCTTCTGTATTTTGAAACATCCAGCGCCACCGGACTTTCCGGTGCGTTATCAATCCATCAATAACTGACAGTCCGGTCTCCCGTCCGGTTGGCCATATTCTAGCTGCGCAAGGCCGCCTGGATTTTCTTGCGTAATTGTGGAACCGCCTCGGCCTCGAACCAGCGGTTTTTCTTCAGCCACCCGATGTTTCGCGGTGAAGGATGCGGAAGTGGAAAATACAGGGGACCGTATCTTTCCCTTTGCCGAACGGTTTCAGCAAGCGTGGGGCAAAGATCCGTCAGGTAGTGTTTTTGCGCATACCGCCCGACCAACAGTGCAAGCTGGATTTTCGGCAACAGGGACAACAGCCGCTGATGCCATAATTCCGCACATTCCTTGCGCGGCGGCAAATCACCTGACCGACCGGTGCCAGGATAACAAAAACCCATTGGGATTATGGCAATCCTCTGTGCATCGTAGAACACACTCTCGTCGAGATCCATCCACTGACGCAAGCGCTTGCCACTTGCATCATTCCAGGGTATGCCGGTCTTGTGCACCCTAATGCCAGGCGCCTGGCCCATCACCAGTATCCGTGCACTGCGCTTGGCTCGCAAGACCGGCTTCGGACCCAATGGCAACTCAGGCTCACAGACGCGGCAGGCCCTGACTTCTGCCAGCAACCTGTCCAGTCTCGTGGCCCTTGCCATCAGTCCACAGGATCCTTGCTTTTTTTCCGTGTCCGGGAGCGGTGGCGATGTGAGCGGGCGCGGTATGCGATGATCCCCTGCATGAGTTGCGAGTACGGGAAACCATTGATTCCATCAAACTGACTTTCCGCCCGGTGGATCAACGAGTCTATGTCCTTCACGGTCTGTGTATGACTTTGGTCAACCTGCAACTGCAGTCCCAGCATGCCCCCGTTTTGTATCTTGATCTCATCTGCATGCGCCAGTGTCTGGCTCACTTCGCGGCGACGCAATGCAAATCTTGCCTTTTTGCGCAATTCGGTCAGCAAGTGGTTACAGCGTTCCATTCGAGGCAGGGAATTGCAGGCTACTCCCTCACGGTCCGCGAGGTTGAAGCGATGTGACCTACTGCAACTGCAAACACGTGAGTTGATTGCCTTCTCGAACACGCAGCGGTAGGGATTGATGGATTCGTACGTGGTTCTGTACTGGTATTCATCCATTGAGCAAATTCCCCTGCTGCTGGCGGGTCACGGCTACAGAAAAAACGGGCTGCGGACTGGCTACTTCTCCCATTCCCTTAATATGGGGGCATGGCGTGGCTCACGCAGTCTCTGTTCCGCCTCAAGTTCATCCTTGGCGAAAATCATCTTGATTGCGGTCCTGCTGTCCTGGCCGACAACGGTTCTTTGTTCCCGTGCAAATTTCTTTGCCGGCTTGAATTCGTCGAAGCTGTCGATGAGTTCAAGATCCTTGATCCCACCGGCAGATCCGGATGTGATTTTATAAACAAAGTACGGCATGATTGGTCTTTCCACAGTGTAGCAGTTCGTTCCAGATCCTGAATTCCATGGATTCGCAAGCCAAGTATATTGATGTTGCATCACTTGCCCAGGTGTTGCCCGGACATACCTTAAAGGTGATGACTGACCGTGGTGACATTCTACTTGCCAATGTCGAAGGCAAAATATATGCCGTTGATGATATGTGCACGCATGAAGACTCTTCACTTTCCCTCGGTTGCCTGAAAGGCGAGCTGGTCAGTTGCACCCTGCATGGAAGCCGTTTTAACGTCCGTAGCGGGCAACCGATGGAAGAACCTGCCACAGAAGCACTGCGCAGATACCCTGTCCGTATAAACCAAGACCGCATCGAAATCTGCCTGGACAGCATCAAGGATTCATAAGTTGATTTTTCCGTATCAAGTCCCTATGTTACGTCCACAAATCAACCTGACCACCGGATCACATGAGCAACTGGATCGAAGGCAAAGTTGTCAGAAACAAGCACTGGACGGATGTACTATATTCGCTTCATGTTGAAGCGGATATTGACCCCTTTATTGCAGGCCAGTATGGCCGCCTTGGCCTAGAAATCGATGAGCAGATCGTGGGGCGCCCCTACTCCTTTGTAAATGCCCCTCATGAACACACCCATGAGTTTTACTCGATTACAGTCCGCCATGGCCCCCTGTCAACCAAGCTGTTCTCCTTGCAGGAATCCGATTCTGTCTGGATTGATCAACGTGCAAACGGATTCTTCACCCTGAATGAAGTACCCGACGGCAGGGACATCTGGATGTTTGCAACAGGTACCGGGCTTGGCCCCTTTTTGTCCATATTGAAATCCGATGAAGTCTGGCAGCGGTTCGAGCGGGTCGTGCTAGTACATGCGGTTCGCTTTGCCAAGGAATTGACCTACCAGGAGACCATACAAAAGTTCAGTGAAAGATTTGATGGTCGTTTTCAGATGGTTCCGTTCGTTAGCCGGGAGGATACAGATTTTGCCCTGTCAGGACGCATCCCTGCAGCAATTGAGAACTGTATGCTGGTAGAGAAAGTGGGTTTTGGACTTGACCCGGCGTATTCACAGACAATGCTTTGCGGAAACCCGGACATGCTCGTAGATACGCGCAACGCATTAAAAGAGAAAGGACTCGAGAAAAATCTACGTCGCAGTCCCGGGCATATCACAACGGAAAGTTACTGGTAGCCTGCGTGATTTCTCTGGGGTTCTAGTTACTCAGTGTGCGCCCGCCGTCTACCGGAATGATTTGCCCGGTGATGTAGTCCGCATGCTCGATCAAGAACAATGCAGCATCTGCAATATCCCCAGGCTTGCCCTCATGCTTCAGTGCAGTACGCGAGATGATTTCCTGGCGCATCGTCACATCATGCTCGCCTTCCGGCCACAAGATTGCACCCGGTGCGATACCGTTGACACGTATCTCCGGCGCCAGCTCGCGTGCCATGGACCTTGTAAGCATTGTCAGTCCGGCTTTGGAGATTGAATATACAGAATGGCCCTTGAGAGGCCGCTCCGAATGAATGTCAACGATGTTGATGATGCTGCCCCGTACGGCTTTCAGGTGGGGGGCAATGGCCTGAGTCAGATACAAAGGCGCCTTAAGATTGATTCCAACCAGTTTTTCCCAGATGTTTTCGTCGATTTCATCGACCCTTGTCGGACAAAAGAGGGAAGCATTGTTGATCAGAACATCCAAGCGGTTAAAGCATGCCCTGGCTTGGGCAATCAGGTCCGGTATGGTTGAGTATTCCGTCAAGTCGCCTTGCAGCATTTGCACAGACTCGGCACGCGCCGCATTGAGTTCTTCGGCCAGTAGCCGGGCATCTCTTTCTGAATTGCAATAATGTAGAATGATGCGCATGCCGGAGCGGTGTAGGTGCCGTACAAGTTCCGCACCGATGCGTCGTGCACCCCCTGTAATCATGACCACCCTGGAATTTTCCACCACAATCCTTCACACCCGTTCAAACGGCGAACTCTAGCATACCTGACCGGGACAGACAGAATGCCTCGTCCAACCTTTTCTGAACTCAGCGCCGAACAACGGCAACATACCGAAAACTGTATGGAGCGCCTCGGCCAGGAAATTGATGCACAGGGAGGAAGCATAGGTTTTGACCGGTACATGCAACTGGTACTGCACGACCCTGCCGTGGGTTACTACCACACCCAGCAGCCTATTTTCGGCAAGCATGGGGATTTCGTCACAGCACCCGATTCATCGGTCCATCTTGCATATTGCATTGCACATGCCTGTGCAGGGCTGATCCAGGATGATGAACAACGCAACATTCTGGAGATAGGAGCGGGACGCGGACAGCTCGCACTGGATATGCTCCGCTACTTGCATGTGTGGGGAACTGCACCCCACAAGTACTATATTTTCGAACCCAGTGAGACGCTGAGGAATGCCCAACGAGAGCTGCTTGAGGAGCATATGCCCGAGAGCATGTCCGTAGTGGAATGGCTGCCAGATTTGCACGCAGAGCTCGGCAGTGCCATTGTCATCGCAAACGAAGTACTGGATGCGTTGCCGGTCAAATGTTTTGTGTCCGATTTGCGACACATCAATGAACGATGCGTAACCTTGACGGACCAAGGAGAGCTGGACTGGCATGTGCAAGAGCCCTCCTATGAGCTGGATGTGGCACTGGACTATCTCACGGTCATGCTAGACAGTCCGCCAGCCGGTGAACTCTATTGCAGTGAAATCTGCCTCCAGTTGGGAGAAACACTGGCGGCCTGGTCAGGTTGCTGTGAGCAATGCATCATGTTTCTGATTGATTACGGCTACCCGCAAAGTGAGTACTATCACCCGCAACGCCACATGGGAACGTTGCGCAGCTATTTCCGGCATCGGGTTGCAGAGAACCTGTTTGCCTACCCGGGGCTCCAAGACATCACAGCCGATGTAGATTTCTCTGCATTGGCCCAAGCAGCGGGTCGCCTGCAGATGGGGGTGCTTTCCTTCAGCTCACAGCGAAATTTCATGCTGGCCAACCACCTGCTTGACTGGAGACCGGCTGGAGAAACACAAGCCGAGCAAGTCGCACAGATAGCACAACTGAAACAGCTCACTTTAGGCTCGGCAGTGGGCGAACGTTTTCAGGTCATGGTTCTGGGCAAGGGCATTGAGTACGGGCCAGACCGATTTACCCTGCGCGACATGCGCACACGGCTTTAAGCAGGCAGAAGGTCATGGAAATCCTGCACGCATTTTTACTTGCCGTAGTACAGGGCCTCACAGAATTCCTGCCGATATCCAGTTCCGCTCACCTGGTCTTGTTGCCTATCCTCATGGATTGGCAGGACCAAGGCCTGGTGATCGACGTCGCAGCGCACCTTGGCAGCCTGCTGGCAGTACTGTTCTATTTTCGCGACGACCTAGGCAAGCTGCTTGGGCAAGCATTCGTACCTGCCAGCACGCCTGGTGAAAATGGCGAGGCGAGAGACCTCGCCTGGCTGTTGCTGTGGGCTACGCTCCCCATCCTGGTCCTGGCACTTTTTTTCCATGCCTACGTGATCCAGTACAGTCGTGATGCAATTGTCATTGCCGTGACCTCCATATTTTTCGGCCTGCTGCTATGGCTGGCCGATTGGCGTGGCAGTCAAACGCGCATGACGAGACAATTGACTAAGACAGATGCCCTGCTGATAGGCTTTGCACAGGCTTTCGCACTCATTCCGGGAGCTTCCCGCTCAGGCGTGACCATAACAGCAGCCATGTGGCTTGGGTTGACACGGGTTGAAGCGGCACGATTTTCTTTCTTGCTGGCCATTCCGACCATTTTTGCAGCCTCTGTATTTGGCATTTACCAAGCGGTGCTGGGGGCAGCGAGCGTCCGGTGGAGTTTTGGTTTTGGCGTTCTGGCATGCTCAGCCATAGTGACTTTTTTCTGCATACACTGGTTTATAAAATTTATCGCCCAGATCGGCATGCTGCCGTTCGTGCTGTACAGGGTGTTGCTGGGTATGGTGCTGCTGTACGCTTACTGGTGAGAGCAAACCGAATCAGGACAAAGCTCTTGCATCAATCATTTCCTGTAACAGTTGCAACCGGACATGTTCCAGCCTGTCCGCGACCTCTCCTTTCCTGACTCCATCGCTGATCCACTGGCGCACATCAATCCCCTCGATTCGCTTTGATGCGAGCTGCAGCCAGTCTGCCTGGGGGTACTGGTTTTCCTTCTCCAGACTCATAAAAATCACTGAAAATATCTGCAGCAGATCAGCAAATCGCTCCGGCCTTCTTCTCTCATCAAGCCTGCGCAACAGGACCAGCAAGGCCTCTGCATTCAGTTCAAATACACCGTGACATGCATGCTGCAGCTCGACGGTGAGTTCAAGCAGCTCCCTGCACGCGCTCGGCAACCCAGGCTGTCTGGCTAGGTACGAAACCCCTTGCGTGTCCTCGTCACGCCGATGGAAATAGAGGCCTCCAACCAGGGATGAAAGCCGCACGCACGGCTTGTCCGTCGATGAGGAAATCCGTTCCAGTGCCAACAATGCCGAGTTGCGCGCGGACTCGACAGAAAATGCAAGCCCGACCTCCCCAAGAATTTGCTCCAGCGCCTGCAGGCGGTGCAGGGTGACAAAAAATATCCCAGGCGAGTCTGTAGCCAGCGCCCCCAGCGTTTCGTCCCAGATACGCTCCGCAGAAATCTCCCGCAACTCACCCGTCCCGACCATGCTGCGCATCAACTGCATGGTTTCATCCGCGATATCAAATCCCTGCCTTGCAAACCTGGCCTCGAAACGGGCAACCCGCAGGATTCGAAGTGGGTCCTCGACAAATGCAGCAGAAACGTGGCGAAGTCTCCGGGCTCTCAAATCCGATTGTCCCCCATGGGGGTCGACGATGTCTCCTGACTGGCTTTTTGCCATGGCGTTGATCGTCAGGTCACGGCGGAGCAGGTCTTCCTGCAGGCTGACGTCTGGTGATGCATGCACCTCAAATCCATAATACCCGCGGCCTTTTTTCCGTTCAGTACGGGCCAGAGCATATTCCTCACCAGTTTCCGGATGCAGGAACACCGGAAAATCCCTTCCGACTTGGCGATATCCCAAACTCAGCATTTCCTCGGCACTGGAGCCGACGACTACCCAGTCCCGTTCCTTGACAGGCAACCCCAACAGTTCATCGCGGACAGCGCCGCCCACTAGATAAACCTCCATAATCACATCCGTTGTTTGTGATAACGTGAATGCATGATGACAAATTCCGGCCGGTTGCTCACTCTGGTTTTACTGGTCAATTTCTTCACAGGCTGCAGCACGGTCGGCTTTTATCACCAGTCTACTGCTGGTCACCTGGCCCTGCTGGCCAAACAAGAGCCTATTGCCGACATCGTAAATGATTCTACACGCGACAAAAAACTTATCGAACAATTAGTGCTAGCACAGGAACTGCGCACCTTTGCGAGCACCGATCTCATGCTTCCAGAAAACGAGAGTTACCGCAGTTATATCCAGCTGGAAAGACGCTATGTCGCATGGCATGTTTTCGCCGCACCCGAGTTTTCGGTCACGCTACAGAAATGGTGCTTTCTGGCAGTCGACTGCATGCAGTATCGCAGGTACTTTGACAAACACAAGGCCAGGGCCTATGCCGCAAAGCTTGCGGCTACAGGGCAGGATGTATACGTAGCAGGTGTGCCAGCCTACTCTACTCTGGCCCCGCTGGTCAGCAGCATGCTCAACCAAGGTGAAATCGCGACAGCATCCTACATCTTTCATGAACTGGCACACCAGCAATTGTATGTGCACAGCAACTCTACCTTCAACGAATCCTTTGCTACTGCGGTAGAGGAACTGGGTATACGTCACTGGCTGCAACAACAGGGAAGGCAAGATGAACTGCTGAGGTATGAAAACTGGTTGACCCAGAAAGCGGCCTTCGCAAACTTGATTCTTGATACGAGACAGGAATTCCATGAACTTTATGAAAGCGGCCTTCCCGTTGAGATGATGCGCAGTGAAAAACAAAAACTGATCAGTATTCTCCAGCAGCGTTTCGAAAACCTGAAACAGTCAAACAATCTGTTGCAACGCTACGAAAAATGGATGTTGGGCCCATTGAACAATGCGCAACTGGGAGTCATCGCTGTGTATCGGGATCAGGTCCCTTTTTTCAAACAGCTATTTCTGGCGTGCGGCAGCGATTTCGAGAAGTTTTACCTTCGTTCAGAAGAAATTTCAAAGCTGACCGCAAAAGAACGCCAATCGGCACTTGAGGTGTCACAGCAGTGCTGATCAGCGCTTGCTGCGAAACCGGTCATAATGCACATGTCTTGACTGGTCCGACAGGTAGCTTGGGGCAACTGCTTCCAACGGCGTCGGACAATGCTCCTCTCCCGGACAAGTACTGTGGGTCTGCAAGGAATGAAAATTGTCTACGGAGAACGGTTTTCCGGGGACAAACTCGAAAAAATAGGCTTGCAATTTCGACAAACCTTTTGGCAAGCCCAGCACTTTTGTTTTGGAGCCGCTCAGTTCTGCCGTGTAGCCCACAAGTTGCTTGAGAGTGTATTTTTTTGGGCCACACAGATCGATTCGAGCCCCAAAGGTCTCTGGATCATCGAGCGCATCCGCCATGACCCTTGCCACATCGCCCACATAAACGGGAGCCATCATTGCATCCGCACATGCGAGAGGGAAAATCCCGGGAACCAGTTTGAGAAGAACTGCAAAACGGTTCAGGAAATTGTCATGCGGGCCAAATATTACGGACGGCCTGAAACTGGTGACTGCAATCTGCTTCCCGGCAGCGTGCGCATAATTTTCGGCTTCGCCCTTGGTACGCAAATAAAAGCTCTTCCCTTCAAGGCTTGCATTGAGGGCACTCATGTGAAGAAGTCTTGGAACTTTATGGCTACGGCATGTTTCGATGACTTTGTGAGTCAACTCTACATGGGCCCTGCGAAACCCTTCGCCCTTGTGGCCGTTCTCGTTAAGGATGCCGACTAGATTGATCACTGCCTTGCAACCGCGAACACAGTCGCCCAGCCGAGACATATCGTGAACATCACATTCGACAATCTGGGTGCCTGGCAATACCAGTAAATCCCGACACCGCTCCCTGTGGCGGGAAAGAATCCTGATTCGATGGCCGCGTTTCACTAGTTCCGCACATAGCCGGTGACCCACGAAGCCGCTTCCACCAAGAACACAAATAGCTGATACGCTCATACAGTGACCTGCCAATGTTTGTCACATCGCTTGTTCATGGGGATTGAACCCCCATGACACTATTTTACATGCTGCTGGCCCCTCTCCTTGTCACAGGCAATGAAACAGGGCCGAGGTTTACCCGGAGCAAAAATCCCGAGCCGGTAATAATGCGGACTACCGTACCGGCCGCTACCGGTTGTCACTGACAGCTCGGTGGCCGATGTCCGTGCGGTAGAACATTTGCGGCCATGAAATCTGCTGTGCAAGCCTGTAGGCACGTTGCTGTGCCTGCAGTACCGTGTCTCCCAGTGCCGTGGCACATAAAACACGCCCGCCGTTGGTCAATACTCTCCCATCACGTTCACAGGTCCCGGCATGAAAGACTTTCTGTGCAGGCGTCTCCCGGGACTGAGACAGGCCTTGAATCGCCGCTCCTTTCTCACAGGTGTCAAGCGGGTATCCGCCGGCAGCCAATACCACCCCCAGTGCCGTTCGTGTATCCCATTGGATGACATGCTGATCCAGCTGTCCGGCCAATGCTGCAAGACAAAGCTCTGCAAGGTCCGACTGCATGCGCATCAGGATTGGCTGTGCCTCCGGATCCCCGAAACGGCAGTTGAATTCAAGCACATGCGGATTTTCCTGAGCATCAATCATCAAACCGGCATAGAGAAACCCGATATAGGGGGTTCCTTGTTCGGCAAATCCGCGGACTGTGGGATAGATTACCTTTTCCAATATGCGCTGGTGCAATGCTTCACTCACGATCGGGGCAGGCGAGTATGCGCCCATACCGCCAGTGTTAGGTCCTACATCGCCCACGTCGCGTTTTTTGTGGTCCTGGGAGGTAGCCATCGACAATACATGCTCGCCATCCGCCATACAGATGAAACTGGCTTCCTCACCCTGGATAAATTCTTCCACAACAATGCTTTTCCCCGCGTCTCCAAACCGTTCTCCGCTTAGCATTTGCCGGGCACTGTCCAGCGCATGTGCGTGGTCCAGTGCAATGATGACGCCTTTACCTGCAGCCAGTCCGTCTGCCTTGACCACCATGGGTACAGGTCTGGACACAATATAGTCATGCGCCTCTGCAAAATCCGTAAACACCGCATAGTCTGCCGTCGGAATACGGTGTTTTTGCATGAACTGTTTGGCAAAGGACTTGGATCCTTCAAGCCGGGCTGTCGCAGCGACCGGACCAAATATCGGCAGGTGCTCATCTTTGAACTGGTCGACAATCCCTCCTACCAGTGGGCCCTCCGGCCCTACCAGGGTAAGGTCAACATTTTGCCGCTTTGCAAAATCGAGCAACGCCGAGATGTCTTCGGCACCGATCTCGACATTCTTTGTCTTTGGTTCAGCCGCTGTCCCCGCATTTCCGGGGGCCACAAATACCTCTGAGACGTGAGCCGATTGGCACAATTTCCACGCCAGCGCGTGTTCGCGCCCGCCTCCACCTACAACCAGAACTTTCATCGTGACACCTAGACTTTGATCAAAAAACCAATTGATGCCTGAGGGCACGTATTAGCCCACATGCAAACCTAGTGGCAGAAATGACGCATCCCCGTACATGCCATTGCAATTTCGTACTCGTCGGCTGCTGCAATCACTTCCTCGTCATTGACGGAGCCGCCAGGCTGGATGATCGCAGTAATTCCATGCTCATGCGCCGCCTCAATGGCATCGCGAAACGGGAAAAATGCATCGGATGCCATCACCGAGCCGGTAATGTCCATGCCCTCGTCATGCGCCTTGATCGCAGCAATCCTTGCTGAGTATACCCGGCTCATCTGTCCTGCACCGATCCCCATCGTGCGCTGGTCACGCGCATACACGATCGCGTTGGACTTCACAAATTTGACCACCTTCCAGGCAAACAACAAGTCCTCCAGTTCACGTGTTGTGGGGGGGCGCTTGGAGACAATATCCAGTTCGCCCTCGGCCATAACGCTCAGATCACGATCCTGGACCAGCAGGCCACCAACCACTCGCCTGAAATCAAATGCCGCGACTGCCGGTTCCCAGTTCCCACATTCGAGAACACGGACATTCTTTTTATCTGCCAGCACCTCGCGCGCTGCATTGGAAACCACAGGTGCGATCAGCACTTCGACAAATTGTTTCTCAATGACTTGGCTCGCAGTCTCGCCATCAAGCTCACGATTGAAGGCGATCACGCCACCGAATGCGGAAGTCAGATCGGTCTGAAAAGCATGTGCATACGCCTGCAGGATGTCCAGGCCCGTTGCCACCCCGCAGGGATTGGCATGCTTGACAATCACACATGCCGGGGTCTCAAATTGTTTCACGCATTCCAGTGCGGCATTGCTATCCGCAATATTGTTGTACGACAGCTTCTTGCCCTGAATGATTACGGCGCCCGCAATGCAGGCTTCAGAAAGATCCGTTTCCGTATAGAAAGCTCCTTGTTGATGCGGATTTTCTCCATAGCGCAAGACCTGCTGTTGCTGAAACTGCAAATTGAGTGTGCGCGGGAACACAGGGCTCCCGTCGGGGAGATGCTTCCCCAGATAGTTGGCAATCATGCCGTCATAACGGGCGGTGTACTCAAAAGCCTTCACCGCAAGATCAAATCTCAGGGCGGCGTCCAGTACACCCTGCGTTTCCCTCAAACGGGCAACAATTATCGAGTAATCCTCAGGATCGACAACCACCGCTACGTGCTCATGGTTTTTTGCCGCCCCGCGAATCATCGCAGGCCCCCCTACATCGATGTTCTCTATGGCCTCCTTCAGCAGACAGCCGGGTCGGGCAGTGACTTCAGCAAAGGGGTAAAGATTGATAACCACCAGGTCAATTGGAGAGATATCATGCTCACGCATAACCGACTCGTCTTGGCCACGGCGTGCAAGAATTCCACCGTGGATCCTAGGATGCAGTGTTTTGACACGGCCGCCCATGATTTCCGGAAAATCCGTGTAGTCGGAAACTTCTATAACATCAAGTCCGTGCTCGCTGAGGAGTTTTGCGGTGTTCCCGGTAGACAGGATTTCGATGCCCAGATCATGCAGTTCGCGTGCCAGTTGAACCGCACCCGATTTGTCGGAAACGCTGATCAGCGCACGGCAAACAGATTGCCGTTTGGGATTAGCCAAGGGGATGATCCAAGGGGTTATGGTGGCTAATTGAGCCCGTACATTTTGAGCTTTTTCCTGAGGGTACCTCGATTGATACCCAGGTATTTTGCTGCTTTTGTCTGGTTGCCCTTGCAATATTGCATAACCAGTTCTAGAAGCGGGCGCTCCACTTCCTCGATGAACAGTTTATAGAGGCCCTCAGGTTCGTGATCACTCATCTGGTTCAAATAAAGATGCAGGGAACTAGTCACCGTTTCACGCAGAGAATGCTTGCTGCGTTCACGGCGCAGGTCTGTCACCTCAGCGGTAGAAGGCGATGCGCTCATGCAGTTAACTCCATGTTTTAGGCTGGCAGGTACCAAAAAGTCTTGTTAATAATGTTCGTTGTGCGGGACATGATCCGTCTGCATCAAGATATTTTTAATGTCACGATATGCAATTCCAGGCGCCAAGCGACATGTGTCAAGCAGTGCAAATACCCACTTGCACCCGTCAGGCAATAATGCCGTTGACGCGTGTTTCAACGCTTCTGATTTCTTTCAAGAGTGCGTGGGCAACGTCTTGTTATTTTTGAGGCAATTTGCCAGATTCAGTCCTGGAAATTCCCCGCGCTGCTTGACTTGTTATGATCGCATTTGGCCTTGCAAATGCCAAGACTTTTTTACGTCCCGAGTAGCTGACGGGCACATTCTGGATTGGAGAATAATCGCACAATCCGGTTTGCCGCAGATACATGTTCCCGCCTGGCCAAGCCAGTGGCCTGACATGTAGAAAAAGGAGCCTCTCGACCCAAGATGCCGCGGCTACGCCCTAGGGCCTAAGCGCCACGGGGACTCACCCTTTGAGCTTGTTCTCGAGGTAGTGAATGTTATGCTCGGCATTGATATACACAGGGTCCTGCATCAGTTCCAGCAGCAGTGGAACATTGGTGGAGATTCCGTCAATGACAATTTCATGCAGGGCGCCTTTCATTCGGGTCAGCGCTCCTGAGCGACTGTGCCCCAAGGCCAGCAGCTTGCCAATCATCGAGTCGTAATACGGTGGCACGGTGTAGCCGTTGTAGAGGTGTGTATCAACCCGTATGCCCGGTCCACCAGGACAGTGAAAATGGGTTACCGTGCCTGGGCACGGGATAAACGAGTAGGGATCTTCTGCATTGATCCGGCATTCAATGGCATGCCCGCTGACCTTGACATCGTCCTGAACAAAGGACAATGGCTCTCCGGAGGCCACCAGCAGCTGCTGCTTCACGATGTCGATGCCAGTGATCATTTCTGTCACCGGGTGCTCGACCTGGACACGTGTATTGATCTCAATGAAATAGAATTCGCCGTTTTCGTATAAAAATTCGAAGGTGCCTGCGCCCCGGTAGCCGATTTCGCGACAGGCCTGCTTCACGCGCTCGCCGATGCTATGGCGCTGCTCTTCACTGATACCGAATGCAGGCGCCTCTTCCACGACTTTCTGGTTACGGCGCTGCATGGAGCAATCACGCTCGCACAGATGGATCACGTTACCCAGCGTGTCTGCCAACACCTGGAATTCAACATGCCTGGGAGCCTGCAAAAATTTCTCCATGTACAAGCGGTCATCATTGAACGCTGCCTTGGCCTCTGTTCGGGTCAGTGAAATCGACTCGTCCAGCTTGTCTTCTTCCTCCACTACGCGCATGCCACGACCGCCGCCGCCGCCCGCAGCCTTTACGATGACCGGATAGCCAATTTCCCTGGCCATTCGCGTATTTTCGTCATGGTCTTCGCCGATGGACTCCGTGCCTCCTGGCACACAGGGGACTCCGGCCGCCTGCATAGCTCTTTTAGCAGTAATTTTGTCACCCATTTGGCGGATGGTTTCTGCATTGGGTCCTATGAAAATAAACCCGCTGGACTCGACGATTTCGGCAAACTCGGCATTTTCTGACAAGAATCCGTAGCCGGGATGTATGGCTGTGGCGTTGGTCACTTCTGCTGCACTGATAATCGCAGGAATGTCCAGGTAGCTCTCGGCCGAGGGTGCAGGACCTACACAAACCGATTCATCTGCCATGCCCACATGCATCAGATCCCGGTCCGCTTCAGAATGGATGGCGACTGTCTTGATGCCCATGTCCCGGCATGCGCGCAGTATGCGTAGCGCAATTTCACCACGGTTAGCAATAACAACTTTTTCAAGCATGGGGAAACTGCCTGAGCAGAAAATCAATCAATGATGAACAAGGCCTGTCCATACTCGACCGGTTGTGCATTTTCGACCAGTCTGGCCTTGATCGTCCCGGCCTTGTCCGCCTCGATCTGGTTTAACATCTTCATGGCTTCAATGATGCACAGGGTATCACCTGCCTGCACGGAATCCCCCACCTCGACAAACGGCTTCTGCCCCGGTGCAGATGCTTCGTAAAACGTACCTACCATGGGCGAGTTGACCGCATGACCGCTGGGCAACTCGGGTTCTTGCTCAGATGCGGTACTGGGAGGAGCAGGTGTTTCCGGGGCAGCTACCACGGATACCTGGGGTGTGGCGACCTGGCCGGCTGTGGCCATGGGTACACCGCGACTGATGCGAACGGACTCCTCACCCTCGTGGATTTCAATTTCTGCAATCCCAGACTCTTCCAACAACTCGACAAGTTTCTTTACTTTGCGTATGTCCATACCTAGCTCGCAGACAGTTTGTAATGTGCAGCTTCAACTGCAAGGATATAGCCTTTGATGCCCAGCCCTGATATCACGCCGGCCGCAACATCTGTCAGGAAAGAATGCTGTCTGAAGTCTTCCCGTGCAAATACGTTGGACAAGTGCACTTCGATAAAGGGGATGGCCACTCCCAGCAGAGCGTCGCGCAAGGCAACACTGGTATGGGTGAAAGCGCCCGGGTTGAATATGATCATGGCGACACCCTCCTGGCTGGCCTGGTGAATCCGGTCCACCAGCTCATGCTCTGCGTTGCTTTGGAAGTCATCCAGTTGATGACCCAGTTGCGTTGCTGTATCAAGTGCGCAACGAACAACTTCCGCGAGCGTCTCATGCCCGTATACTTCGGGTTCCCGCTGGCCCAGCAAATTGAGGTTGGGGCCGTTCAGAAGCAAAATCTTAGCCATGGATGTATCCTGTTTCAAAATGCGTAAAAAGCGCAGGCAGTGCGCCTCGAACACATTCAGTTAACACACACTATACCCAGATTCCTGCATTTTATCCAAAATTATGTATTTCTATGAATTTAAAGAATTTTCCTTGCATGATAGAGGCAAGATCACGAAAATTAACAAAATTCTATCTGTAAGCACCCGGAAAACATGTGGGCGAGACAGCTGCAAGGGATTTGATGATATCTTTTAGTCTGCATGGCGTGCCCCGCTGCTGGCCCTTCCAAATATGGACATGAATCCCATCATTTCTGTTGCTGGTCTGTCCAAGGTCTATGGCAATGGACACCGCGCACTTCACGACATCACCCTGAACATCCATTCAGGCGAGGTCCTCGCACTGCTAGGACCCAACGGTGCAGGAAAGACCACCCTGATCTCCATTATCTGCGGAATCGTAAATCCGAGCGAAGGTTCCGTCACAGTCAGCGGCTACGACATCGAGCAGGATTACCGGATCACGCGCGCCATGATTGGGCTGGTCCCCCAGGAACTGACGCTGCCCTCGTTTGACACGGTATGGCATACCGTATGTTTCAGCCGGGGGTTGTTTGGCAAGGAGCCTGATCCCACCTATTTGGAACAGCTTTTGCGGGACTTGTCCTTATGGGATAAAAAGGACAGCGCAATCCGCACCTTGTCTGGAGGCATGAAGCGACGTGTGCTGATCGCCAAGGCGCTGTCCCATCAGCCTCTTGTCTTATTTTTGGATGAACCGACTGCCGGTGTCGACGTGGAGTTGCGCAAGGGCATGTGGAACCTCGTTGCAGGGCTCAAGAAATTGGGAGTCACCATCATCCTGACCACTCACTACATCGAAGAGGCCGAAGCAATTGCAGACCGGGTGGGCGTTATTCACAAAAGTGAATTACTGGTCATCGATGATCAACAGGCCCTGAAGCACAAGCTCGGCAAACGCCAGATGACCATAGAACTGGAGCAGCCGATTGCATCGGTGCCGCACTCCCTGTCCGGGTGGTCGCTGGAGCTTTCCGGCGAAGGCCGGCAACTCGTTTACACCTACGACAGCCACAGCGAACATACCGGGATTTCCGGGTTGCTGGATGCGGTAAACAGTACAGGGTTGTTGCTCAAGGACGTGAGTACATCGCAAAGCTCACTGGAAGACATTTTCATCAGCCTGGTGGGCACGGAATGATCAACACACAGGCCGCCAAGACCATCTACAAGTACGAGATGCTGCGTGCATGGAACACGATCATGCAAAGCTTTGTCTCGCCGATTATCTCCACCGTGCTGTATTTCGTCGTTTTCGGTTCTGCTATCGGAAGCCGTATTGAGACTGTCGAGGGCGTCTCCTACGGGGCATTTATTGTGCCGGGCCTGGTGATGCTTGCCCTGCTTACACAAAGTGTTGCGAATGCCTCGTTCGGGATCTATTTCCCGAGATTCACAGGGACAATCTACGAGGTGCTCTCGGCTCCCATATCCTTTGTGGAGATCCTGCTGGGCTATGTCGGAGCCGCTGCAACCAAATCCTTCATTATTGGCATGATCATTCTTGCGACCTCCGGTTTTTTCGTCGAGCTGAACATCACCCATCCCTTCTGGATGCTCGGCTTCCTGATCCTGACCTGCATTTCTTTCAGCCTGCTCGGATTCATTATCGGCCTCTGGGCCGACAACTTCGAAAAACTGCAGTTGATCCCGATGCTGGTGATCACACCCTTGGTATTCCTGGGAGGAAGCTTTTATACCATCGACATGCTGCCCCCTGTCTGGCAGACGGTTAGCCTGTTCAATCCGGTGGTCTACTTGGTCAGTGGTTTTCGCTGGAGTTTTTATGAGGTAGCCGATGTCGGTGTCGGAATCAGCTTGCTGATGGTACTGCTGTTCACAGCCATCTGTCTGGCAATCATCTGGTGGATTTTCAAAACCGGCTACCGTCTGAAGCAGTGAGTGATGAGAGCCTTACCCATTCATTGCCGCTATACCGCAGGCACTCATCCGGGGATTCCCTGAACGATGGCATCCGTGCACATGAACAGGGATGGAGTTGTAGTCTGAGTGTGTGTTGTCGTTGGTCGGGGATGCGGTATTGTGGCTGGGCCTGGTATTAATTCCCCATGTAAAGTGCCAGTGTTCCTGCATTTTTGAAGTGGTCAATATGCGACGTGAACCGAGAGGCTCCCATGAACCCCACGATACGGTAGTCCTTCATTTCCTGGCCGGTGTGGGCATAAAACAAAATGGCGGGTGGACCAAACAGGCCCAAATGCTGTAACAGGGCCTGATCCTGCTCGTCGTTGTCGGTAACATCGGCCTGCAGCAGGACAAAATCTTGCAATGCATCCTGCACCCCTGCGTTGCTGAAAGTGAAGGCCTCCATCTCCTTGCAGGAGATACACCAGTCCGCATAAAAATCGAGCATCACGGGCCGGCCCTGCGCTACGGCCAGTTGCACGGCAGACTCCAACCCCTCAATGCCTTTGATCTGCCGGAAGGCGAGACTATGCGCTGCACCCCTGCCGGGGTATGCGCCGTCGGTGGCAACACGCTGCGCAAATATACCCTGCAGGGGATGAAGCAGGCTGTGGCTTCCGGCTGCCGCACCAATGACCAGGATACCTCCGTACACCAGTGCAATGAGTCCAAATCCCTTCCACAATCTGAGCCACCCAGAAGCACCCTCCCGAAGGGCCTCAAGTGCACCCATATATACGGAAGAGGCAATGAGCAAGGCCCCGGAAAGCAACAACACTACGGGAGTAGGAATAATGCGTTCCAGCATCCAGATAGCCAGCGCCAGCAAAAATACTCCAGTGACGGCCTTCACAGCAGCCATCCAGGTTCCTGCCTTCGGCAAGATTTTGCCAGCGGATGTACCGACTACCAGCAACGGTATTCCCATCCCCATGCTCAATGCGAAAAGAGCCAGGCCACCGATGGTGGCGTCTCCGACATCAGCGATGTAGATCAGTGTACCGATCAGCGGAGCATTCACACAGGGCCCGACAATCAACGCGGAAAGAAAACCCATCACGCCGGCACCGGTGTATGAGCCCTGGCGCTGGGTTGAACTGTACGCGTTCAGTCTGGACTGAATCGCCTGCGGGATTTGCAGCTCGTACAGCCCAAACATGGACAGGGACAGCAATACCAGAATCCCAACAAACGTGCTGATCACCCATGGATTCTGAAACCATACCTGCACATTTTCCCCTGAAAGACCCACCACAATGCCAGCCACTGTGTAGGTGATTGCCATGGCCAGCACATAGACCAGCGACAGCCCAAAGGCCCTTGACGTTGAAACATGCTTTCCCTGGCCAACAATGATGCTGGACAGGATTGGGATCATCGGGAATACGCAGGGCGTGAAAGCGAGCAGAAGTCCCAAGCCCAGAAAGCTGGCTACGATCCACCAGAGTTTGCCGGAGGCCAGCATGGCCGCAAAGCGGTCCTGCTCGGACTGAAAACCGGAATCGCCGGAAGACAAGCCATTGGGAGCACTTCCCGACCCGGCGCCAGCGAATGCAAGACCGGTATGCTCACTGGCATCGTCCAAGGACACCTGTAGGGTTTTGGTAATGGGAGGATAGCAAAGGCCGGCTTTGGCACATCCCTGGTAGGTCACCTCAAGATCAAGTGCCTGCAGGTTCGCGGAGACCTGCAGGATCGGGACATCCGCCTCAAAATCATGATCAATGGTGACGACCTGACCAAAGAATTCGTCATGCATTTCCTTTCCGGGAGGCAGTTGCACAGCACCAAGTGCAGCCTCGCTCCTGTCCCTGGGTGCGACTGCAATCTTGTCCTTGTACAGATAGTGTCCGTCCACCACCTTCCAGTCGGTCACGATGGTGTTGGCATCACCTCTGCGAACTGAAACCCGGAAGGCTTCATCAGGATGAAGGAATTCGGTTTCATCCACACCAAAAACGAACTGCTCAAGAGTCCGGGTTGTAGATTCTGCATAGGCTGCAGGGTGTCCAAATACAAGCAACACCCAAAAAATGATGTAGAGACGCTTCACGTGCTTACACTCTTTGCCATCCAGTCAAGATAATCATCCAAGCCTTGTGTAATAGGAGTCGCAATGATCTCCGGAAGTTCATAGGGATGCTGGCTTTGTATAAAGGACTGCAACTTCTGATACCTGCTTTCCGTAGTCTTCATGATCACGATGTACTCCGAATCCATGCACTGCTTTCCTTGCCACATGTACACGGATTTGGCCTGAGGCAGGATATTAACGCAGGCTGCAAGCCGGGTCTGAACAATTTCTTGTGCTAGACGTGTCGCGATGTCCATATCCGGGAAGGCCGTCAGTACTAAAATGTGTGGACTCATGAACGCAACCCTCACAAAAGCTAAGTATATGATTCCCTAAAATATCAAAAAAGACACAAGTCGCACATTTGTCCTGTGTTCAACAGGTGTTTCATCAATCCTCGGATGACTATGGGCACGGGCATGACTGTATCGTCCAGTACGGGTTTGCATCAGACCCGGTAATCACTGATGCCTGGATTGGCTCCCAGATTCTTCAGTTTGGGAGTGTTGAGCCTGGATATCCTGATGCTTTTATGTTCGCGTATATATTGTGCGACGACGTCCCAGACTGGAGGCCCCTGAGATTTAGACCCGACAGTCGCCCACCCCGCTACCTGATATGTCTTGTTCGCTTCTATTTTTTCTCCACTGTCCAAGGTCATATCCGAGATCCGGTTTCCGGCTGAAGCTGTCGGGTCACACACATAGTTCATACCGCCCAAGCGGACCATGTCTCCCCCTTGTTGATAGTACGGGTCCGGATTGAACAAATTGTCACACACATCTTCGAGTATGAGCTTGATGGTTTCACCGCTCATGCCGCTGGTGTATGTTTCGGGATAAGTCATGCAGGTTTGTGTCAGGACGTGCTCCATCGTGATGTCATCACCCGGCAGTACGGATACTCCCCACCTAAAGCCGGGTGACAGCGCTATCTGGGTGTCCAGCTGCTCAATCAGGGCATCGCAGATCACTTGGTCAAACGAACCGTTGAAATTCCCCCGCCGGTACAATAAGGAATCCGCCACGCCCAGCTTATCCTCCAGCCGGTCGAGATAGGGATTTCTGACCTTCTCTATGTACGCTGACATCTCCGGATCAGCATCCAGAAGGTTGGAAAATACCGGCAGCAACCGGTAGCTATAGCCGGATACTCTGTTGTTTTTGATATCAAGATCCATGACGCCCAGAAATTTTGCATTCGATCCTGCATTCGTTACCAAGGTCACGCCATTCGCATTATTCACTTCGACCGCCTGAGGCACTCCGTCATGCGTGTGGCCTCCAAAGATCGCGGTCAGACCCGTTACGCGGCTGGCCATCTTCAAGTCAACGTCCATCCCGTTATGGGAAATCAGCACCACGGCAGCCGGCTTTTCGTTCTCATGTATGGCGTTTACGACTTTCTGCATTTCATCGTCCCGAATGCCAAATGACCAATAGGGTATGAACCGTCGAGGGTTGGCGATGGGTGTGTAGGGGAAGGCCTGTCCAATGACAGCAATGCGCACACCTCCCAGTTCTTTGATCGTATAGGGTTTGAATATGTGCCCGGTAGTTTCATCATGGGCGGGCTGACCTTCAAAGAAGCCTTCTTCTGTCAGTTTGACATTCTGTGCGATGAACTCACCGTTGAACGCCTGGATGTTCTCCATCACCTCCTTATCGTGATAAGTAAACTCCCAGTGGCCCGTCATCACATCAACACCTAGAAGATTGCACGCATTGACCATGTCCCTGCCGCGTGTCCAGTAAGCGGTCCCTGATCCCTGCCATGTGTCGCCGCCATCCAGCAACAGCGTGTTTTCTTCACCAAACTCGTGTCTCAGTTTTTTTACCAGTGTGCACAGATGTGCAAAGCCCCCCACCTTGCCAAATTTCTTTGCCGCATCAATGAAATCGAGAAAGGTGAAAGCGTGCACGGCCATGCGGTTGGCAGGATTCAGATCGAACCGGTCCAGCAAGTGGGTGCCCACCAGGTGAGGAGCCTTGCCGCGGGCGTTTCCAACACCGATATTGACGCTGGGCTCACGAAAATAAACAGGGAGTAGCTGGGCGTGGCAATCCGTGATGTGAAGAAGCCTCACATTGCCCTTTTTGGGAACCTCGTATACGTCGGTGGACCTGCCAGCCTTCAGGCCGCGGGACGATGGCAATATTCCTGCTACTGCCGCTGCATTCAATAATGACAGGAATTGACGGCGCGTCAGGTACACGGCTCGATTTACGACTGGACCCGGGTGGCCCTATCGCAGGTAGGATGGGCTGGGTGCTTTTCCTTTTTGCGAAACGGCCTGCTGGTATCCGAGTTCGCTCTGGGTTTTGGCTTTCTGTGCGAGCTTTTTCGCCCGATCGAAATCTCCATCTGCCGCAGCCTGCTCTGCCTCCTTGATGAACTTCCCGACATCGCGCCACTCACCCCCTACAGAGCTTGCTTTTTTTTGTGCCGACTTTGCCGTACTGAGCAAATTCACAAATTCGGTATCATCGTAAGCCGATACATCTGCGAGTAAACCGGCAGACAGCAATATGCCCGTGGCGGCCATCGAAATTAAAATGTATTTGAGCAGTACTCCCATTGCCTGGTTCCCCCTGGTTTAGACCTGCCGTATGAATACAAGCTTCACGGATTCATCATTTCCGGGCAGCGGGGCCGTTTAATCCAATCCCGTTACTCATGTATGTGTGAAAGTATTCCAGGTTGCGATATTCCTCACCTTGCGCGGCAAAGGGTTTGGCTCGGACCTGCTTGAGACAACCACTGTAGCGGCGGTGCAATGTTCCTAGAGCCCCCCACCCGGAACGGTATACCGGCCAGCCCGTAGTTTGTCCTACGGCCGGGCTCAACACATCAGAACGCAGATTCATGCCGGAGTTAGGAAAGTGGCACTGATCGCAGGAAAAATTCAACTGCCCTCTGCGCGTGAAATAGAACTCCTTGCCTTTCTCATACGCTTCCAGCGCACGCGGGTCATCCACAGGTATTGCCACATTGGTCAACTGCCCACGGCTTTCGAAGGCCATGTACGCCAAAATGTCATTTATTGGCCCCTTCATGTATTTCAAGGGCTGCTCTCCGTTTGCCTCTCTGCATTGATTGATCGCAAGCGCTAGAGTGATGACCTTTCCTTGCTCTTTGCTCCATTGCGGATACAAGTGCTGAGAGCCCGGCCCGTTCGGAAAGCAGTCCGCATAGGATCTTCCGTTTGAAAACTTGGCATTCCACATGGACTCACCGCGTTCGATAAACGGCTCATAAGGCGGGAATTCTTCGATCGCCTCCCAGTTTTCACGCTGCTGGGCACTGATTGCATATACGCCATTTGCAAATTCTTGAAAATCGATACTTGGAAAGCGTTTCTTGAAGTAGTCCTGATACAACCTCACATCGTCCTCGGGACTTGCTGACAGTGCTTGCACGAACAACGAACCTGCCAATACCAGGACAGCGGCAATCAATGCATTTTTCATTCTTCCTCCCTCGAAACAACGACCGGTGACCATCATTTGATTACGGCCTCTCTCGAATCCACGTTGCCTTGATTATCAATCCAGCTGATCTTGATGCTGTCTCCAGGACTCGCGCCCTTGAATTTGAATGCGAAGTAAGGGTTTCTTGCCACGCCCGCGCCGGTGTTTGCATGGAAAACTACTTTACCGTGAGCCTCGGCTTTGATTTCTTTTATGAAATGGGCGGGGACGAGTTTGTTGGTCCTGCTGTCCTTGCGTGTCCCGGTTTCCATAGGGTGCGTAACAAGCACTTTTACTGTGACAATATCGTCTGTGCTCTTGGCACGAATCTTGATCGTCTCTGCCATATCAACTTACCTTCTGTCTATGGGTTAACCGCCGCACCCACCAATGGTCACCTTGACTTCCTTCGCGGTCTTGAACAACTGGTCGCCTGATTTCACCAAAGCCACAATGTCAGATGTTTTTGCCATCTTGATGCGTACCGACACAAACGGCTCACTGTCTTTCAGGTCAAAACTTGCAACCAGCGGCTGGGGGTTATGCGGCACGATAATGGAAATGGACTCCGTATTTGCGATATTGCTGGTGACCGTGATAGGCACCACGGCACCATTCTCAGCAATTTCGGGCGCCTTGATTACAATATCACCTTGTTCCGATTCAGTTGTACCCAGCAGTGCAGTCAGGGCGTCCTCCATGGATTTAGCCTTGAAGGCATTCTCGGGCCAGGCGGCAAGCAATAGTTTGGGTAATCCAACCATGGCTGCCAAACCAGCAACCGCCGTATTCTTGATTACTGTTCTTCGTGTAAGGCTCATAATGTCGACCTCGTAAAATCTCAAAACGCAATATACATAGTCATAGCGTGTACAGATACTCGACAATGTCATCGATGTCCTGTTCGCTGATAATCTTGTACCTTCCAAATGGCGGCATCAGGGCTTCTGGGCGCGATGTGGTGATGTCCCAGATGATGTCTCGAAGCCTTTGCCTGTCTGGGAAACGGGCTTTCATCGCTACCAGGGGCGGCCCCAGATTTCCGGGAGCTTCGCCGCCCTCAATCAAGTGACAGGACAGGCAGTTTCCCGCTTTGCGGTCAAAGGCTACTTTCTTGCCATTTTCCACAACGCTTTCATCCGCGAAAACGGCGGAGGTCATAGTGAATACGCTGGCAGCGAACACAAGGGTCAAGACAACATGGATCGAACGATCGAGTGGTTTTTGCATCTATTCCTCCATCTCAACTTCCAGGCAAAGATTAACATGTATCGCAGTACCGACATATTCCACAGGCCCGCGGCGATGCAGCCACCAAGGGCTGCAGGGTCTTTCGGCACCGTTGCCTTCGAACCACGGATTTGACATCCAGAGCACTCGCCTGATGCAATCTGTCCATCCACCATATCCGGCCCACAGGTCTCAGTAATGTGTGGAATTTGCGTACAATCATTTGGGGAATTCAAATCACACGATGCGCACGTATGATTTCAGCAAAACCTCAAATCGCCATGGGTCATGTTTGGTAAACGAACATGGGCCAGTGAACTAAACCTGCAAAGGAGAAGTCAATGCCACGAATCCATGTACGGCCTTTTCCGGTCCTGTTTGCAGCATTTGTGATTATACCGATCATCGAAATCTATCTGCTGATCCAGGTCGGCAGCCTGATCGGTGCACTGCCGACCATCGGGTTGGTGGTGCTGACCGCCGTGCTGGGCGTGGCCCTGTTGCGTGCCCAGGGGCTGCAGACGTATCTCAGGCTCCAACGATCCCTGTCCGAGGGCCGTTATCCTGCCACCGAGATCCTTGAGGGCGTGGCATTACTTCTAGGTGGGGCCCTGCTGCTCACCCCGGGTTTTTTTACCGACTTTGTCGGCTTTGTCTGCCTGGTGCCGCTGACCCGCCAGGCCCTGATTTCGTGGTCCATGGCCCGTTATGTGCGAATCTATCCGAACACACTTCACAGCGGTCCCGGAAGCATCTACGAAGGAGAAGCCACTCATCGGGACGACTGATTCCCAAGATCATTTGCGGCTGAAAAACCGCTTGACTTGACTTGTTTCGTGCGTATTATTAGCACTCTTTTGTGGGGAGTGCTAATACTTGCGGCCTCCGTAGATAAAGCAAAACACGTTATCAACATCCAATTCAGTCGATATTTTTAAGGAGGCAATCCTGATGAAGTTACGTCCGTTGCATGACCGCGTGGTCGTCAAGCGTATGGAAGAAGAGCGTACGAGCCCCGGAGGGATCGTGATCCCGGATTCAGCTACAGAAAAACCGATCAAGGGCGAAGTGGTTGCCGTGGGGAATGGCAAGATTACGGAAAGCGGAGAAGTTCGTCCGCTGGACCTGAAAGCGGGTGACAAAATCCTGTTCGGAAAATATTCCGGTACCGAAGTGAAGGTCGAAGGAGAAGAATTGCTCGTGATGCGCGAAGACGATGTCATGGCAGTAATCGAAGGCTAGTCTCTCTCAATCAAGAAGTTTTAACGCATTTAGGAAGGAATAATCATGAGTTCGAAAGAAGTACGTTTTGACGAAGATGCCAGACAACGTATGGCGCAAGGCGTCAATGTCTTGGCCAACGCTGTAAAGGCAACGCTGGGTCCCAAAGGACGCAATGTCGTTTTGGACAAGTCTTTTGGTGCTCCCACGGTGACCAAAGACGGGGTCTCCGTTGCCAAGGAAATCGAACTGGAAGACAAGTTCGAGAACATGGGCGCACAAATGGTAAAAGAGGTTGCCTCGCAAACTTCCGACGTTGCCGGTGACGGCACGACCACTGCTACGCTGCTGGCCCAGGCCATCGTACGTGAAGGCATGAAGGCGGTCGCGGCAGGCATGAACCCGATGGATCTCAAGCGGGGTCTGGACAAGGCGGTAAGTGCTGCAGTTTCCAGCCTGCAGGATCTTTCCAAGCCCTGTGAAGATTCCAAGGCCATTGCCCAGGTGGGCAGCATCTCTGCGAATGCAGACTCCTCCATTGGCGATATCATTGCCGATTCCATGGACAAGGTCGGAAAAGAGGGCGTCATCACGGTCGAGGAAGGCAATGCCCTGGAAAACGAACTGGAAGTGGTTGAAGGCATGCAGTTTGACCGCGGTTATCTGTCACCCTACTTTGTCAACAACCAGGACAGCATGAGTGCAGACCTGGAAGACGCCTATGTGCTGTTGCATGACAAGAAAGTATCCAACATCCGTGACTTGCTTCCCTTGCTCGAAGGGGTTGCCAAGGCGGGCAAACCCCTGATGATCATTGCAGAAGACGTGGAAGGTGAAGCCCTGGCGACTCTGGTGGTCAACACCATTCGTGGCATTGTGAAAGTGTGTGCTGCCAAGGCCCCCGGCTTCGGTGACCGGCGCAAGGCCATGTTGCAGGACATCGCCGTGCTGACAGGCGGTACAGTGATCTCCGAGGAAGTCGGGCTCTCGCTGGAAAAAACCAGTCTGGACGATCTCGGCAACGCCAAGCGCATCATGGTTTCGAAAGAAAACACCACCATTGTGGACGGTGCGGGACAGGCGAACGACATCAAGGCGCGCATTGACCAGATCAAGGCCCAGATCGAGGAGGCGACTTCCGACTATGACAAGGAAAAACTGCAGGAGCGCATGGCGAAGCTTGCCGGCGGTGTTGCAGTGATCAAGGTCGGTGCCGCAACCGAAGTGGAGATGAAAGAAAAGAAAGCCCGTGTGGAAGACGCCCTGCATGCAACGCGTGCCGCGGTTGAAGAAGGTGTTGTCCCTGGCGGCGGTGTGGCATTGCTGCGCGCATACAAGGTCCTGGATAACCTGAAAGGCGACAACCACGACCAGGACATGGGCATTGCAATTGCCCGCCGGGCGATGGAAGAGCCCTTGCGCCAGATCGTCACCAACTCCGGAGAAGAAGCCTCCGTTATCCTTGCCAAGGTCGATGAGGGAGAGGGCAACTTCGGTTACAACGCCGCGACAGGTGAGTTCGGTGACATGATCAAGATGGGCATACTGGACCCCACCAAGGTGGCACGTACTGCACTGCAAAATGCGGCTTCCATTGCTGGCCTGATGATCACGACACAGGCCATGGTAGCTGAAAAACCGAGCGAAGAAGCGCATGACCACCCGGGCGCCACGGATATGGCTGGCATGGGCGGCATGGGTGGCATGATGTAAATCAGCCACAAGGCTTTTCCTTGCTTCAAAGGCCCCGCTTTGCGGGGCCTTTTTTGTGGGGCACGTATCCCGCATACTGCGACTCATGCGAGTTGACCCGGCCAGCCACCTGATTACCGGCGTGCATTATGTCCCTTCACCGAATGCCGATGAACGCCCTGAGGGCTGCCAGCCTTCCGTGATCGTTCTCCATAACATCAGCCTGCCTCCCGGTGAGTTCGGAGGACCTGGTATCGAGCAGCTTTTCACCAACCGACTCGATCCGGACACACACCCCGATTTCGCCTCAATTGCCGAACACAGGGTATCTGCGCATGTGCTGGTGCGACGCGATGGGAGCACTGTGCAGTTCGTACCCTTTCACCGCCGTGCCTGGCATGCAGGCATCTCGAGCTACCAAGGACGGGAGAATTGCAACGATTTCAGCATCGGCATCGAACTGGAGGGCACCGATACCCTGCCCTACGAAAATGCCCAGTACCTGGTTCTGGCCACACTGATCGATGCGCTGAGAATTGCCTATCCGTCATTGAGCAGGCAAAGAATTGTGGGGCATTCCGAGATTGCACCGGACCGGAAAACCGATCCGGGTCAGGCATTCGACTGGAACCGCCTGCATCAGGAACTAGCCTGAACCAGCGGCATTAATTCAGGACCATCCACAGGCCAAACCAGGGTCTGCAGCCTACCAACTTCCGTTTACAGGGGATACAGCCTGCATCACGGTCATGGGGATTTCCTTCCCTGCAAACAGTCTCTCAAAATTGGCGCAAACGCAATTTCCTCAAAGAAGCATTTGAAAATAAAGCGTGTAAAATGCCCGTGAACAGATAAATCCGAAGGCTGGATTGATACTGCGCAGGCCAACAGAAAATCATCAGCCACCCCGCATCAATGTACGACCAGCTACACAGCCACCTCAGAAGGATCACTCAGGACAGGCAACAACATTTGTTGTCTGGTGGCAAAATCGGCCTGGAAAAGGAATCGTTACGCGTGGACAGTGACGGGAAAATTTCCCAACAACCACATCCGTCTTCGCTGGGCTCCGCGCTCACCAACCCCTATATCACGACCGACTACTCGGAAGCCCTGCTGGAACTGATCACCCCACCCCTACAGGGAATTGCCACGACCCTGGGATTTTTGGAGAAAATTCATCAGTTTGTCTATGGCCAGCTCGGGCACGAGTCTTTGTGGGGTGCAAGCATGCCGTGCGTAATCGACGGCGAGGCGAGCATTCCGATTGCAAATTACGGCCCGTCGAATCTGGGCATGATGAAGACCGTGTATCGCCGTGGTCTCGGCCATCGTTATGGCAAGATGATGCAGGTAATTGCAGGCATCCATTTCAATTATTCGCTGCCAGGCCCATTCTGGCCGTATTACAGCGACCTTTTCCCCCGCAATGCTCCGCAGCGGGATTTCATCGACGACCGGTATTTTGCTTTGACCCGGAATCTGCAACGTTACGGCTGGTTAATCTACTACCTGTTTGGTGCATCACCCGCAATCTGCAAATCCTTTGTAGACGGACAACCCGGCGTACTGCAGCAGTTTGATGCCACTACATACTATCTCCCTCATGCGACATCATTGCGCATGGGAGATATCGGGTACAACAACAAACTGGAAAGTGAGATTGGAATCAAGGCCTGCTACGACAGCCTGGATTCGTATATCCAGTGCCTGACTCAGGCGATTGAAACATCATGTCCGAAATATGAAAGGATTGGTGTCAAGATGACGGGAGAATACCGGCAGCTCAACACCAATTTTTTGCAAATTGAGAATGAGTACTACAGTACTGTGCGACCAAAGCAGCCCTCTTTGAACAATGAAAAGCCGGTCCATGCCCTTCGCCAGCGTGGTGTCCAGTACGTTGAGTTACGCTCCTTGGACCTGGACATATTCGAACCGCTGGGCATCAATTGTGATCAGCTTCATTTTCTGGAAGCCTTTATGATTTTTTGCCTATTGCAGGAAAGCCCGCGCATCGATGCAGCGGAACGGCAGGCAATTGACAGCAATGAAATCAACACAGCGCACTATGGGCGTGACCCGGCACTCAAATTAACGCAAGGCCAAAAGCAGGTTTCACTGCAGGAGTGGGGACAGGAAATCCTGCATGAAATGCAGGCCATCTGTGAAATACTGGATGAGGCAAACTCCTGTGATGACTACAGTGCAGCATTACGACAGCAAGCTGCAGCCATGAAAGAGGCCGCATTGACACCTTCTGCAAGAATCCTGCATGAGATGCGCACCGCCGAGGAAGGATTCTTCGAAATGGCGAGCCGTCATTCCAAAATACATCAAGCCCGTGTATGCAAGCATGCCTTGAGTCCGCAAGACACGGAGTTTTTCACCGATGCTGTACAGCAGTCCGTGGAGAAACAGCTCGAGATCGAAGCTTCCGACACGGTGTCTTTCGATGAATTTCTGGAGAACTACTTCCAGGAGACACTTCCCGAAAAGGCTGTAACGGTATGAACCGGATTGGCCGCAGGGCTTTCGGGCCTATCTGAATTGATCTAGGCAGGATAAGCTTTGCAGAAACCGAAAAACAGCACGGTGATCAAGGACTTGGTGTTGATCGGGGGAGGCCACAGCCACGTTGCCGTGCTCAAACGATTCGGCATGAAGCCCATTGCGGGCCTGCAGATCACCCTGATCAGCCGCGATGTACACACCCCTTATTCCGGGATGTTGCCGGGCTACATCGCGGGTCATTACAGTTTTGACGAAAGCCATATCGATTTGCAGCCCTTGGCCCGGTTTGCCGGAGCACGCCTGTTCCATGTAAATGCCAACTCTTTGGACCTGGAAAACAAGTATGTTCTGTGCGGCGACCGGCCGCCCGTACATTACGATGTACTGTCCATTAACACGGGATCAACACCTTCCTTCACAGAGGTTCCCGGCTCAAGAGAACACACACTGGGAGTCAAGCCCATCCACCGGTTTCTACGGGGCTGGGACGCCATCATGGATGAAGTGCTCACACGCAAGGGCGATTACCAGATGGCCGTGGTGGGCGCAGGTGCTGGCGGTGTCGAGGTCGCCCTGTCCACGCAGTATCACCTGCACAAGTTACTACGCCAGCAAGACCTGCCTGTGGACAAGCTCCGTTTTCACATCATCTGCAGCAACGGCACCGTATTGCCTACACATAACCCCTCCGTACAGCACCGCTTCATGCGCATTCTGGCAGAGCGTCAGATTACGATACACAAGGCATGCATGGTCATGGAAGCTAACGCCCATACCCTGCAGCTGGATTCCGGTAATTCCTTGCACGCGGACGCGACAATTTGGGCAACCCATGCATCCGCGCCAACCTGGTATAGGGAATCCGGGCTTGCCGTGGATGAGCGAGGGTTCATCCAGGTAAACAGTTCCCTGCAGTCAGTGTCCCACAGTGACGTTTTTGCAGCAGGTGACATCGCTGCGGTGACCGATTATCCGCGGCCCAAGTCCGGTGTGTTTGCGGTTCGGCAGGGGAAGCCGCTGTACAAGAATCTGAGGCGTGCACTGGAAAACAGACGCCTGAAAGAACATGTGCCACAAATCAGCTTCCTGAGTCTGGTCAGTACCGGCAACAAGTATGCAGTGGCCTCCCGTGGAGCGTTAGCCACTGAAGGTGCCTGGGTCTGGAAGCTCAAGGATCTGATCGACCGGAGATTCATGCACAAGTACAACCGTCTCCCTGAAATGCAAGAAAAGCATGACGACCTCGTGGACAGCAGACTGGCAAGCCGCGATACGCTCGAGGAAATCTCTGCAATTGCCATGCGTTGTGGCGGATGCGGCGCAAAAATTGGCAGCAATGTCCTAAGCCGCGTCATCAACCAGCTGTCGCCCCACCTTCGTGAGGACGTGCTGCTCGGACTGGATGCACCGGATGATGCCGCGGCCGTGACCGTACCCCCCGGCAAAGTACAGGTTCAGTCCGTCGATTATTTCCGGGCGTTTATCGATGACCCGTTTGTATTTGGACAGGTCACCGCTAACCACAGCCTCAGCGATGTGTTTGCGATGGGTGCAGAGGCACAGGCGGCCATGGCCATTGCAACCATCCCGTACGGAAAAGAGAACGTGGTTGAGCAGCAGCTTCTGCAAATCATGGACGGTGCGGTGCGGGTCCTGGATCAGCACAAGGCGGCGCTGGTCGGGGGACACTCCAGCGAGGGGGCCGAGCTTGCCTTTGGGCTCAGTGTTACCGGGCTGATCGAAAAAGAACGACTGCTTGCCAAAGGGGGGATGCAGGTTGACGATGTCATCATCGTCACCAAACCGGTTGGCACGGGCACCTTGTTTGCAGCAGAGATGCGGGGCAAGGCCAGGGGTCGCTGGATCGTGGATGCCATAGATTGCATGCTCGTTTCAAATCACATGGCCGCGCAATGCCTGTACAAGTATGACGTGCATGCGTGCACCGACATCACGGGCTTTGGCGTGCTGGGTCACTTGCTGGAGATGGTACGTGCGGCCCAGCTGGACATCACGATTGACTTGAACATGCTGCCGGTTCTCGACGGCGCTGCCGAAACTATCGAGATGGGAATATTCAGTTCCCTGCAGCCTTCCAATGTACGCCTGCGCCGCGCAGTCAAAAATCCCGAAGCAGCTACTCAGCATCCGCACTACCCGTTGCTGTTTGACCCGCAAACTTCCGGGGGCTTGCTCGCCACCCTACCTGGCAGGCATGCCGATGCCTGCATCGCGGAATTGCACGAGCTGGGCTACCGGCATGCCTGTATCGTGGGACAGGTGCTGCCCCAAAGCGACACGCTGGAACCCGTGCATATCAACCTTGACCAGCCCCGCTGAAAGGCATCTGACGACACCCAAAAGAAAAGCCCGCGAGAAGCGGGCTTTTCCGGCAGACCAGTTTACTGGTGATGTTTTATCGCACCGATTCGTACATTGTGACGTTCAGGTTGTCCCACCTCCGCAGTAGCCTGCGACCGGGACATGATTGTGAAGTTACGCCAAGTCGATCTGCGAACTGTTGCTTATCAGGTCTGCCAACAAAACAACAATAAAACATCCACAATGCCTAGGCTACGTGGAGCTTTCCCAGGGCACAACTAAAACCTCATTATGGGAAAAATCAAATACTTTGATAAGTGCACAAGTGACTGATCTTAAAGGTTTTTTAGCTTGACCGACTGGCACCCGCAGAATCAGATATGCCGTGGCGGTCTCAGGCAACACGGTTCATCAATATCCTCCAGCGGCTCTTCTCCCTCGCATAGGAAAACAGCCCGGCTTTCCCCTGGCAGGCCGCTTGCAATACCCTCAGCCAGGCGTGGTCCGCCTCGGCCCGAAGCAGCAGTTCGCGCAGCGCCCGGGTATCACCGGTTGCATAATAGCCGGGGTACTCTTCGCCCAGCAGTCCCACCGAGCCTGCGATCTCCGAGGCAATGACCGGAAGACCCGCGACACAGGCCTCTGAAATCACATTGGCACCGCCTTCCATCCGGGAACTGAGCACCATCACATCGGCACTCGCGTACACCCTGCGTACCTGCCAGTGCGGGACTTCGCCGAACCAGCGATACCGGAAGTTCTCCCGCATCTCTTTTTCGGCCCGTTCTGCCCACACCGGGGTATGGGCCTTGCCGTACTGGCGGATGCGGATGCGGGATTCCGCGGGCAGCCTGCGAACCGCGTAGGCTGCCCGCAGCGGATCCTTTTCCTCCCGCAAATGACCGATCACACAGACATTGAAACTGTTTTTCCGCCTTGCCGGTTTGCGCATCACTGGTTTGGCGGACTGGTGGATGACTGAAACCTTGTCCCTGTACTCTGCGGGGATTGCCAAACCCGCAAGCTCGTGCAGGGTGACCAACCTGTCTGCCGCACGGATCGAGTACAGGGTGGGCTGTGGTGAAGACCGGATAAATTTATAGATGTCGGTGCCGGTCAACGCCACGATCAGCGGACACTCGGGGAATTGCGTATGGAAGCGACGTATGGAGGCTGCACTACGCCATGCATGCAACGCAACCATGGCATCATACTGGCCTCCTGCAAAATCAACTTTCACATCTACCCTGTGACCCAGTTCCGTCAGGATGTTTTTCCAACGGGCAGCCGTGGCGCGGTTTCCAGAACGGGAACGGGGCAATGCCGGGGTGATCAGGACAATTTTCATAATAAAAGTGAATGGTATTACGTTATTGTATCGATAACAGGGTATATTTCGTGATCCAAACAGGATGCATACGAAAAGCTGATGCACTACAGAGACGCTACCGCAGAAAACCTAGAAGCCGCCTTGCGGGATACGCGCTCCAGGACCCTGACCCTGATCGAGGGGCTGGACTCACAGCAACTCCTCGGCCCCAGGCTTTCCACCACCAACCCCTTGTGCTGGGAAATTGCCCACACCGCGTATTTCCACGAACTCTGGGTGCTGCGCCACCTAGGCCAACGACCGGAAATTCTTCCGGATTCAGACAGGCTGTTTGACTCCATCTCCATCCCGCACGAAACGCGGTGGGATCTGCCGCTACCCAGTATGGAAGACACACTCCAGTACATGGATGAGGTACTGTCGGCAGAGGTTTCCCAACTGGACGAAATCGGGCTGGAAGATTCTGCAAAATACTTCTATCTGCTGGCCCTGTTCCATGAAGACATGCATGGCGAGGCACTGACCTACACACGACAGACTCTCGCCTACCCCGCACCGGCCTACATGCGCCATCAAACACCTGCTGACGGCGGCAGCGTTCCTGAAAATGAAGATATCGAAGTTGCAGGCGGACCGTTCCTTCTGGGTGCGGAAAGAAACGGCGAGTTCACGTTTGACAATGAGAAATGGGCACACAGGATCACGCTGGCCCCTTTTCGTATTGCCCGCTGCGCGGTAAGCAACCAAGACTATGTCGAGTTTGTGGAGGCCGGCGGCTATACAACGCGGGAATACTGGTGCGATGCGGGTTGGCAATGGCGCAAGGAACGGGGTCTTGAATGTCCGGTGTACTGGAGAAAGGATTCCGATCACACCTGGCACACCCGACGGTTTGACCAGTGGCATGCTCTGGCACTGGCCCATCCCGTGATTCATGTCAGCTGGTATGAAGCCCAAGCGTTTTGCAGATGGGCAAACCGGCGCTTGCCGACCGAGGCGGAATGGGAATTTGCAGCTGCTTGCAATCCAGAGGATGTGACTGCAGGCATGCCCTGCAAGAGGCAGTTTCCCTGGGGAGATGAGGCCAGTGCGGATTGTGCCAATCTGGATGCTAGGGGTTCCGGCCCAGCTGGCGTCCACGCGCATCCGGCAGGTGACAGCGCACTGGGCTGCCGTCAGATGCTTGGCAATGTGTGGGAGTGGACGGACTCGACTTTCCAGCCCTATCCAGGCTTCTCACCGGACTGCTACACGGAATATTCCCGACCGTTGTTCGGTCAGACCAAAGTGCTGCGGGGTGGTGCTTGGGTAACCCGCAGTCGCATGATCCACAACACATGGCGCAACTACTATGGTCCTGACCGCAATGATGTATTCGCCGGATTCAGAACCTGTGCGAAATAAGAACGGTTATCCGGGCCGCAGGCGGGCACACGGCACGATGATACATTACAGGTGGCAGACACGCCCATGAGTTGGTGGGGAAAGCTGGCTGGCGGTGGACTGGGATTTGCACTGGGCGGGCCGCTTGGTGCAATGATCGGTGCCATGCTTGGCCATCAGCTGGACAAATCCTCTGGCGGCAGGCAGGAGGGGTTCAGCTTCGACCAAGGTTCACAGGAACGGACCCAAGCCGCCTTCTTTACCGCAACCTTTTCTGTCATGGGCCACATTGCCAAGGCGGATGGACAGGTTTCCCCGCAGGAAATACAGCTGGCCGAGCAGGTGATCTCGCAGATGCGGTTGAACAAATCGCAGCGCAAGATTGCCGTAGCCCTGTTCAATCAGGGCAAGGAGGACGGATTCATGCTCGACGAGGTTCTCGAGCAGTTCCGAAGGGAGTGCCATCGCAAAACCACGCTGATCCAGATGTTCATCGAGATTCAGCTGCAAGCCGCTTATGCGGACGGTATCAAGGACCCGGCCGAGGAGCAGGTTCTGCGCCACATATGCAGCGTGCTGGGATATCCACATGCGTGGCTTGAGCAACTGGAATCGATCACCTTTGGCCAGCAGCACCGTGATCAGTACGGCAACCGCTCCGCCTTCGTATCCGCTGAGGAGATCGAAAATGCCTACAGGGTCCTCGGCGTTGACCCGCAGGCCTCCGAGGCCGACATCAAGAGGGCCTACCGCAGGCTGATGAGCCAGCATCATCCTGACAAGCTGATTTCCAAGGGCCTGCCCGAAGAGATGATCGATATCGCCACAGAGAAAACCCAAGAGATTCGCAAGGCCTATGACATGATCAAGGAACAACGCAAGAAACTGCACTGACCGGCAGGCAACAGAGGTTCCAAAAGTGCAGAAATGTCCTCAGGCCGGTGTGATTTCAGCATCACGCCCGGCAGGAGATGTGGCTTTGCCGAGCTGCAGGATGCTGGGCAGCAGGATCAGCGTGAACACGGTGCTCACCGCCATTCCTCCAACGATGACCCCGGCGAATCCCTTGTAAAGCTCAGAGCCCGAACCCGGGATGACTAGCAGGGGCAGCATCCCGAAAATGCTGGTCAGCGTGCTCATGAAGATGGGCCGCAGGCGCACCCGTACGGATTCACGTACCGCGTCGGGGCGCGACAGGCCCCGACGCTCTGCGGCACGGGCCTGGTGGACCAGCAGGATCGCGTTATTGACGACCAGGCCCAGCAAGACAATGAAGCCAAGCATGGTCAACAGGTCTGCGGGAAGATTCAGCAGCTGCAACATGAGGACCCCGCCCACAGTAGCAAGCGGCAGGACCAAAATGACCAGAACCCCGTCGACAAAAGATCGAAACAGCGCGGTGATCAGCAAGTAAAGGATGATCACGGCCAGCACAAAGCTGCTTGAAAAGCCCTGGATTGCCTTTTTAAGATTGTCGGCAGACCCGCTCAGGCGAATCGCTCCACCCTCTGGCAGTTCCCGTTCTATGACCGGGATGATTTCCTGGTGAATCTTGTCGAGTACCACTTCGAGGGGAACCCCGGGCGGTGGGCGCAATTCCAGGGTCACAGTACGTCGTCGGTCGAGGCGGCGAATGAGGTCCGGACCCGCGGTGCGCGTGATCTCGACCAGCTCGCTGACAGGCAGAACACCGCCTTGGGGCGTATACAACGGGATAGCGGCCAGTTCTTCCGGTGTGTCCCATGGCTGGACTCTGGCGACCACATCCAGTTTTTCATCGCCATCGAAATATTCGCCGACAAACAGACCCTGGCCCAAAAAGCGTGTCAGCAAGGCCATGGTCCCGCGTCCCCAGCCGACCTCAACCAGGCGGCTCTCCCTAGGCGCCATCTGTAGCTCGGGCTCTGCCAGCTGCAGTCCGGGTTTCGGGTTGGCCCGTATTCCGGGAAACACCGTGGGAATCTTGAAAAAGCCCATCCGGGCAGCATGCAGCAGGCTTTCGATGTCATTTCCCTGGATGTTGATATCAACAGAGGTTCTTCCGCCAACACCACTGAACAAGGACGCCTTCTGCACGATGGCAAAGCTGTCTGGAAAACCGCTGATCGTGCCTTTCACGACCTTCATGACCTCGTCGATTTCATCCTTGTGCGGATTTTGTGCCCGCGCACCCAAGAACATTGCCCCGGGCCGGGCGACAAAGAAGTAATGTTTGATTTGCGGTGACCTTGTGCCGTCGAGATACGGCTGCAGGCGTTGGGCAATCACTTCCCCCATTTCCTTCTCTACGTGATCAATATTGACACCCGGAGGAGGGATTATGATGCCAAACACCAGGTTACGATTTCCTTCCGGCAAATAGTTCAGCTTGGGGAAGGCCAGATAGGTAATCGTGACCGCTGTCCCGATCAGGCCGAGGATCCATATCCAGCGCATCTTCGGCGTGCCGGTGAGGCTCATGATCATCGAAGTGGATCGATCCAGCCAAGATTCCGGTCTGTCGGCAAGCTGCAATTGCGACGTAAACTCATGGGCAGCCACGGGAATCACAAGGCTGGCAACGAGCAATGATGTCACGGTAGCCACTGAAATCACGATGGCCAGATCCGAGAACAGCTGACCACTTTGATCCTTCAGAAAAATGATCGGCAGAAAAATGGCGACTGTCGTCACTGCAGAGGCAAACAAGGCCGGCCACACCTGCCAGGTACCTGTAATCGCGGCTTCTTTGGAGGGCATGCCCTGCTCGCGCATGCGGACAATGTTCTCCAGTACGATGATCGCGGCATCCATCACCATGCCGACCGCAAATGCCATCCCCGCCAGGGAAACGACATTAATGGTGCGGCCTGTCATGTTCATCATCACCAAGGCCATAAACAGGCACAGGGGTATCGCTAAAGTGACTACCAGCGTTGGCCGCAGCCTTCTCAGAAACCACCATAAAATGGCAATTGCCAACAGTACTCCCAGGCTCAGGCTGTTGCGCAACAACTCGATCGCGCTGTTGATATATTGAGTCTCGTCGTAGACCTGTTCTATGTTCAGGCCTGCCCGTTTAAGAGGCCCCTGCTCGATCTCCCGGACCACTTCCCGGATCCGGCTCATGGTCTGCAACACGTTGACACCTGACTCCCTGTAGGCATTGACTGCGATCGACTGTCCGCCCTTGGTAATCACGAAGTTGTTGCGGTCGACGGTGGCCAGTTCAACCCGGGCGATATCCCGCAATACGATGGCCCTGCCATCTCGCCACTCCAGGATCAGTTCATTGAGTTGTCGTACGTCCAGCGAACCGGCATAACGCAATGTGTAGCGCCGTTTGCCGACGCTTGCAGTGCCACCGGAGATGTCCTCATTGCCGTTGACCAGGGCGGCGGCCTTGGTCAGGTCGATACCCAGTCCTGCCGCCTTGTAGGGATCGACGGTAATCCTGACTTCATGCTCATTCCCGCCACGAACCTCGGATAGCGCGACTCCGTTGATGCGCTCAAGGCGTGTCTGCACGACGTCCTCAACAAAATCCCGGTAGGTTTCTATGGGCCGGGGATTGCCTTCTTCAGTCCGGATGATGAACCAGGCGATCGGCCGTCCCCGGCCACCGGCCGTGCTGAGCACGGGCTCGTCTGCATCTTCGGGATAGCTGGGAACACGGTTCAGCCGGTTGATCACATCGATCAGCGCCCGGTTCAAGTCGTGTTCCACCTCAAAGGAAATCGTGATCTTGCCCGTGCCGGTGCTTGCTTCTGAAAGCAGTTCCGTCATGCCCGTAAGGCCGCGCAACTGCTTTTCCTGGGGCTCGATGATCTCGGACTCGACCTCTTCCGGGGCTGCCGCCCGCCAACTGGTCGAGATCACGATCTCGGGCTGCTCCACAGCGGGAGTCAGCTGGATGGGAAGTTGGGTCAGGGTCACCGACCCAAACAGGATAACCAACAGGCAGCCGACCAGGGTTGCAGTGGGATTGCCCAGTGCAAGTTTAATCGGGTTCATGGATCCGCCAGTAGCGGTCGCACCTTGACTACCATCCCGGGCTGGAGGTTCTCGCCGCCGCGTGTGATGACCCGGTCACTTTCCCGGATTCCGCCAATCACTTCGATGCTGTCAGAGTCGGCAATCCCGGTTTGCACAGCGATCCTCTCTGCCACCGATTGATCATTCACGCGAAACACATACACCCCCTCCCTGCGCAGCACCAGGGCATCGCGCGACACCAGCACCACTTCCCTGGGGTGTGCAGTCGGGATTGCGACGCGCAGCAGAGTGCCCGCACTCAAGGACGCATCCGAGATGGAAACACGCAACTCATACAGCCGGGACAGGTCTCCACCGATCGGCACCAAGGTACGCACCCGGCCCGTGCCGTTGAATTTTCCATGGTTGTAAGTCAAAGGCGTGCCGACCGTCACAAAGGGTAGTGCGCTGGATGGAATGTGCGTTTGAATCTCAAGGTTCTCGCTGCTGACCAGCCGCACGATGGCCTCCCCCTTGTCGGCCCACTCACCGGCCTGCAGGCGTCGTTCGGATACAATACCGTCAAACGGGGCGATGATTCGTGTACGCCGCAAATGCTCTTCGGCCTGGACAAGGCGGGCTTCTGCGGAGAGGATGTTACTGCGCGCTACCGACTGGTCCCTGCGGGCCGCATCCATCTGGCTCATTGCAATGTTGTTGTCCGTCAGGAGTTTGCTGAACCGTTCCACCTGGCGAGTGTGGTACTCGTACTTTGCCTTTTCGCTCTGGATGATGGATTGCTCTTCGATCAGTTGCTGGCTGATGAAGACGTCATCCATTTTTGCCACCGTCTCACCCTTTTGAAAACGACTGCCGACATCGGCAACCCACGTCAGGTGTCCGGGGACTTCCCCCGCCAGATAGGCATCGTCCCGACTGATGACTGTGCCGCTGTACAGGACGGTGGGCGAGACACTTTTTTTCACTGCCGGCTCAGTGACCACAAACACAGGAGGCCGTTCCATCATCTCCTGTGCATGACCCGTTACCGCATAGAGGGCCAAGGCAATGTATACAAGCAATATTCTCATATCCGTGTGTGAGGCAGGTTACAGCAGGTACATTACGGTCGCTAGCTCAGCGAACCGCCACAACTGCTCCCCTGTCCAGCAGTACAGCCATAGCAGTGGTCCGCCACGGCAATTTCGCTGCCCTCCAGATCGACACTCATCAGCTCGGACAAATGCGTGCGCACCTGGTTGTGATACGGCAGCGGCAAGCCGAGCATCTGGTTGAAGTCACAGTCATACACGTAGCCGCGCCAGTCCACGCTGATCAGGGAACGGCACATCACCGCCTGCAGGTTTTTTTCACAATAGGAATCCCTCAGCAACTGCATGTATTCGTCAAATTTTCCCTGGCTCACCAGCATGCTGCCAAACCGCTTGATCGGCATGTTGGTGATGGTGAACAGGTGATCGAACCTGACCCCGTACTTGAGCAGGAATTCATGATAGTCTCTCTCCAGGCCTTCCTGCGACGGTGGCAAATCCGGGCCCTGTGGATTGTAGACCAGCGTGAGACTCAGGCGGGCATCACCGGTTCCGTAGCCAAGCGCATTCAGCCGTTGCAATGCCCGTATGCTCTTCTGGAACACTCCCTTGCCGCGCTGGCGGTCGACATTTTCTTCAAGATAGCATGGCAGGGATGCCACGATCTCGACGTGCTGCTCTGCCAGGAATTGTGCAAGTGATTCCTGCCCGGGTTCCTCAAGTATCGTCAGGTTGCAGCGATCGATCACACGCTCGACCTGTCCGCGGGCCTGTTCGACCAGGCTTCTGAACTGCGGGTGCAGTTCCGGAGCCCCGCCGGTGATATCCAGCACCTGGACATCACGTGCCTGCAGATAGCCCAGCACGGTGTTGATCGTATCCGAAGACATCATCTCCTTGCGGTTCGGACCGGCATTGACATGGCAGTGCACACAGGTCTGGTTGCAGCGGTAGCCCAGGTTGATCTGCAGGGTCTCAAGCCGGGCCCGGTGAATTTCGGGGAAGTCGGACTGTTTCAGCAGATGCAGGGTTTCATGCATATCCAGAGTGCTCCCAAATCAGGCGGCATCAGCCGCGCTCAAAGGCATGATACCTCTTTACCCAACTCAGCACTTTCTCGGGGGCATGAGCCTTCTTCCAGGCACCGGCAGCATACTTGTTCGCCTCGGCCAGCGTCGGGTAGATATGAATCGTGCCGAGAATCTTGTTCAGGCCCAGCTTGTGCTTCATGGCCGAGACATACTCAGCGATCAGGTCACCGGCATGCTCACCAACAATGGTAACCCCCAGTATCCGGTCCTTGCCGGGAACCGTCAGTACCTTGACCACCCCGTGCGCCTCTTCATCGGCAATGGCGCGATCCAGATCGGAGATATCGTAGCATGCCACTTCGTGTTCGACCCCCCTGCACTGTGCCTCCTGTTCATTCAGACCGACCCTTGCCACTTCGGGTTCTGTGAACGTACACCAGGGGATGACCGAGTAGTCCACGCGGAATTTCCTGAAGCGCCCGAACAGCGCATTGACACTGGCATACCAGGCCTGGTGGGAAGCCGTGTGCGTGAATTGGTAAGGGCCCGCGAGATCGCCACAGGCATAGATGTTCGGGTAACTGGTTTGCAGAAATTCATTCAGTTCAGGCTGCCCGTTTTTCTGCACCTCGATCTGCAGGTGCTTGTCCCAGGTATGGTGGGAGGTCACCTTGCGCCCCACTGCAACCAGAATGGTATCAAACGGAATACGGACCTCCTCGCCCCCGTGGCTGCAAATCAGTACTCTGGAGTCCGGTTCCTGCACGACCTCCTGTGCGGCGTGCTCGGTCAGTATCTGCACGCCGTCGCGCCGGAAACTTTCCGTGACCATGGCCGCAATCTCCGGGTCTTCACGCGGCAGGATCCTGGATCTGCGCTGCACCTGGGTCACTTTGGAGCCCAGCCGCGCAAAGCATTGCGCCAGCTCACATCCGATCGGACCCCCTCCCAGGATGACCATGCGCTCGGGAAGGACATCGATGTCCCAGATGGTGTCCGAGGTATGATAGCCCGCCTCCGCCAAGCCTGGCAGGTCTGGAACCAGGGGACTGGCCCCGGTCGCCAGGACGATACTCTTGCTCGTCAGCGTCGTTCCGTTCACGGCAACCGTCCACGGGTCCTTCAGTTCCGCCTCGCCCTGTATGCACTCGACTCCCAGCTTCGTATAGCGCTCCACGGAATCATGAGGCTCCACCGTCTGGATGACGCGCCGTACGCGCTGCATGATCTTCTTGAAATTAAATTCCACCTGTACCGGCTCACAGCCGTACTGCTGCGCCCGTTTTGCCTGGGCGATAAACTTTGCCGAACGTATGAGCGCCTTGGAAGGTACACAGCCGGTGTTCAGGCAGTCACCCCCCATTTTGTTTTTCTCGACCAGCGTGACCCTGGCCTTGACGGTCGCGGCAATGAGCGCGGCGACCAGACCTCCCGAGCCCGCCCCGATGACGATCAGGTTGCGGTCAAACTTTTTCGGCCGGCTGAAACCGGCATACACCCGCCGCGCACGAAGAAGCTCAACGGCTTTTCTCGCGATCCACGGGAAGACCGCCAGCAGCAGCAACGCGATCAGCAGGCCCGGCGTCAGGATCCCGCCGAGGGACTCCAGGCTGGCCAACTGGGTGCCGACGTTCACGTAAATGATGCATCCGGGTACCATGCCGAGCAGGCTGGTGACAAAAAAGACGGAGGTTCGCATGGGGGTGAGACCCATGACGAGGTTGATGACGAAAAACGGGAATATCGGGATCAGTCGCAGTGTGAACAGATAAAACGCCCCATCCTTCTCAATGCCACGATTCACGGCCGCCAGCTTGTCCCCGAATCGGTTCTGCACGAAATCACGAAAAATGTAGCGCGACAGCCAGAATGCGATGGTGGCCCCGCAAGTGGCTGCAAGCAGCACGACAGCCGCGCCCACCGGCAACCCGAAGATCGCACCGGCAAGCAGCGAGAGTACGGCCGCACCCGGCAGGGACAGTCCGGTTACAACCAGGTAGATCAGGAAATAGATCAGTGCCGTCTTGACAGGATAGGCGTGAAAGTAGTCGGTAAACTGGAGTTGCTTGGATTTGATATACGAGAAATCGAGGTAGTGGTGCAAATCAAGAATGAAAAAGACTGCGATCAGGGCGATGACAATAAAAAGGACCGCTATTTTCTTCATGGCAATTACCCCATGGTGCCTTGCGCCACACTGCGCAAAATCTGGCTTCGGGCATCCGGCTGGGATTACAATACCCATCCCACAAAACCCGTGACACTCCGTAATGAAGCTTGCAACCTGCAACCACGACAGTGAAGCGCATCTTGCCGTGGTGCAAGGTGATTCTATCCTGTTACCGGCAACCTGTCCCGGCTGGTCGCCGGAAATAGACAGCCTGCTGCAGGTCATCGATCAAAGTGACCTACTGCTGCCGCAGTTGTGCGAACTGGTACGACAGGCCCCTCGAGAACAGTGGATGGCACTGGCTCCGGTCGAACTGGTGTCGCCCATCCCCAGACCGCGTCAGAACATGATGTGCCTTGGCTGGAACTACATGGACCATGTGGAGGAAACCACGCGCAAAATTGTCGAAGCGCCGAAATTGCCGAAATACCCCATCGTCTTCACCAAGTCAGTCTCCAGTATGAACGGTCCCTATTCTGACATTCCGGTGGATGCAGAAGTTTCTGACAAGATGGACTGGGAAGTGGAGTTGGGTGTCATTATCGGTAAAGGCGGTCGCGGAATCCGCCGTGAGCAGGCCCTGCAGCATGTGTTCGGGTACACGGTGATCAATGATGTCTCTGCGCGTGACCTGCAAAAACGCCACAAGCAGTTCTTCATTGGCAAGAGTCTGACAGGAGCCTGTCCCATGGGTCCCTGGATCGTCACCGCGGACGATATCCCGGACCCGCAGACGCTGAACCTGACGTGCCGCGTTAACGGTGTGGTCAAGCAGGACTCGAACACGAAGTACCAGATCTTTGACATTGCAACCGTGATCGAAACATTGTCCCGGAGCATGTCGCTTGAACCCGGGGATATCATTGCAACCGGCACCCCGAGCGGAGTCGGCTATGTGCGCAATCCGCCCGAATACCTGTTTCCGGGGGATGTAGTAGAATGCGAGATCGAGTCAATTGGCACGATACGCAATACGGTCACTGCAGCGTGAATCATTGGAGCGAACTCGCGCCTCCAACCCACGGTATCCAAATGTTTATAAAATCACTGCACCACCGGTGAGCACGCATTGAGTCCCTGGAGATAGGTAGATGGATGTCAAAAAGCGCGTACGGGAAATTTTTGAGCAGGAAGCCGGGGCCATCGCCTCCATTCCGGTCACGGACAACTTCGAAAAAGCGGTGTCTTTGCTCAGGGACTGCCATGGCAAGGTGCTGACGACCGGCATGGGCAAGGCGGGCCACATCGCGAACAAGTTTTCAGCTACCCTGTCGTCGACCGGGACGCCAGCCTCTTTTCTGCATCCGGGCGAAGCCGCCCATGGCGACCTGGGGCTGATCGAGGAAAACGATGCCATGGTCGCCTTCTCAACCAGTGGCAAAACGCGCGAGGTCCTGGAAGTGCTGGTGGCAGGACGCGAACTGGGCCTGCACACGGTTATTGGAATCACTTCACACCCGGACTCGAAGTTGCGCGATCTGAGCGATGTCATCCTGGACATGGGCACGATCCGGGAGGCGTGCCGACTCGACCTGACCCCGACCTGCAGCATGGCGGTCATGCTGGCCATCAGTGATGCCCTGGCCTTGTTGCTGATGGAGCAGAAGGATTTTACCCGCGAAGACTACGGGATGCGCCACCACGGCGGGTATCTGGGGAAAAAAGCCCGTCGCACAGGCTGACAGGCCGGTGGCGGCAATGAGCTCGGACCGATCACGAAGCCTCACTCTCATACGTCATGCGAAATCGAGCTGGGACCATCCCGAGCTGCAGGATTTTGACCGCCCCCTGAACCGACGCGGACTTCAGAATGCGCCAATGATGGGCCAGCGACTGGCTGCCGTGAGCTACCGGGCAGACACCATCATTTCCAGCCCGGCGAGGCGCGCCATCATGACCGCGGAAAGCATTGCGGCGGAAATCGGCTTCGATCCGGACAACATCGTACAAAACCCGCTCGTGTACGGTGCCAGCCTGGGAGCACTCACGGAAGTGGTCAGGGAAATCAGCAGCCGTTTCCGGCATGCCGTGCTGGTGGGGCATAATCCGGGGATCACGCAACTGTGCAATTTTCTTGGCGACTCCCGGATCGACAGTTTGCCCACTTGCGGCGTTGCCCGGATGGAATTCGATGCACGCAGCTGGGAGGACGTTCTCCCCAAAAAAGGCCGCTTGGTCGAGTTCGATTACCCTAAGAAAAGATAGCTATGCCCAAGGCACACACCTTGGTGTGCCGGGAATCAGAACCCACTGAACCCTGGGGTCAGGCGGTCAAAATTCATACTCAACCTTTCTCATCTCCTGGTCCGAGGGATGCGCCTCCCACAGCTCTGCAATCGTGCATTTTTCCTGCGGATGCTGCACATCACCCGCGAGCTCGGCCAATGGCCTCAGCATGAAGTTGTAGCGAAGCACATCGGGATGCGGCAGGCTCACGCCATCCACCTGCAAGACCAGGTCATCGTATAGCAACTGGTCCAGGTCCAGCGTGCGGGACACGAACGATTCCTTGCCGTGAGTACGGTGATGTTCTGACTCGATCCGTTTCAGTGTCTGGCTGATTTCCTGGGGGGATTGGTCGGTGTGGAATCCGACGACCAGATTATGAAAATCGTCTCCTTCAAAACCGAAGGCCGGGGTCTCGTAGACATTGGAAATATCCAGGGGGCCGAAATGGGCGCGCAGTGTGGCCACGGAGGAGACAATGTTTTTTTCCTTATCGATATTGCTACCGATACCGATGAAGACGCGTGCCATCAAGAGTTGCGCTTGCCACGCTCAATGGTGATTCCGACGTCGCGTGCCCCACGCACGGCCCGTGGCTTGCTGATCGTGATGCGCAGCCAAGGGATGTTGAACTCCTGGATCAGCATGGCAGCCACTTTTTCGATCAGGCTCTCGATCAGTTCGTAGTGGCTGGCTTCCACGAACTGTACGATGCGCTTGGCAACGGCCTTGTAGTCCAGGGTGTCGTCTATGGAATGTGAAGCGGCAGCCGGCGCGATGTCTGCGGCCATTTCAAGGTTGATGCATACCTTCTGCCGGATCCGCTTCTCCCACTCATAGACGCCGATGGTCGCATCGATTTCCAGGTCGCGCAAAAATATCGTGTCCTTCGCCATGTTCAGTTGTGTCATCGAGAGAATCGTCCATCCCGGGCAAAAGCCTCTCAGCTTGTACCCGTATAACGATTCTGGTATCTTGCGCGCCCTACAGATTGACTGCATCCAGTACAGAAACCACAGCCATGTCACGCGTATGCCAAGTAACGGGAAAACGGCCGATGTCCGGTAACCACGTCTCCCATGCACATAATAAAACACGGCGTCGTTACATGCCTAATATACATACTCACCGCTTTTGGGTGAAGAGCGAGAACCGCTGGGTCAAGCTGCGCGTATCCTCGCAGGGCGTGCGCATCATTGACAAGAAAGGCATCGAGGCAGTGCTTGCAGATATTCGAAAACAGGGGGTCAAGGTCTAGCTTCGCAAGACGGACCCGGAAATCAGGATGGCAAAATCAGTACGTGAAAAAATCAAGCTGGTCTCCAGTGCAGGTACGGGCCACTACTACACGACCAGCAAGAATAAACGCACCATGTCGGAAAAGCTGGAATTGAAGAAGTACGATCCGGTCGTTCGCAAGCACGTTCCTTACAAGGAAGCCAAGATCAAGTAACCCCGCACCCTGCCCAACTCCCCTTGGGCCAGATGCATCCAGTGACTGTTTCGCCTAGCCTACGGGAGTGGGCTGCAATGCATAGCCTCTCAGGCTTTGCGCAAAGGTCTGCAGGACACGGATCCCGGTCGCCTCCGCTTCCTTGCACCACTGTGTGATGGCCTGGATCAGGCGCTCGTGACTGGCATAGGTCTCGTTCCACAATTGCTGCAAACGCCCCTGAAACTCATACACCGTATGCAAGGCTTCGCTGTCTTGCAAAAGCACCTGCAGGTGTTTTTGATGCAGCGGTTTCAGCCGGGATTTTTCACGGATCACCGCGGTTCGCATCTGGCGCATCAGTTTTTTCCCATGCATTTTGTTGCCGGACAATTCACTGCGAAATGTCGGCAGCGTCACGTGCTGAGCATAATCAGCCATGACATGCAGCTTGCTGGAAATGATGGCCTTGGCCGTTTCGAGGTCAATTTTTTCCTTGATGGCTACACGCACGGGTTGCGGAGCACGTCTGCGAACCTTGGCCAGGTTCAGAAAGGACAGCATCCGAATGTATAGCCAGCCTGTGTCAAGTTCCCAGCGCTTGCTGGAAAACTTCGCCGAACCCGGGTAGGCATGATGGTTGTTGTGCAACTCCTCACCGCCGATCAGGATGCCGAGATTCATGATATTGGTCGAGCCGTCGGGGGTTTCGAAGTTGCGGTATCCCCAGTAATGGCCAAAGCCATTGACGACGCCTGCCGCGGTGACTGGTATCCAGATCATCTGTACCGCCCAGATCACGACCCCGAGAAGACCAAACAACAGCAGGTTCAAGGCCAGCATCAGTACCACTCCCATGGAGGAAAGGCGCGTGTACAGGTTGCGCTCGATCCAGTCATCGGGCGTGCCGTGACCATAGTGCTCCAGGGTGTCCGCATTTCCAGCTTCTTCCCGGTACAGCTCCGAACCCTGCCAGAACACCGTGCCAATACCCACCACGTGCGGGCTGTGCGGGTCTTCCGCTGTCTCGGTCTTGGCATGGTGCTTCCTGTGAATTGCGACCCACTCCTTGGTCACCATACCGGTAGTCAGCCAGAGCCAGAAACGGAACAGATGCGCCGACAGTGGATGCAGGTCCAGGGCACAGTGTGCCTGGCACCGATGCAGATATACGGTGACCGACACGATGGTGAGATGTGTGAGAGCGAGTGTGAGGACGACATATCCCCACCAGGGCAAAGCTATCAATCCATCAAGCATAGGCGGATCCTAGTACGGGCATTTGTTATTTTTCTTGAAGAAACCCGCTTTTCGGTCCGTGCATCATACGTGTTGACAAGGGAACTGCACAAGCTCGCACGGAACGTGCCGGCTGAGCACATGGTTCACGCTATCCCGTGTATTCCAGCAAAAGACTGCCCGATTCCTGCTGTAGCGCGGTCCACCTTGGGGCAATGTACTGGGTAGCTTGGGGCTCTATCACGACAACTGGACCGCTCAGCGTTTGACCCAGGGCAATGTCGGAGCGCCTGAATACCGGGACTTCCTTCGCGAACTCATGGAGGCGGGTCTTTCCGATCGCCGAGCCCGGGTGGGTGCGGTCAACGCGAGGCATGGGCAACTCGGGCGTATCCGTATTGGCTGCAGTAAGCCGCAGATTGACCAACTCGACCGGCATATCCAGTGCATAACCATAACGCTCGCGGTGGCGCCCGTGAAATGCCTGTCCAACCGATGACGGATCCTGCCAGGGCAGCCTCAACGTGGCTGACTGGCCCTGATAACGCAGATCGAGTTCCCGTTTCAGCGCATACGGTGAGGCAGACCCCATCTTCAAGTCAGAGGCAATTCTGTGCTCAAGTTGGGTAAACACCTCCTCCAACTCCTCGCTATCGCACTCATCCAGCAACTGGATGCAGCTTTGAGACACCTCCTTGCCGGAAGGTGCTGCCAACAGGCCAAACGCCGATAACACACCGGTATGGGCAGGAACCAGTGCCTGGTGAATGCGCAAACTCTCGGCGAGATCGCACACGTGAAGGCCACCCGCACCCCCGAAACTGACCAGTGTAAAGTCTTTCGGGTCATGGCCCCGGTACACTGACATCACACGCAGGGCTTGTGTCATCTGTTCGTTGGCAATCCGCACGATCCCCTGGGCACAGGTTTGGGGGTCCAGACCCACACGCTGGGCAAGGCGAGCGATGACGCTTTGGGAGGCAGCAGGGTCCAGGTCCAGGTTCCCGGCGAGCTTGCAGCTTGAGGGCAAGCGCCCCAGGACTACGTGGGCATCGGTCACGGTGGGCTGGCCTCCCCCCTGTCCATAGCATGCCGGACCGGGCGAGGCGCCTGCAGAATCCGGGCCCACCTGCAGCAGCCCGCCTTCATCCACCCAGGCAATCGAGCCGCCGCCGGCGCCGATAGTGTGAATGTCAAGCATGGGCACCGCCACCGGAAGTCCCGCGATGTTGCCGCGACGGGTCAACTCGAAGTCCCCGTCAATGATGGAAACATCCGTAGAGGTCCCCCCCATGTCAAAGGTCAGCAACCGCGTACACCCGACACTCGCCCCCGTGTGAAGGCTTCCCCAGAGCCCGCCCGCCGGACCCGACAACAGCAAGCGTACGGCATTACGTTCTGCAGCCGCTGTACTCAGGGTCAGGCCGTCACTTTGCATGACGGCGAGCCGGGAATCCGGCAGTGCCTCGCCAAGGCGAGACAGGTAACCCTGCATGACCGGACCCAGGTAGCTGTTGATCCAGGTAGCCAGACCACGCTCGTATTCTCTGTACTCTGCAAGCACCTCGGATGAAATCGAAACGAAATAGCCCTCGCCCAGCCGTGCCTTGAGCATTCTCTCAAACCGGTTGTCGACGAATGAAAACAGCAGGCAAACTGCGACTGCCTCGACATCAAGCCGATCGATGGAGTCGGCAAGTGCATCCATTTCTGCAGCGGGCAACGGCGAGACCGTGTCCCCCCGAGGGTCTATGCGGCCGCCGGATTCCAGGCACAACCGGGATTCAAACAATGTGGGCTTTTCGCGGGGTGTGAGGTTGTAGAGTTCCTCACGTGTCTGGCGGCCAATCAACAGCAAGTCCTTGAAGCCATGGTTGGTGACAAACACCGTTCGTGCACCCTTGCCCTCGAGCAGTGCGTTGGTAGCCACCGTGGTACCATGCACAATGTGCAACCCGCGGGTATCAATCCCAAGCGAGGCAATACCCTGCATGATGGCCCGCTCGGGTGCCTGCGGCGTGGACAGTTCCTTGTGTGTCTGCACGGATTGTCCATTAAAATAGACCAGGTCCGTAAAGGTTCCACCCGTATCGACACCTAGCAAGCGCATGAATTCATTCCGGTTCAGTCAATCGGGCCATGTCTTTACAAGGACACGCAACCGGGTGCAGCAAGAGGCCATAGCATGTCAGTTTCGGATTCTGTAGTGGTAATGCCGTGGTATTACCCGGTACAAGCGCTACCGGTCGGACAACACTTTAAACATCATTACCGGGAATTTAAAGCTGCCCTGGGTCCGCTTCGTGTCTTTGGTTCACAAGGCCGCCATTTGCAGGTTACAGTGTTCCCATGACAGCAGGTAATCCCAAACCCGGCCACTTCGGTACAGTGCCCAGCCTGAAAGTTGCAGTCCACGAAAGCGCGGACCCGTCCATGGATGACTCCGCCCTGCTGACACACGTGCATTTCGGGAATCCCGGACAACGCCCTGCAAAGGGGTGGTCAGTCAACAGCCGCCTGGAGGTTCTGCAGGGGTCTGATTTCCATTTTCAGAACTGGTATACGAGTGGCCAGGTCACGCAAGGAAAGCACGCAAACATTCAATATGCGTGTCACCCCCAGGTACTGTTTGGTCATCTCCAGCTGGCCTGTCCAGATTCAGGCGATTTCCAGGCGCTGGCCATGCAGGCCTACCAGGAAATCTACGACTGCCTGCAAAGCACCGCCTGCAATCATCTGTTGCGTACCTGGAACTACTTTCCCGGCATTACCGATCCGGCTGGAGACCAGTCGAGCCGCTACGACCTGTTTTGCAGTGGCCGCCTGCAGGCCATGCAGGCCTGCGATGCCGAGAGCAGCATCTATCCTGCGGCCACCGTGATCGGCAACCAGAACCCCTATCTGCAAATTTATTTTCTGGCGGGTGATGTTCCGGGGATTGCTGTCGAGAACCCGCGACAGACGAGCGCCTATGACTACCCGATTGCCAATGTGCAGGCACCGCCCCTGTTTTCGCGGGGAGTCCTCAAGCACTGGAGCAACTGTACTCACTTTTATGTCTCGGGCACAGCCAGTATCGTCGGGCATGAGACCCGGCACGTGGATGACGTTGGCGCGCAACTCAACGAATCCCTGAACAACGTAGAAACCCTGGTCGTGCACGCCAATCACAGGCATGGAACGCAACTGAACGCACAGGACGATCTGCTGTGCATGAAAGTGTACGTGCGCCATCGCCGCGACGTGCCCCACATCCAAAGAGTGCTGGCTGCACGCTTGTCCAGCACGACGCCACGGATTTTGCTGCTGGGAGACATGTGCCGGACCGACCTGCTGGTGGAGATCGAGGCACTCTACCAATCCTGAACCACGACCAGAATGCCTGAACTCCCGGAAGTGGAAACGACGTGTCGCGGCATCCGTCCGCACGTTGCCGGCAGAAGAATCACTGACCTCCTCGTGCATCAGCGGCAGCTTCGCTGGCCAGTGCCGAACCAGTTGAAGAAATTGTTGAAGAACCAGAAGGTGGAATCAGTCGGTCGACGCGCCAAGTACCTGCTGCTTGAAACCGGCAACGGCTGCCTCATTGTGCATCTCGGAATGTCCGGCAGTTTGCGCATCGTCGCAAACGGTGTGCCGGCACAAAAGCATGACCAGGTGGATTTCGTGTTCGGCAACAAGATCTTGCGATTTCATGATCCACGCCGTTTCGGAAGCATACACTGGACCCGCCAAGACCCCCTGCAGCACAAGCTGCTGCGAAACCTCGGGCCGGAACCGTTCAGCGATGCATTCAGCGGCCGTTACCTCCACGGCCGTGCTGCCTCCAGGAAGGTCAGCGTCAAGAATTTCATCATGAACAGCAGCGTAGTCGCCGGTGTTGGCAACATTTATGCCAGTGAAGCGCTTTTTCTAAGCGGCATACACCCGCAGCGAGCCGCAGGCCGCATCTCGCTGTCCCGCTATGAGAAACTGGTCGCGAACACCAAGCATGTGCTTAGTTCCGCCATCGATGCCGGGGGCACCACCTTGCGCGATTTCACCCGTGAAAACGGCCGCCCCGGCTATTTCGCGCAAGAACTCAATGTCTACAACCGGGATGGGGAACCCTGCCCGGTCTGCGGCCACACCATCCGACTCCGGACACTCGGCCAGCGCAGCAGTTTTTATTGCAGCCAGTGCCAGCATTGATGCAGGCCGTCACTCGCCGACCTGCGCAAGACCCAGGCCCCGAGGATCGCTGGCTGCGGTCACGTGCCCGGTCTTCCGATTCCAGATGACGGCATGCATGTCCCCGTAACTGCGAGAGGTAGCCTGCAGCGTGTGTCCCAGCCCGGCGAGTGCAGCCAGTGTGGCTGCATCGAAGGCCCCGTCTTCAAACTCGATGTGGTCCGGGACGAACTGGTGATGAAAGCGTGGCCGCGAGACCATGGCGTTCGCATCCCCACCACGGGCAAATTCCAGCGCCGCCAGCAACACCATGGTGATGATCCGGCTGCCGCCCGGGGTCCCCAAAATCGCAACTCGCTCACCGTCATCCAGAAACGTAGGCGACATGCTTGAGAGCATGCGTTTGCCAGCCTCGATGGCATTTGCACGGTTGCCGGTCAGGCCATACAGGTTGGAGTGTCCGGGCTTGATCGAAAAATCGTCCATTTCGTTGTTCAGCAGGATGCCCGTGCCGGGCGGCACAAATCCCGAGCCAAACGGGTAGTTGATGGAGAGCGTGGCAGCGACGTAGTTGCCCTCGCGGTCAGTGACGGAAAAATGCGTGGTGTTGCGGCCCTCTGCAGGTTCACCACCCTGCTGACCGGCCGGTTCCTTGAGGTATGCGCTGCTCGGGGAAGCTTGCTTCGGGTTGAAATCCGCCAGCATGCGGGTTGCATGCTGTGCCGACAGAAGACGCTTGACGGGCACCTCGACATGGTCCGCATCCCCGAGATACCTGGCACGGTCGACATACGCCCGGCGCATCACCTCGACCAGTGCATGAGTGCGCTGTGTGACTTCCATCTGTGACAGGTCCAGCAACGACAACATGTTGAGCATCTGCATCAATACGATGCCTCCTGATGAAGGCAGCGCAGCGCTGGTGACCCTCATGTTCGCATAGGTGCCGGAAACCGGCTTTCGTTCCTGTACCCGGTATTGCGCCAGGTCCTGCATCTGCCAGATTCCTCCGGCCTGCTGCACGCCCTGGACCAGCAATGCTGCCACTTCTCCCCGATAGAATCCGTCAGCACCCTCGTCGCGGATGCGCTCCAGCACGCGGGCCAATTGCGGTTGCCGGAGCACATAGCCGGGTTCGGGCGCGCTGCCCTGCTCCAGGAAAACCGAAGTTCCCCCGGCATCCTCGTGCAAGTGGTCGAGCACGGCTGTGGCCAGCCTTTGATAACGTGCGCTCACCTCGAAACCCTCATGGGCATGTCGGATGGCCGCGTGCAAGGTGAGATCAAGGGGAAGCCGCCCGTACCTGTCCGACAGGTGAACGAGGGCTGCAGGGAGGCCTGGGATGCCTGCAGCCAGGGGACCTACGACGGACTCTCGGGTGGGTCTTCCAGCATCATCCAGATACATGTCCTGGGTCGCTGCAAGCGGTGCCACCTCCCTTCCATCCAGCATGATATTGCGTCCATCCGATGCCGTGTGCAACAGCCAGAAGCCGCCGCCTCCCAGCCCCGAGGCGTAGGGCTCCACCACAGCCAGGCATGCGGTTACCGCTACGGCCGCATCGAAGGCGTTGCCGCCCTGACGCAGGATATCGATGCCTGCCTGGGTGGCCAGTGGATGGGCACTGGCCACGGCATAATCTGTGAGGGCGGGCTGGGATAGCGAGCTCGACGGAGCGGGTTTGTCAGTCGGGGACGTGCCGCAGGAGATCGCCCCCCATGCCAGGCACACGAAGACCAGAATCCGCACTTCGAACAAAAGGGTTTCAGCCAGCCAGCTTAGTTTGCAAGGCCTTGACCACCGGAGGGGAAACAAACCGGGACACGTCACCGCCGAGACTTGCAATCTCGCGCACCAGGCTCGAGGAGATGAAGGTATGTTCTTCCGAGGGTGTCATGAAAATGGTCTCAAACTTATCGTCCAGCCGGCGGTTCATGCTGGCCAGCTGAAATTCAAATTCGAAGTCCGAAACTGCACGTAACCCTCGCAAGATGGCCTTGGCTCCTTGCTGGCGTGCAAAATCCACCAGCAGGCCGTCAAAGCCGTGCACCTTCGCATTAGGAATCCTTGCCAGCGACTGCTGAGCAAGCTCGACCCGTTCGGCCAGATCGAAAAACGGCTGTTTGCCGCCGCCCCGGACCGCAACACCCACGACCACGCTGTCAAACAGGACACAGGCCCGGCGCACCAGGTCTGTATGGCCGTTGGTAATCGGATCAAAGGTGCCCGGATAGACTGCCACGAGTGCCATGCGTGGATTCTAGCATGAAGCGGGCCCGGCGCCCCCGGGGGCTCTGTCACACGATTTCATCTTCCAGCGCATACAGCTGGTAACGCACCTGCCCTGCCGTTTTCTCGCGGATGCAGTCCAGGGAACCCGGGAATTCCAGGATCCGATCGACCGGGGATTCCACATAGACCCGGGCGGGCGGGCGCAACAGCCGGCGAGTGACCAGCGCCGGCAATATCTGCCTGTCCAGGTCTGTTGCAAAAGGAGGATCGAGGAACACGATATCAAACGGCTCTCTTGCCTGCTGCACATAGTCCAGTGCATCCTGGCATACGATATCCACCTGCCGGGCCTGCAAGGCTTGTTTCTGCAACTCTAGCATTGCCGCAACCGAAGCATTGCGATCCACCTGGGTGACATGCGCAGCCCCCCGGGAGGCTGCCTCAAACCCCAGCGCACCACTGCCTGCAAACAGGTCCAGGCAGCGTGCACCCTCAATTTTGTCGGCCAGCCAGTTGAACAGGGTCTCGCGCACCCGGTCTGGAGTGGGCCGGATATCCGGGTTGTCTGCAAACTGGATCCGACGGCTGCGCCAAACGCCGCCGACGATGCGCAGACTATTCCTCTTCGGGACCACCAACGACAATCTTGACCATGCGGTCAGTGTGCAAATGTCGGCTGAACGCTACCCGGACATCCTCCCGTGTGACCTCAGCAATGTGTGTGGTGAAGGTCTCGAGGTAGTCCAGAGGCAAGTCGTAGTACCCGATCAACGACAAATACGCCAGGATATCGCTATTCTGGTCTACCCGTAACGGAAAACCGCCGATGATGCTTTTCTTGGCGAGTTCCAGTTCTTCCTCGCTGGGCCCCTGGTCCACATAGTCCTGAACCAGCCGCGAGGCCTGATCGAGTGCCATCTGGGCCTGATCGGCGCGTGTCTGCAGACCCAGCATGAAAGGCCCCGGTTGCTGCAAGGGGAAAAAATAACTGTACACGCTGTAGGACAACCCCAGTTGTTTGCGGATCCTTTTCATCAAACGCGAGCTGAAGCCGCCTCCGCCCAGGACATAATTGCCGGTATAGAGGATGAAATAATCCGGGTCTCCCCGGGCAATGCCCAACTGCCCCAGGTAGACATGCGACTGCTGGGAGGGATAGGGAATAAACCGGTACTGGTCCTCTGATGCAGGTTGCGGGGGTGGCGCAGTGGCTGGCCGTGCGCCCCTGGGAAGATGGGATGCAATGTACTCGGAAATTCGGCGGGCCTGATCCGTATCCAGGTCTCCAACGATGGCAATTGTGGCATTTTCCGCAACCAGATACTGCTGCTGGAATGCCTTGACATCCGCCAGTTCAATAGCCTGCATGCTGCTCTCACTTCCCGAGACGGGCTGAGCGTAGGGATGAGTGCCGTATACGGCCTGGTAGAACGCCTTGCCGGCGATCCTGTCCGGCCGTTGCTGCTCATCGCGAATTGCTGTGAGTGCCTGGTTCTTCAAACGCAGGAAGTCCTTTTGCGGAAAGTCGGGTCGGGTCAGGATCTCGACGAAGGTTGACAACGCCGGTTCAAGCAGCTGCTCCTCGGTCAGACTGCGCAAGCTGACTCTGGAATGATCCAGATTGACGTCGTACCCGTAGCGGGCGCCGACCTCTTCGAATCTCTCGGCCACCGCATCGGCATCCATGGCATCGGTACCGGCACTCAGGAGGGCGTGCGTGATCTGCGAGAGGCCGGCAAGCTCAGCGTCCCGGTCACTGCCGGCACCAAAGGTCACGGCGATGTCCAGCATTGGCAACTCCGGGGCTGCCACAAACAGGGTGCGAACGGTCTGGGCACTGGTCCACTGCTCGATCGAAGGTGCCGCCAGGGCATTTCCGAGCAGCGCTGCACATAGCCATAGGGTGCCGCAGGCAGCTCTCAATGGTGTACTACTGTGCTGCATCGGAGACCACAGCCGCACCGGTGGTCCCGCCGGCTTGCAGCGGCTCCAGTACGGACACGGTGAGGCGATCCTCGGTCAGGTAGGTGCGGGCCACCTGGCGCACCTGTTCGGCACTGATCGCGTTGATGTGCTGGCTGTATTCGTCCATCACACGCCAGCCCAGTCCCGCCGATTCCAGCCGGCCAATTACACCGGCCTGCGCACGGATGGAGTCCTGAGCGTACACTTCGCTGGCGATGACCTGTGCCTTGACACGGGCGAGTTCCTGTTCACTGACCAGGTCTTCCTGCAGTGCCCGAATCTCGGCATAGAGGGCCTGCTCGACATCCTCCAGGCTGTGCTGTGGTGCAGGCGTGGCCTCCAGCAGGAACAGGGTGGGATAGCGGGCATACAGGCTGTATCCGGCGCCTGCACTGGCGGCCAGCTCCATTTCCCGTACCAGGTACTTGCTGAGCCGCGCGCTGCGGCCTCCGTCGAGCACACCGGACAGTACCGACAAGGCGTATGGCTCCCAGTCCTGTTCAGCGGTGGTCAGGCTCGGCGTCTTGTATCCCAACAGAATGTATGGAAGTTTGGCGACGGCCTTCACCTTGATGCGGCGCAACCCGCTCTGGATGGGCTCGACACGCGGCTTGCTGTCGCGGATATGCCGGCGCTCGATAGCGCCGAAGTAGGTGCGGGCCAAAGCAAACACGGTCTCGGGCTCGACGTCCCCCACCACTACCAAGGTGGCATTGTTGGGTGCGTACCAGCGCTGGTACCAACGGCTCAGGTCCTCGAGCTCGAGATGCTCCAGATCGTTCATCCATCCGATTACAGGATGGTGATACGGGCTGCTGGTGAAAGCGGCTGCACTCAATTGCTCGTAGACGAGTGCGTTCGGATCATCGTCGGTGCGCAAACGCCGCTCCTCCTTGACGACCTCGCGCTCGCTGTCGAAATCGTCCTGCGTGAGGATCAGGTTGACCATGCGGTCCGACTCGATGTCGAAACTCACCTCCAGGTGATCGCGGCCCATTACTTGAAAGTAGGCGGTGTAGTCGCGCCCTGTGAATGCATTGTCACGTGCGCCGATTTTCGCCAGTGTCGATGTAAATTTCTCGGCAGAATATTTTTCCGTACCCTTGAACATCATGTGTTCGAGCATGTGCGAAATTCCGGTGATGCCGTTATGTTCCTGGGCAGATCCCACGCGGTACCAGATTTGGGAAACCACCACCGGTGCCCGATGGTCTTCCTTGACAATGATTTTCAGTCCATTGTCCAGCACCATCTCGTGGGTATCGCCGACACCGGCCTGTACATGGCAAATGAGCGCCGCAACCAGCCACAATCCGGCAATTTTGATTACATTCATAAATGACGAGTATAGGGGTGTTAGGATAAGCACCGCACTGGATGCATTGATGTATGATCAGCGAACCTTACTATAACTGTTTGCCCGAAATCCATGCCTGAAACCGGAGTTTTTTCGCGCCTGCGCCAGGGCCTGCAAAAGACCAGGAATGCGCTGACCGCTGGCATCCCTGCGGCTGCGTGGCGGGACAACAGTGAGGCCCTGCTTGCTGAACTGGAAGACCGTTTGCTGCTCGCCGATGTAGGAATCGATACGACTGCCCGGATCATCGACGACCTGAAATCACGCCTGCGTCGCAAGCACAGCGGAAAGACCCAGGGGGCGGATGCACTGCTGCAGGAAAGCCTCGCGGAGATCATGTCAGCCTGCAACAAGCCCCTGCTGACCCGTGGCAGCAAGCCTTTCACCATTCTGGTCGTCGGTATCAATGGTGCCGGCAAGACCACCACCATCGGCAAGATCGCCCACCGCCTGGTCGAACAGGATCAGACCGTGTTGCTGGCTGCTGGGGATACCTTTCGGGCGGCGGCGGTCGAACAGTTGCAATCCTGGGGTAAGAAAATCGAGGTGCCCGTGGTGGCACAAAAAAGCGGCGCCGACAGTGCGGCTGTCGTATTCGATGCATATCAGTCTGCGAAGGCCCGCGGCATCGACGTGCTGATCGCAGATACTGCCGGGCGGCTGCATACCCAGCAGAACCTGATGGATGAACTGCTCAAGATCAAGCGGGCCATGCAAAAAATCGACCCCGAGGCACCGCATGAGATCCTGCTGGTGCTGGAAGCCGGCACCGGACAAAATGCCCTGAAGCAGGCGCTCGGCTTTCACGAGGCACTGAACCTCACCGGCCTGTGCGTGACCAAGCTGGATGGTACGGCCAAGGGTGGAACCATCATTGCCATCGCAGACAGGCTGGAGATTCCAATCCGCTATATTGGTGTGGGCGAGGGCATCGAGGACCTGCGCGTATTTGATGCCTACCGGTATGCCGAGGCCCTGTTGCATGCCTAGGCCGGAACTGGAGTCAGGCACGGACCGATGATCGAGTTGCAGAACGTAACCAAACGATACCCGGGAAACCGTGAAGCCCTGACGCAACTGGACCTGGTGCTCGAACGTGGTGAAATGGCATTTCTCACCGGGCCATCGGGAGCAGGCAAGAGCACCCTGCTGAAACTCATTGCGGCCATCGAGCGTCCGACCCGGGGCCGGATCTTGATCAACCAGAAAAATATCACGCAGATTCCCAAGCGCAAGATTCCCAACTTGCGAAGATTCATGGGGATCGTGTTCCAGGATCATCATTTGCTATATGACCGTAGCGTCTTCGACAATGTGTCGCTGCCGCTGCAGATCGCTGGTTATGCGCGGGCCGAGATCAGGCGCCGGGTGCGGGCCGCCCTGGACAAGGTGGCATTGCTGAACAGGGAAAAGGCCATGCCTATCACATTGTCTGGGGGGGAACAGCAGCGTGTCGGGATTGCACGTGCAGTAGTCCACAAACCGGCGATTTTGCTGGCCGACGAACCGACCGGCAACCTGGACCCGGGATTATCGGCCGAAATCATGCAGCTCTTTTCCGAGTTTAACCAGGTCGGCGTCACCGTGCTTGTGGCCAGTCATGACCTGGACCTGATTTCACGCCTGGGTAAACGAATCATCCGCCTGCAAGGTGGACAATGTATCAACGGACAGGCACAGCTGGCCTGATGGCAGGTGACACGGCAGTACAGACCTTGACAGGAACATGCAGGCATCCACACGCAGACCAATCCCGAACCGACCCAACTCCCTGACACGCTTTCGCGCTCTGGTGCGTGAGCATCTGCGTAGCCTGGTGTTCAGCCTCGGCAAGCTGTACCGCCACCCGTTCGCGTCGACGCTGACCATCCTGATGATCGCCGTGGCCCTGGCGCTGCCGGCCTGCATGTACCTGTTGTTGGACAACCTGCAGGCGGTTACCGAGAAATGGGACGACTCCGGACAAATCACGCTGTTCTTGAACGTGAACAGCAGCGAAGCCGAGATCGAGGCACTTCGCACCCGCCTGGCCGAACTCAAGGAGATCGAGAACATCAAGTACGTTTCTGCCCAACAGGCCCTGACGGAGTTTCGAAAATTCAGCAGGCTCGAATACCTGATCGAAGGGCTGGAGGAAAATCCACTGCCGCCCACCCTGACCCTGATCCCGTTTGAGCAAGCCAAGCAGGCCGGTCAACTGGACCGGCTGGTGCAGGATCTTGGCACCTACCCGCAGGTCGAGCATGTACAACTCGACCTGCAATGGCTGCAGCGACTGCAGGCCATCACCGAGGTGGTGCACCGTGCGATCACGATACTGGGCATCACGCTGGCTATTTCCGTGCTACTGGTGGTCGGCAACAGCATCCGCCTGGACATCGAGAATCGACGCGAGGAAATCGAGGTCGCCAAGCTGATCGGCGCGACCAACCGCTTCGTGCGAAGGCCTTTCCTGTATGGCGGTATGTGGTATGGCCTGCTGGGGGGGAGCCTGGCGCTGTTGCTGGTGCTGCTCGTGCTGTACGTCATCGAAGCGCCCGCACAGCACCTGATTGGTCTGTACAACAGCAATTTCGAGCTGATTTTTCCGGATCTCAGGCAGGGCCTGGCCCTGATCGCGACCAGCATCGTGCTGGGACTGCTGGGTTCATGGCTGGCCGTCGGACGCCATATCGTGCGGATTGAACCCAGCTGAGCGTTCGGACCAGCACGAACGCAATTGCCCAGAACCTCGGTGTTTGACCCCCCGAATCCGGTGGCTGCCGATCCCCATCAATCTCCTGCATACCACCGGTAAATGCACGGGATTGACAACATAAGCTACTGAATTTAAACAACTAAAAGGAGCTTATATACAAAAGTTACCGAGAGTCTTTTCTAACAGCCTACATAGGATATACCTATCGTAATATATATTTCTATCGGTAAACCCTTTACTTTCGCACTGTTTTCCGGTAGAATAGTTACCATGAATAATCAACTGATCAAGATGTAGGAATGGCAGGTCCAGGCAAGTCACACCGGAAAGGGATTACAATCATTGAGCTGCTTCAGATGTTCCCTGATGACAGGACTGCTGAGCAATGGCTTGAGGAGCAGCGTTGGCCTGATGGTCCGGTCTGTCCTGATTGCGGGTCTGTCAACCACACCCATACGACCCACAAGACCATGCGTTATCGCTGCCGTGATTGCCGGCAATTCTTCAGCGTCAAAAAAGGGTCGGTCATGGAAGGTTCCAAGATCAAGCTCCAACACTGGGTGATCGCGATCTACATGGCGACCACTAATCTCAAGGGCATTTCCAGCATGAAGCTGAGTCGGGAACTCGGAATAACCCAGAAGTCAGCCTGGTACATGCTACAACGCATTCGGGAGGCCTTTGATGAAGGCGATGGGCTTCTGCGAGGCACTGTGGAAGTGGATGAGACCTACATGGGTGGAAAGCGAAAGAACATGCACAATGCCAAGCGCAAGACTCTCAAGGGACGAGGAGCTACGGACAAGGCAATTGTGGTCGGTATGAAGTGCAGAGACAGTAAAGAGATTCGGGCCAAGACTGCCGAAGACACCACGGCGTACACGCTGCACAAGTTTATTGCCGAGAACATGGACCCAGAGGCCACACTGATCACAGACGATAATCGGGCTTACATGCAACTATACAAACGCTATGACCACAGGGCCGTCCGACATTCTACCAGTGAGTTTGTGAGGGGCATGGCCCACACCAACGGCATCGAGTCCTTCTGGGCACTACTCAAGCGTGGGTACCACGGCACGTATCATCACATCAGCAAAAAGCACCTGAATCGCTATGTGCAGGAGTTCGCAGGACGCTTCAATATCAGGGAGCTGGATACAATCCGCCAGATGGCGTTTGTTGCCAAGCGCATGGAAGGCAAGCGGTTGAAGTATGAGGAATTGGTGTCTTAGGGTGAATAACAACAATATTATTAATTTTGAATCCTTTAAATCTTCAAGGAATCAATATCATCGTTCCACTTCTCGACAGGAGCTTGAAGCTCTTCTCGCAATGTCTTTAGAATTTTATAGGCAAGCTTCTGAAGATCCTTCCTTTCCAAAATTTGAGGAAAATGATCTCCCACAAGGGTTGTCATTTCGTCTGCAGGATAATTCTGTAAAGTATGAAAGTGAAAATCTAGGACATAGGACTCTGTATTGTCTGCCTGATACAAATCAAATCCCTTCACATGTCGAAGTCGACTTTCAGAATGTTCTGGAGAAGCAGCATGCTTTTGAGCTCGAACTGATTGGGGTTTTGAGGGATTTTCTGTCATCAAGATTTCCTAATTAATTTTGGCTATGTTATCAGAGTGGCATGAGTTTTTATTTCTTTGTCTTTGCTAGTTTCGTGATCAACACAATGAGAATTCCTAAAGGTCCAAACAGAAATCCCAAGGCAAAGGCTAATCCTTTCCCTTCAGAATTTTCTCCCTGTATTGCAAAAGCCAGCAAACCACAAAGGCCAAAGGCAAAAAGGTAAGGGATGATGTATTCCATGTTTCTCCCCTTACTTCTCAGGATCACCATAACACTGGTACAGGATTCTTACCTGGCCTGTACCGTCATATCTAGGTTGGTTGGTATAACCTCCAAAAGAGCGGGCACCGTCATATCCCCAACTTCGGCAAGCTTGACCGGCTGCGCTGGATCCATTGGGACTCCCATCGTGTTTGCAAATATTAAACATGTCGTAGTTGCAGGCCACCTCAACCGTTCCATCCGCGCGACTGCCAGTGGCAACGAAATAATTGCTAGTAGCACACCCGCTTATGAGAATTGAAATGACGAGAATATTGAAAGAACGCATGACCACCTCTCCTTTTTGTTACGTGCATGGTGCCGGGTCATACGACATCCACGTAGAAGTACGGAGAGGTTCCGCCTCTTTACCAAACATCAGGGAGCTACCCTGATGCGTAAATGGCTATTGTATTAAGCAGATAACCCGACCAGGGTATCTACATGAATGTCGTTAGAGGAAAGTATAGAGATGAAGCAGGTTAAAGGCAAAAAGACATTGAAGGTAAAGGCTCACAAGCGGGGTCGGCCTGTGACCAAGAAAATGCCTCCTAAAGTGCCAGACAGCCCGGAGAACATTGCCAAGGCAATTATGAAGGGGTCTCCGAAGAAAGACTGGGATTATCTGAAAGAGGATTGAAAGGAGAAACTTGTGGAAGAAACTTATAGTCCAGAAGATACAGTTGAAGTGGTAATCACTATGGAAATAACTTAATAGCGAATTATTGGCAATATTAAAAACAAAAGGAAGGAGTGCATTTTTTACAGATGAAAGGAAGAGACATTAAAAGGATTTGTAGAAAAGAAGGAGTTGTGTGGGAAAGATCCCAGAAGCATTAGTCCGATAGGTAAACAAGTATATAAACCCCTAATCTTTATATTTCCCAAATAAGATGCGTCAGAGTTTTTCTAATTGTTTTATGAAATACTGCAACCTAGCTTCATAGTCTGTACCTTTAACATCTTTCGTTAAGCCAGATTTGAGCTTTTGGATCATTTGAATTTTTAGACCTGAGACTCCGACAAAGTTGACTATGAAATCAGCTAGAGCGTTCAACTCACCATCTAGATTATTTAAATTACTTTTATCCATTTTATGTCCTAGTAGGAAACTATAGACAAGCATAGATAATCATGCGATGCCAATCAATTAGCCAATTTACTAACACAGACTAAAACCCTATACTTCTTTTTAATGGGTAAGACTAATCCAAAGAAGACTGCACAGGAAAAACTGCCACGTGGCAGACCGAAAACCCGTGTTCTGAAGATTGATGAAAGTCCTGAATATGTAGCAAAGGCGATCTTTGCTGCTGGGAAAAGAAAGAAGACTTGATGTGTCTTCGTTCAGATTTGAATTTTTGTAAGATGGTGCGCCGGACCGGACTCGAACCGGCACGCAGCTAGTGCTACGACCATGCCTGACGGGAATTGAACGCCACGCCAGTATGTGCTTATGCCTCTTTAGCTACCGGCGCTTTTCCACCTCACTTTGAATCATTTGCTCCATGACGTTTTCCTCGCTTTTTGTTGGTCGATTACGCAATGCGTATGGCAGTGATTGTACACAATGGATTGTGTGGATGCCAGACTCCGAACACAAGAAGTGGGCAAAATCATATAAGCTTGAAATCTTAGTATTTTTTCCAAATGCCCCAAGAATACCCAGAGCTTATAAACAAAAAATTATTGATAAAATTTTTTAATGAGGCACCGAGGGTCCGGATACGATGGCAGTACTTGTTCGCGGTCTACAGGCTGACCTCGCCGATCATGGCGGGTGCGCCAATTCGGAACCGTTTGCCCTGCGCGTCCTGGGCGACAGCATGGAACCCGAGTTCAGGTAGGGAAAACTGCTCAGAATCCGGTAACTTACGTATATAAGCCCCAACTAAAAATATTAGCACTCTATATAAAAGAGTGCTAATATAGCCCTGATGAAGATTGAACAAACGCTCCAACTGGGGAGAACCAGAGAACTGTGACGACCACCATACAACCCTTGCAAGCTTCAACGGCGATTTCCACCGCCAACCTGGACGGCTACATCGCCTCGACGCTGCAGATTCCGGTGCTGAGCATGGAAGAGGAGCATGCCCTGGCGCTGCGCCTGTATGAAGATAACGATCTGGATGCGGCACGCACTCTGATCATTCACAACCTGCGGTTCGTGATTCATGTGGCGCGCGGCTACCTGGGATATGGTCTGCCGCTTGCGGATCTGGTCCAGGAAGGCAATGTCGGGCTGATGAAGGCCGTCAACCGCTTCAACCCGCACAAGGGTGTGCGCCTGGTCTCGTTTGCGGTGCACTGGATTCGTGCCGAGATTCATGAGTTCGTACTGCGCAACTGGCGCATTGTCAAAGTTGCAACCACCAAGGCCCAGCGCAAGCTGTTTTTCAACTTGCGCAACTCCAAGAAACGCCTGGCCTGGCTGAATCAGGATGAGGTGGATACGGTAGCCAAGGAACTGGGCGTCAAGCGCAGTGAAGTGGTGGAGATGGAAAAGCGGCTCAGCAGTCACGACCTCGGTTTTGACCAGGATCATGATGAGCACAAGGATGAGCCCGGTCACTTTGCACCGGCGGCCTACCTAAGCCATGAAGAAGACAACCCTGAACTGCAGATTGAACATGAGGACTGGGAATCCCATCAGGTACGGCAACTGCAAGCCGCACTGACCGTGCTGGATGAGCGTAGCCGGGACATCATCACGCAGCGCTGGTTGAGTGAGAAGCGCTCCACCCTGCAGGACCTGGCTGCCAAGTACAAGGTTTCGGCAGAGCGCATACGCCAGTTGGAAAGCAACGCCATCCAGGCGCTTAAGGCTGCAGTCGCTAGCTGATTCTCTTCGTCAGCGGCCCGCCTCGCTGTGGGCAAGATACACCAGGGTCACCACGCTGAGCAGCAGCAAGACCGCGCCACCGTTGTGCATGACGGCCACCGCGATTGGCAGGTGCAGCACGATATTCGATACCCCCAGCGTCAACTGGCCCAACAGCAACAGCAAGGTCACGACACTGGCGATGCGCAGCGACGCGGTGGCATTGCTCGTGGTCAACAGGTAAATCAACAATACTAGCCAGTAGGCAGCCACCACGACTGCCATGTATCGATGACTCAGGTGTATGGCCGTGCGCGCCGGGTTATCCAGCACCCCGAATTCATAGTTGGTGCCGAGGCCACGCCAGAACACGAAGCCTTCCTTGAAATCCATGGGTGGCCACCATTGTCCCTGGCAGGTTGGAAAATCAATACAGGCCAGTGCTGCATAATTTGCGCTGGTCCAGCCACCCAGAATGATCTGGCCGATCAATAGCAACAATCCTGCTACCAGCATCGGCAATACTGCGTGGCTGAGGCGTTGCCGGTAGATCAGCCGCTCGGTACCGGTGTCCAGGTACACCCACCACAGGAACGACAACACGGCAAAGCCCCCGAGCAGGTGCAGCATGACAATCACCGGTTTGAGCAACAGGGTCACCGTCCACATCCCGAGCAGGGCCTGAAAAATCACCAGGCCTACCAAAAACACTGGCAGGCCCACGGGCTGTCCCGGATCCTTACGATTGCGCAGGGCCATTACGGCAAGAGCCGCGATCAGAATACCAAGTACGCCTGCGAAATAGCGATGAGCCATCTCTTTCCAGGCTTTGTCCGCTTCCACTGCACGCTGCGGGAAGGCGCGGTTGGCCTGCAAGATTTCCTGCTCCGATTCCGGAACACCGAGCAGGTGGCCATAGCAACCCGGCCAGTCCGGGCAACCCAGTCCAGCATCGGAAAGACGCACATAGGCCCCCAGCACCACCACCAGCAAAGCCAGTGCACAGCTGACCAGTGCCAGGTTTCGGAACCTGTTCCTGCGCTTATTGTCCATATGGCCTGTTACACTCATGCATATCTTCAGTCCTGAATTTTCCTTCGTACAGCAGCCCGGACTGCCCTGGCAGATAAGGGTCTATGACTTCGTTTCGGTACCGACTTCATGCCTATCGGTTTCTGCCTTGCAGGTGGTCGACCGGTATCCTGACCTCGTTGTCGTCCGCTGCTTCTGATACAGGCTTCGCCGACTTGCGGGCATAGCCGTAGATCACCTCGTAGCTTGCCGGAAGCATGCCGTTATCCTGACGGTACTCTTCGTAAGCCTGCACCAGCGAGCGGTATTTCTGTCTTCCCATCAACCCCGTAGGCGTGACGTGCGCGGAGCCAAATTTTCCACGGCTACCGGTGTTTTTCAGATCCTGCAGCAGCTGCAACAGGGATTGATATTGAATATCGATCATCTCCATGTCAACGACCGGGTCTGTAAATTGTTCTGCCAACAGCATGTCGCCGATATGGTGCATGTCGACAAACTCGTGCACATGCCGGTAATCATCCAGTCTCGCAAAACTGTCACGTAACTGGTGCAGGGTGTCAGGCCCGAATGTGGAAAATATCAGCACACCGTCGATGCGCAGCACTCGCATGCATTCGGAAAATACCTGCGGCAGGTTCACACACCACTGAAACGTTGAGGAAGAAAAAACCAGGTCGACCGATCCATCTGCAAAAGGCAGCTGTTCTGCATCATTGCACACGAGTGCATTCGTGTACTCGGCATCGTGATGTCGACGACACCACAACAGCATGGGCAAGGCAAGATCGCAGGCAACCATTGAACTGTTGGGAAAACGGGAAGCGAGGCCCTTCAGGCTGCGACCGGTTGCAGTTCCGACATCAAGCACACGCCGAGGCTGGAGCTTGAGCATGTCCACGCGTTCAAGAGTGCGTTCACACACCTCGTGTTGCAGCACTGCAGCAGTATCGTAACTGGCAACAGCTTTCGAGAAATCATCGCGCACACGCTGCTTTTTTATGTCCGCATGCTCACTCATGGATTTTCCTTTGGGCTACCCACTGCAAAAACTGTTCGGGATGTGAAACAAACGGAGCATGCCCGGCCTTTGGAATGCGCTCGACTCGCGCATGTGGCCAAATGCGATTCGTACCCTCGGCGGTGTCGACAGGCAACACCTGATCCTCCTCACCATGCAGCAAGTCCACAGGCAGATGCGAAAGCCTGCTGTCTGAGCGCAGATCGACCTGCTCCAGCCATTTCAAACCCCAGGCGATATTCCCGGTATGGACAGGGGAACTGGACAAGGCACTGCGCAATGCAACAAGCGTGGGTTTTGCGCGATCACTGTTGATAGCCTGCAGCGAACAGAATTTTTTCAGGGTCTGCTGTGGGGCCTTCGAAAACTGCCGCGAAAAATCCAGCAATTCCGTCTGTGCCATGCCATGTGGCCACTCCTGTGTCGCAGTGAATCTTGGAGCACTTGAAACGAGCATCACATCGACGACCCGATCAGGATACTGCCTGGCATACAGCAAGGCCCACAGCCCCCCCAAGGACCAGCCGAGGAAGCTGGCAGCAGGGGGTAACACGTCGGCAAGCAACTGCATCCCCTGTTCGGTGCTGCAATCCCAGTGCATGGCATGACTGTGTCCGTGTCCCGGCAGATCGACGCACCAGACTTGATATTTCAAGGCCAGATCGCCGGCCACCTTGTGCCAGATTTTCGAACTCGACCCCCATCCATGCAACAATACAAGATTCGGACCTTGGCCGGATTTTGAACAATACAGTTTTGACACGGTACCTCGGATGGGTGTAATCCTTCTTCAGATCGCAGCGGTCATTGCGGCATATCTACTGGGCTCAATCAACAGTGCAGTGCTGTCCAGCAAGGCCCTGCGTCTGCCCGACCCTAGGACTGCAGGATCCGGTAACCCCGGTGCCACCAATGTGTTGCGCGTCGGCAGCATACCGGCTGCAGCGATCACGCTACTGGGCGATCTCCTGAAAGGCTATCTGCCGGTCCTGCTGACCACCGTGGTCACGGACGACCCTCGGCTGGTTGCGGCAGTGGGCCTGGCAGCACTGCTGGGTCATATCTTCCCGGTCTATTATCACTTTCGGGGCGGCAAAGGGGTAGCGACCACATTGGGTGTGCTGCTGGCCATGGACTGGCTGCTTGGCGTGTTTTGGGCCCTCGTCTGGCTGGCCACTGCCTTGGTGTTCAGGTATTCGTCCGTGGCCGCCATGACCGCCATGTCGGTCACCTTCGTCCTCGTGCTTGTCACGCCGTCGGATCAAATGTGGACCGCTGGTGCCCTTTCGGTCATCACCGCCCTGATCTTCTGGCGGCATGTCAGCAACATCCGTGACCTGCTTGCAGGCAGGGAGACCCGGTTGGGGGAGGATTAGTCAGATTTCTTCGAGCGCCCAGCGCGGCTGAACACGGATCTGCAGCGGCTCCCGGCTTCCGCTTTGCAGCCTCAACAGACCCAACTGTGCAACCATGGCAGCATTGTCGGTGCAGAATTCTGGAGCCGGAAAGATCACCTTCACGCCTTGCTCGCCCAGTCGCTGCATCAGCTGTTGGCGCAGCTTCTGGTTCGCGCCGACGCCCCCCGCCACGACCAGCGTCTTCGCACCCGTGTGCTCGATCGCACGCGTAGACTTGATTCTCAGGGTGTCCACAACCGCATCCTCGAAAGCACGCGCCACATCGGCACGGGCTTGGTGATCCGGCTTTGCAAGACCTTTCAGGGTGTTCAGCACATGAGTCTTCAGCCCGCTGAAACTGAAATCAAGCCCTGCGCGGTTCACCATCGGGCGGGGAAATACGAAGCGCTCCGGGTCGCCCTGCCTGGCCAGTCGCTGGATCTGCGGCCCACCCGGGTAACCTAGACCCAGCATCAACGCCACTTTGTCAAAAGCCTCGCCGACGGCATCGTCGATGCTCTCTCCCAGCACGGCATAGCGTGCAACCGAGCGGACCTCGACCAGCAAGGTGTGTCCTCCCGAGACCAGCAACGCCACATACGGGCAGTCGGGGGCAGCATCTTCCAGCAGAGGTGCGAGCAAGTGGGCCTCCATGTGATGAACCGCCACGGCAGGCTTGTCGAGCGCAAAGGCCAGGGTACGGCCCAGTCCTGCGCCCACCATCAGGGCTCCCATCAATCCCGGCCCCGAGGTATAGGCCACAGCATCGATGTCCTCTCTCAGGGACAGTCGTGCTGCGCGCATTGCGGTCTGGATCAGGGGCCCGAGCTTTCGGATATGATCGCGTGAGGCCAGTTCCGGAACCACGCCCCCATATTCACTGTGCAGGGCAGACTGCGAATACAGATGGTGGGCCAGCAGTCCCTGGTGTTCACAGATCACGGCAACGGCGGTTTCGTCGCAAGAGGTTTCAATGCCCAGTACTCGCATGCAGACAGCTTGGTGTGATTCGTTTCGGCAAACATAGCATGTATCTTGTCGGCTGTTCACAGAACCCGTAACAAGGCACGAAAGAATGGATTTCACTTCCCCTAGTCCTGTTTGCAGTCCAAATTGCTCGTTATTAGTCTCCTTTTGCCATGCAAATAACACCTTTCATGAAGAAACCGCTTTCACTTGCTTTTGGAACAATCGCCAGATGGTTCACGCGGACTGCTCTTCTCCTTGGCATGGTCATACTCATGGCAAATCCACAAAATCCTTGAGAGAACCGAATAGATTGTTTTTGCTCAAAATATATTTGAAATATAGGAACCTGCCGGTATAATCGCGGTTCTTTTTGGTTTGAGCATCTTAGGATCAGGACAGTATTGAATGCCCGGTGTACGTGTAAAAGAAAATGAACCGTTCGACTTTGCCTTGCGGCGATTTCGACGCTCCTGCGAAAAAGCGGGAATCATTACTGAAGTACGCCGACGTGAATACTATGAAAAGCCTACCGAGGTCCGCAAACGCAAAGCGGCAGCTGCGGTCAAGCGCAACCTGAAGCGCGTAGCACGAACCAGCCTGCGACGACGACGGCTTTACTGAATCCCTTCAAAGCTGTAACCCTGACGATATGCCCGCACTGCGGGTACGCGATGTACAGCGAGCGGCATCGCTCTGGTTCTAAATCCCTGTTTGCCGCTATACTCAAAGCGCCATGCCGCCCCTACAAAACGATGTTCTGATCCGGGCACTGCTCAAAAAACCGGTCCCGCGTACACCCCTGTGGATCATGCGCCAGGCAGGCCGCTATCTGCCAGAATACCGGGCCACACGCAAGCGGGCCGGCGGATTCCTGACCCTTTGCAAAACTCCGGAACTGGCGTGTGAGGTCACGCTGCAGCCGGTGGAACGTTTCGATCTCGATGCGGCAATCCTGTTTTCGGATATCCTGACCATTCCGGACGCGATGGGCCTGGGCCTTTCCTTCAGTGAAGGTGAGGGACCGTGGTTTGCAAGACCCGTATCGAGCATGAAAGACGTGGAGCGCATCGCCCGCACACGACCCATGGAAGGCCTGGGATACGTGTGCGATGCGGTTCGCATGGTCCGGCATGAACTGAACGGACGGGTTCCGCTGATCGGATTCACTGGAAGTCCATGGACGCTTGCAACCTACATGGTGGAGGGCGAAACCAGCCGCGAGTTCCGCAAAATCAAGAGCCTGCTCTACACTCAGCCGGACATTCTTGAACGCCTGCTCGAGATACTGAGTCAGGTGACGGCCGACTATCTGTTGGCCCAGATCCATGCTGGCGCACAGGCCGTGATGGTCTTTGACACCTGGGGCGGCGTGCTATCGCGGGATGCCTACCTGAAATACTCCCTGGGACCCATGCAGCACATTGTCTCGGAACTGTCACGACTCGAGACGCCAAACACGGTTCCGATCATTTTGTTCACCAAGGGGGTCGGGCATGAGCTGGTGGATTTGGCGTCCAGCGGATGCCATGCGGTGGGGCTCGACTGGACTACGGAACTGGATCAGGCCCGGGCGCAGGTAGGCTCAAAAGTCGCGTTGCAAGGCAACCTGGATCCGGCCGTATTGTATGCTCCGGACCCGGTCATTCGACGTGAGGTACAGAACGTGCTGAAGAAATACGGCAAGGGCAGCGGTCACGTCTTCAACCTGGGCCATGGCATACAGCAATTTGTGAACCCGGACAAAGTCACGGTGCTGGTGGATGCAGTCAGGGAGTTCAGTCCCGCCTATCACTAGCTGCGGGCTTGCCCAAGCAGACTGGCCAGCGCCTTTCCATTTATCCTTTGCGCACTGCGGTGATGCGTCTTGCTTTTCGGAGGCTGGTGCTGCTGCCGCAAGCTGAAGACAGTGATGTCGATTTCGTGCTCACGATACGCGAACACCAAAACCGGCAGGCAGGTGTAGTGGCGGTTTTGCCTGAAATGCCGGTCTGCCAACCGGACGACCAGGCCGCGTCGCTGCAGCACTGCCAGGACTTCTTCGGGACAATCACAGGAGACATGCAGGCTGATCGGTGTTTCTGCACCCGCGGTGCCTTCCAGCACGGGGCCGGTCAGGTAGGGGTGATACGGAGTCAGCCAGTTCATCACGGTCAGAGCCGTACATCGCAGGCTCCGAAGAATTCCCTCATGGTCCGGTAAAAAAGTCCGTGCAAATGAACGGATGGCAGACTCGATCTCGACATTGCTGGGTAACGCCACACCCTGCAATGCATGCAAGCGTTCGCGAGCCTTGCACTTGGCTTTCTGGTAGTCGTGCACCCCTTCGCTGACAATGATCCTGGCGGCCTCCTGGGCGAGCTTTTGCCGAAGCCGGTCCTGTTTTCTTACAGCCACGATTCTTCAAAAAAGCTGTTCTGGAGTTCCCATCCCCCCGTCATTTCGCGGATATGCCGGCGGTGTGCCGGGTCCGGAGCCTTCGGCCGGAACATACCCCATACGGAAGGTCTCATCGATACCCTGCTCATTACCCGAATCCACCCGTTGTCCAGTGGCAGGGTCGATGCGCACACTGACAATCGTCTCCGGTCGCTTCAGTTTGTTCTCCGGCTTGCCCTGAAGGGCGGCACGCATGAATTCGATCCATATCGGTAACGCCGTGACACTCCCAACTTCCTTGCGTCCGAGCGGTTTGTGCTGATCAAACCCCACCCAGGCAATTGCCACGATATCACCATTGAAACCACAGAACCATGCATCCCTCTGTTCGTTTGTCGTGCCCGTTTTACCCGCAAGATCACTGCGCCCCAGCTGGCGCGCGCGCCTGCCGGTGCCACTCTGTATGACATCATGCATCATGCTTACCATCTGATAGGCGTTCTCCTTGGGCAGCACGCGCTCTGCGACCCGCATGCCCAGCTCTGCTGCCCCGTCCTCGCCGATGATTTCCTCGCCGCTGCTATACAGCTGTTGCTGCAAGTCCAGACAGTCTGCCTCGCATACCATCAGGGGACTGGAGCGAAACAGAACTTCACCCCTGACGTCTTCGATCCTTTCGATCACGAACGGTTCGACATAGTGACCGCCATTGGCAAACACAGCATAGCCTCGAGCCATCTCCATAGGCGTCGCTACACCGGAACCCAGTGCCAGGGACAAGCCCTGGGGCAGTTGCTCCGGGCCAAAACCAAAGTTGGTGATGTGCTGCTCGGTGTAACGGTGGCCCACGCTTCGCAGCACACGGATTGAAACCATGTTGCGGGACTTCACCAGGGCCTCGCGAAGACGGGTCGGTCCGAAAAACTTGCCGCTGTAATTTTTCGGGCGCCAGGCACTCTCCAGGCCACTGCCATCATGCACCACCGGTGCATCGTTGATGATACTGGCAGGCGTGAAGCCTGACTCAAGTGCGGCTGAATAGATGAACGGCTTGAAACTTGAGCCGGGCTGACGTTTCGCCTGGGTGACGCGATTGAATTTGCTGTGCAGGTAATCGTACCCGCCGACCAGAGCCAGCACACTGCCGTTTTGAGGGTCGATCGCGACGAAGGCCCCGGCCGCCTCGGGAACCTGGCTCAGTGCCCACTCGCCAGTACCTGCTCGGGTGATCCGGATCACATCCCCCGGTGCAAGCACTCCGGTGAAGTCTTCCGGTGCCTCCCCCATGGTATTTTCGCTGATATAGGGCCTGGCCCACTTGGCCTGGTCGATCGAAACCACGGCAAACTGCTGCTCACCCAGATACGCCTCGATCTCCAGGGGCTCCACCCGGGTCACCACGGCCGGCATCAACCCTCCGATCAGGTCCATGTCCAGTATCACCTCATCCAGCTTTTCAAACGCGATCTGGTCCACGTCATCGCCTGTGAACTCCAGTTCCAGATGGGACTCCGCACCCCGCCAGCCATGTCGCCGATCGTAGGCGTGCAATCCATTTCTCAAGGCCAGTTGGGCCTGGCGCTGGAGTTTGCTGTTGATCGTCGTGTACACGCGGTAGCCCTTGGTATAGGCCTCGGCCCCGTATTCCCCGAACATCTGCGCGCGTGCCATCTCTCCAATGTACGGGGCATTCATCTCGACCCTCGGGTAGTGGACCGATGCGCTCACCGGCTCATCCAGCATCTTGTGATAGGCGTCATCATCAATGAATTCAAGCTTGTGCATTCTGCCGAGCACGTAATTGCGGCGAATGACGGCACGCTCGGGGTTGACGATCGGGTTAAACCTCGAAGGGGCCTTGGGCAATCCTGCAATCATGGCGATCTGTGCAAGATTCAGATCATGCACGCTGCGCCCGTAATAGACCTCGGCCGCTGCACCCACACCGTAGGCCCGGTTCCCCAGGTAGATCTTGTTCAGGTACAGCTCGAGGATTTCGTTTTTGTTGAACTCGTGCTCGATCCTGAGAGCCAGGAAAATTTCCTTGAGTTTGCGTCGGTAGGTACGCTCATTGTCCAGAAAGAAGTTCCGGGCCAGCTGCATCGTGACGGTACTGCCACCCTGTCGTTTTTCTCCGGTCAGCAATACATAAAGCGCAGCACGGGCCAGGCCCTGATAATCGACCCCCAGGTGCTCGTAAAAGCGGTCATCCTCTGCGGCAAGAAATGCCTGGACCAGCAATTCCGGGATCTCATCCACCCCCAGGGGTTCACGCCTTTGCTCTCCATACACGGCAATCAGCTTGCCGTCCCGGCTGTACACCTTGAGCGGCACCTGCAGTTCCACGTCCCTGAGCACAGCCACCCCCGGCAGGGAAGGTGCCAGGTATATGTAGGTGGCGAGTACTGCCACAATGATGGCAAGAAAAGCCCCCAGCGCAAGGCGCAAAAGCTTCAGGAAATAGGCCATGAGCCCTGTAGGGGAAAGCGACCGCCTGACATCATTGCGCCTGCGGCAGGAACCCGGACCGGACGGTCGGCCGAAGCCGTATGGCTTCCTTCCTCATTCACCGGTACAGACATACGGACTCCCGCCAATCTTGACAAATCAATTCAGATGGACTGCGCTCCCCGACCCAGGCAGTTTCCTGTTCTGTCATTGTAAGTGAAAGCCCCAGACAAGTCATGACACGGACAGGTGCTCTCGGGAAGCGACAGTAACCTATACAGGTATAGACGCAGTCCGGCAACATCCGTTCAAAAATGCGCACAAAAAGATGCAGTAATTCCGAACGCATACCCTAAGAACCGTATACGACCAGTGGTCGCGTCCAGGATCGATTCCGTGGCATGCCCGCCCAGGATCACTGGCGACTTACACTCGCCCTTGTCTGAAAACGTGCCTGCACCTAAAATACCGGTCTGTCTACACCAAAAACCAACTAAAACAATCAGGAGAATCTCATCATGTCCTCAACAGAAGACCGCCTCATGGCACTAGCAAATGAAAATCTGGATACTGGCAGGGAACCGGATATGGACACCCGCTTTGGTGACTCTGGTGTGTCCTCTGTGGATGCCGTCGCCTTCATCAAGAAGGTCAGCCAGGAATTCGGAGTGACAGTCCCTCCTGAAGACTTCTCCCAGTTCCAGTCTCTGCGGGAACTGGCCGCCTATCTGGATTCAAACTCCGGGTAAACCTTTTCCGGTTCAGGGATGTAGGCAGAACTGCATCCGGATATCGTGGTGCACGTGTGCCCTAGTTCCCAGGCCGGGACAAACGCAGACACTGCGATGGTCATGGACAATCGGGGCACCGTACAACGTGACTCGACCCTGTGCCCCTGAAGGTGAGCACGCACAAGGAATTGGCCACCGCAACAAATGACTGGTGGCATCCGTACAGGAAAACCCGGGATACCACAATTTTTCATGTGGACCTGCGGCCTCACAACACTCGTGAGGCCGAGGCGCTGGAGTGGCTGGATTCCGAGGAACAGGCACGTTGGCACCGGTTTCGCCATGTCCGTGCCCGGTATGAATTCAGCTTGTGCCGTGCAGCATTGCGTGCGATTCTCTGCAAACATCTCGACTGCCGCAACGAACAACTCGCCTTTGGGACATCGAAATACGGAAAACCCCATGCCCTGGTGGATGGAGAACAAGAGGGCATCGGTTTCAACGTCAGCCACAGCCACCAGCACGGGCTGGTAGCGCTTGCCCTGCATGGACGTGTCGGAGTGGACGTGGAAGAACGGAACATGCAACAGAACCTGGATGAAGATATTCAGTCGGTATTTACCCCGAACGAGCGTGAGGACCTTGCTGCGACCCACGGCCCGCAGAAAATCCACTTGTTTTTCCGCCTGTGGACGATGAAAGAAGCATTGCTCAAGGCACTGGGTACGGGATTCTCGCTGGACATGTCAGGAATCGAAATTCCGAAAACCCTGCGCCAGGAGATGAATGCAGGCGAATTCTGCTTCCCTCAGCTGCCGCAAGTCCGGTGGTGGCTTGAATCCCTGGATGACCCGAATTTTGCCGCAGCCCTGGCACATGAACTTAACCCGGTGTGATGCCGCCCCGGAAAACGAACCAAGCGATTCGGTCCGGTCTTTTGAACCTGATAAAACGAGAATGCGACCTGCCTCATAAGGATCATGTGGGAAATTCCTGAACCAATCTCAGTGTGTGAAGTCCGGCTGGATAAAAATACAGTCACGCTCTTGCGACAGCACGGCAATCCGTCCGGGCCTCGACTCGTGCTGTGTCATGGCAACGGTCTCGCCATTGACCTGTACTACCCGTTCTGGTCGCTGCTTGCCGAGGACTTTGAGCTGATCCTCTACGACCTTAGAAACCATGGCTGGAATTCCGTGGGCGAACGCCGCGATCACAACGTGCCCGTGCTGATACAGGATTATGCCCTGATACTGGAATCCATCGACCGCCACTATGGCAACAAGCCCAAGATCGGGGTATTACACTCCGTCGCGGCGCTGATCTCGCTGCTGACGGCACCGCAGGACAACAGCTGCTCGGCACAGATTCTTTTCGACCCGCCCGTATGCAAGCCTGGTGCCAGCCAGACCGAATTTGACGTAGCTGCCGAACACGCTGCATCGCTGACGCGCCGACGTGGATACCGATTCCAGACAGAGGAAGAATTTTCTGATTTCCTGAGCTACATCCCGACCTTCACCCATGTGGTTCCCGGGGTCCGGGAGCTCATGGCCAAGACTACGCTTCGCGAGGTTCCCGACGGGTTGGGGTATGAGTTGCGCTGCCCACGCGAATACGAAGCCCAGATCACCGATTATGTCCGCAGCTTTTCCCCGCTGGTGGATTTTGAAACGCTCCCGTGTCCGACGAAGGTCATCGGCGCGGACCCGACCTTGCCGTATGCCTATCTGCCGACGTTCGATCTCAGCGACGTCCTGACTGTCGATTATGATTTCATCCCTGAGACCACACACCTTCTTCAACTGGAAAAGCCGGTGGACTGTGTATCAGCGGTGCGAGAATTCCAGGAACAGCAACAGTTGCCCGACGCCTGAAGGCGGCTGTGGTACCCACAACTCGTCAAAACAGACCCGTGATCGCGAAGTGCGTTAGGCCTTGACCCAAAACCTCTGCCGTTCGAATGGATAGTCCGGCACAGAAATTCGCCTTCGCATCTCGCCTTCAAAAAGACCTGCGAGCGAAACCGCTTGCCCTGCCTCGTAGGCTTCTGCAACTTCCAGCATGAAGGAAGGCACTTCATCCGTCTGCACATCATGGGAGTTTTCCTTCGCTGCCGCTGCGGGCACCTCTTTGCCAGTGCCCCTGGCAAGTGACTGAAGTTGAGCCCGGAGCGAGGCCACGTCACTGAACAGGACACCGGCCCGATGAGCGAAGTGGGCGCGTCCCGTACTGGCCGTCCATGCCATATCCGAAAGCAGGGGGCCGGATGCACTGTCATCATCCGAAAGCTCCTTCGAGTGTGCATCGAGCCAGGCAAGATACGCTTCGGCCAGTTCCCTGAGAACGCCTTCAGACTTGCCAGAAAGCGGCAACAGGCGGGTCTTTCGCAAGTCGGTTGCAGGTATTTCAGAGGGGGTCTCCCGGGATGAATCCGACGGGGGCAACGTCACCAGTTGTGCATTTCCTGCGGGAGAAGATCGCGGATGCTCTGGGTACGAGGCATCCTCCGACGCCTGATACCCTTCGACCACCACGTGGGCATTGGTTCCGGAGATTCCGAATGCGCTGACCCCTGCACGCGCAGGTCGACCCTCATGCCGAGGCCAGTCCATGGCCTCAGAAACCACTTTCACCGGCAACTGCTCCCAGTCCGTGTGCGGGTTCGGGTCACGAAAATGCAGGTGTTGCGGAATCCTGTGCCGATCCATTGCCAGCACCGTCTTGATGAGCGCCGCAATGCCGGCAGCGGATTCCAGATGTCCGAGGTTCGTCTTCACCGAACCGATCAACAGGGGATCGTCCGCCTCCCGCTCGCGCCCGTAGACCCTCGCAGAAGCATTGACTTCAATGGAATCACCCAGCTCCGAACCGCCTCCGTGCGCCTCGAGATAGTCCACTTCGTGCGGTGAGATACATGCTCCGGCAAGCGCCTCCTCGATGACCCGTTCCTTCGTCGGACCCGTCGGCACTGTAGGCCCTGCACTCGCCCCGCTGTGGTTGATGGCCGAGCCGCGGATCACGCCCCAGATTCGATCGCAATCTGCCTGCGCCTCATCAAGACGCTTGAGGACGATCATTCCACAACCTTCACTGCGTACAAACCCGTCCGCCGAGGCATTGAACGTCTTGCATCGTCCATCACGCGACAGCATTCCGAGTTCGGCAAGTTCACGGGTCAGCCCACTCGAAAGGATCGCGTTGACTCCGCCGGCCAGCGCCAGGTCCACCTCGCCCTGGAGCAAGCTCGCTACGGCATGATGTATGGCGACCAAAGATGAAGCGCAGTTGAGCATGACCGGCATGGCCGGTCCCTCCAGGCCCAGGCAAAACGAGACACGCCCGACCGCCATGCTCCCTGCCGTGCCGAGATAGCTGGGGCCACCACTGTCCATCATCAGGTCCCGGTATTCGCTGGAAGCAATTCCGGCATAGACCCCGGTGGGACTGCCCCGCAACTGCTCAGGATCAATGCCGGCATCCTCGAGTGCCTGCCAGCTCGTCTCGAGCAGCATCCGTTGCTGTGGGTCCATGCTGTGTGCCTCAATCGGCCGGATGCCGAAAAAGCGTGCATCGAAGTGATCGATACCCTCAATGAACCCGCCACGCTGGTAGCCAGCATCGCGTATTGCAGGATCCCCCAGCACCCCACCCCATAAACCGGTGTCCTCGCGCCCGTCACTCACGGTTTCGCGCCCCTCATCGAGCACCTGCCAGAATTCGGCAAGATTGCGGGCACCCGGGAACCGGCAGGCCATGCCGATGATCGCAATGCCCCCCTCGATCGATGCATCTTCGGATACGGACACCGGGGCAGGCTGGACCTGAGGCGCGGGGGTCCCTTTGACTTCGCCCAGTTCCTCGGACAGGTGGCGGGCCAGCGAGATGATGTCCGGGTAATCGAACACCACCGTGTTGGAGGCAGTGTACTCATCCGAGAAGGCCCGGTTCAGGCGGTTTCGCAGTTCTACGGCCATCAGCGAATCCATACCGAGATCGAAAAAACCGACGGCGGGCTCCGGAGCCGAAGGCAGGCGCAGCACCGCCTGTACCTCCCCCTGCAGATACGACTCCAGCAGGCGGCCCCGTTCAGAGGCTGGGGTTTGCTGCAGCCGGGCCATCACATCGGCCGACGAGGCCACAGCACCGGCTTCGGCCTCGTCGTCTGTCACAAGCATCTCCTCAAGAAACGGAGGTCGCGCACTGACGGCCTTCTCGAACACCGACCAGTCCATCGACATCACCACGGAGGTCGTAACATCCTGGCGCACCAGCCGTTCAAGGGCCTTGAGACCTTGCTGCGGGGTGAACCAGCGTCCACCCAGTGCAGAGCGCTGGCGTTCGATGCGGTCTTTTTGTTCTGCAGCTTCGCCGATCTCGGACCATGCGCCCCAGGCAATCGCCTGTCCGGCAAGCCCCAGGGCGCGCCGATGGCCGGCCAACTGGTCCAGAAAGGCATTGGCTGCGGCGTGGTTCGCCTGGCCTGGATTCCCCATCACGCCCACGCGGCTTGAAAAAAGAATGAAAAAATCGAGGTCACGATCCAGAGTCGAGCGATGCAGGTGCCAGGCACCCAGGATCTTCGGCCCCAGTACCCGTTCGAATCGCTCCCAGCTCTGATTTGTCAGTGCCCCGTCCGACAGCACCCCGACGCTATGAATCACACCGGCCAGAGGTGGCAGTTCCTGGTCGATGTGCGACATCATCCGGTCCATCGCCGAGGCATCTGTCACGTCCGCAATCTCCACGTGGATCGATGCCCCGCGTTCGCGAAGCTCCCGGATCGCGGCCTCGGCCTCGGCATCCGGGCTGCGGCGCCCATTCAGCACGAGGGTCCCGGCACCCTGCCCGACCAGCCAGTCGGCCACGGCAATGCCGATCCCGCCCAGGCCACCGGTTACAAGGTAGGTGGCGTCCTGGCGCAGCCGGCCTGTCGCCAGCGGCGGTGCCGTGACAACAATCTTTCCCAGATGCCGGGCAGACCGCATGAACCGCAGGGCAGCTCCCGCTTCAGCCAGAGGCCACCGGCTGTGCACGATCGGCCCGATTTCGCCTGAAGCGAGCTGCCTCGTAACATCGTCCAGCACCCGCCCGACCCATGCCGGATCCGTCTTTTTCAGGACATCGAGCTCCAGGATGTCATAACCCACATCCGGGCGCACCGCTGCCATCTCCTCTGGGCTCAGGATGTCCCTGCGGGCCAGTTCCACGAACCGGCCTCCCTGGCGCAAACAGGACAGGCTGGCATCGATAAATCCTTCGCTCGTCAGGCTGTTCAGCACCACGTCCACGCCGGCTCCGCCGGTCACTTCGAGGATCTGCTCCCCGAAGGCCGTCGTGCGGCTGTCAAACAGATGCACGACCCCCAGTGATCTGAGGTACGCCTGCTTGGGCATGCTTGCCGTTGCCAGCACCTCGGCCCCTGCGGCCTGGGCAAGCTGGATGGCCGCAAGGCCAACCCCGCCGGCACCGGCATGAATCAATACGCGCTCGCCGGCCTGCAGTCCGGAAAGTTCATAGGAGAGTGCTGCGGAGACATACGCGCTCGGCACCGTCGCAAGTTCGGTGACCGAATACCCCGAAGGGGCAACAGAGACAAGTTCCTCTCGCGTGACCATCTGCGGACCGAAGGCGCCGAAACCAAGTCCTATTACGCGCTTGCCGACAATCGCGCTGCTCACCTCGGAGCCAGCCTCGATGACACGCCCGCACATCTCCCGGCCGAGCAGTCCCTCCTCTATGAACCCGAGGGAGCGGAAAACATCCCAGAAGTTCAGACCTGCCGCATCGACTTCGACACGCACCTCCCTGGGTTCCAGCGCGCGCGCGGCAAGGGACTGCACGCAGGGGCGATCGAATGTGCCGCCCGGGTCCGGTGCCAGCACCCAGTCCGGCGTCTTCGGCAGTGCCAAGCGCGCTGGGCCGTCCGCAAAGCGGACCAGGCGCGCCACCTGCCGTCGACCCAGGCGATAGGCAATGTGGTTTTCGGCATCGGGATACAGCAGTTCATTGGCCAGATCGGGCAATGAGGCTTCGGGTTGCGGGTCGAGGTCGATCATCTGCGGGCGCAGGTGCGCCGCCTCGCGGTCCACGGCCTTGCCGAAGCCCCACAGGATCGCACCGGCGAGTTCCCCGCCGCGCTCTCGCTCCAGAATCTGCGCCCCCCGCGTGATCAACCAGATGCCCTTGTCAGGCTCACGGACCGAATCGGCCACACCCTGCACCAGGGCCAGCGCGCTCGCCCCGTTGCGCTCGACATCTCCTGCAATTTCCGCAGTACTCGCCTGCATGCCATGCCCGTCGAGTCCTGCGAAATGCACCACCCCGCTGAAGGGCAAATCACCTGGCAAGTGCTCCACAAGTTGCTGCCAAGACTCGCGCATCATCGCATCCACGTACACCTCATGCACGCCGGGGCCGCACACCTTGAATTCGGCAGCCTTGTCAAAACCGGGGCCTGCCAGCACCACCGTCTGATTGCGGTCTGCAAGCTCGTGCGCTAGATGTGCAGCGGTCCCGCCCTCATCCGCCATCAGAACCCACATGCCCGGAGCTTCATGCACCCGGGCGGGGCCGCGGGCTACAATCACACCCCGATCAGGGAGTTTGGCTGTCTCGGACTCGTCCACGCCCAGGATTTCAATCGCATCAAAACCGGCATCGCCAAGTGCCTGGCGCCACACCGCAGGGTTGGCCAGCGCATGGTGTGGACGGTAGTCATCGGCGAAGCGCCACCAGCCATCCAGTTGCCCAAAGGTCAGGTCCATCCAGCCCTGGCCGCGAAGGTTCTCGAGTGCGATCAACTGTCCGGAAGGGGCGAGGAGTTTCAGGCAGTGGGCCAGCGTCTCCGGCAGCAGGCGTGTCGCATGAAGTACATTGGATGCGATCAGCAAATCATAGCCGTGCACCTCGAAGCCCTGATCCTGCGGGTCTTTCTCGATGTCCAGCGGGCGATAATCAATGTGGCCGCCGCCGTCCCCGAAGCGCGCCTCCGCTTCTGCGAAAAAGCCCGCCGAGATATCCGTATAGGTGTACTCGAACTGTCCCTGCGGCAGTTCCGGCAACACGGATGCCGTCGCGGAACCCGTTCCCGCGCCTACCTCGATCACCCGCAGACGCCGCCCGCCAGGCAGCGCACCGACAAGCGTACGGACCGCCTCTCCCAGCATTCGGTTGGCCGCTTGAGCTACCGGTGCACGAAGATACAGGTCGGCCGCGGTAGGCTCGCCACTGCTGAACAACAGTGTCAGGGGATCGGCCTGTCCCCGCAGAACATCGGCCAGTGCGCTTCCGGAGCGCAGAAATAATCCAACCTCGGTCAGCCCGTGAGGAAACCGCTCGGCCATTTTTTCCGCATGTGCCTCAGGGTCCTCGACTAGCCCTTTTGGCCAGGCATCCTCGGACCCCGACAAGACGAGAAAGCCGTCATCGACCTCTTTCAGCACCTCGCACCGGGTCAGCATCTCGAGCATTCGGCGAAACAGACGCCCGTGATCTGCGCTCACGTTCAGTTGCTGGCGCAATGCATCCGGGTCGACGGTCTCGCCGGCAACACGCTGCCATCCCAACCGGTCCAGATTCGCGAGCGCAAAGGCCCAGGACCAGTGCTCGAGCTCCGAAAGCAGGGCGGCCCGGTCTTCGGGACCGACCCCCGCATCCTTCAGGTACTCGGAGAACAGCCGGGTACGATCCTTGACCGAAACAGGTTCGGGGAAGAAGTCCGCAGCTTTCAACCCGGAGGCAAGAGCGCATTCACGCCACACCACCTCGTACAGCAAGTCATCAGTGCCTTCCAGTGCTGAAAGCATCGCCGAGCGCTCAGCCCGCTTCACGGTGTAGCCGCTCAAACCACCGATCAGCATCCCGTTGGCATCGTAAATGTACACCTCACCGCTTTGCACCTCGGGCGCCTCGGCTAGAGCTGCCTCAGATTGCGCTGCGACGGCATTCATGCGCACATGGCAGAACACCTTCTGGGGAAGCGGACCGGCCAGCCATAGCTGCTCCCAGCCGAACGGCAGATAGGTCGTTGAGCCCTGCATCCCGTCCAGGCCCCGTGCCGCACCCACGACCTGGAAGCAGCCGTCGAGAACCAGTGGGTGCACGCCCAGTCCAACACCCCCCAGATCTTCCGGGACCGACACCTCTGCCAGGGCCTCACCGGGTGCGGCCCAAATTTTGGTCAGCGTTCGAAACGACGGACCCAGTCCAATTCCGGTTTCTGCCCGGGCACGGTAATAGTCCGACACCTCCATCACGGGCAGGTTTTCTGCCAGTGCCAGAAGGTCGATTCGCTCCGGCGCCTGAAGGGTGGAGGCACCCGTTCCGATGCGTCCTTCCGCATGCAGGATCCAGTCTCCTTCATCGTGCTTGCTGAACACACGCAAAGAGCGTGCGCCGGCTTCCTCCTCGCCCAGCATGAGCTGCAGGGTCGCGCCCGGTTCCTCCATGCCATCATCAGGGTCCGCTTCCGGTACGATCATCGCATTGTGCAGCTGCATATCCCGCACCGTGGCATGTGGAGCGCCCTCGGCCAGGGAGGCCAGCGCCGCCATCGCCCCATATACCGCACCGGGGACCACAATACGCTCGAATACCCGGTGGTCCCCCAGCCAGGCCGGATCGGTAGCATACAGCTGTGTCTCGTATGTGATCCCGCCAGCGGCCGATTCGTGCCGGACTCCAAGTAGCGGGTGACCCTTTTCGCGCCGGTGCTTGCGTGGGGTTTCCATCCAGTGGCGTTCTCGCTGGAACGGATATTGAGGCAATGAAATCCTGGCGCGCGACTCGCCTGCGAAAAGTCCCTCAAAGCGAATCGGCAGTCCGGCCTCGTAGACCTTCGCGACCGCCTGTAGAAATCCTGCATCCGAACTTGGTTCTGGTGCCGAGGCCGAGGGTGCCTGGAGACTCGATATGCCGGGGGGTGCAGTCCGTGCCGATTGCGGCCAGGCTGAGGCCAGCATTGGGGCCAGGATCTTGCCCGGGCCGATTTCCACCACCAGGTCCACGTCAAGGCCGGACAAGGTGTCAATTCCCTCGGCAAAGGCGACTGCCTCGCGCGCATGACGTCTCCAGTATTTCGCATCCAGAGTTTCGCCGGATCCCACAGCTGCACCGGTCAGGTTGCTGATCACCTTTACAGAAGGCGACTCGAAGGCCACACCCTCCAGGGAAGCCTCCAAATCGTCGAGAACCGGCTCCACCAGGGCACTGTGGAAGGCCCGGGCCGTGTTCAATCGCCGGGTGCGAATACCTTCAGAGTCGAAACGCTCAAGCAGACACTGCACTTCCGGGACCGGGCCGCTGACCACCTGATGAAGGCCGTTATAGCCCGAGATGCAAAGCGCGTCCCCATCCGTTTCCTTGTTTCGCTGGGCAACGGCCGAGACCACCTGCTGTGCCGGCGCAAACACTGCGGCCATTGCACCTTCTGCGGTTTTGGAAAGCAGTCGGCCCCTGGCTTCAGCAAACCGCATTCCGTCCTCAAGGCTGAACACGCCCGCGGCATGCGCAGCGGCAAGCTCGCCGACACTGTGTCCGAACACAATGGCAGGACGAACCCCGAGGCTTGCCCAAAGGGCAGTCAGCGCACATTCGAGTGCATACAGCGCTGGCTGCTCCCAGGCGGTATCTTCCAGGGCACCACGAGCACCCGGGCGATCAAACATCACATCCAGGAGCAAGGCGCCCCGCTGCTCGAAAAACACGCTCTCGCAACGGTCCAGTACAGCCCGCACTACTGGCTCACGCTCATACAGCGCTTGTCCCATACCCGGCCACTGACTGCCTTGCCCGGTGTAGGCAAATGCGACCTTCAGTGAGCGTGCATGGGCCAGTCCATCTGCCTTCGCCACCTTCTTCAACTGCTGCTGCAAGGAAGCCACGTCGGTGAATGCCAGGCCTGCACGGTAATCGAAGTGGCTGCGCCCGATCGAGGCCGTCCAGGCGAGATTGGCCAGTTGCTCATCCTCCGTGGCAGGATCCGGTTGAGCCGCTTGCAGTTGATCGAGCCAGGACAGGTAGCGCTCGGCCAACGCGTGCAGCGCTGGCTCGCTCTTGGCCGAGAGCGGCAACAGGCGCGATGTGCGTTTCACAAACGCCTGGTCGCGGCACTCCGCTACCGTCTGCGGCAAGGTTGTGCCAACTGCCTGGGCCAGGCCTACGGGTTGTGGTGCGGGCTCGGACACCGCGGGCGATGCGCCGTGTTGCTCAAGAATGATATGGGCATTCGTCCCGGAGATCCCGAAGGAGTTCACACCGGCGCGGCGCGGCTCATCGGTGGCATATGGCCATGGCAGATTGTCTGTAATCACTCGAAGCGGCAGGTGATCCCAGTCGAGACTCGGATTCGGGTTGTGGAAATGCAGGTGCATTGGGATCATGCCGCGATGCACCACCAGAGCCGCCTTGATCAGCCCTGCCACGCCGGCCGCCGCTTCCAGATGACCGATGTTGGTCTTGACCGAGCCCACCAGGAGTGGGCGATCGTCCCTGCGCCCACGGCCGTAGGCCGCGGCGGCGGCATTGAGTTCGATCGGGTCGCCCACCGTAGTTCCGGTGCCGTGGGCCTCGAGGTAGTCCACCATCGATGCGGACATTCCCGCGTGTGACAGTGCCTCCTCGATCACGGCCTCAAGTGCCGGCGTATTCGGCACAGTGAGCCCCGAACTGGCACCACCATGGTTAACCGCAGCCCCCCGGATCACGGCCCAGATTCGGTCCCCGTCCTCCTGTGCCTCGCTCAGGCGCTTGAGGATTACCACACCGCATCCTTCGCCTCGCACGTAGCCATTGGCAGAGGCATCAAAAGCCTTGCACTGCCCGTCCGGGGACAACATCATCGAGTCCGCACGCAGTTCGTATACACGGCCGTTGAGCATGGTATGCACGCCGCCGGCAATTGCCAGGTCCGCCTTGCCTTGCTGAAGATCAGCGACTGCATCGTGTACGGAAACCAGCGAAGAAGCGCAGGCGGCGTCCACGGCTTTCGCGGGGCCCATCAATCCCAGTATGAAAGAAACCCGCCCCGCAGCGCCGTTCATGTTGGTGCCGCTCAGGGCATAGAGGCATCCGGCGGCCTCTTCAGGCCTTGCAGAATTCAGCACCATCATGCGGTACTCATCCGTGCTGATGCCGGCATAGACCCCGGTGCGGCTGCCCTTCAGGCACTCCGGATCGATGCCCGCATCCTCAAGCGCATGCCAGCTCGTCTCCAGCATCATTCGCTGTTGCGGGTCAAGCATCTGCGCTTCGACGGGTGAAATCCGGAAGAACGCGGCGTCGAAGCGGTCGATGTCTTCCACGAATCCCCCGAACTGGCAGGCCGGGCTGCGCACCGCATCGTCCGGGAACAACGCATCCACGCGATCGACCCCAGTACCGGGCTCTGCCTGCGTGATGGCATTTCCTCCGCTGTCCAGCAAATGCCAGAAAGCTGCAAGGTCAGACGCACCCGGGAACCGGCATGCCATGCCCACGATGGCAATCGGCGGGCTGGAGATCAAGCTCTCCAGTTTTCGCGCATCTCCCTCGGGACCGGGAGATAACTTGGCATCGTGCGGGCTGTCCGGTTTCACGAAATGAATTCTCTGTTCTTATGAATTGTGAGAAGCCGAAAGTTATGGTAGTCCGAGCTGGCCTTGATAGTAAACCCCAAGCCATCTTCGGGGACTGGACCGGTGCCTGCAAGCCGGGCATCTCCGTATATAAACCCCCTCGTGTATAATGGGACCGCCTGTGATTACCTTGACTTCCTGCGCCAAACGTCCGGTTTCCTGCCACCGGATGCAACCCCCTCCCTGTGGCCTGTGACGGCGGAACACATCATCCTGATCGGGGCCATGGGGGTCGGCAAGTCGTCGGTCGGGCGAAAGCTCGCCAAAAAGCTTAAGCGGCCCTTTTTTGACAGTGACCAGGTCATCGAAGAGAAGACCGGCGTCGATATCGCCACCATTTTCGACTACGAGGGCGAATCCGGTTTTCGGAAACGCGAGGAGAAGGCCATCGACGAACTGTGTCGCCGTCAAGCAATGGTGCTCGCCACCGGGGGTGGTGCTGTGCTCACCGCACCCACTCGGAAGCTGCTGGCAACCTGTGGCACAGTCATCTACCTGAAGGCCTCGGTCGACATGCTTCTCAAGCGAACCCGCCACAGCGACCACAGGCCCTTGCTGAATGTGCCGGACAAGCGCCAGGTCATCACCGAGCTGCTGCACCAGAGAGAGCCCTTGTATTTGCAAACTGCGGACCATACCATCGACACGGACCGGCGAACCGTGAGCTGGACGGCGAACCGGGTGTTACAACTTTTGGACCTGACGCCAGAGCCCTGAATCCCTCCCCGACGATGATTCAATTTGAAGTACAGCTAGGCATGCGCGGGTATCCGATCTATATCGGAGCCGGGCTTCTTGGTGAACCCCGTTATCTGAAAGAGCACATCCGCGGGAGCCGCGTGTTCGTACTCAGCAATGAGCGGGTGGCACCGCTGTACCTGGAAGCCGTCTGCCAACAACTTGAACCGAATCGCGTCCTGCACCTCGCGCTTGCGGACGGTGAGGCGACCAAGTCCCTGCAAACCGTGGAGCAGGTGTACACCTGCCTGCTGGAAAACCGTTGCGGACGTGATACGACGCTGGTTGCCCTTGGCGGCGGGGTGATCGGTGACATTACGGGCTTTGTCGCGGCCACCTATTTGCGTGGTGTGGACTTCATCCAGATTCCGACCACGCTACTCGCCCAGGTGGATTCCTCGGTAGGCGGCAAGACCGGCGTCAATCACGCACTGGGCAAAAACATGATCGGTGCCTTCTACCAGCCACAATGCGTGATCGCCGACCTGGAGTGTCTGCGCACCCTCGAGGACCGGGAATTGCGGGCGGGGATCGCCGAAATCATCAAGTACGGGCTCATCCGCGATGCCGAATTCTTCGTTTGGCTGGAAGACAACGTCGAGCACCTGCTGGCACGTGACACCGAGGCACTGACTTATGCCGTGCACCGCTCCTGCAAGAACAAGGCCGAGGTCGTGGCCGAGGACGAGCTGGAAATCTCTGGAGCACGCGCGTTACTGAATCTAGGGCATACCTTCGGTCATGCCATCGAAACGGCGCTCGGCTACGGACAGTGGCTGCATGGCGAAGCAGTCGCCTGCGGCATGCTGATGGCCGCGCGGATGTCGATCCGGCTGGGCTGGCTGAACGAGGAGGCTGGTGAGCGCATCCAGGCGTTGCTGGCACGCGCGCAACTGCCCAGTGCCCCGCCCGAAGCCCTGCAGGCGGAGTCTTTCCTGGAACACATGGCACGTGACAAGAAGGCACGTGCGGACCAGTTGCATCTGGTACTGCTCAGGGACATTGGCAAGGCCGTGCTCACTGGCGAGTTTCCGGCATCGGCCCTGAAAGACACGCTGCAGGAATTTTGCGGGACCTGAACGGTGCGAGGTATCCCGGCATCCGACCCCGTACACAAGGTCCAATCCACCCTCCCGGCTCCGTATGGTGCACACGAGTCCGGCAGCCGGGGACGAATGCATGCCGAGGCCCCGGCTTCACACCGCGGAGAATACCGGCGCGATCGCGAGCGGATCATCCATAGCACGGCCTTTCGCAGGCTGGAGTACAAGACCCAGCTGTTCGTCAATCACGAGGGAGACCTGTACCGCACCCGCCTGACACATTCCATTGAAGTGGCCCAGGTGGCACGCAGCATCGCGTACCGCCTCAAACTCAATGAGCCGCTCTGCGAGGCGATTGCACTGGCCCACGATCTGGGCCATACCCCGTTCGGTCACGCCGGCCAGGATGCTCTCAACCGCTGCATGCAGGCGCATGGCGGCTTCGAGCACAATCTGCAATCCCTGCGGGTGGTCGACCTGCTGGAACTGAAGTACCCGCAGTTCCCGGGCTTGAACCTGACGTTCGAGACCCGCGAAGGCATCCTCAAGCACTGCTCGAAAAAGAATGCGCGAACGCTGGGCCCGGTGGGGCAGCGTTTTCTTGAGCGCACGCAACCGGGCCTGGAAGCTCAGCTGGCCAATATTGCCGATGAGATTGCCTACACCAGCCACGACATCGATGATGGCCTGCGCGCCAACCTGATCACCGTACCCCATCTCAGGGAAGTCGAGCTGTTTGACCAGCACTTCGATGCCGTTGAGCGTGAATTTCCGAAGCTTGGACAGCGTCGAAAAACCTACGAGACCATCCGCCGGATCCGCAACCAGCTGGTGGCAAACCTGATCTCGGCAAGCCAGGCGGCCATTGCCGATGCCGAGGTAGGCAGTATTGATGAGGTGCGCGAGGCACCGGGCCCCCTGATCCGCTTTAGCGGTCCCATGCGTGAGAAAAACCAGGCGCTCAAGCACTTTCTGCGTGAACACCTGTACCGTCACGAGCGCGTGCACCGCATGAACCGCGAGGCTGCAAAAGTGGTCGCGGACCTCTACGCCGCATTCCTTGGCGATGCCCGCCTGATGCCGGATGAGTACCACAGGCTCGCCAGTGAGGCCACCGGCCAGGACGGCGACAGTGGGCGTGCGCGGGTGATCTCCGATTATATCTCCGGCATGACCGACCGCTATGCGATCGCCGAGCACTGGCGCATCTTCAACGAGAAAATTTTCTAGGCACCTTTTGGTACCGTCCGGCGCTTGACCCTGTCCTTGCGCAAGGCGCATCATGGAACGCACACGCCATCGGGAGCTACGCGCACCCACGCACGGCCCTCGGGCGTGAACAAGAACAAACCCTGCACCGCAGTGCCCATTGATCCGCCGTGTCGACCCGAATCCCGCAATCCTTCATCGATGAGCTGATCGCGCGCACGGATATCGTCGAACTTATCAGCGGCCACGTGTCCCTGAAAAAGAAGGGCCGGGAGTATATGGCCTGCTGCCCCTTCCACAACGAGAAAACCCCTTCGTTCACGGTCAGCCCGGAGAAGCAGTTCTACCACTGCTTCGGCTGCGGTGCGCACGGCACCGCGCTCGGCTTCCTGATGGATTATGAACGTCTCGAATTCCTGGAAGCGGTCGAGGTCCTGGCGCAACGTGCCGGCCTGGAAGTGCCCCGCGATGCCGGTGCTCCGGCACCGCAGAGCCACCACAAGCTGCTGGCCTTGCTGGAGCAGGCCCAGGCTCATTTTCGCAGCTGCCTGCGTGCAGAGCCCGTAGCTACCGGGTACCTGAAAAATCGTGGACTGAGCGGCGAGGTTGCGGCACGCTTCGGACTCGGATTCGCGCCGGACCGTTTTGACAGCCTGCTGAATGTGCTCCGGGGTAAAGCCAGTGAAGAGGAGCTTTTACACAGCGGACTAGTCAAGAAAAACGTCCACGGCAAGCTGTACGACTGTTTTCGAAACCGAATCATGTTCGCGATCCGTGACCGGCGAGGAAGGGTGATCGGCTTCGGCGGACGGGTACTCGACGATGCCGTTCCCAAGTACATGAACTCTCCCGAAACCCCGGTATTTCACAAGGGTGATGTGTTGTACGGCATGTACGAGGCGCGCAAGGCCAAAGGCGCCCCGCACAACCTGCTGGTGGTGGAAGGCTACATGGATGTACTTGCCCTGGCACAGCACGGCATCGAGAATACCGTGGCCACGCTGGGTACGGCCACGACCTCGCAACATGTCCAGCAACTGTTTCGCTATACCCAGGAAATCATCTTCTGCTTTGACGGTGATCGAGCCGGTCGCGATGCGGCTTGGCGTGCCGCCGAGCACACCGTGCCAGTGTTTCGAGATGGGCTGGAAGCGAAGTTCCTGTTCCTGCCGCAAGGGGAGGACCCGGACAGCCTGATTCGCACACGCGGCAAGGAGATTTTCCTGCAGTACGTGGAAGACAGCATCCCTTTGTCCGAGTTCATCCTGGACAAGCTGAGCCGCGATTCGGACATTCGCACTCCGGCGGGCAAGGCCCGTCTTGCCCAGCGCGCAAAGCCACTGCTGTCCAAGCTTCCGGACGGCGTGTTCAAGAAACTCGTTTTTGAGGAACTGGAAAAAAGGGTCGGCGCACCGGTGCATTTCGCTGTTGCCAAGCCGACACAGGGGAGCGCTCATCGATTCAAGATGGCCGATGCCCTGACCCGTGCCACCCCGGTGCGGCTTGCGATCTCGGCCCTGTTGCACCAGCCCGACCTGGTCAAGACGGTCACTGCCGTGGATACCCTGCATGAATCGCCGATCCCGGGGGTGGCACTTCTTGCAAGGATTCTGCAAATCTGGCAGCAGGAACCCGAGCTCAGCCATGCGGCCCTGATCGAGCGCTTTCGCGGTCAGGAAGAGGCCCAGCAGCTGCAAAAGCTGATGACCTGGGAACCCCCGCAACTGCGAAATCCGGATCAGGCCTTCGAAGATGCCATGAAATGGATCTTCCGAAAGACCGATCAGGCCCGGGTGCAGGCACTGATCGACAAGGAACAAACGGACGGGCTGAGTGCAGCGGAGAAACAGCAGCTTCGTAACCTGCTCCACCACAAGGTGTCCTAAGGAAATTGGTGCAACCCGCTGCCGCGAATCCCGTGCTCAAATGTCACTGCAAGGCATATGCGTCCGGACCATCGCAAACGGCCTGCACACACAAATGATTCTAGGCTCCCGAATGCCACAGGAGGACTGACTAGTAAGTTAAGTCCTTGATTTCCATCAGGGTGCTATTCATACCACCTAGATCCTGATATATTGTGGTGTTTGGTTCATGGAATGCCCGGGTCCGGGCAGCAGGTGTACATTTGGACGAAAATCAACAGCAATCCAGCAGCATCAAGCAACTTATCGCAAAAGGCAAGGAACAGGGCTACCTGACCTATGCGGAAGTCAACGACCACCTGCCAAGCGGCATCGTGGATCCCGAACAGATCGAGGACATCGTTGGCATGATCAATGACATGGGCATCAACGTCCATGAGCAGCCCCCTGACACCGACAGCCTGGTGCTGACCGACAGTGCCGCCACAGACGATGACGTCGAGGAGGCCGCCGCCGCCCTGGCCACCGTGGACAGCGAGTTTGGCCGCACTACCGACCCGGTCCGCATGTACATGCGCGAGATGGGGATCGTGAATCTGCTGACCCGTGAGGGAGAAATCAAGATTGCCAAGCGCATCGAAGAGGGACTGCGCCAGGTCCTGTTTGCGATCGGGCATTACCCGTCCACCATTGAGAAGCTGCTGGCATTCTATGACAAGGTCAAGTCCGAGGAGTTGCGCCTGACGGACCTGATCGTCGGGTTCGTAGATCTCGATGAAGACACGGATGCCATCCCTCCGCCCGCGGCGCAAATCACCCAGGAAAGCAAGAATGCCGGGGTGAGTGAGGATGACGATGACGATGAAAAAGAACAGGACACCGGTCCCGATCCCAAGGAAGTCCAGGCCTATTTCAGGAAATTACAGCGGCTGTACAAGAAGTTTCTTTCCGCCAACAGCAATACCAAAAAACGGCTCAAGGCTGGGGAAGACCTCGCCAACGAGTTCACTATGGTCAAGCTCACGCCCAAAATGGTGGAAATCCTGACCACGGACTTCAAAAAAATGGTCGGCAGGATTCGTATTCACGAAGCACGTATCCGCCAGCTGTGCATACAGGATGCCAAGATGCCGCGGGACCGATTTATCAAGGTCTTTGTTGGCAACGAATCCTGTACCGACTGGCTGGACGCCCTGAACCGGTCCAGAGCCAAGTATGCGAAAGGCCTGCTGGCCCTGAAACCGGATATCGCCAAGGAGCAGGACAAGCTGTTCCTGATCGAGCAGGAAGCCGGCCTGACCATCGGCGAGATCCGCGACATCAATCGGCGCATGTCCATCGGCGAAGCCAAGGCCAGCCGCGCCAAGAAGGAGATGGTGGAAGCCAACCTGCGCCTGGTGATTTCCATCGCCAAGAAGTACACCAACCGCGGATTGCAGTTCCTGGACCTGATCCAGGAAGGCAACATCGGCCTGATGAAAGCGGTAGACAAATTCGAGTACCGCAGGGGTTACAAATTTTCGACCTATGCCACCTGGTGGATCCGCCAGGCCATCACGCGCTCGATCGCGGACCAGGCGCGCACGATACGGATCCCCGTACACATGATTGAGACCATCAACAAATTGAACCGGATATCGCGGCAAATGCTGCAGGAAAAGGGACGTGAACCGACCCCGGAAGAGTTGGCCGAGCGCATGGAGATGCCCGAGGAGAAAGTACGCAAGGTGCTGAAGATCGCCAAGGAGCCGATTTCGATGGAAACCCCGATTGGCGACGATGAAGACTCGCATCTTGGGGACTTCATCGAAGACGTCATCATTGAATCCCCGGTGGATTCCGCCTCATCCGAGGGTCTCGGTGAAGCCACGCGTGAAATACTGGCCTCGCTTACCCCGCGGGAAGCCAAGGTGCTGCGCATGCGTTTCGGAATCGACATGAATACCGATCACACCCTGGAGGAAGTGGGTAAGCAGTTTGATGTGACGCGGGAACGTATTCGCCAGATCGAGGCCAAGGCACTTCGCAAGCTTCGCCATCCGAGCCGGTCCGAACAGCTACGCAGCTTTCTCGAAATCGAATAGAATTCTTTTCGAGACACACCGTTGGGGCCTGTAGCTCAGTTGGTTAGAGCAGAGGACTCATAATCCTTTGGTCGTAGGTTCGAGTCCTACCGGGCCCATCAAGTCTATCGGGTAGTGTCGTATACCGATTTGGAGGAGCCGTACGAACCCGGCATAATGAACCGATGATCCGAGAACCCGTCAAACGGTCAAGCTCTCGTACCCTTGCGGACCTTTCTCCGGGCCAGATAAAGTCCGTGGTTGACCAGTACACGGGACTTCATGCACCGGGCACCCCAGAACTCAGAAAAGAGCATTATCAGATGCTCGTCAATCACTACTACGACCTGGTCACAGATTTCTACGAGTTTGGCTGGGGTCAGTCCTTTCACTTTGCTCCGCGTCGACAAGGTGAGAGCTTCAAGTCATCGCTACTCAGGCATCAATTGTTTCTTGCAGACAGGTTGTCCTTGAAACCAGGGATGAAGGTACTCGATGTGGGATGTGGGGTAGGAGGGCCAATGGGCACGCTGGCACGCCATTCCGGAGCAAGCTTTGTCGGTCTGAACAATAATGCTTACCAGATAGAACGTGCGAAAGTGCACACTCGGGATGTCCAGTCGTTGTGCCGCTTCATCCACGGCGACTACATGCAGATACCCGAAGATGACAACTGCTACGACGGCGCCATTGCCATCGAGTCCATGCCTCATGCACCGGACAAGACTGCGGCGTTTCGGGAGATCTTCCGCGTCCTTCGCCCGGGGGCTTGCCTGGCAGGCTACGAATGGTGCCTTACCAAGGATTTCAACGCACACAATCAAGAGCACCTGCGAATCAAGAAAAGTATTGAAATCGGGAATGCGCTGCCGGACATCGCCCTCACATCGGAAGTTTGTGACGCATTTCGCATGGCCGGATTTGAGCTCCTGGAAGCCCGTGATCTTGCCCCCGAATCACATCCAACAATGCCCTGGCATCGTGCCTTGCAGGGCCGAGATCTCAGCCTTTCGAGTATCCCGCGCACACCTATCGGGCGCGCCTTGACCAATATGGGATTAAGGGTTTGCGAGAAGCTGCGTCTGGTACCCGAGGGTACCACGGCAGTCAGCACGGTACTGAACCTCGGGGCGGATACGTTGACCGAGGGCGGTGAGTCTGGAATTTTTACACCAATGTTTTTCTTCCTGGCCCGAAAACCTCTGCCTTCGGAGAATTGAACGTGCCGGGCAGTGGCCAGGCATCTCCATGCTCAAGTGCTAGGCTGAAGAGCGCAAAGGCTCCTTGGATTCCGGGGCATCTCCAACCCTAGGTGATCTTGCGACGACATTATGGATGACGGGGTTCGTCAGGTCCTGTCTGGCCCTGCGTCGCTGCTCGTAGAGTCCGAGTGCATGCAACGGGAAGTACTGGCGATAAAGAACATAATCCAGCAGTGCCGTGCGGAAAAAGACCCCGGCCATGTCCTGTCTGGGCGATGATCCGTCCTCGCGCTGGGCATCGAGTAAGAACCGTGCGCCCTTCGAAATCGCGTTCCAGCTCGAATCACCCGCCTCAAGAAGCGCAATCAGTGCCCATGCGGTCTGGATGACTTGGCTTTGTTCATGCGCGATGTACCGGCCGCTCAGACAGCCACTGTGATGCTCGCCCCATCCCCCGTCACTTCGCTGGCGGTCCAGCAGCCACCTGCAGGCCAGGCGCAACGCCGTATCACCGGGGCAGGCACCGGCGGCCAGCAGTCCCCGGATCCCGAACAGCGTGCCATAGATGTACTGAACGCCCCACACGCCACGCCATGACCCATCACTTGACTGGGTCTGGCGAATCCAGGTATCGGCCCGCAAGACGGCCTCCATCAACTGCCGGTCTGCCAGACTCGGGAAGTGTTTCCTGCAGGCAGCAAATGCCGCCAGACAGGACGCCGTGCACTCGATGTAGGAATGCTCGGTCATCGATTCGCCAAACATCTCGGCTGGATTCAACCACTCGAGTCCGAGCACTGAGCGTTGCGATTCGTAACTGCCAAAGCCACCATCGCGGTTTTGGCCACGCAACATGAACCGAATCGCATCGCGGAGCACGGCTGCATCCGTTGCCTCGTGATGGGTGGCGATCAGTCCAAGCACGGCCTCAGCCGTACAGTCCGTTACCGGCCAGCCATGCCATCCACCTGCGAAACACCAGCCGCCCTTGGGATCATTTCGCCAAGCCTCGCGGTAACCTTCGAAGCTGGTGGTGATCTGCTGTCGGTACAGGAACTCGGCGCCCGCTACGCGTGCATCCTCAACCCCTTCAATGTCGCTCGTCGTGGCCAGTGCCTGCAGTGCAAAGCCGGTATCCCACGAGGCGCTCCTTGCACCGGTAACCCGCGCTCCCATCTCCTCGTCTTCCCAGATCCAGCCGTCTAGCTGTTCGAGCGCCTGGGCCAGGTCCGAGTCATCGGGATCCCGCAGCCACAAGGCAAGCATGTTGAGGATACCGCTGACCGGGGAAATGCACGTATGACTGGTGGTCTGCAACTCCCACCGGATCTGGTGCAGGATCGCTTCCACACACCGGTCGCGAAGGCGTTGGCTGTGGTAGCGCTCAAAAATCTGCGCCACCCGGTAGCCAGCCCGCAGCCACACGCTGGGCCGCGCAAAGAGGTCGGCGTCTCGGAGGCGGTTGCGGCCCTTGCGGAAATCGGTGTAGGCGACTCCCTGTGGATACAACTCTTCACGCAAGGATGTGATCAGGGGAGTTGCTGGGACCTGGAACCGATGCGAGTAGATCACCGCCATCGCCATGTAGATCAGTCGGGTATGACAGTACCAGTTCGAGGGATGTAACGTGATCCAGCGTGGCAGGCTCCACAACTCCGGCAAGACGGCGTTTACACCACGCCAGTCGTAGAGATTGAGAAGTGCCAGCCAGAATTTCCCCCAGCTTGGAATTGCGAGGACTCCCTCGGCTTGCATGAATTGCCTCGCGGGTACCAGCAGCGCGTCCTCGCGCTCCAGTCCCAGCAATCTCGCCGCCACGTATACCAGAGTGGTGACAAACAGGTGGGGTTGAGAGTGTTCGTGCATCCCCCATGCGCCCCCTTCAAGACGGGTGTGTTCGAATGAGCGCAACACACGTCGGCGCCTGCCGGGATCAAGTGGCCTACCGATGATGTAGTGCAGTAATACATACTGCGCGGTCAACATGGGACACCAGACCATCTCGCCTTCCCAGCCACCCTCCTCGCCCTGCAGATCCAGCAAGCGCATGCTTGCACGCTCCAATGCCGAAGTTGCATCGAGGGAGGGCACTTCCTTCGGGCGACTGGGCTGGGGGTTTCGGGCTTTGGCGGGCATGGAGATCTGCAGCACACCGGCCAGCGTGCTCCAGGATCGCCGGTCCAGCTCACCTTTCCCGTTTCTTGCCCTGGAGAGTTGCAGGATGCTCCGCAAAAACCATCCAAGCCGGACCGTGATCGCACGAAGAACGTCACGCGCCCGTCGCCAGGCGAGATGGTTGCAGGATCGCGGGATTTGCTCGACGATGGTGCGCACCACGGTTGTGACGAAGGCGAACCCCATGCGAATCGATGAGGTATCTTCGCAGGCAAGTAACCGTACGGTCTGGTCCCTGAATGCAGTGTTGGTACGGGCACTTCGGTAAATCGTGTGCCGCAAGGCAACCGCCTCGGCCCGATGATCGGCAAACACCTCGTAGAGCCCCATGGCGAGAAACGCCGGACCCCGGGTTGCACGGATGCGCCTGGCAGTAAATTCGCTGAAATTATCGCTCTCGGCCAGCACAAGCGCATCGCCGAAACCGAAGGTCATCCCCATCGCCGTCATCGGATGGTAGTGTCCGGCCGCATCGCCGATCAGAACGCGTTGTGCACTCCCGTAGGTGAGCCGCGGTCTCAGTTTGTTGGCAGCGACATGGAACTGTCCGGCGCGCAAAGCCTCGATAAATGCCGGGCGAAAGGTATCCGGCAACAGGTCAGTATACGAATCCAGCAAGAAACCGATGCGATCGCGGGGCGTGGTGCGCTCCAGCGGGACATCGACGATCAGCCGGACATGACGCTCGCCAAGGCGGTAGATGAGAATGGGACCCGGACCGCCGAGCAGCACGTGTCCATACCCCTCCAGCGGCAATTCCACCCCGCTCAAAACTACGCCCACCGTCTGCGAGCAGATCACCGGGTTTTTCGACAACCCCAGTGACTGACGCACGACCGAGGCCTGGCCGTCGGCACCAACAATGCGAGAGGCCATAACCGTTTCATCCGTGCCGTTGCAGGTGAACGTGAGGCGCCCGTCTTCGACTTCACGTGCTCGGGCGTTAACCAGATACTCGATCTGTGGATGGCAGCTGACCGCTTCACGCAGGTTCGAAACCAGCGAGGCGTGCTCGCAGGTCAGCCCCCGGGCGCCTTGCGGATAAGAGAAAACGATGGGCTCAGAACCGTCTTCCGGGAACACTGCAAACCCCTTGCCCCTGGGGTCAGGGAGCTGCACGCCCAGATCAACTCCGATCTCGCGCAAGATCCGCACGGCAGGAGGATGCAGCCATTCGCCAGCAAGGCGCTGGGAAGCCTTGGGATTAGCTTCGAGCAGGATCACGCGGGCACCCCTCCGCGCATGGGCCAGTGCACACAGGCTGCCGACCGGACCCGCACCAACGATGGCTACATCGTAACGCCGGGCCGAGGTAGCGTTCACTGGAACAGGCTCGTGCTCGGGCGCCGCCGGTAGCGCAGCCGGCAGGGTTCCACCGGACCGGTCACCCAGCTGCCGTAATTCGGGGCGGGAAATCCAGAGTCGAGATGAAAGTCGAAGCGGTCGAGCAGCACGGTCCAGATCGCCTTCAGTTGCATGACCGCAAAATGCTTGCCCATGCACCGGTGTTTGCCCCCGCCAAAGCCGATCAGGGCGAAGTGGTGCTGCTTGTCCTCGCTGGCGGGCGGGTCAAAGCGCTCCGGTGCAAAACGTTCCGGGTCGGCAAAGACATGCGGCAAGCGATGAGAGACTGCCGGCGACACTACGGCCAAGGTACCTTCCGGCACGCTGTAGCCCTTGTACTGAAGGGGCTTGAGCACCTTGCGAATCAGCATGATCAACGGCGGATGCAGGCGCTCCCCTTCGCGCACGGCGTGCTCCAGCGCCACCTGTTGCTTGAGACTCGCGAGGCTCACCTGTTCACTCTCGCGGTAGACCTCCTGCATCTCGTCCCGGATGCGCTCCAGGTAAGCGGGGGCCCGTAAAAGTTCCAGCAACGTCCAGGTCGCGAGCACGGCACTCGTGTGCTGGCCCGCAAACAGCACCGTCAGCAGGATGCCGGTAATCTCGTCGTCGCTTAGTGCACGGCCATCCTTGTACCGCGCGTGCATGAGCGTCTGCATGAAATCGTCGGGCTGCGCCCCGGTGCGCCGGCGTTCCGTCATGACCCGGCCGAAGATCTCGGCCACCTTTTGCCGGGCCCGGTCGCGGGTGCGATGGGCCGGGGTCGGCAGCCTGGGAAGGAAAAACCCCAGGGTATTGATGCCGTTTTGCAGATCGTGATAAGCCTCGGCAAACCCCGTGTCCACCTGTGCCCTGACTTCCTCTCCGATCAGGCAGCGACTGGCGATCTTGACGGTGAGCTCGTTCATGGCATGCGGCAGATCGATTTCTCCGGATTCACCGAGGGCATCGGCAAAGCGGCTGGTCTCCGCATACATGATGCGGGCAAACCTGCGCATCGCGGATTCACGAAGCGCCGGATACAGAAACCCCAGTTGCTCGGCCATTAATTCCGGGGAGATGTCATATGCCACGCCACGCCCGAAGATGGGCACCGTGAACTGGTAGACGGCCTTGGCATTCAGTTGGTCCTCGGGCGTTCTGAAATAGAAATCGTGTGCCTCGGGCCCGGAGAAGAGCACAAACTTGCGGGGGCCTATCCGAAACTGGAAAAGCTCACCTTGTTCCTGCCAGCCGCGCTCCAGCATCGAAACCGGATCCTTCAGGAATTCCGGCAGGTGGCCGATCAACGGCCAGCCGCCGGCCATCTCGGGCACGGCCTTGTCTGGCGGTGAAGGATTCGCAGAACCCAGTGTGGTCACCCTGTCTGATCGCTGCGCCATCCCGGCCCCTAATAGACGAACGGCAACATGGAATAACGTACCCGCTTCTTGTAGCGTCCCCACAGTTCTCCGTACTTGGCACGGCAGCGGCGTTCATCCCGTCGGGAGCGATGCCACAGCAGGCTCGCGAGCCAGGCCGGCAGCAGGTACGGCAACCAGGATGTGAACCCGGTTGTCAAGGTAAACGCGAGGTAGATACAGATCTCGCCGGTATAGTTGAGATGTCGCCCAATCCCCCAGAAACCGGACACCAGCAAGCGCCCGTCCAGGGTCTCGGCGGGTCGCCCCCAGATTTTCACACTCGGGTCACGCTTGAAACGGTGCTTTTGCTCATTGGCACCACGAAACAGCCAGAAGCCGAACGCGAACAGCGAGACGATCGCTGCGGCACCCAGCATCGACAGCGGCTCCGTTGCGTGAACCAGCCACCAGCCTGCGAGGCAGTAGAAAAACGGCACCAGCACATAGTCGCCCCAGACCAGCATCCAGCCGAAACGCTCGCTGACGATATCCCAGGTATGGATCATGCCGTGTTCGAACTGGAAGTAGTTGAGAACATACAGGAACGTAAAGGCCTGGTAGAGCACCATGGCCAGGGTCAGCCCGCCGTAGGTTTCGTACTGCACGACGGCAAAGGACAGGTTGAACAGGGCCAGTCCGATCAGGGAGGGCCGGTAACTGAACAGCTTCAGGTCCACCCCGAGCCAGCTCGGGTTGAGTTCGACGCCGAAGAAAAAGCCTCGCCACAACCCCGGGGATGGTTCCTGGGTCCTCACCCCTCGCCAGTACAGCCAGACGGACAGGGCGAATGCGAATACGTTGGCCGCTACGAACAGGGCACCAAAGTGAGTATAGAGCGCAGCGAGCGAAAACCAGCCCTGCATCTGGGCCATGCCTGCTACGATCACGGTCAACAAGAACAGCAGGAAGCCGTTAAGCTTGTACGTGTTTACCTGGCCCGCCAGCTGCGGTCCGGTGATGCGATGCCCAGGCAACAGAATCGAGCCTGCGAACAGGGCACCGATAAACACCGCCAGCATGGTCGTGGCCTCAAGCAGGGTCGCCCCCGACAGCAGAAACGGTTCGCCTGCGAGTTCAGGCAACGGCACGGCCGTTTTCCGCCTCGCGCGCCAGATACTCCTGCCACTTGCGCACGGTCACGTTCTGGAAGGCCTTGACCACCGGGTTAAACTCGATGGGTGGAGCGTCCCAGTGTTTCTCGTAGCCCAGCTGCTCGGCTTCGACCGCATAGCGGTCCTGATCCAGCAGGGGTGCGATCAGCATGCGGTTCGACAGCTTCAGCACCGTGGCCATGGCAAAACGCGGTATATGGACCGGCAGCAGGGGAATCTTCAGTGACTTGAAGTAGAACATGAAGAACACCCGTGTGGTGCGCTCATCGATCGGCAAGACGAACAGCCAGTGCTTGATCGCATCATCGGTGTTGGACCACTGGTAAGGGTACTCGAAACACAGGTCCATGTGATTGGTGTCCAGTTGCCGGTGATCGACAAACCGCCCGGAGATACGCCCGCGCCCCACCTTCGTGTCATAAGCCAGATGCACGTTGTCGCCGATGGTCTCGCAACGCGTCAGGGTAGCGCCTTCAAAGGGACGGTAGCGACGGTGCAGATGAGCGTGTGTGAAATCGCTGACGTTGTCGATAATCATGGAGTGGTGCGCGGACCAGGTGAAGCTCAACGGCACACACGCCCAGCGTTCCGGTCCTTCCAGTTCAGGGATGTCCGGGATCTGGCGTTCCTCGGCACGCTCTGGATTGCCTGGGAACAGCCACACCAGGCCGTAACGGACCTTCACGGGATAGGCCCGGATGGAGGGCTTCGGAAGACCGCCCTTGCTGGCATCATGAATGATGTCGACCCGGCGGCCCTCCTGATCATACTCCCAGCCATGGTAGGCGCATACCAGCTTGCAGCCCTGCACATCACCCAGGGAAAGCTTGATCTGGCGATGCGCACAGCGGTTCTCAAGCGCATGGAATGAGCCATCGTTCGAGCGATACAGTGCAATCGACCGTTTCCAGAAGATGATCTCGACTACGGTGCCCGGCTTGATGTTTCGCACCTCCTCGACCGCATACCAGTAATCCGGGTCGAGTCCGGTGGCGCGCACCTGCTGGCGCAGGTTGGAGGCCTGCTCAAAGCCCGGAGGCGGGTCCAGCCTCGCGATCACGGCGGGCTCCCCTCAGAGGCGATGGAAATGTCCTCACCGGAGACGGGGTCTTGCACCGCTCGCAGGGCTTCCTCTCGCGGGGGATTCGCCAGCGGGTTCTGGATCGCACCGCGGTGATAGTGGAACGCGTACGCCTGGTGTACTGCATCACGGATGCTGGTAGGACAGTAGCCAAGCTCGCGCTTTGCCTTGCCGGTGTCCGCGTGGCGGCACTTTTTCAGCAGGCGGATGGCACCGGGCGTGAAGCGCTGCGGGAAGCTCGGGTGAAAGCGGCTGAGATAAAAGCTCGCCACTTCCGAGAAGGCAAGCATCATGTGCGTGGGGATGCGCCGGCCGGGCCGCGAGATGCCGGTGACTTCCTCGTACAGGTCGAGAATCTCGGAGATCGTCTTGTACTCGCTGCTGAAAATGTACTTCTCGCCGGCGCGCCCGTGCGCCATGCACAGCAAGTGTCCTTCCACGATGTCACGCGCGGCAACAAATTCAAATCCACCATCCACGTAGGCACGCAACTTGCCGTTGGTGTAGTCGCACAGGGTTCTGCCAAGGCGCGACGGGAAATAGTCGGCACCCCCGATCACTGCACAGCAGGTGGCGACCATGACGTCCTGTCCCTGGGCCGCAGCACGCCAGCACTCGTGCTCGACGAGCGCCTTGCTGCGCTCGTACGGCATGGTGCGTTCCATGGGATAGAACTGCATCGTCTCGTCGCTGGGCAAGGACGGATTGTCCAGATCGTATCCGACTGCACTGAACGAGCCCGTCACCACCACCCGTCCGGCCCCGGTTTCGCGCGCGGCCTGCAGCACGTGGCGGGTGCCCAGCACATTGCATTCGTAGATGTCACGGCGGTAGGCATGATTGCCCTCGATGGTGGAGATCATGGCCGCGACGTGATAGACGCCCTGGCAACCTTCAAGCGCACGCCGGGTGTCGTCGAGATCACGGATGTCCCCGTAGACGCGTTCCACCTCCAGCCCTTCCATGGCCTCATTGTTGTCCCCGTGTCGGAGTAACACGCGCACCCGGACCCCGTCCCCAAGCAGGCGCAGCACGAGGTTGGCGCCAACGTGCCCGGCTGCACCGGTCACGAATACCGGCGGCGGCGAGGAACCATTGGAGGTGTTCAGTCCTGAAGTCATTGGACGGGCTGCATGCGAGTCTAGAAGATCCTGGTTTTCCTGCTTTGCACAATCCGGTCGAGGTGGGTGCCTGGCCACGGCCCTGCGTTCCAAGATACACGCGTATGGTACCGCTACCGGTCTACCACTGACAATAGCGCGTCCCGTGTAAGCCACTGATTCATAACAATGGCAGGGCGAACTGCACGGACATCACCACCCGTGATGGAATTCCGTTGGAGGCGGCCGCCAAGCGTAGTAGAGTAGCAGCCTTTGATTTGCAGGTCGTAAGGATGCCAAGGAAAGTCGCAATTATCGGTGCAGGGGTCTCGGGGCTGGGCGTGGCCTGGACCCTGCACCACAATCCCGAACGGTTCGATTTTCGAGTGTACGAGGCCCAGTCGCGTGTTGGCGGCAACGCCATCACGGTGGACATGCCGCAGGAGGATGGCAGTTCGATTCCGTTCGATATTTCCGTCACCGCCTGCATCGCCTCGGCCTATCACCATATCGTCCTGCTCATGCAGCAGTACGGCATCGATCTGGTCGATACCCGTTTCAGCTACAGCGTGAAATACAAGGGCGGGGTCTACGCGCACGATTTCGACTCCGATATCCGCAGGCAGTTGCTGCCTGAAATCGAGAAGTTCCAGAAGCTTCTGAGGCGCCTGAAATGGTTCGGCAGGCTCAACCACTCAAGGTCTGCCCTGCTCAATGCGCTCAACCCGTTCAACTACGTCAGCATGGGCACGTTGCTCAACCTCGGCAAATTCTCCGGGGACTTCCGCTACAAGGTCCTCAAGCCCATGTTCGTCAACTTCCTGATGGCCACCAACGTCTTCGACATGCCTGCAGCCCTGTTTTCCCGTTACCTGGAGTTCTTCGACATTGAGACCGCCACGCCGATGCAGTCCTGGGACCAGGGCACGCGGCGCATCTACGAAAACCTGTCGGCGAAGTTCCAGGACAAGATCTACCTGGAGCGCCCGGTGCACAAGGTGTACCGGCGCGAGAACGAGGTCGTCGTCGAGGACGAGAACGGGAAAAGAGAAACCTACGATGACGTGGTGTTCGCGTGCAATGCGAACCAGTCGCTGATGATGCTGGACCAACCGACCTATCTGGAGAGCTGGCTGCTGTCCTCGGTCCGTTACGAGAGCGAACTGCATAACCATACGATCGTGCATTCAGATGCCTCGGTGCTGCCGGACACGGAGGTCAGGGAACTCGATACCCGCAGCAACCACATCGAGCAGTACGGGGTGCGCCCGGACAACTACGAGATCACCTACATCATGCACAACCAGCAGCCCTGGGCAAAACGCTCGGACAAGCCCTGCCTGGTGACCTA
>JAPOYL010000030.1 GCA_026706595.1 Gammaproteobacteria bacterium | reverse complement strand
CGTGGTGGCCCCGTTTGAGGCCGAGCGCACCTGCCGGGCATATTTGGCCAAGACCCCTTTCGAGTAACGGGCCTTGGGGGCCCGCCACTGCCGTTTCCTCTGCCCCAGTTCCTTCTTGGAAAGTTTGACATTGATCTCGCGCTTTCGGGCATCGATGGTGATCAGATCCCCGTTTTTCAGCAGCGCCAAAGGCCCGCCTACTGCGGCTTCGGGGGTAATGTGGCCAACCACGAAGCCGTGGCTGCCACCCGAGAAGCGGCCATCCGTGATCAGGGCCACGTCCTTGCCAAGCCCCTTGCCCATGATGGCCGAGGTCGGGGACAGCATCTCGCGCATGCCCGGACCTCCTTTCGGCCCTTCATAGCGTATTACCACCACATCCCCTGCTTTGACACCGCCGTCCAGAATCCTTGCCAACGCCTTTTCCTCCGAGGGGAAAATGCGCGCTTTGCCGGTAAAGTGCAGGCCTTCTTTTCCGGAGATTTTTGCCACGGCCCCTTCAGGTGCAAGATTCCCATACAGGATCACGAGGTGGCTGTCTTTTTTGATCGGGTCAGCAAAACTGCGCACGATGTCTTGGGATTTCGGGTATGGCCTGATGCCACGCAGATTCTGCCGCAAGGTCTTGCCCGTGACCGTCAGGCAGTCCCCGTGCAGCAGTCCCTTGTCCAGCAACATGCGCATCAAGGGCTGAATGCCGCCGATTTCGATCAATTCGGACATCATGTACCGGCCGCTCGGCCGCAGATCGGCCAGCACCGGTACTTTCTTGCCAACCCGTGTGAAATCGTCGAGGCTCAGCCTTACGCCGATGGCATGTGCCATCGCCAGCAGGTGCAGCACCGCGTTGGTCGACCCTCCCAGTGCGGTCACCATGGTGATCGCATTCAGAAAGGCCTTCCGGGTCATGATGTCCTTGGGACAGATATTTTTTTGCACCAGCTGCACGACGGCCTTGCCCGCGGCCTGGCAGTCAAGCTGCTTGTCTTTCGAGATTGCATTTTGTGCTGAACTGTTCGGCAGGCTCATGCCCAGTGCTTCGATGGCACTGGCCATGGTGTTGGCCGTATACATCCCGCCGCAGGACCCCGCGCCCGGGATCGCAGCGCATTCAACCTGCTTGAGCTCGCGGTCCGACAACTGGTTTTTGGCATGCTGGCCCACGGCTTCGAATACCGAAACCACATCGACCTTCGTGTTCTTGTAGCGCCCCGGCTGGATGGTGCCCCCGTAGACGAATATCGAGGGGCGGTTCAGGCGTGCCATGGCGATCAGGCAGCCGGGCATGTTCTTGTCGCAGCCGCCGATGGCCACCATGCCATCAAATCCTTCGCAGCCCACAACCGTCTCGATGGAGTCAGCGATGACTTCCCGGGAAACCAGGGAATACTTCATGCCCTCGGTGCCCATGGAAATGCCGTCGGAGACCGTGATGGTGTTGAAGATCACGGCCTTGCCGCCGGCCTTGTCGGCTCCCCGGGCCGCCTCATCGGCCAGTGTATTGATGTGCATGTTGCAGGGCGTCACCATGCTCCATGTGGATGCGATGCCGATCTGCTCTTTTGAAAAATCACCATCCTTGAAGCCGACTGCCCGCAGCATGGCGCGGCTCGGTGCGCGCTCCACACCATCCACAATGACGGAAGAATGGTTTCGTGACTGTTTGTGTTTGCCCAAGCTGGTTACCTGCTACATGCAGCCATCCGGGGAGGATGGCATCAAAAGAAGTCCTGCTACGCGCGTTCGATCTCCGGTCTCGGCCGATCGATACACGTTGTATTTTTGGCTTTTTATAGCGGTTACGCGTTGGGAATGCAAAGGTTTACGAGATCATGTGGACTTGCACAATCCCCCTTGGAAAGCATGCCTGGACTAAAAGCCGGTCCTAGGGTGAATCGCCTGGGGACAGGGGAGACTGGCGGGTAAAGATGACCAGATGCTCGATGTCGAGCTTGATGCCGATCGGCTCACCGATCTGGTGGTCGTGGTGGCTGGAGGCATAGCACAGCACGGAATTTCCACTTTGCAGGCGAAGCTTGTATAAAAACTCGGCACCACGAAAACGCTTTTCTTCTACCAAGGCAGTAATGGGGCTGCTGTCATCGTGGGGAAGATCGTCCGGTCGCACCAGTAAATCCACTTCCTCACCGCAGGCAAAAGACGGGTCCAGGTGCCCCTGCATCCGGCCAAACTCGGTGTCCAGTGTATGCGCGTCAAGCACCGTGGCAGGGAGCATGCTGCCGAGGCCGATAAAATCGGCGACAAAACGGGTTTTGGGCCTGTGGTAAATGTTGTAGGCACTGTCCCATTGCTCGATGCGGCCTCCTGCCATGACACCGATCTCATCAGCCATGGCGAAGGCCTCGTTCTGGTCATGCGTCACGAGTATCGCGGTGACATTCTCATGTTTGAGAATCTTGCGCACCCCTGTTGCGACCTGTTCACGCAGGTCGGGATCGAGGTTTGAGAAGGGTTCATCGAGCAACAGGATCTCGGGCTTGGGTGCCAGCGCCCGTGCCAATGCGACTCTTTGCTGTTGTCCGCTGGACAGCTGGTGTGGATACTTTTCTCCCTTGTGCTCCAGCTCGATCAGTTCGAGCACTGCCCTCGCACGTGCCCTCTGATCACTTTCGCTCAGTGACTTAAGACCAAAGCATATGTTCTGCCGGACGGTCAGATGCGGGAATAACGCAAGATCCTGGAACATCATGCTGATATGCCTTTTTTCCGGAGCGAGGGTGAACCGCGCCTTGCTGAAAAGCCGTTCATGCACGTAGATCTCGCCACTGGCGACGGGCTGGAATCCCGCAAGCGCACGCAGCAGTGTGGTTTTACCGCAACCACTCGGCCCCAGTATGGAAGCAATGCATCCCGGCTCAAGCTGCAGGGAAACATTTTGCAAAGTGTTCTTGTTATGCAGCTTCAGGCTGACATTGCGTACTTCAAGTCTGGGCGCCATGTACGACTCCACTTTGTATGATCGAGCGGTTGAGTATCAAAATGGGCAAAACACTGATGGCTACGATCAGCAATGCGCTGCTTGAAGCATCCGCGAGGCGTTCGTCGGAAGCCAGTTCGTACGTTCGTACCGCAAGGGTGTTGAAGTCGAACGGGCGCAATACGAGGGTGGCCGGCAGCTCCTTTGTGACCTCGACGAATACCAGCAGTGCCGCAGTAAGTATGCCGCCCCTGATCATGGGAAGGTGAATGCTGGCAAAGCGCTCGAAGGTCTTGCGTCCCAACAGTTGCGCAGCGTCGTCGATGCTGCGGTGGATTTTTGCCAGGCTGGCGTCCACCGAGTTCAGTCCGATGGCCATGAAGCGCACCACATGCGCAAACGCCAGGGAAATCAGGGTACCGGTCAGGATCAGGCCGGAGGAGATCCCGAGGTTTTGCTGCAGCCACGCATCCAGCGTGTTGTCCAGCCATGCAAAGGGCAACAGCACGCCCACAGCGATGATGACCCCCGGAACCGCGTAGCCCATCGAGCTGAGGTTTACGGTGTAGGGGATGGAGAAATGCGTACCGACACGTTTTCCGTACGCCAGCACAGCGGATGCTGTGATAATGATCAGGGTCACGATGACGGCAAGCTGCACCGTATTGATAATCAGCGTCAAGAAAGAGTAGTCGATAATTTCGGGAGCGGTCCTGAGTGTCCATGCGCCCAGCTGAAGTGCGGGAACAACGAATCCGAGGAGAACGGGGAGGCTGCAAATGACAATAGCCGCAATGGCCTTGGTTCCAGACAGCGGGTAGCGCCAGCCTTTTTGCACCTTGGCAGGGTTCTGATAGCGAACCGCTTTCCGCGAGTAACGCTCTGCCAGGATGACCGCGAATACGCAAAGCAACAACAGGCTGGCCAGTTGAGTGGCTGCTACCCGGTCACCAAGACCGAACCAGGTGCGAAGAATACCTGTCGTGAAGGTCGGCACGCCAAAATAGTGAACGGTTCCGTAGTCGGCCAGCGTTTCCATGACAACCAGGGTCAGCCCCGCAACCAGGGCCGGACGTGCCATGGGCAAGATAATCGTGAAAAGGGTTTTATAGGACCCCACGCCGAACATGTGGCTGGCTTCACGCAGACTGGAGGATTGCTCGGAAAATGCGGTTCTCAGAAGCAGGTAAACGTAGGGGTATAGAACTAGGGAGATCATGATGGTCGCACCGACAATGGAGCGGATTTCAGGGAACCAGTAGTCTCCGTACTCCCAGTCAAAGATGGTGCGCAGTGAAGTCTGCACGGGGCCGGCAAAATCGAGCATGCCGGTATAGGTGTAGGCAATGATGTACGGAGGAAATGCAAGCGGTAAAAGCAATGTCCAGCTAAAAAGCTTTCTGCCAGGGAAACTGTAGGCGCTGCACAACCAGGCGGTGGTAATGCCGATCAGGGATGTTCCGAGGCAGACACCGACCGCCAGCACTAGGGAATTCAGGGCATAGTCAGCAAGGACAGTAGACCTCAGGTGTGCCCAGATGTCGCTGGTTGGCAATGTGACCGAGTAGAGGACTGTAACGACAGGGATGCTCAGCAACAGGGCGGTGCATACTGCAAAAAACAGCCAGCCGAGGTTGCTTTTTTGTTGCCTGAACCGTTGGGAAAAACCCAGTGGAACTAGCGCTTCATTACGTGTGCCCATCGCCTGGATTGTCGATGCCTATTTCCAATGGGCGCGGTCCATGATCATCACGGCTTGCGCGTTGAGTTCACCCAGCTGGTGAAGGCTCAGGATGTCCGCTTTGAACTTGCCCCAGTTTTCCAACATTTCGCTGGTCCGTATGCCGGCCTTGACCGGGTATTCGAAATTGGTTTCTGCGTACCAGCGCTGCGCATCATCACTGACCAGGAATTCCAGCAATTTAATGGCGGAGGCCCTGTTTTTTGAATACCTGGCGACGGCTGCCCCGCTGATATTGACATGCGCGCCCCGACCTTTCTGGTTGGGCCAGAAAATCCTGACTTTCTCCGCTGCGCTGCGTTGGGCGGCGTCCCTGGAAGCGAGCATTTTCCCCAGGTAGTAACTGTTTGCAATGGCCAGGTCGCATTGCCCCGCGGCGATTGCCCTGATCTGGTCGCGGTCCCCACCCTGGGGAGAGCGTGCAAAATTGCCGACCAGGCCCCGGGACCACGCCAGCGTATCACTTTCCCCGTGGTGGGCAAGCATGGATGCGACTAGCGACTGGTTGTAGATGTTGTTCGAGGAGCGAATACAGATTCTCTGCTTCCAGGACGCGTCTACCAGGGCCTCGTAGGTTGACAGGTCCTCGGGACTGACACGGTCGGGCGCATACATGATCGGGCGGGTTCGCAGTGACAGTGCGTACCAGTATCCAGCAGGGTCGCGGTATTGCTCAGGAATGGAATCCTTCAGGATCTTCGAGTCGATGGGCTGCAAGGCCTGGGCCTGCTGGGCACGGTACAGGCGGCCCGCATCAACTGTGATCAAAAGATCCGCTGGCGAATGCTTACCCTCGCTGACGATACGCTGTAAAAGTGCGTCGGCTTTTCCGGTGATCAGGTTAACCTTGATGTCCGTTTGTTCTGCAAACTGAAGCAGCAATGGTTTGATCAGGCTTTCTTTCCTGGCCGAGTACACGTTCACCTCAGCAGCACTGAGCAGTGAACCCAACAGGCACAGACAGACACCGAGTACAAACCGCACGCCAGGCAGGCTCCGGCTTTTCATGAAGGTCCTTCTTGGAATATGAACATGTTGTACAAGTATACAATAATAATAGCTATTCTCATTAGCATTCAAAATATCCAGATTGTACAGCCATCGACAGCATTTCACCTTTCTTCCCCGGGGCTTTGATATATATTCCGCAACTATGTTGACACCCTTGCCTAACGCACTTTCATCCCGATTCGAGCAGGATTTCGAGACACTGACTGCCAAAACAGGGGGAGCATCCATCGAAAAATACCGCGATGAGATCCTGTCCATGTGGTATGCATGCCCTTTCATTCGGCGGGTCTGCCTTTCCCAGCCGCAGTGGCTGGAGGAGTTGCTCACCCAAGGGCAGCTGCATACGGATTGTGATTTCGCACAGTTTGCCGGGCAACTGGAATCCGAGCTCCACGAGGCTACAGGCGTCGAACACCTGCAGCAAATCCTGCGCGGTTCCAGAAGCCGTGCCTATGCACGCATCGCATGGCGGGACCTGCAGCAGTACGCCACTGAGCAGCAGACCCTGTCCGAGCTCAGCGCCTATGCGCAAATCTGCATCGACCGGGCACTTTCGTGGTGCTTTGAATGGCTGAAGTCGCGCCCCCATGCCGGTCAGTTCGAGCAGTCCATGTCCAATAACATTGTGGTCTTTGCATTGGGCAAGCTCGGTGGCGGTGAACTTAATTTTTCATCGGATGTGGATCTCGTGTTCGCCTATGTGGACGAGTCCGCGCACTCGCAGGATGAGCGTGCCAAGGCAGGCAGCTTCTACCTGAAGCTTGTTCAATTGCTGATCAAGGTGCTTTCGCAGCAAACCCAGGACGGGTTTGTCTTTCGAGTGGACACGCGGCTCAGGCCGTTCGGCAATTCCGGTGCGCTGGTGCCAAGCCTTGCAGGGATCGACCAGTATTTTCAAACCACCGGTCGTGACTGGGAACGGTATGCTTGGATCAGGGCGCGTGCAATCGCCGGTAACACGAGCACCGGCGAGCAATTTCTCAAAGACGTCAGTCCCTTCATGTACCGTCGCTATCATGACTACGGTGTGATGCAGTCGTTGCGCGAGATGAAGGTCATGGTCGATCGCAAAGCGGGTCAGGCGGCGAACCGGGGTAACCTGAAAATCGGGCAGGGGGGCATACGCGAAATCGAATTCGTCGCACAGATGTTCCAGTTGATATACGGGGGCCGGGATCCCGACCTTCGGATGCGCTCAACCCTTGAGGCGCTCGCCTATCTGGGAGGGAGCGGCAAGCTGTCCGGCGAAAATGTGACCGAGTTGCGCAATGCCTACCTGTTCTTGAGAAAAGCGGAAAACTGTCTACAGATGCGTGAGGACCAGCAGGTGTACAGTCTGCCGGCCAAGGATCCGGAACGCCAGCAGTACGCCTATGCCATGGGCTTTGAATCCTGGGATGCGCTGTATGGCGAGTACCTGGACTGCACAGCAAAAGTCAGCAGGATATTCCATGCCTTGCTGCTGACCGAGCATGCAAGCCCCGAAGATCTTGGCAAGGATTTTGGCGATCTGGCACTGGTTTGGACGCAAATCCAGGATGAGCCCCTGTGCATGGACATCCTGACAAGGCACTTCGATGGGGGTGCCAAGGACATTTATCGTCGCTTGCGAGGGTTTGAGGAATCGGTACGCCAGATAGACCCTGTCGCTGAACAAAGACTGGAACGGTTTTTTCCAGTTTTCTTGAGAGATCTTTCCAGCCACTCCCAGGCAGCTTTGATCCTGACCCGTTTTCTGAGAATCCTCACCAAGATTGTGCAGCGCTCCACCTACATCGCCCTGCTGACCGAGAACCAGGACAAGCTGAGCAAATTGCTCAAGCTGATCGAGGCCAGTCAATGGGTGGCTCAGTACATTGCCACGCATCCACTGCTGCTGGATGAGTTGCTGCACACGGACAACTATGATCCCCCGGACCTGGAGGAGATGCAGTATCAGATGCAGGTGCTTGAGCAGTTGCAGATGCTGATGGATGCCTCCGGGACCAATCTCGAGGCCTACATGGAACGCCTGCGTGAATTCAAGCATGCCCAGGTATTGCGGATCGCTGCGGCGGATATTGTCACGGACTACCCCATCATGCGGGTCAGTGACCACCTGTCCTGGCTTGCGGATACCTGCCTCAAGAGTGCGACCCGCAAGGCGTATCGAGATTTGGCAGACAAGCATGGTGAGCCGACATGCATCGTGGATGGTCAAGCCGTGACACCGGAGCTGTTGATTATCGAATATGGCAAGCTGGGCGGCCTGGAACTCGGCTATGGCTCCGATCTTGATGTGGTTTTTGTATATGACGGCGTCGACGAGTCAGGGGAAACCGATGGCGAGCGCAAACTGAAAAACACGGTTTTCTTCACCCGGGTGGTGCAACGCACCATACATCTGCTGACCACGACCACAGCATCCGGCAAGGTTTTCGATATCGATACGAGGCTCCGGCCTTACGGTCAGTCCGGAGCCATGGTCTGTTCATTGGCAACCTATGCGGACTATCTGAGGAACAAGGCCTGGTTGTGGGAACATCAGGCCTTGATTCGCGCAAGGCCGGTGACCGCGAGCAGGGGCCTGGCCGATGCCTTCCAGAAGTTGAGAAAAGACCTGCTTTGCCAGGCACGTGACATCGACGAGGTGAGAAGTTCGGTCATCGAAATGCGCGAAAAAATAGTGGCGGGCCATTCCTCCAGGAACGGGACACAGTTCAGTCTCAAGAAAGACCGGGGCGGGATTATCGATATCGAGTTTATCGTGCAGTTCTACGTCCTGAGCTATGCGAACCAGCACAACGACATTTGTGTGCACACGGACAATGTCAGGATTCTAGATGCATGTGCAAAAGCCGGCCTGATCAAGCACGAATCTGTCGAGGAACTCAAGGAAATTTACATCGCATACCGCAAGCATCTTCACCAGTTGAGCCTGCAATTGTTGCCGGAAACCGTCGCAGTTGACATGTTCGCCGAAGAGCGGTCCGTCATACAAAACTATTGGACAAGTCTGGTACACTAAACGGCCATTTGATCTGAGGGAGTCCAGTAGAAATGTCGATGGCTGATAGGGACGGGTTCATCTGGTACAACGGCGAGTTTGTACCATGGCAGGAAGCTAACACCCATGTACTGACTCACACACTTCACTATGGCGGCGGGGTATTTGAAGGAGTTCGTGCCTACCAGACCGACCAGGGAACGGCCATCTTTCGCCTTCATGAGCACACCAGCAGACTGTTCAATTCTGCGAAAATCATCAGCATGACGCTGCCTTACAGTCCTCAGGAGATCAGCCAGGCACAACTGGACACCGTTCGAAAAAACAACCTGCGTTACGGCTATATCCGGCCCATGTGTTTTTACGGCCCGGAGGACATGGGTTTAAGGGCTGAAAATCTGAAAGTCCACTGTATCGTTGCCGCCTGGGAATGGGATGCCTATTTTGGTCAGGAGAAGATGAAAAACGGAATTCGGGTCAAGACTTCGTCCTACACTCGCCATCATGTCAACGTGGCCATGTGCCGGGCCAAGGTGAATGGCTATTACATCAACTCCATGATGGCCCTGAATGAGGCGCTGCAGGATGGTTATGATGAGGCGCTGCTGCTGGATGTGGACGGTTTCGTGGCAGAAGGTAGCGGTGAGAACCTTTTTATCGTCAAGGCAGGCACGCTTTTTACTCCGGAGCTGACCTCGGTGCTCGATGGCATCACCCGCAATACCGTAATTGAACTGGCCCGGTCGATTGACATTCCTCTGGTGGAAAAACGCATCACGCGTGATGAGGTGTACATGGCCGATGAGGCCTTTTTCACGGGCAGCGCAGCCGAGGTCACACCGATACGGGAGCTCGATAATCGCACGATCGGGGAAGGCAAGCCGGGTCCCATGACCCAGAAACTGCAAGCCATGTTCTTTGACCTGGTGCACGGCAAAAGCGAGTTTTCCAGTGACTGGCTTGCCTACGTGTAGACGGATCTTGAAGCGGCGCACCAAGCCAGCCATCCTGTTGTTGATGCAGTCTGCTGCCGCGTGCATCTGAGTCAATTCTCATGAACCTGGACAATCTTGCAAAGGCCAAGATCCTGGTCATCGGGGATGTCATGCTCGATCAGTACTGGCTGGGCGAGACCAGTCGCATATCTCCTGAAGCACCTGTACCGGTGATCAATATCGAAGAGATGGAAAACCGCTTGGGCGGTGCGGCCAATGTGGCAGCCAATGCCATCAGCGTGGGGGCCGCAGTGACCCTGATCGGGATGGTCGGCCACGATGAAAATGGCGAAAGGTTGCTGGAGTTGCTGGATGCCGCGAACATCGATGCACGAATCCTGCGCAAGGAGAACTACAGGACATCCACCAAGTTGCGTGTCGTCAGCCGTAACCAGCAACTGCTCAGGCTGGACCATGAAAACGGACGCGAGGAGACTGACAACACTGAGATTCTGGAGGTCTGCGAACAACAGATTTCCGAGCACGGAACCATCGTGATCTCGGATTATGACAAGGGAGCCGTTGCCGGGGTTGAACGCATCATCGAAGCTGCACACAAGGCCGGCAAGCGAATCATCGTAGATCCAAAAGGGGCCAGCTTCGACAAGTACAAAAATGCAAGCATCATCACCCCGAACTACCAGGAATTCAGGCAGGTTGCCGGTGAATGCAGGGACGAGGAAGAGCTTGAAGACAAGGCGCTCGGGATATGCAAGGAACTGAATCTTGATGCCCTGCTTATCACGCGCAGTGAGCACGGCATGTCCTTGTTTGCGCAAGGACAGCCTACCAGGCATTTCCCCACGCAGGCCAAGGAAGTCTACGATGTCACGGGTGCCGGGGACACAGTGGTGGGCCTGTTTGCCTCAGCCCTGTCAGCCGACTATCCAATTGCAGATGCCGTGAAAATCGCGAATCTGGGAGCCGGGGTTGCGGTCAGCAGGCTGGGCACCGTGGCTGTGACCGCAGAGGACTTGAGTTTCAGTTTGCAGGCTTCAGTCACCCGAGGGAAGCGAGTTGCTGACCTCGACGAACTGAAGCGGGCAGTGGCTGTCTTGAGACGCAATAATGAAAAAATCGTGTTCACCAATGGGTGTTTCGATCTGATCCACCGCGGCCATATCGCTTGCCTGCGCGATGCCAAGTCCAGGGGTGATCACTTGATCGTGGCAATCAATGACGATGCCTCGGTAAAAAGCATCAAAGGGAACGGTCGTCCTGTGTGTAGTTTGCAAAACCGCATTGAGGTGCTGGAGGAGTTAAGCTGCATTGACTGGCTCATACCTTTCTCTGAAGACACACCTCTGACGTTGATCGAGGAACTGAAGCCCGATGTTTACGTCAAGGGCGGTGATTATGAAAAGGAGAAACTGGCCGAGTACGAACTGGTCAGCAGCTACGGAGGGGAAGTCGTCATCTCGCCGTATGTGGAAGGTTGCTCGACAACCTCGATCATTGATTCGATTTCAAACGCCTGACTTTTCTGGCTTTTGCCTGCAACTATTTAGCCGATTTCAGGAAATTGATCCTTTTGTGAAAGTTGAATCCACCAGAATTCCAGAAGCTCAATACATGCCACCAGTAGGTTCGGTAGTCTTCCTTCAGGTACAAGCGCAATAACTCCTGCTTTGGAATTTCGCAGATGCTGAATCTTGCCAAGCACTTGATGTCGAAAAATCGCTTTAGCACGGGCGTCATTGTGCGCGAGAGTGTACAGCGATCATTATCAATCAGGGTAAATCTGGCTTTCATGATGTCTTCGACACTGAGCTCGGCAATGTCCTGATGGGTTAGGTCTGTCAGTATGTTGCGATCATGCGGATCGTCATGGCGTATGTTACCCGCATGAATCTTTTTGACGATTTCAACGCATCGGTTTGCAATCGCTTCTACCAGAGCATCTCTGCCTTGGCCCCCCGACTGCAGTATATGCCTGCACAGCTCCGATACAGTGAGTTCACTTTCGACTTTTTGGTATAGCAAATAACTTTTGCGGTTCAGACAAGATGATTTGAAAGTCCAGTGCGCTATAGGTTTTATAGTGTCAACACCGGCCTGCTGGAGTCGCAAGCTGCCAATATAACCTCTGTAGTTATAGTCTTTAAACAGGCTTGTGAAAAACAGGTTCACTCTCCTGGCAAGTTTGTAGTTCCGGCTGATCTGTGAAACTTTCATGATTACACGACAGTTGGCAGGCTCGTAGTCAAAGCAATACAGCTGGTTTCTTTTCCGGCCTTTATTGTCAAGCCGAAGCTGGGCAATCTCATACTCCAAAAACTGTTTTTCCTGTATCCATTTCTCCGTCAGACTGCAGGCTGGCACAGCTTTGTTAATTACGAACTTGCCATGCGGATAGGACTGCCTCTTCATGCTGGAGCGGTTTTATGGGTGCGTTATAATGGCTTGGTAGGCTACGGGCGAGCGCATCCCGAAGTTTACAATCCCGCCTAAACAAGATCAAAAGATGCCAGCTTCGTCATGATCAAGTCGAAAACAACAAGTACTCAGAGGGCGCGCGAGGTGGAGGTACAGCAAGCTATTACCTTGCCGGACGAGATACAGGTCGGAGACTTTCTTGGCAGGGGACGACGCTCTTTTTCCTTCAGAGGTGTATACGAGGGAAAGGATGTCGTCATCAAGGTGTACAGAAAAGAGTTCGTCGAAAAGTATCAACGAAAATGCAGCGTTGACATCGCAGAGTTTGAATTCGAACGCAACGCAACCTTGTATGACGTTGATGAAATCAAGCCCTATATTGCAACACCGTACCGGGTTTTCTCACGCCACAGTGGTTTCACGCATTCATTCGTACAGGAATACATTGATGGCATCACGCTCAGGCAGTTGATTGCCCAATCAGGATATCTCCCTGAAGAAGTGCTAAAAGCCGGTTATAAAATTGTCAGAGCTGCCGAGGCATGTGGGATCCATGATATGGACATCTTTGAAGAAAATGTTTTGGCAATCCAAAGTGCAGGAATCTGGATCCCGAAATTATATGATTTCAACATGCTGCCGCAGCACATAAGCCCACCCAACGTGTTCGTCGCATTGGGTATCAAGATGGGATTGAGCAGGAAGTCGCGCAGGGACTACAGGAATTTGAGAAACTGGAAACGGTCAGGCGAGCAACAGCGCTTGGCCAGCAAAAATTGAAGGGCATGGAGAAAAATCTGCACAAGCTGGTCTGGCTGGTACTCCCAGTCGTTATTTTCCTTGTACCCTATCTGTCACGCATGGGTGGCGAGGGTGCCGATCTATATCTATACGGAGAAAATGGCTGGATAGAAATTCTGACCGTAGTTTTTCTTCTCATTGCGATTCTCTTCGGCATGATGTTTTTGTTGCTGCGCAGGGTGCCAGACCATGGCTGGGTGTTGTGGTGGATGGGGATGATGGTACTTGGCTCCATATATTTTGCCGGGGAAGAGATAAGCTGGGGACAGCATATCTTCGGATGGGAAGCCTCCGAATACTGGCAAAGCCTTAATGATCAGGGCGAAACCAATTTGCATAATACCGGCCCTTTGTTTGACCAGGTGCCAAGAACGCTCTTATCAGTTGCAGCACTGGTTGGAGGAGTTTTGGTGCCATTGTATTTTTTCCTTACGAATCGATATCCAGGCAAGGAATCACTGCACTACTGGCTTTGGCCCACGTATGAATGTGCACCTGCTGCTTTATTTTCGATACTGGTATCTTGGCATGAGAAAGTGTATAGAGTTTTGGATGTCGAGATACCCGTTGTGCTGGATGTACGTGCAGGTGAGGTAAAGGAAAGTTTTTTGGCGTTGTTCATCATGGTTTACGTGATGTCAATTTGGTACAGAAGCCGGAATTTGTTGCAGCAGGACAGCTAGGAGCAACATTTTTTGAAAGAACAAAACCCAGCCGCTGGGTTCTCAGCTAATGCAGGGCTAAGGTTTGCGAAATGTCTTCAGGGATTTCTGGCCATTAGCACATCGCATTCGATCAAGGAAACCTCATCCCTCAAAATTGGGAACCATCCACTGGGGTAAAACCCTGCCTCGGCATATGCCGTCAATGCAGTCAGATAATCGGGCATGCCCTCGTACAAGGCGTGAATCGACAGCTCCGCCTGCATAGTCTGAACTGCCTTCAAGGTCTCTCTGGCTCCAGCAAATACTCTCAGGTCATATCCCTGGGTATCCATTTTCAGGTGAATCCTGCTCGTGTCGTCACATGGGAGATCAGCGAATATGGCATCCAATGTCTTGACACTAACGCACAATGACTCGTCGATACTGGACTTCTTTTGGAGAAAATCCCTGCAGTACGCACTTGGCTCAAGGAAGGATGAAAGGCCCCGGCCGTGCAGGACATTCAAAGCATGTGAGCCTGGGCTGTCTCCCAGAGCAAAGTTGTATATGTGCCAATTCGCATCATGTTTTGAACATTTTTCAAGAAGATTGAAGGTGTCTGCAAGCGGTTCAAACGACAGGATTGTCCCCTTAAATCCAAGTTTCCGAAGCAAGGATCCAAACTGCCCTCTGTTCGCTCCAACATCAAGGACGGTGTCAATATGGTGTGTGCGCAGAAGATTAATCAGGTGCCGGTTAAACAGCACCTTATAAGCTTTCCGTGTGAAATCATACATAAGTCAGATATTGCCACACGGCCGTGTGGTGATTCTCCTGCTGGTTCTTTGAATCGGGATGATGACAGAACCCAAACAAACGGAACGGCTACAATTCGCCGATTTCTATCCACTCAATCTCTTGGTCCTACGGCAGGAAAGACAGACTCTTCGGGCTTGCAAAGGATATCGTAATGTTGCCACTCATTGAGGTTATCCTCGGTCAGCAGCGGTCCGGCTCCGATCGGTTCGTCTACTATCTTGTACACAAGATAGCCAAGCTCCAGAAAAAAAGATAGCAGCTCTTTGCGGTATCTCGTATCCGTTCTTTTGAATACTTCAGCCTTGACGACCGGTTTGCAAGTTTTGATGATGTTGCGCACCGACCGCAGAATATACAAATCATAACCCTCGGCATCCACCTTGATAAATTTTAATTGTGGTAGATGCTCCGCATAATCTTCGTGCAGTTCTTTTTCCAGATCGACACAAAATACCTCCAGCGTGAAAGGGTGTCCATGCTTGATAGCAGGGATATTTTCGTGGCGTCCTCCATTGCAAAAGCCAGCATCTGAGTATTCAAATTCCATAAACCCTTCATAGGCACTGGCAGCAGCCATCATGGTTTTTATGTTGGTGACATGATTGTTTGCCCGGGCATTTTTTTCCAGGACATGATAGACGTACGGGTTGGGTTCAAGTGCCAGTGTGCAACCTTCAACACCTGCAGCCACTGCCATGGGCAGGGTCGTGTCTCCAGTTTGTGCGCCGATATCAATACAAAAATCACCTTTCTTCAAAATCTCGCGGTACGCATCTACCATTTGAGCCGTGACAGTTTTCTTTGCTTCATTGCGGTGTGGGTGCGACCAGCAAGCAAAATGAACCGTGTTGTCACCCAGGTCAACGTCGTGAATCTCATAGGTGTAATGTTTGGACCTTCCGCGGAAACCCAGGAACTGAAACACATTTTTGATCTTCATCTTATGTTTCGTACTCAATCATGCTCATTTTGGTACAGGTACCTATAAACCTGTCCTTGTTTTGCTGGAAGACATAACGACAGGTTCTACTGCGTGTCTGTCAGTAATCCTCATATGATTTCTCTTCCATGATGTCCGAGCCGAGCAGGACGTTGATCTCTTTCTTGGTAGCTGCACGCTTGTCGTTTTGCACGTACACGGATCGTGCCAGTTCTACGAATTCCTGATCAAATTCTTTTCGTGCTTCCTTGATGCGAATCCTGTCTTCTATTGTCCAAAGATCCATGTTTGTTGTCTTGAGGGATCGCTTAAGCGTACGCACGGCATCACTGTCCATGGAAGTCTGATCCCAGACCCGGCCGAGCAAATCCAGTTCTGTTTTAACGTTGTGCAATTTTTCACTGTCGGAAATCTGCTCGGTTTTGATTTCCAGTATGGTAATTTTGTCCAGTAACTCGCCTGGCGATATAGGTATGCAGATATTTTCCATAGCACGAATTCAGTATTGGTGATTTATTGATGGTTGCTGAGGGTGTCCAGCCTGGAAGTTACCTCGTCCACGGTGATCAGGTCCATGACCCCGGGATATTCCAGCTTTGTTCCCCATTTTAATTCATTTCCGGATTTGTTTTTGAAAGCCTGTGCTGCAGCCCCATACTTGTCCACACACCACTGCTGGCTAAAATAAGGGCCGCTACGCTTGGGGTTGCTGGCCGCATAGAGTCCGATGACCGGCGTGCCAAGCCCGGTTGCGAGATGTGCAGGACCGGAGTCTGGCGAGATGATGACATCTGCACCCTGCAGCAGGGCAAGAAATTTCTTCAAGGTGTCCTTGCCAATCAGGTTCAAGGCCTTCATCTGCATGCAGGCTTCAATTTCCTGCCCCATCTGAAGCTCTGTCGGGGATCTCCCGCCGCAGAGTATGACCTGGGCATCGAGTGAGCGGACGGCATGGTCAGCCGCCGCTGCATAGCGTTCTGCTCGCCAGTTTCTGAGCGGGTGGCTTGAGCAGGGACTGATAATCACCTTGAAGCGATCATCTTCCAGATGTTCTTGTGCGAATTGATAGGCACTGTCCGGGATGTTGTACTCCCAGCGCATATCACGGTCTGGCAGACCGATGTGTTCGATGAAGCTGAAAAAGCTATCGAGGACGTGCTGTTGCGGTACCGGCTTGATATGGTGATGAACAAAAAAAGAATGCAGGTCCTTGGAGCGTTCCCTGTCGTACCCGAGTTTCAGATCCGCATTTATAAGTGTGCTGAGGAGGTTGGCTCTCAGTGAGACCTGGGCGCAGAGCAGTACGTCAAATTTCCGGTGCCGGGTTTGCCGGGCAATGGAACGATAGCTGCCCAGCCCCTTTGTCTTGTCAAACTTGATAAACTCAATTCCAGAAATGTCACCGACCAGTTTGGCCTCGTGATTTCCGATGATCCAGGTAAGTTCAGTATCAGGCCAGTATTTCTGGATCGTGCGTACAACCGGTACCATATGCGTGACATCTCCAATTGCGGAGAGTCGCAGGATACAAATGGATGTTGGTGAACTGCCCATATCGAGTGAGTTGAAGCCGAGGAACAACCGCAAAAGCAGTATCCATGGATTCGCTTGAATTCAGCCGCTATGGTAACGACATTGTTGCCTACAACAAAAGCCTGTATTCCGAATTTCAGGTTGATTTGTTTCGTCCTGAATTCCTTTCTTCTGATCCGGCCCTGCATTACAGGCGGCTGTTGCCTGCCGATATCAAAGGCCGGCAGGGGCTGCACCTGTTTACCTACCACCAGAAGGATTTGGTATTGCGGCACTATTACCGCGGCGGTGCAGTAGCCAGGTTCATCAGCGACAGCTATCTCTGGCTTGGACTGCACAGGACCCGGGCAATTGGTGAACTGCAGACCCTGTGTACCCTGCGGCAGTTGAACCTGCCTGTGCCGACCCCGGTTGCCGCCCATGTGCGAAAAGAGGGTTGTACCTACCGCGCAGATATCGTGACCCGGCTTATCCCAGAGACACAGTCACTCAGTTCCTGGTTGGCAAAAAATTCTCTCTCGGCCGAAACTTGGCGCAGGATCGGGGCTGTAATCAGGCAGTTTCACGACAACAACTGCAACCATGCTGACCTGAACGCACACAATGTTCTGCTCGACGAGAAAGAGTCCGTGTTTCTGGTCGATTTTGACCGGGCAGTGGTTGGCAAAAACACAGGCACTACCGGGAAAAAGAATCTGGCCAGACTGCAGCGATCTTTGCTCAAGCTCAAAAAAAGGGAGCTTTCATTTCATTATTCCGGGCAGGATTTTCAATCCTTGATGCAAGGCTACAACACGAACTAGCGCAACTGAAGTATCGGCTGTAGATGCCTGAGGTAGCTGTCCAGCACACTGGCCTTGCGCCAGACAAACTGCTGTGCATTTTCCCCGTACTGGTTCCGTGCTTCCGCATTGTCCAGCAGGTGTGCCAGTTGAAGCCCCAGTTCCCGGTTGTCAGAAACCTGGACGAGTGCCCCTGCTTCTTTCAGTTCTTTTGTCTCCAGTGCAAAGTTGTCGGTATGCGGTCCCACGACCGTGCACTTGCCAAAGCCTGCAGGTTCCAGGAGGTTGTGACCCCCGCGGGAGATCAAGGAGCCACCTACGAATACCAGTGTGGCTTCACTGAAAAATCCGTCCAGCTGGCCCAACGCATCGATGATGTAAATGTCGGTCTGTTCTGCAGCTTCATCCCGTTGGCTGTGCAAACTCACCGTCCAGTTTTCCTGCTGCAACTGATGGCGCAGGGCCTGGCTTCGCTCCGGGTATCTCGGTGCGATCACCAGCAGGTGATTTTTCTCTTGCAGCAGTGGCAGGTGCTGTGCCAGTTGCAGTTCCTCGTCTTCGTGTGTGGAGACCGCCAGCAAGAAGGGGCATTTGAAAGCAGTGCTGCAGGAGGACTTGCCGGTGCGGGCCGCAGCATATTTCAGGTTGCCGGTAACATGCGTGCTATGGGGCTCAGCTCCGAGATCCAGAAATCTCAAGTGGTCTTCCTCGGAACGTGCCAGAACCAGGCTCAGGTTTTTCAGCGAAGCCTGCTGTTCGTTTTTTAAAAATCTGCTGGCCCGCAGCGTCTTTTCAGATAATCTCCCGTTGACAATGGCAATTCCGATACCTTTTTTCGCCGTCTGAAAAAACAAGGTCGGCCAGATTTCGGTTTCCAGGATCAGTACACTGATCGGACGTACACGCATCAACAGCCGGTTAACTGCAAACGGGTAATCAAGCGGCATGTACACATGTGTGATTCTTTCATCCGCCTGTGCAGATACCAGTTTTGCGGCAGTGGGTGTGTTGGTGGAAATTATCAGGTGGTAGTCTGGATATTGCTCACGCAACCTGAGGATCAAAGGCTTTGCAGCGTTGAACTCGCCCACCGAGGCGCAATGGATCAGGACAGAGGGGGCTTGTACAGGCGGGTAGCCGAAGCCGAAACGTTGGAGCAGGTAACGCCAGCCTCCATCTTTCACGGCCCGGTACACCGTGTAGGTGATCGCGACAGGAACGAGGAGAAGTATCAGCGCCCTGTATCGCAGGGTGGTGCGATGAAGCAGTTTCGACATGCTGGCTAATCTAGCCAATCATCAATCTTTAGTAAATCATCGACCGAAAGGGTTCCCGTGGCCTGCTTGAGCTTCAGCGTATGCAACAGGTAGTCATACCGCGCGCGTGCATGATCCCGCTTGGCACGAAAAGTCTCCTGCACGGCGAGCAACACATCGACCGAAGTGCGTGTGCCGGCCTGGAATCCGGCCTCCGCTGCTCGGGCGGCTGACTCGTTGGATTCCACGGCAGTGGCCAGGGCTTCGACACGGCTGATTCCGGAAATCACGTTCAGGTAGGCATCGCGCACATCCTGAATGGTCTGGCGCCGTACCTTCTCATACTCGTTTTGTGCAAGCGCTGCATTGTGGCGAGCCTGTTTTGTTCCGTAATGTGTCCTGCCCCCTTGGAAGATCGGCATGCTGAACTCGAGGCCCAGCTGGGTGTCTTCTATTTCCCTGGGGCCGGATACCCCGCTGGTGTCAAGATGGGAGTACGAACCGACAAGATCGAGTGTAGGGTGGTGGCGTGATTGCTGTAACTTGATTTCCTGTCGGGCGATCTTGCTTGCATGTTCGCTCGACAGCAATGCCAAGTTTTGTTGTAGGCCCTTGGCGACCCAGTCCTCGGTGTTGTTCGGACTCGGTGCAACAAGTTCCATGCGGTTTGACAGGGGCAACAGGTTGTCCAGTCGTTGCGTGACGATCACCTCCAGTGCAGCCTTGGAGATTTCCAGCGCATTCAGCGCCTCGATTTCCTTGACCACGGCAAGATCATAGGAAGCCTGGGCTTCGTGCACGTCCGTGATCGCAATGATGCCCACATCAAAATGTTGTTTGGCCTGCTTGAGCTGACGGCCGATGGCTTTTTTCTCTGCTTCTTGAAATGTGACCGCATCCTGTGCGGCCAGCACATTGAAGTAGGCGTCGGCCGTGCGCACGATTAAGTTCTGGTGTGCTGCATCCAGGTCTACTCTGGCCTTGTCGACCGAGTTTTGTGCCTGGCGAAACTGCACATAGAAGTCCCGGTGATACAGTGCCTGGCTGAGATTCAGGCCGTAGCCGTGTGTATTGAAGTTCACTGTTCTGCCAGGGACCCCAAAGGTTTGTCCCCGGGTCTCCTGGCGGACATCGGCCGTGTTCGCCTCGAGGCCGACCTGGGGTAGAAAATTGGCGCGGGCAATCGGTTTTTTCTGGATTTCCGCCCGGTACCTGGATTCTGCGATTTGAATGTCGGCATCGTGCTGCTTGGCCAGGGCATACACGTCCATCAGGCCCTTGGCGGCTGCAGGCACAGGGACAACCACCCACAATGTGGCAAGCAGCAGCATGAAGAAGCGGGGTGCGGTGCTCAGGTACATGATGTTTGCCAAGCCTGGGGCTGCCGGGTCAGTACACCGGCATGGAGGGGTCCACTTCCTTGGCCCATCCATCCATTCCAGTGGAAAGGTTGATCACCCTGGTGAAATTGTGCTTTGCCAGGAAACCGGCAACCGCACGACTGCGTATGCCGTGGTGACAGATGACGACAATTTCCTGATCAGGGTCAAGGTCGTGCAGCATGCCCGGAATCTGTCTCATGGGCACCAGCGTCGTTTTGGGAAGGTGGCAGCGTTCATATTCCCACGGTTCCCGGACATCGAGAAGTACCGGCTCGGAGTCGGCAAGTTCCAGATGGTTCTTCAGTTCACGCGGGCTGTATTCCGCAAACATCACAGCTGGAAGGCCCCGGGTTCTTCGAGACCGAGCAGGGGAGGCAGGCTGGTTTCGAACAAGGTTGTGCAATGCAATCCCTTCGGGTCCACTCGGGTCAGCAGTTGTGCCTGCATGGCCGGGGCATGGCCCGTTACCACGAACATCCGTCCATCCGCAGCCAGCCGACTCTCAAAGACATCCAGGTATACGGGCATGGAGGCGGTAACGGCGATCACATCGTATTGCTGGTCCGCACATTCACTCAGGGCATCCCCTTGGAAAAAGCTGGCATTTTGAATTTCGAGTTTTTCCAGGATGCTCTGTGCCCGCACCGAAAGATCTTCAAACCATTCGACGGTGTCCACGTGAGTGCCCAGTCTGGCGAGACAGGCCGTCACGAATCCACTGCCTGTGCCGATTTCAAGAACCCTGTCGCTGGGTTTGACCTGCAGAGCCTGAAGCATGCGCGCCTCGAGTTTCGGAGCCATCATGTATTGTCCGTGCGAAAGGGGAATCTCCAGGTCGGAAAATGCCAGGTTGTGATGCTGCTCGGGAACGAACAATTCGCGCGGTGTCTGCCGGATCACTTCCAGCACACCGGTATCCAGAACGTCCCAGGGACGTATCTGCTGTTCAATCATGTTAAATCTGGCTTGTTCGATATCCACAGGGCTATTTATACTCGGGTTCGTATATTCTTTGTGCAGGCTTATAAACTATATCAACATCATCCGTGCGTGAGCCACAGGCCCTGCCGATGCACGGCAATATACTTGAAAAACAAGCAGGTTTCATGAATCCGGTGCTGTACGGCAAATACTTTTGAACGCAAGGAAAATACTGATAATCGGCCCCGCCTGGGTGGGCGACATGGTGATGGTTCAAAGCTTGTTCATGGCGCTGAAACACCAGAACCCGGGCAATGTCATCGATGTCGCTGCACCGGCATGGTCGGCGCCTGTGCTTGCCCGAATGCCGGAAGTCAGAAACATCGTTGAAGTGGACTTGAGCCATGGAGAACTGGGCTTGCTCAAGCGCAGGCGTATCGGCCGGACCTTGCGTGGCAGATACGACCAGTCCATCGTTTTGCCCCGCTCCTTCAAGTCTGCGCTGATCCCCTACTTTGCCGGCATCCCGCAGCGAACTGCCTACCGCGGAGAGATGCGTTACGGGGTCGTCAACGACATGCGTATACTCGATCTAGACGTCACCTACAAGGCCGTGGAACGGTATGTAAATTTGGGGGCTGACCCGTCACGGCCGCAACAGCCCCTCGAGATCCGTTTCCCCAAACTGCAGATAGATGAAGACAAGCGCCGCAAGGCGGCGGCCCGGCTCGGGGTCAGCGAGGTGACACCCAGTGTTGCACTGATGCCCGGGGCAGAATTCGGACCCTCCAAACGCTGGCCGGCCAAGTATTTTGGCAAGCTGGCCGACCGGTTCGGGCAGGAGGGCTTCGGGGTCTACGTGTTTGGTTCTGCCAAGGACCATGACATCGGGCAGGAGGTGGTCAGCGCATCGAACGGAAGCGCCAGGAATCTATGCGGGCAGACCAGCCTGGAAGAGGTGGTCGATCTGCTTTCGCTAGCAAGTATTGCCATCACCAACGATTCGGGACTGATGCATATTGCCAGCGCGGTCGGCTGCCCGGTCGTGGCGATCTACGGCTCGATCACGCCCGAATACACGCCGCCGTTGTCCAGTGTCGCAAGGACCCAGTACCTGAACTTGGAGTGCAGTCCCTGCTGGCAAAAGCAGTGTCCGTACGGGCATTACAATTGCTTGCGTGACATCGCTGTACACCGGGTGTACGAAAGTGCACGGGAATTGCTGCAAACCGAGACCGACTAGAGAAAATAGTCTGCACGGTCAAAACTGGAATCCAGCCGGTCCAGTTTTTCCGGGTGGTTGATCAGGTCCTCGATAAACCAGTTGGCATGGTTGTACAGACAGGTCACGTCCTTGCACTCCTCGGTGGCATCGAACGTCTCGATCAGCCGCAAGGTGTTTCTTTGCGTGGCTTGAAAGCTGTCCGGTGTGGCGTACCCATGTTTTCCACCAAGCAAGGCCTGGGGGACGTGACGATATACGGGGCAGTTGAAGATGCCCAGAGGGCTGACCACCTGCCTGAAATACTGCATGTGGCAGTTGTGGGGCTGCTGGCTGTAGTTCATGTAGGTGCCGTTTTCCAACACCCTCAGGTTGGTGCTTTCCACCACGGCGAAGTTTTCATCTTCGAGCTTTTGGGCCTCGCTGATGGCATTGCGGATCTTGGTCATGGTCGAGGCCACGTGCTCCTGCTGCTTTTCTATGCCGACGATTTCTGCATTGTTCAACTCGGAACGGGTCAGGAACGGCTTGTAGGAGATGTAGTCGAACCGGTGCTGCTTGGCCAGTCGTGCTGCGGTCACCATTTCATCGACATTCTCGATGATCCCCGTATCGTTGGTTTCACAGTCTTTCCACACGATGATGTAGCTGAAACCGATCATGAGTTCGGGATTCAGCCGCTTGATGGGCGGGATGTGTTCGCAGATCCACTCCAGCGTACATTTCTTGCTGCCGGGCTTGTGCATGGCGCGAAAGGTTTCATTGGTGCCGGAATCCAGGGACAGCCGTACCCAGTCCCTTTTCTGCAGTACATCGGCAACGGCTTCTATTTTTCTCATCATGCTGCCATTGGTGACTACACCGATCTGCACATCCATGGCCTTCAGGTGACGTACGACGTCTTCGAATCCCTTGTAGGCCGTGGGCTCACCGCCGCCGATGATAATCACGGAGCGCAGCCCGTTTTCCACCAGCTGGGTCAGTGAATCCTTGAGCGACTCATGCTCGTAGTTGATGTTCTTGTTCAGGATATCCATGTCCACGCAATGATCGCAGCGGTAATTGCAGGCGGTGGTCACATCCAGGTTGATGGATACCGGGGCATGTTGAGGTGCGTTTTCCAGTGCCTGCTCGAAGGTCACGGCATCCGCCGCATAGCCCTCTCGCCACTGTGCCTGCCAGCGCACATACTCCTTCAGGTTTTCCAGCACTTCGGGCTGGCGGAGCTTGCCCATGAAGTCATGCAGCGGGGACAACTCGGTCTGTTTCTCCACCAGGTGTTTCGTGGCTTTCACATGCAGGGGCTGCGCGACAGTGTCCGGGTTCGATCGCAGACCGAACTTGCTGTAGTTGATCAACGGCGAAACCTTGATCAGCACCTCGCCGCTTTCAGAGTGTATTTTTTCCATGAGCCGGGTTACGGGTCTATAGCCAGATAAATTTGCAGCAAGTGTTCCATCCCGTCGATCAGTGCAGTCTCGTCCACACCGCATCCGGAATGTATGGAGCCCAAAAAGTTCTTAACCGAGCACATCAGCGGATCCACGATCGGCACCTGTCTGTCGGAAGACCGCAATGATATCAGGTAATCCGGGAGTTCGACATGTCTGTCGACGCGTTGCTGGTTGATGGCATAGGCGGCGGGTTTTGGCAGGACATCCGTTGAGTTCAGGCCCAGGGAAACCGTGCAGTCACCTGTGGCATGCAGGTAGTCAAAGACGATCTGCAGGTCTCGGCCCGGCTCGTCGCTTGGGGAGTCGCAGCGGATATCCTCGATGCGCCCGGCACCGAATAACGCATACAGCATGCTGAGTGCATGAGGTGCGGCATCGATGATCATGTCCTTGCCCGTGCTTTGCGGGGAAAGCCACATGGAAAATGTTTCGATGGTCCGGGGCTCCGGGTTTGGCTGCGGATACAGTGTATAAAAGCCCGGCAATGTGAAAACCCATTGCGTGTTCAGCTGCAGGGTGATGTTGCTTTCTCGGGCACGCTCGACCAGGCGCAGGACATCGTTGCTGAGGCGCTGCGCACATACAGGCGTTCGCATTTCCTGTACCGGCCACCAGAGAGGTTTTTCGCAGAACGCGTGGCAGCCGGCATTCGTTGCCGCTTCCAGGTAGCGAAAATGTGTGGGGGGTGGGGAGCAGATCGCTACAATGTCAATGGGCACGGCCTCCAGGGCCTCTTCCATACCCGCAAAAGCCTGGCACCGGATGCCGTACTCTTTTTCCAGATCGGTTGCGGCGCGGGTGGCGGACGTGAGGGAACTGCTGACCACGGCACGGACGTTGCAGCCCAGCCGGTGAAAGGCCCTTGCAACGTAGGGGCCTGTGCCCTGTCGGCTTCGAGCGGGTCCCACCACGGCAATTTTGAAGGGCATTGTATCCATTGCAGTCCGGTTACCGCATAACAGCCTACTGGCAGTGGCCGGTAGGAGCAAGCCTCGGCAAGGGCACATTGCGTATACACAAAACCGGCCTGATCCTTTAGTATTACAGACGTTGAGGCTAGGGGTGCCCGGCTATGTCTACGGGCTGAGAGTGACCCTTGGAACCTGAACCAGATCATGCTGGCGGAGGGAAGCTTGAATGCAGAAATTCCTTGGCATGCGCTTTTGCTCTGCTGCGATACGATTGCTCTAGCACGAGGTAGACTTTATGAGCGCCATTGCCAGTTCCATACGGGAAAAATCCGCACAGCTGTCATCAGATGTCCAGCAGCCGCTTTCGGGTTCGCGAAAAATCTACGTCCAGGGGTCCCGTGAAGACCTGAAAGTCGGGATGCGCGAAGTGCAGTGTTCGGCAACTGCAGCCAGTTTCGGCGAAGAGGTAAACCCCCCGATCACCATTTACGACACCTCGGGTCCCTATTCCGACCCGGACATGGAGGTGGATTTGCTGCAGGGCCTGCCTGCGGTTCGAAAGGACTGGATCGAACGGCGCAATGACACCCTGCTGCTTGACGGGCCCTCCTCAAAATACGGCTTGGCCCGGCAAAGCGATCCACGTACGGCACATCTGCGTTTTGCCCATTACCACCCGCCGCGCCGCGCACGGCCGGGCCGTGCAGTCACGCAGATGCACTACGCACGCCGGGGCATCATCACTCCCGAGATGGAATACGTTGCATTGCGCGAGGACATGCGACTGCAGGAGCATCGCAATGACAGCCGCTACAAAAAACTCCTGCAGCAGCATGCAGGGCGGGGCTTCGGTGCGAACCTGCCCGATGAAATCACCCCGGAGTTTGTACGCACGGAACTGGCAAGCGGGCGTGCCATCATTCCAAGCAACATCAACCATCCCGAGTCGGAGCCGATGATCATCGGGCGCAATTTCCTGGTAAAGATCAATACCAATCTGGGCAACTCGTCTGTGGCTTCCTCGATCGAGGAGGAAGTGGAGAAAATGGTGTGGGCGGTGCGCTGGGGCAGCGATACGGTCATGGACCTCTCGACCGGAAAACACATCCACGAGACCCGGGAATGGATCGTGCGCAACTCGCCGGTGCCCATCGGCACCGTGCCCATCTACCAAGCCCTTGAAAAGGTGGGAGGCAAGGCAGAGGAGCTGACTTGGGAGATGTACCGGGATACGCTCATCGAGCAGGCCGAGCAGGGCGTGGACTACTTCACGATCCATGCCGGTGTGCGCCTGGCCTATGTGCCCATGACGGTAAATCGCGTAACAGGCATCGTGTCGCGCGGAGGCTCGATCATGGCGAAGTGGTGCCTGGCCCATCACCAGGAAAGCTTCCTCTACACCCACTTCGAGGAAATTTGCGAAATCATGCAGGCCTATGACGTGGCATTCTCACTGGGCGATGGCCTGCGCCCGGGCTCCATTGCGGATGCCAATGACGAGGCGCAGTTTGCGGAGTTGACGACGCTGGGAGAGTTGACCAGGATCGCATGGGACCATGACGTCCAGGTCATGATCGAGGGACCGGGTCACATCCCGCTGCAGATGGTTCGGGAAAATGTAGACCGGGAAGTCAAGGAATGCCTGGAAGCCCCCTTCTACACGCTGGGTCCCCTGGTGACGGATATCGCACCCGGCTACGATCATATTACCTCCGCCATTGGGGCAGCGAATATCGGCTGGTACGGCACAGCGATGCTTTGCTACGTCACACCCAAGGAACACTTGGGGTTGCCCGACAAGCAGGATGTCAGGGATGGCATCATTACCTACAAGATTGCGGCACACGCGGCCGATCTGGGCAAGGGTCATCCGGGCGCCCAGATTCGCGACAATGCATTGTCCAAGGCACGCTTTGAGTTTCGCTGGGAAGACCAGTTCAACCTGAGCCTGGACCCGCAGCACGCCCGTTCGCTGCATGATGAAACCCTGCCCAGGGACGCTGCAAAAGTTGCACACTTCTGCTCCATGTGCGGGCCACATTTCTGCTCGATGAAAATCACGCAGGATGTGCGCGACTACGCAGCCAAGCAGGGCATTGAAGAGATTCCGCTTGCGATCGAAAAAGGTTTGCAGGACAAGGCCCGAGAATTCAGGGAAACCGAGGCCAAGGCGCAGCAGGAGGCCTAGCCGGGATACCTCGGGAGAGCGTTACAGTGATTCGCAAATTACAGCTTGTGACAGGCGATCAGGCACTGGCTGGCCGGCCGCAGGCGATGCCGGTGACAAACAGGCACCATGTGAACGGGAACCCGCTGTCCCCGCCTTTTCCTGATGGCATGGCTCTGGCCATGTTCGGGCTGGGCTGTTTCTGGGGGGCCGAGAAAAAGTTCTGGGAGTTCCCGAAGGTGTATTCAACTTCTGTGGGGTATTCAGGCGGATTTACCCCAAACCCGACCTATCGGGAAGTCTGTACCGGCATGACGGGACACAACGAGGTCGTACGCATCGTGTACCCACCTGACCGTGTCAGCTATGCAGGTTTGCTCAGGCTGTTCTGGGAGTCGCACGACCCCACCCAGGGGATGCGCCAGGGGAACGATGTGGGCACTCAGTATCGCTCGGGCATTTATGTGTATGACGAGACACAGAAAGCCATTGCCGAGCAGACCCAGCAGCAATACCAGCAGGCACTGTCCCGGCAAGGCTATTCGTCCATCACGACCGAACTTGCCGAGGCCTCGGAATTTTACTATGCAGAGGATTACCACCAGCAATATCTGGCCAAGAACCCGAACGGCTACTGCGGGCTGGGTGGGACCGGGGTTGCATTGGCGTGACCGCAGCGAGAAAGCCCGATGCAGAGAAAGAACGAGACCGCAACGCTGGAGGAGCAAACTGCCGAAAGAAATCCCCTCGACCAGTTCGGACAATGGTTTGACGAGATGCTCGGTGCAGGGTTCGCAGAGCCCCATGCGATGAATCTGGCGACGGTCGGTCGCACGGGCGAAGTGACCTCGCGCATGGTCCTGCTGAAGTCATTCGATGAGGCAGGATTTGTTTTCTTTACCAATTACAACAGCAGCAAGGCCCAGGATCTGCACGCCACACGAGCGGCTGCACTTTGTTTCTGGTGGGACAGGCTGTATCGGCAGGTACGAATTTCAGGCCGGGTCGAGAAAATACCGGCTGCGGATTCCGCCGAATATTTTCGTTCACGGCCCAGGGGGAGCCAGCTTGGCACCCTGGCCTCGCAGCAAAGTCAGGTGATCGAGGACTATTCGGTACTGGAAAAGGCGTACCAGGATCTGCAGCAGCATTACCAGGGGCAGGAAATCCCCTGTCCAGAGCACTGGGGGGGCTATCGGATCATCCCGGGCCAGTACGAGTTCTGGCAGGGACGCCCGAACCGGCTACACGATCGTCTGCGCTACACGCTGACCGAAGCAGGAGAGTGGAAGCTCGAAAGACTGTCGCCCTGAATCGTGCAGGGCTTGCCCGTCGAGTTTCATTCATAGACCAGGTGCCACTCGGGATCCGGTTTCTGTTTTTCTGGCCAGTACGTCTTGTCCGGGTTTTCCAGGTTCAGCGCTTCACATTTCTCGCGCGCTTCTCCAAAAGTCATCGTCTCGTCCGTGAACTTGCCTGTTTCAAACTCGTACTTGTATCTCCACGCAATGATATAGCCTGGATCATCGACCTGACGCACCAAGTTTTCTGTACTCATAATCGTTCCTGTTCCTAGCGCCAAATTCTGGCAAATGGGTATCGACACGGAACGGCTGCACAACGTTTGTGTCAGTCGGGGTTTTTATCAAAAATGCCGGTCCGCATGCAACTTTTTCAATCCTTCAATCCCTCGTCGTGTGCCCGAGTGGGGCCGCACTGGCTGATCCTACCCTGAAACCTGCGAGTCGGTGGTCCTGTAGCACGCTTCCAGGGAGATTTCCCACTGCACTTGGTAGGCACTCTGGCCAGAAGTGGGCCCTTTGGGCCCGCTTGGGCTGATGGTTGTCGACTGCGGCCCCATGACCTGACGGTAGTAGCGGACTGCGGCTTGCGGAAATCCGGGGCATTCAAAGGGCAGGGCATGGCGCACTTCGAAAACCAGTGCCTGGTCTTCTCCGACTGCGGTCTCTAGGTCTGCCAGCAGGTGGGAGTGGAAACTCCCTTCAAACTCCACATCAAACAGCACCTTGCTGGTCGGTTTATCCCCGTGCCCGCCGGCTTTTGCATGATCAGGGAACAGGCCGTGGAAAAAGAAAGTTGCTTGAGCCATGTAGAACCGGGGTACGCTACAATCGAGTCCATGGAGTATAGATTACAAACGGATGTTTCTGAATTTGTAATCCGGCAAGAGCCCCTGGGTCTGTGGGACCTGTGGATTGATGGCATGCCGACGCTGACCTTTCCAAGTCCCGAAGATGCCGCCAAGGCGGTGTACGAACAGGATTCCGGTTACATTGTCTGGGACCAGTTGGAAGAACACAGCGCACCTCAGGACTTGAGCGGCTGGCAGCAGATTGTGCCGGAATAAGGGTTGTTGCAGTCGCGGGCGTGTGCGTTTTCCCATCGCCCGCCCGGGAGGAACCGGCCCCGCAGAGCCGGTTCTCGTTACGGTTTAGCCGGATTTTTCAAGGGCCTGGTCGATGTCTTCCAGGATGTCATCGATATGCTCAATCCCGATTGACAGCCTCACCAGGTCGTCACTTACGCCGGCCACTTTCTGCTCTTCCTTGGATAATTGCCGGTGCGTGGTGGTGGCCGGATGGCAGGCCAGCGACTTGGCATCACCAATGTTGACCAGTCGAACGATCAGGTTCAGGGCATCAATGAATTTGACGCCCGCATCAAGCCCCCCTTTGATCCCAAAACTCAGGATTCCGGAGGCCCGCCCGCTGCAGTATTTTTCCACCAGAGGGTAGTCCTCGTGCGTGGGCAGCCCGGCATAGTTCACCCAGGTGACATTTGGATGTTTTTCCAGATGCTCGGCCACGGCCAGTGCATTTTCACAGTGGCGGTCCATGCGTACCGGAAGGCTTTCCACTCCCTGCAAAACCAGGAAGCTGTTCATGGGCGAAATCGCGGGCCCGATGTTGCGCAGCGGTACGACCCGGACGCGGCCGATGTACGCGGCCTTGCCCAGCGCTTCAGTGTAGACCACCCCGTGATAGGAAGGGTCGGGCTCGTTCAGCATGGGGAAGCGTTCCTTGTGGTCCGCCCACGGGAAGTTTCCCGAGTCCACGACGATTCCTCCAATTGTTGTGCCATGGCCGGTCATGTACTTGGTCAGCGAATGGATAACGATATCCGCTCCGAATTCAAAGGGCCGACACAGGTACGGGCTGGGTACGGTGTTATCCACCATGACCGGCACGCCCTGCGCGTGGGCAACCTCCACCGTTTTTTCCAGATCGATAATGTTGCCGGCGGGATTTCCCAGGGACTCGCAAAAAACGACTTTTGTATTCTCGTCGATGGCGGCCGCGATGGCGTCCATGTCGCGGTAGTCCACAAAGCGGACATCAATCCCGAGTTTTGGCAAGGTATGCGCAAACAGGTTGTACGTGCCCCCGTACAGGGTGGTTACCGAAACGATATTGTCTCCGCGTTCGGCAATAGCAAAAATGGCCAGGGAAATAGCCGCCATTCCGGATGACAGGGCCAGGGCACCGATACCCCCCTCCATCGCCGCAATGCGCTGTTCCAGCACCGCGGTGGTCGGGTTCATGATACGTGTGTATATGTTTCCCTCGACCTTCAAGTCAAACAGGTCAGCACCGTGCTGGGTGTTGTCAAACGCATAAGACGAGGTTTGATAGATCGGTACAGCCACCGCCTTGGTGGTCGCCTCCGGCGAGTAGCCACTGTGTATGGCAAGAGTTTCAATTTTCATGAACGGGTTTCCTTAAAAAAAGACAAGAACAGCTGTGGATCCTGAAAATTTATGGGGGTATGTAGTTTAGCAGTTACCGGTTCTTGTCAATCTAACGTGAAAAATATGGCAAGCTCTATATCCTGATTGAAAGAGTCCGGGACTTGTGGGCACTTGGCTTGGGAGGGGAATACCTACTTTGATCAGTTGGCCGCCTGCTGCTCCCATTCCGATGGCGTAAAGGTCTTGATGCTCAGCGCATGCAGTGCGCCACTGGCAATTTGTGACTTGACCGTCGAGTAGACAAGCTGGTGCTCCTTGACCATGCTCATGCCCTCAAAGCACTCGCTGATCACGGTTGCCTCATACTTGCCCTCAGTGCCACTGACAATGGCTTGCGAGTCAGGCACACCCTTTTCAATCAAGGTCTTGATTTCCTCTGCGTGCATAAAATAACAGGCCTCCTGCGGTATTCAGCCAGGTTTTAAAAAAACCTGTGCCAGCATCGAAGTATACCCGCTTGCACACTTGATTTTCATCATTCTTCTTGCAGGAGCTGTTTCAGATCATTGCCGATCAGGTCCAAACGCCAGCTCGTCAGATTGGACAATTCTTCCGGTTCGCAGACCAGCGTTTCCAGCATGCTGCGGGTGGCCAGGAAGTTGGGTGTGATGCCGAGTTGATCGGCGCGTTCGCGCACGAATGCCTTTACCTGTTTGAGCAGTTTGCGCTGTTGACGTGACAGGACGGGTTTTGCGATCACCTCCGGCCAGTCCTCCTTGCGTGTTTGCATGGCCCTGTCCATGCAATCGAGCAGCTTGCCGGCATACCGACCCCGCTGTTTTCGGGTCAGCAGTTCTACCCGTGCCAGGGATGCGGTGCTGGTGGGTTGCTTGACTGCAAGCTCATGCAACGTCTCATCCCGCATGATCCATTGCCTTGGCCTGTTTTGCTGCATGGCCTCGTGGTCTCGCCAACGGGCAAGCCACCTGAGAACATTCGACTGTTTCGACGACAGTTTTCGGGCCCCTTTCACCGATTTCCACAAATTGTGGGTATCCGGTTTGTATTTGTTCATGTCATTCAGGTTCTGGCATTCGCTTTCCACCCAGTGGGTCCGCCCTTTGTCCTTGAGTTCCTTTTTCAACAGCGTGTAGGCCTGCGACAGATACCGCACATCATTGGCGGCGTACTGGATGGCCTTGTCGGGCAAGGGGCGCGTGGTCCAGACTGTACGGGACAGGGACTTGTCGAGCTGCACGCCACACAATTCGTCGACCAGCTGTGCATAGCTGATCTGGTCACCATAGCCCAGGGCGCTGGCTGCAATCTGCGTATCGAAGACGGGATACGGGATTTCCTCGTTGACCATGAACAGGATTTCGAGATCCTGGCGGGCCGCGTGGAAAACTTTCGTGATGGTTTTCGAGGTAAAAAGCTGATTCAGCACCGACAAGTCATTTATGATGAGCGTGTCGATACAAACGATCCGGGTTTGCGTGGCGATTTGTACCAAACATAGCTTGGGGTAGTACGTGTCTTCGCGCATGAATTCGGTATCGGCGCAAACCCAGTCCTGGCTGACAGCATGTGCACAAAAGGCCTCCAACTGATCCAGATTGTCGATGATTTCTATTTCCATTCCCGACAGTGTAACGGCAACTCGCCGTTTGGCATATCGCATCTGCAGGTACCTGCTGCCTGCATGTTGCCTGCTGTTCTCCGTAAATCCTGCCCATGCCCGGGACTGGCAGTCCGCCTTTTATCAAGATCATGCGCTGGTGGGGAAAATCTGGGACACGCGGAAAAGCCGCTGGATATCGGAACAGCAACTGCATGCCGCGGTGCTGGACTCCAAGTTCATTTTACTGGGAGAAACCCATGACAATCCCGATCACCACCGCGTGCAGGCGCAGGTACTGAACTGGCTGGCAGTTGCTGGCCAAAAGCCCGCAGTTGTCATGGAAATGCTGGCGCAGGAGGCCTGGCAGAACCAGCCGGCCTTCTGGACGGACCTCAAGCTGTTGCAGCAGCAGGCTGCAGCACAGGATCAACGTTGGCCATGGGACCTCTACACGCCCCTTTTGCAGAGCGTGGTAGACCATGGCCTGCAGCTTGTGGCAGGCAATGTGAAACGCGAGACCCTGCATGCTCGGATCGAGGCGAACGGGCAGGACTGGCGCCAGGAGTTGAGCGCACGGTATTCGATTCCGGAGCACGGCCTTGGGAAACTGGAGCAGGAAATTGCCGAATCCCATTGCGGGTATGTTGATGCTGCACACCTTCCGTTCATGGTCGAGGCACAATTGCAAAGGGATCGCGCCATGACCTCGGCCCTGGCGAACAGCCCGGTCCCTGCAGTGCTGGTCGCAGGCCGCGGCCACGTACGCAATGACTATGCCGTACCGGTACAGCTACGCAATGCCTGCCACTGCGATTCCCTGCTGTCGGTTGCACTGCACCCGGTGCATGCCGATACACTCGAGCCCGAGGATTACTTGCAAGGCACAAGCAACGCGTACGACATTTTGTATTTCACTCCCAACCACACACGTGAGGATCCTTGTGAGAAGTTCAGGCACCAGTTGCAGAATTTGCGCGGGCAAGACACCGAATAAAGAGGAGATACGCCCTTCGCGGCATGTGCGCCGGGAACGGCGGCCTCAGGCGCTTGGCTTAGCTGGCTTTTCTGACAGCGCGCAACACCTTGTAGACGATCGGCCACATCAGCATGCTGGTAAGCACGGGTGCCCAGTAGGTCCACGATTTGGGATCTTCTCCCTGAATGCCTTGGATCCAGAGCAATATGCTCATGTAGGGCAACAGGGTGACACCTACAAACATGGCTTGCTGGTGTATCGGGTAATTGCGGGCCCGGGTGTGAAACCGGATTGTGATAAAGGCGAGGATGGCAAAGCCCAGGGCGTACTGTCCCAGCAGCGTGCCGTACACGACGTCGACCAGGAGACCGAGCAGCCATGCGATTCCCACGCCCAGATGTTCGGGCCGGGCCATGGCCCAGTAGATCAGCGTGATGGCCAGCCAGTCCGGGCGCCAGGGGCCGGCCCAGTCCGGCAGCGGGATCAGCATCAGTATCAGGGCGGCCAGCAGCGTGCCGGAAATGGCATAGAATATGGGTGAAACCTTACGGCTCATCGGGCTTCCGCATGGGTTTCAGCCGTTTTCGGGAATTGCTCTTCACCGTTGCGCAGCAACAGGGTCTCCCGGATGGTGCTGAGGTTCGTCAGGGGTCTGGCCTCGACTTTCACGAAGGCCTCGCCGGCAATCGGCTGGATGCTGGTAATCTCTGCAACCGGGTAATCGGGGGGATAGCGCCCGTCCAGGCCTGAAGTCGTGATCAGGTCGCCGACCTGTATGTCCGTGGTGTTCACGAGATGCCGAAGTTCCAGCCTGTCATTGCTCCCGGTGCCTACCACCAGGCTGCGCTGACCACTGCGGGCGATAACGCCCAGCAGGGCATGGTTGGGGTCCGATATCAGGATTGCGATCGAACTGACCGGCCCTGCCTTGTCCACCTGGCCAATGATCCCATTGGCCCCCAGCAGGGGTTGACCCTCGTACACGCCGTCCTGTGTCCCCTTGTTCAGGACAATGCGTTGACGGTACGGGTCGAGATCGATCGACAGTAATTCTGCAATCAGTATCTGTTCTTCCTGGAGTTGCCTGGCGGATGACAAAAGCTCGCGCAATCGCACGTTTTCCTGCTCTAGCACCGCCAGTTTCTGCAGCTCCAGCCCAAGCAGAATATGGTTCGTGCGCAACCGGCTGTTTTCGTCCAGCAGTTTTTTGCGGCTGGACAGGGATTCCGAGCCCGCGTTGTAGATTCTTGCCGGCAGGGAGGCCACGTACTTGATGGGGTACACCACCACGCTGATGCCAGAGCGCAAGACACCCAGGTGGTTGTAGTGGTAGTCAGTGACCATCATGCCGACAGACAGCATGGCCAGGAGGATCAGTTTTGCAGATGCGGACGGGCTAAGGACAAACAGCGGCTTGATGGCAACCTCCCCTGAACGACAGGCCAGTACGCCGGATTTTCAGGGCTTGATGATAGCAGACATCAGTGTTGTCCGCCGCATGTTGGCAGGCTTCGGCGGCGTGCTGCGCTAGTCGCTGGCCAGCAGTTCGGTGCCGGATTCCTCCATCAGTTCGAGGACCCGTCCACCCCCGCGCGCCACCGAGGTGAGGGGGTCGTCCGCAATGACTACCGGCACCCCGGTCTCCTCCATGATCAGGCGGTCGAGATCACGCAACAATGCTCCGCCACCGGTGATGACGATTCCCCGGTCCGCTACGTCTGCACCGAGTTCAGGCGGGGTTTGCTCCAGGGCCGTTCGCACGGCACTGACAATTCCCTGTAGCGGTTCCTGCAATGCCTCGAGAATTTCGTTGCTGTTCAAAGAAAAGCTTTTGGGGATGCCCTCGGACAGGTTTCGGCCCTTGACCTCGATTTCCAGCATCTCCTTGCCCGGGTATGCCGAACCGATCTCATGCTTGATGCGCTCGGCTGTGGATTCACCGATCAGCACACCGTAGTTGCGCCGGATGTAGTTGATGATGGCCTCGTTGAGCCGGTCGCCTCCGATCCGCGCAGAGGCAGAATAGACGATGCCGTTCAGGGAGATCACGGCCACTTCCGAGGTGCCCCCTCCAATGTCCAGCACCATCGAGCCGAAGGCTTCCTTGATCGGCAGGTTGGCACCCATGGCGGCAGCCAGAGGCTCTTCGATCAGGTAGGTCTTGAGCGCGCCGGCGCTCAGTGCAGATTCGCGAATTGCACGGCGTTCAACCTGGGTCGCACCACAAGGCACGCACACCAGCACCCGCGGACTGGGCCTTAACAGGTGGCTTCTGTGCACCTTGCGGATGAAGTACTGCAGCATTTTTTCCGTGGTGGTGAAATCCGCAATCACGCCATCTTTCAACGGCCGGATGACCTCGATGTTGGCAGGCGTGCGACCCAGCATGCCCTTGGCTGCGGCACCGACCGCTTCAATGGCGCGTGGGCCTCCCTCCGGGTTGTTGCGAATCGCGACCACCGAGGGTTCGTTCAGCACGATGCCCTTGCCGTGCATGTAAATCAGGGTGTTGGCCGTGCCCAGATCGATCGACAGGTCTTTGGAGAAGAGACTCAGGACGCGTTTGAACATGAACTAGACTGCAGGCTGATATCTGGTTGGAGTGAGGCGCTACTCTAGCAGTGGCCAAAATTTTGAGCAAGGCCATATGCAAGTATGGTAGTTTGTGCTGCTAGCTAGCATCCGTCTCCACAGGGGGAGTGCTTGCCCATCAACCGGTCCAGTCAAACCTAAGACCTTGCCATGTCCATATCGCTCGAGGAAGTTCTCAACATCAGCCATCTGGCCAGACTGCATGTCGATGAAGAGCAGGCCAGGCAATATGCCGCAGACTTGTCAAAAATTCTGGCCTGGGTGCAGCAGATGAACCAGGTGGACACCCGGGAAGTTGTGCCGATGGCGCATCCCCTTGATGTCGTCCAGCGTCTGCGCGAAGACAAGGTCACTGAAACGGACCAGCGCGAAAAATTCCAGACCATCGCACCCCGTACCGACAAGGGTCTGTACCTGGTGCCCAAAGTGATCGAATAGCTTTTTGTCCGGGTTAGCACAGGGACCCACAGCCAAACCGATGGAAAACCTTTCCGTTTCACAGCTTGCAGCAGGCTTGGACCACGGGGAATTCTCCAGCGTGGAACTCACCCGGCATTTCCTGCATCGCATGCAGGCCCACGGGGAACTCAATGCCTTCATCACGGAAATGGACGAATCCGCGATTGTACAGGCGCGCCGGGCCGACCAGCTGATCAAGGAAAAAAAGCATGGCCCGCTGACCGGCATACCCCTGGCTCACAAGGACATCTTCTGCATGGACGGGACCAGGACATCGTGTGGCTCCAGAATGCTGGACCAGTTCGTCGCACCCTACGATGCGACCGTGGTGCAAAAGCTTGGGCAAGCCGGATGTGTGGTTTTGGGCAAGACCAACATGGACGAGTTTGCGATGGGCTCATCCAATGAGAACAGCTACTTCGGACCGGTGAAAAATCCCTGGAACCCGGGGCATGTGCCGGGAGGTTCATCCGGCGGCTCGGCGGCGGCTGTGGCTGCACGCCTGGTCCCGCTTGCAACCGGCACCGATACCGGTGGATCGATCCGCCAGCCGGCCGCGTTGTGCGGGATCACGGGGCTGAAACCCACCTATGGCCGCGTATCGCGTTACGGCATGATCGCGTATGCATCGAGCCTGGATCAGGCCGGTCCTTTGGCGAAGTCGGCGCAAGACTGTGCCTACCTGCTGCAGGCAATGGCCGGCTTCGACAGCCGGGATTCCACCAGCATGGATGAGCCCGTACCGGCCTATACGCAAGCTCTGGACCAGCCTCTTCAAGGGCGTGTGATCGGTATCCCCGATGAATATTTCGGCGCCGGCCTGAAGCCCGAGGTGCAGGACATCATGGCGCAGGCCATCGACTGGGCCGAAGGGCAGGGGTGCATCATCCAACCCATCCGCTTGCCGAACACGGAACTGGCGATTCCTGCCTACTACGTGATTGCCACGGCGGAATGTTCCTCGAACCTGTCGCGTTTTGACGGCATCCGGTTCGGACACCGCTGCAAGGCGCCAAAGGATTTGCATGACCTGTACCGCCGCAGTCGAAGCGAGGGTTTCGGTACGGAAGTCAAACGCCGTATCATGATCGGGACCTATGCATTGTCCGCGGGCTATTACGATGCCTACTACCTGAAGGCGCAGCAGATTCGTCGCCTGATCAGCACGGATTTCAGCAAGGCATTCGAGACGGTCGATTTCATCCTGGGGCCGACGGCACCGGAGCCCGCGTTCAGGATCGGCGAAAAGACAGACGACCCGGTGACCATGTACCTGTCGGACATCTATACCATCTCGGTCAACCTGGCCGGCCTGCCGGCCATCTCGGTTCCATGCGGCATGCATGAGGGGCTACCCGTTGGCATGCAGTTGATTGGCAACTATCTCACCGAAGACAGGCTGCTGAATTTCGCCCACCAGTACCAACTGGCAACGGACTGGCACCGGCAGTGTCCTCCCGGGTTTGCGCAGGGGAGTGTCGACGAATGATCCGGTGGGAGGCGGTAATCGGGCTGGAGATTCATGTGCAACTGGCAACGCAGAGCAAGATTTTCTCCGCGGCTTCCACGGCTTTCGGGGCCGAGCCCAATACCCAAGCGTGCGCAGTGGACCTTGGCCTGCCCGGTGTGCTGCCGGTGCTGAACCTTGAAGCGGTGCGCATGGCCGTCATGTTTGGCCTTGCCATCGATGCCACGATTGCGCAACACAGTGTCTTTGCCCGAAAAAATTATTTTTACCCCGACCTGCCCAAGGGTTATCAAATCAGCCAGTACGAGCTGCCCATCGTCGAGCACGGCCGGCTGGAAATCACCCTGGACGACGGGGTGCAGAAGGTCATCGGGATCACGCGTGCACACCTGGAAGAGGATGCCGGAAAATCACTGCACGAGGAGTTCGACGAGTTCACTGGGGTCGACCTCAACCGTGCCGGTACGCCGCTGATCGAGGTCGTTTCGGAGCCCGACATGCGTTCTGCAAAAGAGGCCATCCTGTACATGAAAAAGATCCATTCGATCGTGCGTTACCTGGGGATTTCAGACGGCAACATGCAGGAAGGCTCGTTTCGATGCGATGCCAATGTGTCCATACGGCCTGCGGGTGATGCAGGCTACGGCACGCGCACGGAGATCAAGAACCTGAACTCATTCCGGTTTGTGGAACGGGCCATCGATTTTGAAATCGGGCGACAGACTGCGGTGCTCGAGGATGGTGGCGAGATCGCACAGGAGACGCGACTGTATGATGACGTCACCGGCGAAACACGCTCGATGAGAAGCAAGGAAGAGGCCAACGACTACCGCTATTTTCCCGACCCCGACCTGCTGCCCGTGGTCATCCCGCAGGACATGGTGGAAGCCATCCGGGGACAGTTGCCCGAGTTGCCATCGGAAAAAGCTACACGCTTTTGCACGCAATACGGGCTCGATGCCCATGATGCAGAAACCCTGGCCACAAGCCGCGAACTGGCCGAGTACTTCGAGCACACCGCACGGCATACGGATGCCAAGGCCAAGCTGGTGGTCAACTGGATCACCGGCGAACTCAGCGCAGCCCTGAACCAGGACCATATTGAGATTACCGAAAGCCCGGTCTCAAGCACGATGCTTGCAGGCCTTCTGAACCGTATCGAAGACGGCACCATCTCCGGCAAGATTGCCAAGGATGTTTTCCGGTCAATGTGGACGGGGGAGGGGGATGCAGACACGATCATCGAATCCCGCGGCCTCAGGCAGATTACCGATGACTCGGAAATAGAGAGGCTGGTGGATCAGGTCCTGCAGGACAACCCGGAACAGGTGGAGCAGTTCCGCTCGGGCAAGGACAAGGTGTTCGGTTTTTTTGTGGGCCGCGTCATGAAGTTGTCCCAGGGAAAGGCCAACCCGAAACAGGTCAATGGCCTGCTGAGGAAAAAGCTGAAGTAGTCTCAGGGGCTGTGCTGCACTCGGCCGGCTCCAAAACGCGCGCAACTGACACGATCCTGTCCCGCGAGGTCCTGGCAGGTGCGAACCTTCATGAAGCCGTGCTGCTGGAGCAGTCGACGGGTTTTTTGTCCCTGCCTGAAGCCATGTTCGAGCACGATGTGTCCGCCCGGGGCCAGGTGTCGGCCCGCCTGGCCGATGATCCGCTCCAGGGCCTCCAGTCCGGATTCCCCACTGATGAGCGCCAGGTCCGGTTCAAACTGTGCCACGTGAGCATCCAGGTCCGGGTCCTCCTCTGCGATGTACGGCGGGTTGGATACGATCACGTCAAATCGGTGGTGCCCCATGTTCTCGTACCAGTCGCTGTGGATGAAAAGGATGTCTGTGCCATGGCGTTTCGCGTTCATGCGTGCCACCTTCAGGGCCGGGGTGGAAATATCTGCGGCCACCACCGTGCAGTCGCGGCGTTCCTTGGCAATGGCGACGGCAATGGCTCCGCATCCGGTGCCCAGATCAAGGATTTTCACACCCTTCTTCTCGGCGATGCACTGCAGCACGGTCTCCACCAGCAACTCCGTTTCGGGTCTGGGGATCAGCACGTGTTCATTGACGATGAATTCCAGCGACCAGAATTCCTTTTTGCCCGAAATATGGGCAAGGGGTGTACCCAGAAGCCGGCTTGAACAGCAGGACCTGAACCGGCTTTCTTCACTGCGAGACAGTGGGGTCTCGGGATGGGCGAATAGGCCGGCGTGTTCAATGTCACATGCGTGGCAGACCAGGAGCTGTGCATCGAGTCGCGGGTTGTCGCAGACTTGTACCAGCCTGGCCGCTGCAAAATCCACCGCCTGCTGACGCGTCATCGCCAAAGGGTGTTACGGTTCGCCCAGGGTCGCGAGCTGGTCGGCCTGATACTCGTTTCGCAATGGCTGGATCACCGGGTCCATGTCGCCCTGCATCATTTCATCCAGCTTGTACAGGGTCAGGCCGATCCGGTGGTCCGTGATACGGCCCTGCGGAAAATTGTAGGTGCGGATGCGTTCCGAACGATCGCCGCTGCCGACCAGGCTGCGACGGGTTTCGGCCTGCTGTTCGAACTGTTTTTTTCGTTCTTGGTCCAGCAGTCGTGCGCTGAGCAGCGACATGGCACGCGCACGGTTCTTGTGCTGTGACCTCTCATCCTGGCATTCCACCACGATGCCGCTTGGAAGGTGCGTGATGCGAATGGCGGAGTCCGTCTTGTTGACATGCTGGCCGCCTGCACCGGAAGCCCGGAATATGTCGATGCGCAAGTCGGCATTGTCAATCTCGACATCGTCGATTTCACTGACCTCCGGCATGATTGCAATGGTGGCCGCAGAGGTGTGGATACGTCCCTGTGATTCGGTGACCGGCACGCGCTGCACCCGGTGCACGCCGGATTCGAACTTCAATTTTGAATCCACGTCCGTACCGGAAATCTTGACAAT
>JAPOYL010000029.1 GCA_026706595.1 Gammaproteobacteria bacterium | reverse complement strand
TTCTTTTCTAGTGTTGATAGTAAAATAGACAGACTCTATGTTGCCGCCATAACAATCAACACAGGAAAACACACCGTGAGGGTGTATGCCAGGCTCACCAAGTTAACCATCGATGTTTTCCGCCGACCGAAAGACCCCGTCTCGCCTGGATGACAAGCTTACGGGTTTTGGTATCTGTCGCCATCCCAAAACCCTCCAATTCCTTTAGAAAGATGCAGCCTTGTGATTCAGTCATGCAGATATGCAACGCCTGTTTGTGCTATTGATTGAGTAGCTGACCCGCTTGGCCTAATACTGCTGTAACAGGAACACTGGCTTTACCCTCAGCCATACGCTCAACATTAAGAAGATCTACAGCACGATTAGCTCTCCAATGTTGTGCAACGAGCCTAGTTCGATTTCGATTCCGTCCAGAGTTTCATAATCAACATTCGGCACTACCACGAATCGCAACTCCTTCTGATAGGCATAGCGGAACGTCTTCGTGAAGTAGACGTTCACATTGTACGTCTCCGAATTCATAGCCGTAAATGCTCCGACGGGATCGTCATATTCTACCCAGCCGACTTGCATTTTCGTTGCCTTGGCCGATGCGGAGCTACGCCACGCTTGAGTAAACCGCCCGACGAACTCTTGTCTATCCAATACCACACAAGAGTCTGCATTAAAGTCGCAAAACAGACGAGGGATGAGGCTGTCCGACATACAATACATCCAGTAGTCGGAATTTACCCCTGTCTCGATCGTATAGTATTCGTCTTCAGTAGCATTCGGAGCATGGTATATCGGAAGGTGTCCTTTAGCTGGATCCAGATAAAGATCAGGGCCGCATTCTTCACGCTTGATATATTTCCGGGTCGCACGACACTCGAACACTCCCTTATAAACTGCTGTTCCCTCCTTGTCGTAAACAGCCTGATTGTGCAAACTGGGCTGGTCATAATACGACGCCGAATTCATGTACACATGGCCGAGGTTATAGAGTCGTCGCATGTGACACTCCTTGCCGTACTTCACTAGAACATCCTGGCGCTTACTTCGTCTAGACACGACCCCTGCGGCTCGCAAGCACAGGTCCGGATCCGGGAACAGGATAGACTTCTCCACAGTGGGATCGAGATTGAAATTTTGTGGCGGCTGTCCTCGAATCCACATCTCGGAGATAACATGCCGAAACAAGCGGTGCCAACCCTTCTCGTCCGAGATGCCTACGTTTCCAGAATCTGTCAGAATAGTGATGTTAGTTACCAAGTCCTGGAACCTCTGGTTCAATTCCTGTCGGGTCTCGAATCGCAAATATCGGTTCTCGTTATACTCGCGTGCCCATTCCTCGGCCTCTTCAAATTGCTTGCGGAAAATTGGCTCGCTGAATGGACCCGGACCAGAGTATTGAATTTTCGTAGAGACATCCGACTCCTGAACGTCCCTGAGCTTACGCAACCCCGTTAGTTCAAGAGTAAACGGACCTCCCCTTACGTCGAGCCACCATGAAATGCCAACTTGTGAGAACACCGCGCACGACGGAGCTTCCACTTCCTTCGATAGTTCCGTAGCTAGTAGCATTCGTTCATAGTCGTCTTCAGGAGGCCTTGGAACTCCAACCACGCCTTCTACAACTACATCCGCTTTATTGTCGGATGAGTAGGATATAACTATGGAAAGCACTACCCCAAACGTTGACGATTTTCTAATCTGCCGTGCCCAAGTTTCGTAGTCCTTGGGTGACTTGTCATTAGGAATGAACAACATCTCAGCCGTATTCTCCTTGGCAGGTGGACCTGATATCTCCCGACTCCATTATTAGAGATATCCCGGATTTTGTGCCACTAGGTTGATCACGCCAAATTCCCGACTCACCTAGTTTGTCTAGTATGATCGTCTCGTTGTCCACAATGCTTACGGCTACTGAAACTCACCTCTCACGAGGTACGCCAATCCTGCGCCTCAAGGATGCTCGCGCTTGGCAAGTATCTGTAGCCGTTCAGGATGCTCGAACAGGCCATGTACGAAGCCACGCTCGGGCACAGCATCGAGATGCCCGGGCAGTGCCCAGCCTGTGCAGTCCATTCAACACCGACTAGTTGTTACCACCTATATTCAACCCTCCTCATCCCACACGCCCTCAAGCGTTCAATACCAGATGGTCACAGTTCCGCATCCATGACCAGTGTTGACCATGTGTAGATCGCACGATATTGAAATCGGTGAGGCCCCAAAAACATCAATGCTACCGAGGGCTTCTTTGGTTGGGAACAGGGTATGAGCCCATGACCTTCAAATTATAAGCCAGAGGGTACATACGGGACTAGCAAGACCACCGCGTAGGCCGCGATCCCTTCACCGCTGCCCACAAAGCCCATGCCCTCATTGGTCGTTGCCTTGACATTGACGTGGCTGGCAGGAATCTCCAGCAACTCGGCGATATTGGCCTCCATGGCACGAACATGTGCACCGAGCTTGGGGCGCTCCAGCACCACCGTACAGTCCACGTTTCCCACAACGAAACCGTCACCCACCTTGCGCATCACATTCTGCAGCAGGATCCTGCTGTCGATATTCTCGTACTTGCTGTCCTGGTCCGAAAAATGCTGGCCGATGTCTCCGGCGCCAGACGCACCGAGGATGGCATCACAGATCGCATGCAGCAGGACATCCCCGTCCGAGTGCGCATCGATCCCCTGGCTGTGCGCTATTCTTTCGCCGCCCAGCATGATGTGGTCCCCTTCACAGAAGCGGTGCACGTCATAGCCAAACCCTACTTTCGGATTCATCACCACTTCCTGTCCTGTTCCCTGATCTGCACCGGATCGATCTCCGTCATTGCTTTTCGCTACCGTCCTGCTCCATGCCCGATCAGTTATGCGAAGACTTGCTTACATGAAGCAGAATCGACTCTGCAAGCTGTATGTCCTCGGGCCGGGTGACCTTGATGTTGTCGCTGCGACCCCGGATCATTCTCACAGGCTGCCCGATGGCCTCGACTGCCGAGGCATCATCGGTCACCTCCCGGTCATTTTCAATGCAAAACTGCAAGGCCTTGTGCAACACCCCGACACGGAACATCTGGGGAGTCAGGGCCTTCCACAAAAGGCTGCGGTCCAGGGTACGCTCCACTTCCTGCGCGCCATCCGACGCTCGCACCTGCTTGACCGTGTCATGAACCGGGCTCGCCAGGATGACCCCGTCCTCACCGCCAAGCCCCTCGGTGATCAGACGGTCGAGGTCCTCGTAGCCGAGACACGGGCGTGCGGCATCGTGCACCAGGACAAAATCCTCCTGCTCGGCAAGGCTTCGAACCCGCTCAAGTGCATTCACGACCGAGCGCGCCCGGGTGTCACCCCCCACCACGTTCTGTACCCGCGGGTCCGTGGATATCTCCAGGGAGGGCCAGCGGTGATCGTCGGCATGCAGGGCTACCACCACCCCTGCAATCTGCGGGTGATGCAAAAAACAGGACAGGCTTTCTTCCAGCACTGTGGAATTTTTCAGCGGCAGGTATTGCTTGGGAATATCCATTTCCATGCGCCGGCCCGAACCGGCCGCACACACGATGGCCCAGCAACGTTGGTGATCACTGTTCGACAATTTCGCCGGTCTGACCCTCTAGGATGTGAATGAAGGTTTCATCTTTCTTGACCATGCCCAGTTCATTCCTGGCACGCTCTTCCACGGACTCAAGCCCGGTCTTGAGTTCTGCAACATCTGCAGCCAGCACCTCGTTTCGCTGCCGGGCCTGATCATTTTCCAACTGCTGGGCTTCGGTTGTACGGCTCAATTCCAATCCCTCGCGCACACTGCCCTCGCCGAACCAGAGCTTGTACTGCATCAGCACAAAAAGGACGGCCAGCAGTGCGATGAGTATTTTCAATGGATCAGCCGGTATGGAAGGTGAATGCCCCAAGACCCGGATAATGGCATTCCGCTCCCAGTTCCTCCTCGATGCGCATCAGTTGATTGTATTTCGCCGTGCGGTCCGATCTCGACAGCGAACCCGTCTTGATCTGGCCACAACCGGTGGCCACTGCAAGGTCTGCAATCGTAACATCCTCGGTCTCCCCCGAACGGTGCGACATGACGGCAGTATAGCCCGCATCGTGCGCGACCCGTACCGCATTCAGGGTTTCGCTCAGGGTGCCGATCTGGTTGACCTTGACAAGAATGGAGTTGGCGATGCCCGCCTCGATGCCCTTCTCCAGGATCTTCGCATTGGTGACAAACAGGTCATCGCCCACCAGTTGCGTTCGCCGGCCCGCCGCCTCGGTGAGCAGTTTCCAGCCATCCCAGTCGTTTTCCGCCACCCCGTCCTCGATGGAGATGATCGGGTACTGGTCGATCCAGTCGACCAGGTACTCGACAAACTGTCCAGAATCAAAAGACTTGCCCTCGGCCTGCAACACGTACGCGCCATCCTGATAAAACTCCGTGCTGGCGACATCTAGGCCCAGGTGTACATCGCTGCCCACCGCAAACCCCGCCTGCTCGATCGCCTTCAGGATGACCTCGATCGCCTCAAGATTCGAGCGAAGGTCCGGGGCAAAGCCGCCCTCGTCCCCCACGGCCGTGTTGAGCCCCTGGGCATGCAACGTGGCCTTGAGGGCATGAAAGATTTCCGCACCCATGCGCACCGCCTCACGGAGCGAGGAGGCTCCCGTGGGAATCACCATGAATTCCTGCATGTCCACGCTGTTGTCCGCATGCTCACCGCCATTGAGAATGTTCATCATCGGCACCGGCATCCGGAAATCGCCCCCGGCATGCAGATAGCGGTACAGGGGCATGCGCTTCTCCAGTGCCGCGGCCTTGGCCACGGCCAGCGACACCGACAACAGGGCATTCGCGCCCAGGCGCTGCTTGTTGTCCGTACCGTCGAGCTCGAGCATGCGCTGGTCAATGGCAGCCTGCTCGAAACAGGATACGCCCACAAGCTGCGGGCGAATTTCGGAATTGACATTGCCGACGGCCTGCTGCACCCCCTTGCCTGCATAGCGCTTCGGGTCTTGGTCCCTCAACTCGACCGCTTCCAGCGTGCCGGTTGAGGCCCCGGAAGGCACGGCTGCGCGCCCCAGCACCCCCGAGGCCAGCAAAACATCCGCTTCCACAGTAGGGTTGCCGCGCGAGTCGATCACTTCTCTCGCATGCACAGACTCAATCTCGGACATCAGAATTCCTCCTTGCTGATTTCCTATTTCCCTTCAGTGTCCATCTCGGCAAAGCCGCGTTGCTTGACCACCTGGTCGATGGCCTGGAGTGCGCCCAGCAGTGCCTCCATCCGGTCCAGTGGCCACGAATTGGGCCCATCGCTCTTGGCCGCCTCCGGGTCGGGGTGGGTTTCCATGAACAACCCCGAGATTCCGCTGGCGACTGCAGCACGTGCGAGCACCGGCACGAACTCGCGCTGCCCGTCCGAGCGGCCCACCCCTGCACCCGGAAGCTGCACCGAGTGGGTTGCATCGAACACCACCGGGCAGCCCGTTTTTCGCAGGATGGCCAGCGAACGCATGTCCGACACCAGGTTGTTGTAGCCGAAAGATACGCCACGCTCACACACGAGGATGTCCGCATTGCCCTGCGCACGGGCCTTGTCGACCACATACTGCATCTCCCCAGGCGACAGGAACTGACCCTTCTTGATGTTCACCGGCCGCCCGCATGCGGCAACCCGCTGGATGAAATTCGTCTGCCGACACAAAAAGGCGGGTGTTTGCAGGACATCGACCGCATCCGCCACCTCCTGCAAGGGCGTGTCCTCGTGCACATCAGTGAGCACAGGCACACCGAGCTCATCCTTGACCTGCGCGAGAATCTGCAGGCCCTTGTCCAGCCCGAGACCGCGGAAACTGTCCGCGGACGAGCGATTGGCCTTGTCAAAAGAAGACTTGTAGATGAACGGGATGCCCAGCTTGCCGGTAATTTCCCTGAGCCTTCCCGCAGTTTCGCGTGCCAGATCCAGGCTTTCCACCACGCAGGGTCCGGCAATCAGGAAAAAGGGGCTGTGAAGCCCTATTTCAACACCGCAGAGTTTCATGGGTGCAGGCTTTCGCCGTTAGCCCGACTGAACCGAGAAATCGGCAAATGCGGTCTGTTCCTGGATCGAATCTTTTTTCCGGTGATCCAGCTGCTGGCTGTGGTATTTGCGCGCCGCCTGCACAAACCCCGCAAACAATGGATGGCCGTTGCGCGGCGTCGAGGTGAACTCCGGATGAAACTGGCATCCCACGAACCAAGGATGGTCAGCAATCTCGATGACTTCCGCCAGTGCCTCGTCGGTCGAGGTGCCCGTGAACGAGAGCCCCGCCTCCTGCAGGTCGGCCATGAAGGTGCTGTTGAACTCGTAGCGGTGACGATGTCGTTCGGCGATGACGTCGCGGTTGTACAGCTTGTGCACCAGGGAGCCCGGCTGCAGCTTGCAATCCTGTTCTCCAAGGCGCATGGAACCGCCCAGGTCGGACACCTTGCTGCGCCGCTGGGTCTGTCCGGCCCGGTCCTGCCACTCGGTAATCAACGCAATCACCGGGTGCGGCGTATCCGGCTTGAACTCGGTGCTGTGCGCATCCTCGAGCTTGGCGACGTGGCGTGCATAATCGATCACGGCAACCTGCATGCCGAGGCAAATCCCGAGGTAGGGGACCTGGTTCTCCCGCGCATAGCGCGAAGCTGTAATTTTTCCCTCAATGCCGCGCTTGCCGAAGCCTCCGGGAATCAAGATGGCATCCAGCCCCTGAAGCGCACCCGTGCCTTCCGTTTCGATGCGCTCAGAATCGATGTACTGGATCTTCACCTTGGTTTGCGTATGGATGCCCGCATGCGTCAGCGCCTCGTTCAGTGACTTGTAGGACTCCGTGAGGCCTACGTACTTGCCGACCATGCCGATGGTGACTTCCGCCTCGGGGAACTCGATGGCGTGCACGACCTCCTTCCAGTCTTTCAGCTGGGCGGCCTGCAGGTCCATCTGGAATTTTTCCGCAACGATCGTATCCAGCCCCTGGGAGTGCAGCCAAAGCGGCAGCTTGTAGATGGTGCTGACATCCACGGTGGAGATCACGGCCTTTTCCTCGACATTGGTGAACAGGGCAATCTTCTTGCGCTGCTCCTCGGGCAAGGGTCGGTCCGAACGGCACAGCAGGATATCCGGCTGAATGCCGATGGAACGCAGCTCTTTCACCGAGTGCTGTGTCGGCTTGGTTTTCATTTCGCCCGATGCGTTTATGTATGGCACCAGGGTCAGATGGATGTACAGGGTGCGCGTGCGCCCGAGTTCCACGCCCAGCTGGCGTATGGCCTCCATGAACGGAAGGGATTCGATATCGCCCACCGTGCCGCCGATTTCTACCAGCGCGATATCCACATCTTTGGTGCTTTCCTGAATGCACTCGTTGATCTCGTTGGTGATGTGCGGGATCACCTGCACCGTACCGCCGAGATAATCTCCACGGCGTTCCTTGCGGATCACGTTTTCGTAAATCTGCCCGGTGGTGAAATTGTTGTTTTTGCCGCAGCGGCAATTGACAAAGCGCTCGTAGTGGCCCAGGTCCAGATCGGTCTCGGCACCGTCTGCGGTGACAAACACCTCGCCGTGCTGGAAGGGGCTCATGGTACCCGGATCCACGTTGATGTACGGGTCCAGTTTCATGAGGCTGACTTTGAGTCCGCGGGCTTCGAGAATGGCTCCCAGGGACGCTGATGCAATGCCCTTGCCCAGCGAGGAAACCACACCGCCTGTGATGAATATGTAACGCGTCATTGAGCTTTAATGTACTCCCTCACCTGCAAAGCTGTCTGCGATGCTGGGGAGAAACGTATTCAAGACGGGATTGAAGCCTAGCAAATCCGCGCCGGATTATCCAGTTCGGCCCGCGGCTTATCCGCGGTTTTGCAGCGGCAAAAACGGACTCAGTGCGGGGCCGCATTCCAGTAGCCGAGAACGGAAATCAGTTTTCCCTCGTGGTACAGCAGGGGGATGCGGTCGCGCTCCCAGGGCGGGATGTGACCTTCCTGGAAAAGGTTCTTGAGCGACCTGTGATGTTTTTCCCCCGCGGGCTTGAGACGCTCGCCTCCCTTTCGAAACTGCACCGTGAGTTCCGTGACCCCCCGGGGCACGATGACCCCGAAGTGCTGCAGGTCCGAACGATGCAGGACCCGGTTGAGACTGCGGATGACCAGGGGCCGGTCGATTCTCCATCGCAGCACCTGGCTGGGGTCATGCTGTAACCGGGGATTCAGCAGGTACAGCTGATCGCGGTAGCGGCGGACTTCCCCGCCCGCCCAGCGCTGCATGGCCGCCGTGTCCGTAGCTTCCTTGTGCACCAGGTCCTCGACGATGTGCTCCAGCATTTTTTTGCCGGGCACCTGCAGGCCATTCGTACGGATCCAGCCGCGCAGTGCATTTTTCAGCCGGGCCGCATCCAGGCGTTGCAAGGCCACGATCTCGAGGATGTGGGCATGGCCTGTCGCCGCTGCCTCGACATCCAGATCGGCAAGGGCCTGCAGGCACTGCATGGCCTCCGCCTGCAGGCCAGCGGCACGCAAAAACGTATGGACCGCCCCGGGCCAGCGCTGCAGCAACCGGGGCATGACCTCAAGGCGCAGGTAGTTGCGGTCAAACTGCAGGGACTCGTTGCTGGGATCCTCGATCCAGGCCAGGGAGTGGTTGCGGGCATACTCGCCCAGCTGGTCACGTGTGAACCCGAGCAGCGGGCGCAGGTGCCTGTGCCCTTCGAACATGCGCTCCGTGCCCATGGCCGCGAGTCCGGCGGGGCCGGCACCGCGCAGCAACTGCAGCAGGAGGGTCTCGGCCAGATCATCTTCATGATGCGCACTGACCAGTGCATCCCGGGGTCCAACGTGCTCGAACAGCTTGCCGTATCTTGTCCTGCGCGCACTTTCCTCGAGGCTTTGCTGCGACAGCTTCTCCACCGGGGCCTGAATCGCCGTGAAGGCGACCCCGTAGGCCTTGCACACGGCATGGCAATGCTGCTGCCATTGCTCGCATTCCGGTTGCAGGTGATGGTTCACATGCACCGCGTACAACGGCAACCCGAGGCTGTGCATGGCATGCAGGAGCACGCTCGAATCCATGCCGCCACTGTAGGCCAGCACGAAACGTGAGATCGAGCGATGCGGCTCGAAGAAACCCTGCAGGAACGAATCAATGGTTTGCATGGGGCACGCGGTGCTCTTGCATGCAATCGTCAGGCTGCAGACTACTTGAAAACACCAAACTGGGTGAGTCGCTGATAACGCGCGACAAGCAGGTCCTCGACCCGCATGGAACCGAGCCGTGCCAGGGTCGCGGTGAGGGTTTTGCGGATGTTCGCACAGGTGGCCTCGACATCCCGGTGCGCACCGCCGAGCGGCTCCTCGATGATCTCATCGATCAGCTTCAACTCCTTCAGACGTTCTGCGGTGATTCCCAGTGCCGTGGCGGCATCCTGCGCCCGGCCTGCATCCTTCCAGAGGATCGATGCACAACCTTCCGGGGAGATGACCGAATAGGTGCTGTAACTCAGCATCGACAGGTGGTCACACACGCCGATGGCAAGTGCACCGCCCGAACCGCCTTCGCCGGTGACGGTGCAGACAAGAGGTGTGCGCAATCCGGACATGCGCTGCAGGTTCAAGGCGATCGCCTGGCTCTGTCCGCGCTCCTCGGCGCCAATGCCCGGGTAGGCACCGGGCGTGTCGACGAAGGTCAGTACCGGCATTTTGAAACGCTCGGCCAGCTCCATGATCCGCAAGGCCTTGCGGTACCCCTCGGGTCGCGGCATGCCGAAGTTGCGCTGGATGTTTTCATTGGTGTTGCGCCCCTTCTGGTGGCCAATGACGGCTATCGACTGGCCCTCGAACCGGGCGATGCCCGCAACGATGGCAGCATCATCTGCGTACATGCGGTCGCCGTGCAATTCCGTGAAGTCTGCAAACAGGTGCTCGACGTAGTCCAGGGTATAGGGCCGCTTGGGGTGGCGCGCCAGCTGCGCGATCTGCCACGGACTGAGATTGCGAAAGATCGATTCAATCAGGCTCTGGGACTTCGCCTGCAAACGGACAATCTCTTCGTTGAGACTGAAGTCCTCCGATCCTTCCACCAGTTTCAGCTCATCGATTTTGGCCTCCAGCTCTGCGATGGGCTGCTCGAAATCCAGATAATCGGGGTTCATCCTAAAATCTCACCTGTGCGGCAAAACCCGCATCATGCATTAATCCCCTGCTTCTTGTACACCACATCCGTGCCCAGCACCCCGGAGACCTGCGCCAGCTGCCGCAGCAGCTTCTCGTCCAGGGACACGTTCCAGTCCTTGGGGAGTTCGAGTCGTGCCACGGCGTCATGGCTTTCGTATTCGACATGCACGGAACAGTTGCCGTCCTTGAAGGGCAGCAGGTGTTGGCGCAGTTCCTGCACCAATTCCTGCACCAGCGAGGACGAGGAGCCGCGGGGTTTGACCCGGATATTCAGCAGGGCACCAAAGCGTTTCAGGTATTCATCGAAATTCCAGACCTCATCCGCACGCACCCGTACCCGCTCGGTAAATTCATCCCACCCCAGGCTGCCGCGGATGATGAGGATGGAATCCTTGACCAGCAGGTGGTTGAACCTTGCATAGTCCCCGGCGAACACCGCGACATCGATGCGCCCGGTATTGTCGTCCAGCGTCAGGAATGCGATGCGGCCCTTTGCGCTGTTGCGAAGCCGGATCTGGTCCAGCAGTCCTGCAACCAAGATCGCCTGTCCGTTCTCCTCGCCTGAGTGCCTGGACGGGCGTGGGGGCGGGCCGGTTTCCAGCACCTCGCCAAGCGTATGGCTGGTGATTTTTTTCAGTTCTTCCTGGTAACGCGTGACCGGGTGACCGGTCAGGTACAGGCCCAGGGTCTGGCGTTCTCCGGACAGCTTGGTCTCGTCGTCCCATTCTTCCACAGCCTGCATTTCCAGCTTGCGCGCGGGCAGGCCCGGTTCTGCCAGGGCAAACATGTCGTCTTGCCCGGCATCGAGATCGCGCTGGTGCCTGTCCGCATGCCGCAGTGCCTTGTCCAGGTGTTCGAAAAGGCTGGCCCGCGTGTGCCCGAAACAATCCATAGCGCCGGCCCGGATCAGGGCCTCGATGCAGCGCCGGTTGACTTTCTGCACATCCAGTCGCAGGCAAAAATCGTCCAGGCCCGTGTAATCCCCCTGCTGCTTGCGCAGCGCCACCACCTGTTCGACGGCGGCACGCCCCACCCCCTTGATCGCCCCCAGACCATAGCGGATGGTCGACTCGCCCTCGACCGTGAAATCGTAGTCGGAATGGTTGATGTCCGGAGCGGCTACCTCGAGCTCCAGTCCGCGGCATTCATCGATCAGGTTCACGACCTTGTCGGTATTGTCGATGTCGGAAGACATCACCGAGGACATGAACTCGGCGGGATAGTGGGTCTTCAGCCAGACGGTCTGGTAGGCAAGCAGCGCGTAGGCGACGGAATGGGACTTGTTGAACCCGTAGCCTGCAAACTTTTCCATCAGATCGAAAATATGGCTCGCCGTCCTCCTGTCGACACCTCGCTCGACGGCGCCGCCCACAAAAATCTCGCGCTGCTGCGCCATCTCCTCGGGCTTTTTCTTGCCCATGGCACGCCTCAGAACATCGGCATGACCCAGGGTGTATCCGGCCAGTACCTGTGCGATTTGCATGACCTGCTCCTGGTACAGGATGACGCCATGGGTTTCCCGCAGGACCGGCTCCAGGTCCGGATGGAAATAGTCCACCCGGGCTCCGTGCTTGCGCTTGATGTAGTCATCCACCATGCCAGATTGCAGCGGACCGGGGCGATACAGCGCCACCAGCGCCACGACGTCATTGAAGTTGTCCGGTTGCAGTTTCTTGATGATCTCCCGGATACCGCTCGATTCAAGCTGGAACACGGCCGTGGTCTGCCTGCGTTTCAGCGTCTCGTACGCCGCCTGGTCATCCAGCGGGATCGCATCGATATCGACCGGCGACTGGTTGCTCTTGCGAAGTTTCGCATTCGCCGTGCGCACCGTGTTGTCGATGATGGTGAGGGTGCGAAGCCCCAGGAAATCAAATTTCACCAGGCCGATCGCCTCGACATCGTCCTTGTCCAGTTGCGTGACGACATTGGTGCCCCCCGCCTCACAGTACAGCGGCGTGAACTCGGTCAGCTCCGACGGTGCGATGACCACTCCACCGGCATGCTTGCTGGCATTTCGCACCAGCCCTTCAAGCGTCTTGGACATGTCCAGGATGGCAGTCACTTCCTCTTCATTCTCGTACTGCTCCTGTAATGCAGGCTCGCGTGCCAGTGCCTTGTCCAGGGTCATGCCGACCTCGAACGGAATCAGCTTGGCAATGCGGTCGATGAACCCGTACGGGTGCCCGAGCACGCGGCCGACATCGCGAACCACGGCACGCGCGGCCATGCTGCCGTAGGTGATGATCTGGCTGACGTGGGACTGGCCGTAGCTCTGTGCCACGTATTCGATCACGCGGTCACGGTTCGCCATGCAAAAATCAATGTCGAAATCCGGCATGGAGATGCGCTCGGGGTTCAGGAAGCGCTCGAACAGCAGGTCGTACTGCAGGGGATCCAGGTCGGTGATGCCAAGCGCGTAGGACACCAGCGAGCCGGCACCCGAACCCCGGCCCGGACCCACCGGGATGGCATTTTTCTTGGCCCAGCGGATGAAATCCGCAACGATGAGGAAGTACCCGGCATAGCCCATCGAATTGATGACTTCCAGTTCGCTGGCCAGCCGTACCTCATACTCGTTGCCACCGGAACCGGTTTGCTGCAAGCGCTCCGACAGTCCCCGTTCTGCTTCGAGACGTATGAATTCCTGCGGGGTCAGGGAATCCGGGATCGGAAATTCCGGCAGTACGCTGTCCCCGAAGTTCAGCGTCACGTTGCAGCGCTTTGCGATTTCCACGCTGTTGGCAATGGCTTCCGGGATGTCCGAGAAGAGCGTTTCCATCTCCTCGGCGCTGCGCAGGTACTGCTGGTCCGAATACAGGTGCGGCCTGCGCGCATCATCCAGTATGCAGCCCGTCTGGATACACACACGGGCCTCATGCGCCTCAAAATCCTGCTGGCGCAAAAAGTGCACATCGTTACTGGCAACCACCGGCAGCGAGTGTTTGGCGGCCAGGTCAAGCGCCTCTCCCAGATACTGCTCCTCCTCGTCTCGCCCGGTTCGCTGCAGCTCGATGTAGTAGCCGTCGGTAAAATGCGAAGCCCAGAAATCGACATGCGCCTCTGCCAGGCGTTTGTCGCCCGCAAGCAGGGCCTTGCCGACATCCCCGTCCCGTGCGCCCGACAATACAATCAGGTCAGCACCTGCCTCCACCAGCCAGTCACGTTGCAAGACGGGACCGCTGACATGCTCGCTCTCCAGGTAGGCCCGCGTGAGTATCCGGCTCAGCGCCCCGTATCCCGCCTTGTTCTTGCACAGGAAAACCAGGCTGGAATCAGGTTCATCGGGGGACAGGCCGGACACGCGAGCTTCCAGGCCAATGATCGGCTTGATGCCGCAGCGCATGGCGGCCTGGTAGAACTTCACCAGGGCGAACAGGTTGTTCACATCGGTCAGGGTGACCGATGCCATACCCTGTGCACGCACCGCTTCCATGAGTTCGGGGATGCGCACGATACTGTCGACAAGCGAGTACTCGGTGTGCAGGTGCAGGTGTACGAATTGTCCCATGGCGTCTTTCGGGGTTACGGCAGCGGGGGTTGCACACGGGCAGAAGACGGGTTTCGGCCTTCGGAGCGCTGCGGGCGTAGCGCAAGTGTGTCACGGACCGGCCCGTAGCTCTTGCGGTGCAGGTCCGAGGGGCCATGCGCGTGCAGGGCATCCAGGTGATGTGCCGTCGGATACCCCTTGTGCCGGTCAAACCCGTACTCGGGATAGTCGGCATGATAGGCCCGCATTTCCGCGTCCCGTGTCACCTTGGCCAGGATAGAGGCGGCACTGATCACCGGCACCGACCGGTCTCCCTGGACGATGGCCTTGCAGGGGGCTGCCAGTTCCGGACAGTGCAGGCCGTCCACCAGCACCTGCTCCACCGGGAAGGGAACGGACTTCCAGGCACGGGACATGGCAAGCAGCGTTGCCTGGTGGATGTTCAGGCGGTCAATCTCGCCGGCAGAGGCCCGCCCGATGGCCCAGAACACGGCCTTGGAGGTGATCTGTGCAAAAAGATCTTCGCGCCTTTTCGGGCTCAGCTTCTTGGAATCCTGAAGTCCGGGTATGGTTTTTCGCGGATGCAACACCACGGCAGCTGCAATTACCGGCCCGGCCAATGAGCCCCGCCCCGCTTCATCGATTCCGACGACCCGATCCGACGGGTGTGTGCTTTCTGTGCCCTGCAATGATTGACTAAAACTAATTGGCGTTGCTGAACTAAGGGGTAGTGGCCTGCAAACAAACTTGTATACTGCACACCTGTGTAAAGGATACTGGAATTATCGTGTCAGATATACAAACGGCGGTCATCGGTGTAGGTCATCTGGGCAAGTTTCACGCAGAGAAATTTTTTCAGTTGCAAAACAGCACCTTAGCGGCCGTCGCAGACAAGGATTTCGAGAAGGCGCAGGCGGTGGCGGCGACCACCGACTGTACCCCCGTGGCAGATTATCGTGAACTGCTCGGCGAGGTGGATGCCGTCAGTATCGTGGTGCCTACCGACCTGCATTTCGAGGTGGCGCAGGACTTCCTCCGCCACAAATCCCACGTCCTCGTCGAGAAACCTATGACCGACTCGCTGGAGCAGGCTGAGGCGCTGATTGCCCTGGCACACAAGCACGACCGCGTGCTGCAGGTCGGTCACCTCGAGCGCTTCAACCCTGCCATCGCGGCCCTGGAAGAGGAGCTGGGCGAGGCCCGCTTCATCGAATGCCACCGCCTGGCCCCGTACAAGCCACGCGGCACCGAGGTCAACGTGGTGCTGGACCTGATGATCCATGACATCGACATCATCCTGGACATCGTAAAATCCGATGTCGAGCGGATCGATGCCCGGGGCACCCCGGTGCTGTCCGAGGACATCGACATCGCCAATGCCCGGATCGCTTTCAAGAACGGCTGTGTGGCCAACGTCACCGCCAGCCGGGTCAGCACTGCAACGGATCGCAAAATGCGCATTTTCCAGAACGACGCCTACCTGTCGGTGGACTTCCAAAAGCGCGAGCTTGCCATCTACCGCAAGGGCAAGCAGGAGATGTATCCCGGCGTGCCGAATATCGACGTACAGAAAATCAGCTGTGACGAATATGACGCGCTGCTGGCCGAAGTCCAGAGCTTCCTGGACTGCATCGCCAACGGCGGCCAGCCCAAGGTCAGCGGGCAGGACGGCAAGCGTGCCCTGCAGACCGCAATTTCAATCAGCGAACAACTGAACTAGTCCCTGATTCTCTCCCGGAGTTTGCCGCCATGATCCCGATGCTGGACCTGAAACTGCAACATGCCATGCTGCGCGAGGAAATCGATGCCGCCATCTCCGGGGTGCTGGAAAGCACGCAATTCATACAGGGCACCAACGTGCGCGAGTTCGAGGCAGAAGCCGCCGACTATCTGGGAGTCAGGCATGCCGTCTCATGCAACTCCGGCAGCGATGCGCTGCACCTCGCGCTGCGTGCCTGCGACATCGGAGCAGGCGATGAGGTCATTACGACCCCCTTCAGCTTTGCGGCCGCAGCCGAGGCCATCGGCCATGTCGGGGCCACGGCCGTGTTCGTCGACATCGACCCTGTCACGTTCAACATCACAGCCCAATCGATCGAGCCGGCCATCACGGAGCGTACCCGTGCCATCCTGCCGGTCCACCTGTTCGGACAGGTCGCGGACATGGATGCCATCTGCCGGCTGGCAGCCCGCCATGAGCTGCTGGTCATCGAGGATTGCGCGCAGTCCTTCGGAGCACGGTCCAACGGGAAGCCGACCGGCAGCCTCGGCCATGCCGGGTGTTTCAGTTTCTTCCCCAGCAAGAATCTCGGCGGCTACGGCGATGGCGGCCTGCTCACCACGGACTCCGAGGAACTGGCCGAGCGCTTCTCCCTGTTGAAAAACCACGGCAGTGCCACTCGTAACAGCCACCAGGTGCTGGGCTGGAACAGCCGTCTCGATGAACTCCAGGCGGCCGTACTGAGGGTTAAGCTGCGACACCTCGATGCATTCAACCGCCAGCGCATCGATGCGGCCGGGCGCTATACCCGCATGCTCAGTGCCCTGCCCGTGCAAACCCCGCAAGCGGCCAATGACCTGTCGCACGTCTTCCACCAGTACACGATCCTGAGCCCGAAGCGAGATGCCATCATCGAGCGCCTGCAACAGGCACAGATCGGGCATGCGGTCTACTACCCGCAATCGCTGGCGAGCCAGCAGGCCTTTTCTGGCATTTCAAGATCCCTGGAGTTGCACCACACGGATGCAGTGTGCCAGCAGTGTCTCTCACTGCCGATGTTCCCGGAAATCTCCGAAGCCCAAATCGAAACCGTCGTGAGCACGATCCAAAAGGCCCATGGCGGCTGAAGGCGTGAGCCCCTGCGCCATGATCGTGGCCGGGGAAGCCTCAGGGGATCTGTACGGTGCGAGGCTCGCCCGAGAGCTGGAGAACATCATGCCGGACATCACCTGCTACGGGCTCGGTGGTGAACACATGCGAAAGGCCGGCATACATCTGCTGGCCGATGTCTCGGAACTGTCCGTCATCGGGCTTGTCGAGGTGATCAAGCACTACCCCCGTCTTCGCAACATCCTAAAAACCATGAAACGGGAACTGAAACGGATCCACCCCGATGTACTGGTGCTGATCGACTCGCCGGACTTCAATTTGCCTCTGGCCAAGCATGCCGCACGATGCGGCATCCGGGTCATGTATTACGTCAGCCCGCAAATCTGGGCCTGGCGGTCTTCGCGGATTCGGGTGATCCGGAAATGCGTGGACCACATGGCGACCGTGTTCCCGTTCGAAGAGAAGTTCTACCGGGATGCGGGCGTGCCCGTGGAGTACGTGGGACACCCGCTGGTGGAAGATGCACACTCCAGCATGGGCCGGGATGCCTTCCTGAAGGCGCATCGGTTGTCTGCGGACAAAAAACTGGTCGGCCTGTTCCCGGGAAGCCGAACAAGCGAGGTGGAACACAACCTTCCGACTTTGGTCCAGGCGGCAGGTGCACTCGCACGCCAGCGCTCCGATGTCCAGTTCATCGTCCCGGTGGCCTCGACCCTGCGGGCAGACCTCGTACAGCGCTTTATCCGCGACACGGAAATCACTACGAGCACAGCCAGCATCTACGACGTGATCCACGCCTGCGATGCCATTGCGGCCACCTCGGGTACCGTGACCCTGCAGATCACGCTCATGCAGACCCCCATGCTGATCATCTACAAGGTCTCACCGCTCACCTTCCGGATTCTCAGCCGGCTGGTAAATTTCACCTATGCCGGGATCGCCAACGTCATCGCCGGCAAGCTGATCAGCCGCGAATTCATCCAGCATGAGGCCACCGCGGACAACGTGGCAGGGGAACTGCAGAGACTGCTTTCGGATTCGGACTACACGGCCCGGATGAAAAAAGAGATGGGCGACATCCGCGATGCCCTGGGAGAGAAAAACGGTTCCGCCGAAGCCGCAAGGCTTGCGGTGCGGCTGATGAACTCCGGTTGAGAGCAGGCCTACGGCACGATGCCGCGCTTGCTCGTGGTGATGAAGTCCAGGAACTCCCTGACTTCGGGATGCTCCTGTGCAATCGCTTCCACCCGGGAGATGTTTTCGCTTCTGGAACCCTTGTTTCGAAACAGCAGCCGGTAGGACTGGTGCAGGGCCTTGATGCATTCTTCCGAGAACCCGCGGCGTTGCAGGCCCACCTTGTTCAGCCCGTGGGTGGTTGCGAATTTTCCCGAGGCCATCACATAGGGGGGCAGGTCCTTGTTCAGGGCGGTGCCCATGGCACAGAACGAGTGCGCGCCGATGCGGCAGAACTGGTGCACCAGCGTGAAGCCTCCGAGGGTGGCAAACTCCCCGACCTCGACATGGCCGGCCAGCGTGGCACCGTTGGCAAACACGGTGTCGTTGTCCACCGTGCAGTCGTGGGCAATGTGGACGTAGGCCATGATCCAGTTGCGATCGCCTATTTTCGTGTAGCCCTGGCCGAGTTCGGTGCCTGAATTGATGGTGACGTTTTCACGTATCGTATTGTCACGGCCAATGATCAGTTCGCTTGGCTCACCCCTGTATTTCTTGTCTTGCGGGATTTCCCCGATGGATGAGAACTGGAAGATGCGGTTACCGGGGCCGATGGTCGTGGAACCCGTGATCACGACGTGCGGCCCGATCCAGGTATCCCGGCCAATTCGCACCTTCGGGCCGATGACAGAATACGGGCCGATGGTTACGTTGGTATCCAGGCGGGCTTCAGGATCCACGACTGCGGTGACGTGCACCTGGTTCCTCTCACTCATGCGCGCCGATACCATGACCTAGCTCACTGGGTATCCACTCTCTTGAACACGCACATGATCTCAGCGGTGGTGACCACCGTATCACCCACGGTCGCCTTGACGTCGAACACCCCGTAGTCGCGCTTGTGCCGGATCAGGCGCACGTCCAGGAGAAGCTGGTCGCCGGGACCCACCTGCCGCTTGAAGCGCGCCTTGTTGATTCCCACGAACAGGTAGAGGCTGTCATCGTCGGGCCGCCACTCGGGGTTGCTGAGCGCAAGCAAACCCGACGTCTGCGCAAGTGCCTCGAGAATCAGCACGCCTGGCATCACCGGGGCCTCCGGGAAATGCCCCTGGAAAAAAGGCTCGTTGTAGCTGACATTTTTCAGTGCCAGTATGGACTCCCCCATCTTGCACTCCAGCACCCGGTCCACCAGCAAGAACGGGTACCGGTGAGGCAGGTACTTCATTATGTCGTGGACGCTCATCTCAATCATGACTCACCTGGCCCCTTTTGTTCCTCCAGCTTCCTGACCCGCTCCGCCAGCTGCCCAAGTTTCTTGTACAGCGCCGAACTGCGCAGCCAGTCCCGGTACGGCTGCATCGGGGTCCCGGACACATAGGTGCCGGCCTTCTCGATGGACTTCCCGACCCGGGTCATGCCGCCCAGCGTGACGTGATCGGCAATCCGCAGGTGGCCGCCGATCGCGGCAGCGCCCCCGATTTTGCAAAACTTGCCGATCGTCGTGCTGCCCGATATGCCCGTGCATCCGGCGATGACGGTATGGGCTCCGATCCTGACGTTGTGTGCCACCTGAATCTGGTTGTCGAGCTTGACGCCCTCCTCCAGGACGGTGTCCTCGAGGGCACCGCAGTCAATGGTGGTGTTGGCACCGATTTCCACATCATCCCCGATCCGCACCCGGCCCAGTTGAGGAATCTTGAACCACTTGTCACCTTCGCTGGCAAGTCCGAAGCCGTCGCTGCCGACCACGACCCCCGGATGAATGATCACGCGCTGGCCCAACGCCGTTCTCTCGCACAGCGTGACGTGGCTGACGAGGCGGCAGTGCTCGCCGATGACACAGGCTGCGTGCAAACAGCAGTTCGGGCCGATGCAGGTATTATTCCCGATCACACAATCATCATCAATCACGGTACCGGGCCCGATACTGCAGCCCTCACCCACCGTGGCGCTTTTTGAAACCACGGCCGTGGGATGGATGCCGGGCGCATGTGCCGGCGGAGGATTCAGCAAACCGGCTACCCGGGCAAACACCAGATAGGGGTTGTCCGTCAGCAGCGCATTGCTCGGACAGCTTTCCAGGTGCTCCTCTTTCAGGATCACGGCAGAAGCTTGGGTGTCCTTCAAGTCCTGCTTCAGTTTCGGGTTGGCAAAAAAGGTAATGGCACCGCCCGTAGCCTGCTGAAGGCTCTCCACGCGGTCAATTTTACAGTCCGCATCACCGACTGCCGTGGTGGCGGTCAACTCGGATAATTTTGCAAGGGTGAACGACACTGCTGGCAGTTACTACGGGAGTTTCTGCAGCTCCTCCAGTACGCGCGGGGTGATGTCGATGCGCTCGCTTGCAAAAAGCACGGGTTGCGTGACCACCAGGTCGTACTTTTCACTTGCAGCAAGACTGGTGACCACCTCGTTGATGTTCTTTTGCAGGCTGCCCATTTCCTGGCTGCGACGGATGTTGAAATCTTCCTTGAGCTCTTCCTGCTGGCGGACGTATTCCCTTGTCTTGCTGCGGATTTCCTTCTCCAGTTCCGCACGCCGGGTGTCCGTCATCACGGCGCCGTCCTTTTTCAACGTCTCCTCGAACTTCACGATCTCGTCCCTGGCCGCCGTGAGTTTTTCGTAGCGGTAGGAAAATTCCTTCTCAAGCGTCTTGCTTGCGGCCTCCGCCTGCGGGGACTTCTCCATGATTTCGCTGAGGTTCAGATAGCCGATCTTGACCTCTGCGAAAGCGGCCATCGGCAACAGCAAGGCGCCGATACAGATGATGTTCCTGAATAGTTTTAATTCCATGGTTTCCAATCTCTCCAAAATGCTAAAAACGTGTCCCCAGGTTGAACTGGAAGGACTCGGTATCGTCTCCTGACTGATTATTAAAAGGTGAGGCCAGTACCGCAGTAATGCCCCCGAACCCCGTGATCAGGTTCATCCCTATCCCGAAGGAAGCCCGCAGATCGCCGGTTTCAAAATCATCCACATCCTCAAAAACATTGCCAGCATCGACAAACAGGGCCAGGCGCATGCTGCTGGGGGAAAACAGGGGGAGGTCCGGCGGCGGAAACAGCACTTGCCCTCTCAGGGTGGTGAGGAAATTACCGCCATACGGCTGGTCCCGCGAGTCCCTGGGTCCCAGGCTGTTGCTTTCATAACCCCGCACCGTGCGTATTCCGCCCGCGTAGAACTTCTCGAAAAACGGCAGCTCATTTGTGCTGCCAAAGTTATCCCCGTATCCGATTTCGCTGCCCAGCGACAGCACAAAGGTCTGGTTCAGGGGGAAATAGAAGGCATTGCTGTAACTGACCTTGTAAAACTCCAGGTCGCTGCCTGGAACCGTAACCTCCACACCCGCCTGCTGGCGGTTTCCGGTCCTCGGGAACAGGCTGCGATCACGCGTGTCGTGCACAAAACTGGTAGACAGTGTGAGGTTGCTGTAGTCGTCGCCATTGTCCTCGATGAAATCATGGATTTCCTGCGCGGTGTAGACACCGGTGGTCACCGAGGTGGTGCTGACCTGTGCGAAGGCGCTGATGCGGTCCACTTCGGTCAGCGGGATACCGTAGCTCGTGCTGAGGCTGAACTGGTCGGTACTGAAGTCCGAAATATCCGCTTCCTCCGCATCCGATTGCACGTAGTTGAAACCAAACCCCCGGCTCACGCCGTCGATGGTGTAGTAGGGGTTCACGTAGTTCAGGGCATAGATCGTATTGACCTTGCTGGTATTGATCGAGAATGAAACCGTCTTGCCCGTACCCAGAAAGTTTTCCTGGCTGACACTGGTCGAGAACACGGCGCCCTGGCTGTCGGAGTAGCCGGCGCCGATATTGAAGCTTCCGGCCAGCCTTTCCTTGATCTCGAACTCCAGGTCGACCAGGTCCTCCACCCCCGGCACACGCTGGGTTTCCACTTCCACCTCTTCCACGTGCGACAGCCTCTGGATCCTGCGCCTTGAATTCTCGATGCTGGTTTGCGAGAACCAGGCCCCTTCCATTTGTCTCAGCTCCCTGCGGTAGACCTCGTCGCGGGTGATCTTGTGACCGCGGAAGTTGATTCTGCGTACATAGGTGCGCTTGCCCGGATCGATAAAGACCGTGAGCTTGACGGTCTTGTTTTCCTCGTCCAGCTCGGGGACGGGGTTAACGTTGGGGAAGGCGTATCCTTCATCTCCGAGCCGGTTGAGAATCGCCTCCGTGGACGCGATCACCCTGGCGCGCGAGAAGGTCTCCCCCGGCGAGAAAAACAGCAAGGCCCGGATGTGCTCTTCCGGCAACACCAGGTTCCCTGCAAGCTTGACGTCCTCCAGCGTGTACTGGTCACCTTCGTCGATATTGATGGTGATGAAAATCTCTTCCTTGTCCGGGCTCAGCGAGACTTGCGTGGACTTGATGTCGAATTTCAGGTAGCCGTAGTTCAGATAGTGCGAGCGCAGGGTCTCGAGGTCGCCCTGGAGCTTGGGCTTGGCATAGCGGTCACGCGTGCTGAACAGCTTGTACCAGGGCGCCAGCCCGGACTCGAAATTCTCCGTCAGCGTTTCGGTGTCGAAGCTTTCGTTACCGACGATCTTGACCTGCTTGATCTTGGCCACATCGCCTTCTTCGATGAGTATGCTGACCGCCACCCGGTTGCGCGGCAACTCATCGATCGTGGTGTCGATCTCGACATTGTATTTGCCGAACGCGTAGTACTGCTGGAGCAGCTCGCCTTCCAGGCGGTCGAGCACGGTACGGTTGAACACCCGGCCGCTGGCGATGCCGATGTCGTCCAGCACCTCGGTCAACTGCTCGTCGTCGAGGATCTTGTTGCCATCGAAGGTGATGCTGGCAATGCCGGGCCTCTCCTGCACGACCACTACCAGCACATCTTCTTCCCGGTGCAGCTCGATGTTCCTGAACAGGCCGGTCTTGTACAGCTCGCGGACAATCTGCGCTGTCTGGTTTTCACTGACCAGGTCACCGACCTTGACGGGCAGGTAGGTGAACACCGTGCCGGCCTCGATACGTTCCAGACCCTGGATCTGGATATCCTGCACGCGGAAACTGTCGCCCTGCACCTGCAGGGTCAGCATTGCGAACAGGCAAATCAGGCCCAATCTTCTAAAGAAGCGCATTGTTTTTCTGGTTTTGATTGATTTTATTTACTGAAGGAGTCGATATATGTCGTTGTAAAAAGCCAGTCCCATCAACCCGGCGAGCATCATTATACCCAAGCGCTGCCCCATGACCTGCACCTGTTCGGACACCGCACTGCCCTTGATGATCTCGATCAGATAATAGAACAGGTGACCGCCGTCCAGCAGCGGGATCGGCAACAGGTTCAGTATACCGATACTGATGCTGATAATCGCAAGCGCGCTGACAAAGGCGGAAAACCCGATCGCTGCCGAAATCCCGGCATACTCGGCGATGGTCACCGGACCACTGATGTTCTTCAGTGAAGCCTCGCCTCGCACCAGTTCCCACAGAAGCTTCAGGGTCAGCACGGTCACGTCCCAGGTTTTCACGAAGCTGCGGGGGACGGCATCCAGGGGATTGTAGCGCACCACCACGCGTTGCTGCTTCAGTTGCGCCTCATCCACATGGGGATACGCACCCACGCGCCCGACGGTTTTGCCATCGCGGCGGTCCGCTTTCGGGGTCAGCTCGAACTCCAGCTGACGGTGATCGCGCTCGATGAGCAGGTGCACCGGCACCCCGGGCCTTTCCTGGATGTACTGGACCAGCTGGGTCCAGCTCTGTGCAGGCACGCCGTCCATGTGGATCACGCGATCGCCCTGCCGGATGCCGGCCTCCCTGGCGACCCCGGACGTCAGTTTGCCGAACACCGGTTCAGGCGCATACCGCCAGGGGGTAATGCCCAGTTTTTCAAGCAGGTTCCCCTCGGACAACAGCCGACGCGTATCGCTCAGATCCAGTGTCACACCCCTCAAACCGGAATCCTCGTTTCGCAATCCCACATGCACCTGGCCGCGTTCAAGCGCCTGGTTGATCAGTTGGATGGAAGTCTGCTGCCAGGTGTGCACGGGTACACCCTCGACCGACACAAAGGTGTCACTGGCCTGAATCTCGGCCTGCCAGGCAATGCTCTGCGGCGCGACCTCGCCGACCGTTGGCCTGGCCCCCTCAACTCCCACGATGAAGGTCACCCAGTAGGCGAACACTGCAAAGATGAAGTTGAACAGCGGGCCTGCGGCCACAATCGCAAATCTTGTCCCGACCGGTTGGCGATTGAAGGCACGGTGGACCTCGTGTTCTGCCACCTTGCCTTCGCGCTCATCGAGCATCTTCACGTAGCCGCCCAGCGGGATACTGGCCAGCACATATTCGGTTTCGGCATAACGCCGGGTCCAGACGGGCTTGCCCAGGCCAACGGAGAAACGCAATACCTTCACGCCCAACTTCTTGGCCACCCAGCAGTGCCCGAATTCATGCACGGTGACGATGATGCCGATCACCGCCACGAAGGCCAGTATGTAGCCCAGTGTCTGGATCATGACGGCCTTACCGACTGTTCAATGAATGTCCTGGCATAGGTGCGCGCCTGCTGGTCCTTTTCCAGGATCGTCTCCAGTTCCTGCACCTCTTCATGCCCGATATGCTGCAAGGCAGCGTCGATCACTTGCGGGATCTCGGTGAAGCGGATCTCGCAATTCAGAAAACTCGAGACCGCCTCTTCATTGGCGGCATTCAGCACGATTGCTGCACTGCCACCGGACTCCAGCACCTGGTAGGCCAGTTGCAGACAGGGAAACCGGCGACGGTCGGGTTCGGTAAATTCCAGCGGGCCCAGCTTGGCAAGGTCAATGCCGCTCACGCCCGAGCTGATGCGTTGCGGCCACGCCAGTGCATGGGCGATCGGCACCCGCATGTCCGGGTAGGCGAGATGCGCAATCAGCGAGCCGTCCACATAGGCCACCAGCGAGTGAATGATGGACTGGGGATGGATCATGACCTCGATGTCATCTGCATTTTTCTCAAACAGCAGGCAGGCCTCGATGATTTCAAGACCCTTGTTCATCATGGTCGCCGAGTCCACGGAAATCTTTTTGCCCATTTCCCAGTTGGGATGGGCAATCGCCTGCTCGGGTGTCACGGTGGCCAACCCGTCCAGGGGATACTCCAGGAAAGGCCCGCCCGAAGCGGTCAGGATGATTTTCTCAACATCACATGCGTTGCTGCCGGACATGCACTGGAACACGGCGTTGTGCTCGCTGTCGATGGGCAGCAGTTCCGCGGCATGGGTTCTCGCCGCATCCATCAGCAGGCCACCCGACATGACCAGCGCCTCCTTGTTGGCAAGCAGCGTGCGTTTGCCCGCCTGCGCGGCGGCCAGGGTCGCCGGCAAGCCGGCTGCCCCCACGATCGCGGCCATGACAAAGTCCACCTCGTCCAGGCTGGCTGCAAGCTCCAGGCCCCGGCTGCCCGCATGGATGTCGGGCTTGTAGCCGCTGCCATTGAACTTGGCGCTGAACTGGTCCACCAGTTGCTCATTGGCCACCACGGCCACATCGGGATGAAACCTCTGGCACTGCTCATACAGAAGGTCAATATTGTTGTTGGCCGTCAGTGCACTGACTGAAAATTTCGCCCCGTGCTGCTCGATCACATTCAGGGTGTTGACGCCCACCGAACCGGTGGCCCCGAGGATCGAGACACGGGCCACATCCGCGGGCTTTGGGGTGGCACTTTTCTGGGATTCAACCATGCAGCCAGTATACCCCAAACATGAAGCAGGGAGCGGCTGCGGTCAGGCTGTCAATCCGGTCCAGCACCCCTCCGTGACCCGGCAAAATCGTCCCGCTATCCTTGGCTCCGGCCCTGCGTTTGAGAAGGCTTTCATAAAGATCACCGATCACAGAAAGCGGCACGCAGACCAGGCTCAGGCCCATGAAATAAACCCAGGCGGCCTTGTCCAGACCGAGCACATACATGCCAATCAGCACGAGTGGCAAAGTACCCAGCAAGGCACCCCACAATCCTTCGCGTGTCTTGCCGGGACTCAGGCTCGGTGCAAGCTTGTTCTTGCCGTACCGTCTGCCCGCAAAATAGGCAAATACATCCGACATGCTGACCAGTACCACCAAAAAGATCAGCAAGCCCGGGCGTTGCGCATGCAAAACAACCACCGCGAGCCAAGTCGGCACCAGCACGACAAAACCGGAAAGTCCCAACAACCCCCACAGCCAGCGGGTGTGAAGCCAGCCGGGCTCGTAGGCGGCCAGCAGGATCACGCTGGCTGCCCACCAGAGAACTGCAACCAGGAACACGGTCCTGGCATGTTCCGGATACGCCCAGGCCGCCGCCAGCAGGACGGCGACCGCAAGCACATACATCACTCTCCACAGGGTGTTGGGCAAGGCGATCAGGCGGGCCCACTCCCAGGCCGCCAGTAAGGAGACCATCGCAAAGACCAAGGCCAGCCAGGGGTTGGGCAACAACAGGATTCCGGCCAGAATCCCGGCTCCGAGGGCGATTGCGGTGATCATGCGTTGCCTGAGCATGGCCGGATCACGCGAGTTGTTCTTGTATAAGGCCGAACCTTCTCTGCCTCACACGGTAATTCTCGAATGCCTTTTCCAGTTCATCCGGATTGAAGTCCGGCCACAGGATGTCACTGAAATAGAGTTCCGTGTAGGCCAGCTGCCATAACAGAAAGTTGCTGATGCGCTTCTCGCCGCCGGTGCGGATGAACAGGTCCGGGGCCGGAATGCCATGGGTAACCAGGTGCTCCTCCAAAAGTGCCTCATCGATATCCTCCACGGCCAATCGCTCGTGCACGACATCCTCGACGATGTTTTCCACCGCCTGGAGAATGTCCCAGCGCCCCCCGTAGCCCATGGCAATGTTCAAAAACAGCGTGTCGTTGGTGCGCGTCAGTTCTTCCGCCTGCTGGATTTGCTTACAGAGTCCATCCGAGAAGCCCGGACGGTGGCCCAGAAAGCGCAGGCAGACCCCTTTCTCGTTCAGGGACTGCACCTCGCTTTGCAGCGATTCCACGAACAGGTCCATGAGCACGGAGATCTCGGTTTTAGGCCGCTTCCAGTTCTCGCTGCTGAAGGCGAACAGGGTCAGGTACCTGATTTCATGCTGCACGCAGGCCTCGATGATCGCCCGCGTGGCCTCGATGCCTCGGCGGTGCCCGGCGGTTCGTGGCAGGTTGCGCTGCTTTGCCCATCTTCCGTTGCCATCCATGATGATCGCAACATGTGCTAAGGCGGGCGTGTCGGGCATAAGGTCGGAAGGGTGCCTGGAGGGCTGGGCCTCTAGACAGTCATCAGGTCTTTTTCTTTTTGCTCCAGTATCGAATCGATCTCCTGCACGAACTGGTCCGTGAGCTTCTGCATTTCGTTCTGGGCATGATGGCTTTCATCTTCCGTGATCTCTTTTTCTTTCAGCAGTTCCTTGAAATCCGCGTTCGCGTCCCGGCGGATATTGCGGATGGCAACACGGGATTTCTCGGCTTCGCCCTCCACCATGCGTATCAGGCTCTTGCGCCGCTCCTCGGTCAGCGGAGGCACGATCACCCGGATGACGGTGCCGGCCGTGGTGGGATTGAGTCCCAGATCCGAACTCATGATGGCTTTCTCAATGACGGGTACGAGGGAATTTTCCCAGGGTGTGATCGAGATCGTGCGCGCATCCTCCACGGCGACCGTGGCCGTCTGGTTGATCGGCACCTCGCTGCCGTAGTACTCCACCATGACGTGGTCCAGCAGGCTTGCATTGGCGCGCCCGGTACGCACCCTCGACAATTCATGGGTCAATGAATCAACACTCTTGCGCATACGTTGCCGTGCATGCTGTTGTATCTCGTCAATCACTGTGCACCCCGGCTACTGCCTGTCAACACATCCTGAAGAATTTCGGCTAGGCCTCCTTCACTGAACCGCACACTATCCTACTCCCCTGGCTAGTCCTCGCTTTGCTTGACCTGCCCCATCACCTCATCGACAAAGTTGTCCGATCTCTTCTCAAGCCCTTCACCCACCTCGAAGCGGACGAATCCGGCGACGGTTGCATCTGCACTTTTCAGCAGCTGCCCGACCGACTGATCCGGGTCTTTTACAAAGGGCTGGCCCAGCAGGGTAATTTCCTTGAGGAACTTTTTCACCCGGCCCTCCACGATCTTCTCGATGATGTTTTCCGGTTTGCCGCTGGACTCGGCCTGGGCCTGGAAGATTCCCCGTTCCTTGGCAAGCACCTCCTCATCCACGTCGTCTTCTGAAACACAGGCCGGGCGGCTGGCCGCAATGTGCATCGCCACATCCTTTCCCAGTGTGGCATCGCCTCCGGAATAATCGACCAGCACTCCAATACGGTTGCCGTGCAGATATCCCGCGATGGTGTGTTCACTGCGCATGTTTTGCAGCCGGCGGATACGGATGTTTTCACCGATCTTGGTCACCAGCTCAAGACGTGCCTGCTCGGCACTGAGACCCGACTCCAGGGTAGCCGCACCCAGGGCTTCCACCGTGTCTATGTCGCTGCCGAGCACGAGGCCGGCCAGCTGTGTGCAGTAGGCCTGGAATTGCTTGTCCTTGGCAACGAAATCGGTTTCACAGTTCACCTCGACAAGGGAAGCCTGCTTGCCATCGGCCGAAGTAGCCAGGGCCACCATGCCGTCCGCGGCAATCCGGCTCGCTTTCTTGTCCGCCTTGGCCTGTCCGATCTTGCGCATTTGTTCAATGGCCGCATCGATATCTCCACTGCTCTCCTGCAGTGCCTTTTTGCATTCCATCATGCCTGCGCCGGTTCGCTCACGCAGTTCCTTTACCAGTGTTGCCGTTATCTGCATCGTTCTTCCCTACGTTCTCCAGTCATTGCCCATGTGGTTTCAATTCAGTCTGCATCCGAAGCCTGATCCCCGGTATCACCGGTCTCGGCCTTTGGCTCGTCCGCGGCAGGAGCACTTTCCGCCTCGGGCTTCGCTTCGGTTTTAGCCTTGCTCTTTGCCCCGGTCTTTGTTTTGGTCCCAGCCTTGGTTTCGGTTTTTGCTTTTGTTTCAGCCTTTGCTTTGGTTTTTGTCTTGGGCTCAGCCTCAGCCTTATCAGCAGCCTTGGTTTCAGTTTTTACCTTGGCTTTGGTCTCGGCCTTTTCTGTAGCCTGGGTCTTTGCTACAGCTTCAGTCTTTTTCGAAGCTTCGGCCTTTTCTTCGGCTTCAGCCGTCTTTTCAGCATCGGGCTTGTCAGCCGCCGGTTTTACAGCGGTTTTCTTGGCAGGTTTTGCCTTGGCGGGTGCCTTCGGCGCCGCTTCTGCACCGGCTTTTCGTTTCACCGTGATCTTCTGCTTGGGCTTAGGCTTTTCGTCCGTCTTCGCCACCTTGCCCGTTGCATCCACCTCCACGAACTCGTCTTCGGCACCGGTCATTACCTGCGCACTTTCCTTGCCTTCCAGGATGGCATCCGCCATGTGCGATGAAAACAGCCGGATGGCCCGAATCGCATCGTCGTTTCCGGGAATCACGTAATCCACGCCGTCCGCCTTGTTGTTGCTGTCGACGATGGCAACCACCGGGATGCCCAGCTTGTTGGCCTCGCTGACCGCGATGGCTTCGTAGCCGACGTCAATGACGAACAGCGCATCCGGCAGGCTCGACATGTCCTTGATCCCGCCCAGGCTGCGTTCCAGCTTGAACAACTCGCGCTTGAGCATCAGCAGTTCCTTTTTGCTGAGCCGTTCGACGCCCTCGCCGTTGGCCACCTGTTCGAGTTCCTGCAGACGCTGTATGGACTTGCTGACGGTGTTGAAGTTGGTCAGCATGCCACCCAGCCAGCGGTGGTTGACGTAGGGCATGCCGCAGCGCGTCGCCTCCTCCTGGATCGAATCCCGCGCCGAGCGCTTCGTGCCCACGAACAGGATGGTTCCCTTGTTGGCCGCCATCTTGCCAAGGAAGGCCGCGGCATCGAGAAACATCGGTAATGTTTTCTCGAGATTGATGATGTGGATTTTGTTGCGCTCCCCGAAAATGTAAGGACTCATTTTCGGATTCCAGTAGCGCGTCTGATGCCCAAAGTGTACGCCAGCTTCCAGCATCTGGCGCATCGTGACATTCGCCATGTTGTATAATGCTCCTATGGGTTGATCCTCCACGTACCCCATGTGGAAACCCTACCAGGGCACCCACCCACATGTGACGGTACGTGTGTGAATTTAGTGTTTGTGCAAAATGCGCGCCCTTTATAACATGGCTGCCCACTTGGAACAACGACCCGAACCCGCTGACAGACTTCGACCTGATCCGGATCAACACCATGGGCGCAACGATAAAATCTGCTGAAGAAATCCGGAAAATGCGGGTTGCCGGCAAGCTCGCCTCCGAAGTGCTGGAAATGATCGGGCCGCACGTCGTGCCCGGGGTCAGCACGCAGGAACTGGACCGCATCTGCCACGACCATATCGTCAACGTGCAACAGGCGATTCCTGCACCACTTAATTACCGCGGTTTCCCGAAATCCATCTGTACCTCGGTGAACCACCAGGTGTGTCACGGCATCCCCGGCGAACGCACGCTCAAGAGCGGCGACATCCTCAACATCGACATCACCGTGATCAAGGACGGCTACCACGGGGATACCAGCAAGATGTTCATGCTGGGCAAACCCACGGTACTCGCCCAGCGGCTGGTGGACCTCACCTACGAGGCCCTGAAACTCGGCATCCGGCAGGTGCGACCGGGGGCCAGGCTCGGGGACATCGGGCACGCCATTCAAAGCTTCGTTGAAAGCCACCGCTACTCGGTGGTGCGCGAATACTGCGGGCACGGCATCGGGCGCGTGTTCCATGAAGACCCCCAGGTGCTGCATTACGGAAAACCCGATACCGGACTGCGGCTGCAGCCCGGCATGACCTTCACGATCGAGCCCATGGTCAATGCGGGCAGGCGCAATGTGCGCTTGCTGCCGGACCGCTGGACGGTGGTCACCAAGGACCACAGCCTTTCCGCACAATGGGAACACACGATCCTGGTGACCGAACAGGGACACGAAGTGCTGACCCTGCGCAGCGAGGAAGACCTGAACGGCGCCTAGCGCTTCGCCCCCGAGCCGCCGACCCCATGCCAGACATCCACCTCTCCGAAGTCCTCGAGCGCAGGTCGTTGCCGGTGCAGTTTGCCGACATCCAGGCACGCAAGTCCCTGAAGATCGCCGAGTACCGGGAATTCAGCGAAGCGGTCTCCGAGATGCAGCGCAGGGATTTCGATCCCCATGCGGACATCTACGAGCTGATCGCACTGAACACGCACATCGCCGACGAGCTGTTGCGAAACCTGTGGCAGCAATGCCGGATACCCGAGCGTTTCGCAGCGCTGGTGGCCGTCGGCGGCTACGGGCGCCGCGAGCTTTTCCCGGGTTCGGACATCGATCTCATGGTGCTGCTCGACAAGGGCTGCGACGAGCAGACCAAGCAGGACGTCAAGGCATTCCTGACCCTGCTCTGGGACATCAGGATTCCCGTTGCGCAGTCCGTTCGGACCCTGAAGGAGTGCACCAGCGAGGCCCGCAAGGACGTCACCATCATGACCAGCCTGATGGAGCACTACTACCTGTGCGGGAACAGGCCGCTGTACGAGCGCTTCGCTGCGCTGGTCGGCAGCAACAAGGTCTGGCCCAGCAAAAAGTATTTCGAGGCCAAGACCGAAGAACTGGATGCGCGCCACCACAAGTACGGGGACACCGCGAACCACCTCGAGCCCAACGTCAAGGAAAACCCCGGCAGCCTGCGTGACCTGCATACCCTTCGCTGGCTGACCAACCGCCACTTCAGGACTGCGAGCTTCGAGGAACTGATGCAGAAGGGTTTCCTGACCGGCAGCGAACTTTTTGCCCTGCAGGAAGCCTACATCACCCTGGCGCGGACCCGTTATGCGCTGCACCTGCACACCGGACGCGGGGAAGACCGCCTGCTGTTCGACTACCAGCCCGGCGTGGCCTCGCTGATGGGCTTCGAGCAGGCCCAGCGCAACCTCCAGGTGGAGGCCTTCATGCAGGTGTTCTACCGCACCACCAACCAGCTGTCGACGCTCTCCGAGATCATCGTCGAGCGGCTTCAGTCAGAAATCTTCCCTTCCCTTTTGAGGCGCCGCGCCAGGCCGATCGATGCGCACTTCCAGGTCCGCGCCAACCGCCTGGAAGCCCGGTCTGCGGAAATTTTCAAGCAGAACCCCACCGCCATCCTGGAGCTGTTCCGGCTGCTGCAACTGCACAGCCAGCTGAGCGGACCCAGCGACGGGCTCATCCAGCTGCTGCTCGATCACCTGGACCTGATTGACGAGGCCTTCCGGGCAGATGCCCGCAACCGCGAACTGTTCATCGAGATCCTCAATCACCCGAACACCAACAGCCGCGAGATCCGCCGCATGGCGCAGCTCGGGGTACTCGGCAGGTACTGGCCGAGCTTCGATGCGGTCACCGGAAGAATGCAGTTCGACCTGTACCACGTGTACACCGTCGAGGAACATACCCTGCGGGTCTTCGAGAACGCCTGCCAGTTCAGCGCCTCCGCATCCGGGGATGAGATGGATACCTACCACGACGTGTTTACGCAAACGCCCAAGGCCCTGATCCTGTATCTCGCCGCGCTCTTCCACGACATCGCCAAGGGCCGCAACGGGGACCACTCGGAACTGGGCGCAGAAGATGCCCGCACGTTTTGCCTGGACCACAACCTCAGCACCTCCGATGCCAACCTGGTCGGCTGGCTGGTGGAAAACCACCTGGTCATGTCGAAGACCGCGCAGCACCTCGACAGCAGTGACCCGAGGGTGCTGGAAGAATTTGCACAAAACGTCGGCAACCTTGCGCGCCTGCACTACCTGTACCTGCTGACCATCGCCGACATCCGCGGCACCAACCCCAAGCTCTGGGACAGCTGGCGCAGAACCCTGCTGACCGATCTCTACCAGAACACCTCGAAGTACCTGCGCCACGGGCTAGATTCCCCGATTGAGCCCCGCGAACTCATCCAGGAAGTGAAGGCCTCCGCGCTTTTGCAGCTGCAGCGCCAGGGCATCGACGAGGCCCGCTGCCTGGCCCTCTGGCAGGAACTCGAGGAAGATTATTTCCTGCGCCACTCGGATGACGAGGTGGTGCGCCAGGCCGCTGCCATCTTCAACCACAGCTCCGACGGCGAGGTGGTCGTCCACATCCACCAATACAGTGCCCGTGGCGCCACGGAAATCTTCATCTACTGCAACGACCGCAACTACCTGTTCGCACACATCACCTCGGCCCTGTCAAAACTCGGCCTGACCGTTGTGCACGCGCGCATCATCACCTCCAAGAAGGGCCACGCCCTGGATACGTTCCTGGTGCTGGGCGAGGACGGCGGCCCGATCAGTGACCAGGCCCAGTGCCGGCAGGTAGCGGACAAGCTGGCCCTCGCGCTGGAAAATCCCGGCCGGATCCCGATGGCCTCCAGCCAGAAACTGCCGAGAACCATCCGCGAGATGCAGGTGCCGGTGCGCACCCAGTTTGAGCACCGCCCAAACCATGAGTACACCACCATGGACCTGAAAGCCCCGGACTTCCCGGGCCTTCTGGCAAGCCTCGGCAACGCCTTCGTGAACTGCAACATCTCCGTGCACAATGCCCAGATCTCGAAACTGGGCGAACGGGTGCACAACGTCTTCCAGATCAGCACCCTGGACAACCGCCCCCTGGATCCCCCGCAGCAGCAGGGGCTGGATGAGGCCATCCGTCAGTGCCTGCAATGACCGGCGAATCCCAACACTGCGACCACAGGCCGTGTGGCCTCGCCCAAGCACCATGAACCGGTATCTTGAAAAGCTGCAGGACTACCCGTTCGAGAAGCTCAGGCGGCTGATCGAACACCACCCCCACGAAGCGGGCCTTGAGCCGGTTTCCCTGGCCGTGGGCGAGCCACGCCACGCGACCCCGCAATGCATTCTGGATGCCTACACCGAGACCCTGTCGCAACTGAACCGCTACCCGACCACCCGCGGCTCGCAGGCCCTGCGCTCGGCCTTCGCCAACTGGCTCGTGCAGCGCTTTACCCTGTCCGGTGAGAGCGTTCATGAGGATGCGAACGTGCTGCCGGTCAACGGTACGCGCGAGGCCCTGTTTGCCTGTGCACAATGCATGGTCGATGCAACCGACAACCCGGTGGTGCTGATCCCCAACCCCTTCTACCAGATCTACGAAGGTGCGGCCCTGCTGGCAGGCGCTGAGCCGGTCTACTACGACGGTGAGGTGGTGGATGGGGACATCCCCGCGCTGTGGACGCTGGAGGATTCCGTCTGGGAGCGCGTGCAGCTGGTGTACCTGTGCACCCCCGGCAACCCGTCCGGACAGGTTGCCCCGCAAGCGACGCTGCAAAAGCTGGTTGAATACTCAAGGCGCTACGATTTCGTCATCGCATCCGATGAGTGCTACTCGGAAATCTATCCACCGCAAAGTCCGCCGCCGATGGGCCTGCTGGCTGCCTGCCATAGCGCAGGCGATACCCGCCTGCAGAACTGCCTCGCCTTCTACAGCCTGTCAAAGCGCTCCAATGCACCCGGGATGCGTTCGGGCTTTGTCGCAGGCGATGCCCACCTGGTCAAAAAGTTCCTGCAGTATCGCACCTACCATGGCTGTACCCTGTCGCTGCCGGTGCAGGCCGCAAGCATTGCAGCCTGGTCGGACGAGGAGCATGTGATTGAAAACCGCACGCTGTACCAGGAAAAGTTCACGGCGGTGCTCGAGATCCTGAAAGATGCCCTGCCCTGCGAGGCGCCCGAGGCCGGCTTTTACCTGTGGCCAGAATTGCCCATGGACGACCAGGATTTCACCCGGGCACTATTTGCAAGCAAGAACGTGCTGACATTGCCGGGCAGTTATCTGGCGCGTACAGTAGCCGGTGCCAACCCGGGCCAGCGGCGTGTGCGACTGGCGCTGGTTGCAACGAAAGAGGAATGTCTGCATGCTGCGGCCCGGATTCGGGACTTTTTGCAAGAGACCAGCGAGTAGAGGAAGAAACTAATGAGCCAGGACATCATAGAGCAGGCCTTCGAGCGCCGCGCCGAAATCACGCCCGCTTCGGTGGATGCCAGGACCCGGGAGGCGGTTGAAGACACGCTCTCGCGGCTGGACCGCGGTGAGTTGCGCGTGGCCGAAAAGCAGGGCGATGACTGGGTGGTCCACGAGTGGATCAAAAAAGCGGTGCTGCTCTCGTTTCGCATCCACGAGAACCAGGTGATCGATGCAGGATTCACCAAGTATTACGACAAGGTGGCCGGCAAGTATTCGCAGATGGATGAGGACGGGATTCGCGGTCAGGGTGCGCGGATCGTACCGCCCGCGATGGCCCGCCACGGGGCGTACATTGCTCCGGACGTGGTGCTCATGCCCAGTTACGTCAACATCGGTGCTTATGTAGATTCGGGGACCATGGTGGACACCTGGGCCACGGTCGGCTCGTGCGCACAGATCGGCAAGCACGTGCACCTGTCCGGTGGGGTCGGGATCGGCGGGGTGCTTGAGCCGCTGCAGGCTGCACCTACGATCATAGAGGATAATTGTTTCATCGGTGCCCGTTCCGAGGTCGTCGAAGGCGTGGTGGTCGAGAAAGGCTCGGTCATCTCAATGGGGGTCTATATCGGCAAGAGCACGCGCATCTACAACCGCGAGACGGGTGAGGTCAGCTACGGCCGCATCCCGGCAGGCTCGGTGGTGGTCTCGGGGAACCTCCCCTCCAAGGACGGCAAGTACAGCCTGTACTGTGCCGTGATCGTCAAGCAGGTTGATGAAAAAACCCTCAGCAAGGTGGGCATCAACGAGCTGTTGCGCGCCGTGAACTGAGAGCTGCGCCCGGCATGCGCCCTTCAACAGGTGAACCGGGCCGGCACATGATGCCTACACGCCATGTCTGCAACCCTTGAACTTGCGAAAGAACTGATTCGCCAGCCCTCGGTCACGCCCCAGGACTGCGGCTGCCAGTCCCTGATCGGCGAGCGCCTCAGTGCATGTAGCTTTCAGGCCGAGGCCATGAATTTCGGTGAAGTCAGCAATCTCTGGCTGCGCCGCGGCAGCCAGCCGCCCCTGCTGGTATTTGCCGGGCACACCGACGTCGTACCGCCCGGTCCCGAGGCGCGCTGGAGCTCGCCTCCGTTTGAGCCGGTCATCCGCGACCACTGCCTGTACGGGCGCGGCGCAGCCGACATGAAATCCAGCATTGCAGCCATGACCGTGGCCTGCGAGAACTTCGTCCGCGCACACCCGGATCATGCGGGGTCCATTGCGTTCTTGCTGACCAGTGACGAGGAGGGGCCGGCCGTGGATGGTACGGTAAAGGTCATCGAGCAATTGCAGGCACGAGATGAAGTCATCGACTGGTGCCTCGTCGGGGAACCCAGCAGCCTGAAAACTGCAGGCGACACCATGAAAATCGGGCGGCGCGGTTCACTGTCGGCGACCGTGGATGTGACGGGCATCCAGGGCCATGTCGCGTACCCGCAGATCGCAAGAAATCCCATTCACGAATGCGCACCGGCGCTGGCCGAGCTGGTATCGACCCGCTGGGATTCGGGCAATGCGCACTTCCCACCTACCTCCCTGCAGATATCCAACATCCATGCAGGCACCGGAGCGCACAACGTAATCCCGGGAGAACTGAGCATTGAACTGAACCTGCGGTTCTCAACGGAAACCACGGACGAGGAAATCAAGTCCCGGATCCAGGACATCCTGAACCGCCATGGCCTGGACTACTCGCTGGCGTGGCACCTGTCCGGCAACCCGTTCTACTGTGAGCCCGGGGAGTTGGTTGAGGCCTGTGCACAGGCGATCGAGGATACGATCCAGATTCGACCGGAGCTGTCGACCAGCGGCGGCACCTCGGACGGGCGGTTCATTGCGCCGACCGGAGCGCAGGTGGCCGAGCTCGGGCCCGTGAACGCCAGCATCCACAAGGCGGATGAGCACATCGGCCTCGATGAACTGGAACAGCTCACGACCATCTATGAACGGGTGCTGCAGAAGCTTCTAGTCTGAAGCCCAGTGGCTGAGGAAATCGTCCAGATGGGGCTTTTGCGCCTCGGCCAGGGACGCCCTGACCTGCTCAAGCCTGCTCTCGTACACCCCCTGTGAAAGCTTGCCCCGCATCTTCTCGAAACACAGGTAAACCAGGTAAGTGTTGAGCGCATCGGTTTCGCAGTAATTGCGGATCGCCTCGATCTCTCCGGCCAGCCAGGCCGCACCCACCTGACTGCCGTCCATCCCCGTCTTGCCGGGGAATCCCAGCATGGTTGCGATGTGATCGAGCTTGGCAAACGCGCGCGGCTGATAGCCGGCCAGCACGTCCATCAGGTCAATGTGGCGCCAGTGGAACCGGCTCAGGTAGTTGTTGTAGCGAAAGCTCGTATCGTCATCGCCCGTTTGCCAGTAATGGTGGGCATTGACCCCATGCAGCAATGAACGAAACTGGATCACCGGCAGATCGAAGCCGCTGCCGTTCCAAGAGACCAGCGTCGGATTGTATTTTTCCAGGCCGGCAAAAAAACGCTCTAGAAGTTCCTTCTCGCCGGACTCGGGCGAGCCCAAAGACCAGACCCGCACGCCGTCGGTCGTGCTCAGCACCACCGAGATGGCGACGATGCGCTGCAGGTAATGGGGCATGAACGTGTTGCCCGTCTGCTGGCTTCGCAGTTGCTCCATGGCCCGCACGACATCGGCATCCTCCAGCCCCTGCAGGTCGTGGATTTTCCTGCCGGACTCGATATCCGGCACGGATTCGACGTCAAAAACAAAAACGTTCATGAATCCATCCTTTTACGCGTCCTCTGAGAAGAGCCCCGTGGACAGGTAGCGGTCCCCCCGGTCGCAGATGATGGTGACGATCACGGCATCGTGCAGCTCCTCCGACAGCCTCAGTGCGGCGGCCACCGCGCCTCCGGACGAGACCCCGCAGAAAATGCCTTCCTCGCGGCCGAGCCTTCGCATCATGGCCTCGGCCTCGGCCTGGGTCACCTCGATCATGCGGTCAACCGCGCTGGCCTCGAATATCTTCGGAATGTAGGCCTCGGGCCATTTTCTAATGCCCGGGATCTTGGATCCCTCGGCAGGCTCGACCCCGACGATCTGGATCTCGGGTTTGACTTCCTTCAGGTATCTGGATACCCCCATGATCGTTCCGGTGGTCCCCATGGAACTCACGAAATGGGTGACCTGGCCTTCGGTATCCTCGAACACCTCCGGGCCGGTGCTGCGGTAGTGCGACAGCGGGTTATCCGGGTTGGCAAACTGGTCCAGTACCTTGCCCTCGCCCTGGGCCTGCATCTCCAGGGCCAGGTCACGGGCACGTTCCATGCCTTCTTCCACGGTCACCAGGATCAGTTCCGCGCCGAATGCCTGCATGGAGGCTCGACGCTCCAGACTCATGTTCTCGGGCATGATCAGTTTCATCCGGTAGCCCTTCATGGCTGCCACCATGGCAAGCGCGATGCCGGTGTTGCCGCTGGTCGCCTCGATCAGGTGATCACCGGGCTTGATTTCGCCGCGCCGCTCGGCCTCTACGATCATGCTGAGCGCCGGGCGGTCCTTGACCGAACCGGCCGGGTTGTTTCCCTCGAGCTTGGCCAGAATCCGGTTGGAGGTCTTCCCCGGCAACCGTTGCAGTCGAACCAGCGGGGTGTTGCCGACAAATTTTTCAAGCGTGGGTATATTCATGGGCGTGTACCAAATGCGATGGCATGTGCCACCGTGTAGTCCTGCTCATGGGAAATACTAACAGACACCTGCAAGGCCTCCATCCCGAGATGGCTTCGCAGGACCTCCTCGAAGTGCGCCTCCGGCTTGCCCAGGGCGTCATGGGTGATGCAGATGTTCCTCCATGACATCGGTGAGCGTATGCCGAGCCCAAACGCCTTGGAGATGGCTTCCTTGACCGAAAAGCGGCTGGCGAGATACTGGGGCTTGTTTGCTTCCGCAGAAAACTCCTCAAGTTCGCGGGCATGCAGAATCCTTCGTGCGAAGGCCTCGGGGTAGCGGCCGTAGATCCTCTGGATCCTCCGGTTGTCCACGATATCCACTCCGCTGCCGATCAGTTCCATGTCAAAGGCCCGCATCCATTGCGGCTCTCATCTGCCGCACGGCCTGCTCCAGTCCCATGAACAGGGCATCGGCCACGATCGAGTGTCCGATGTTCAGCTCGTGCATGTTCTCGATGCCGGCAATGGCCGCAACATTGTCGCGGTGCAGGCCGTGCCCGGCATTGACGGTAAGGCCGAGTGCGTGCGCCTGGCGTGCGGCGGCACAGATCCTGTCCAGTTCATCCTTTTGCGCCTTGCCGCTGGCCTCCGCATACGTGCCGGTATGCAGTTCAACTGCCGCAGCACCGGCTTCAGCCGCGGCCGCTACCGTTTTCTCATCCGGCTCGATGAACAGGGACACGATGATCCCGGCCTCGCCCAATGCTCTTGAAAGGTCGGTGATCCTCGCCTGGTGGGCCAGCACATCGAGTCCCCCTTCCGTGGTCAGTTCCATGCGCTTTTCCGGAACAATGCAGCAGTGCTGCGGTGCCACGTCCAGGGCGATATCGCGCATCTCCTCGGTTGCCGCCATCTCCAGGTTCATGCTGGTCCGGATCACGCGCTTGGCCAGATAGACATCAGCATCCTGAATGTGGCGGCGGTCTTCGCGCAGGTGCATGGTGATGCCGTCGGCCCCGGCACGTTCTGTGGCAACAATGGCCTCCTGCAGATCCGGGTAGGCCGTGCCCCTCGCCTGGCGGATGGTCATGACATGGTCAAGGTTCACACCAAGTCGTACTCTGGGTTCAGCAGGCATCAGACATTACTCGTCGACGGGGTCAATCAGGCTGGGCTGTTCGGATGAACTGCAGGATTTCACGGCTTCGCAAGGGACGGTGGCCAAGATGCAAATCAATCATGCCGCGCATGAATTTCTTGGCCGCTCCCCTTGATTCGTGTTTCATGCTCAACGGTGACTGGAGTGCAATCAATGTGGTTCCCTTCAGGATGTTCCATGCGGACCCGGACCGGTCAACCGGCACCGGACCCGACTCCACATCATAACGGTAAACGCCATGCGCCTGAATCTCGGTCTCGTGATCGGCCTCGCGGTCCAGCAACAGGCCATGTCCGGTCATCTCCAGCAGCTTGATCTCAAACAGGCGCAACAGATTCTCGCACGGGATTTCATTCTCGCCCAGCGCCATGACGACATTCCGGTACAAGTCGAAAATGCCCTGGCTGGGGCTTAACTTCGGAGTCAGCCTCAGAACCAGCTCGTTCAGGTACATGCCAACGATGCTGATGCCCGGCAAATCGAGATGCCGGGCACCTTCGGACTCGACGTGGGTCAGCGTGAACAGCTCGCCGCCGCCACTCCACGAGATCAGCAGCGGAGTGAACAGCAGCCGCGTGGAGCCGCGCTGCTTTCTCGAGCCTCGGTGCACCGCCGCGATCAGGCCGTGATCCGGAGTCAGCATGTCCACGATCTGGCTGGACTCCCGGTAGGGCCTTGCATGCATGCAGTAGGCCGGTTGCAGCTGTACTTTTTTTGCCAAGGATAGCCGCCTTCTAATGCTTGAACTGGGAGACGATCCCCTGCAGGTCCTGCCAGTTCTGCTTGACCTTGACCCAGGTGCTGAGCATCACCTTCCTGTGAAAAACCCGCTCCAGCCGGCGGCGCGCCTGCTCGCCGATGGCCTTCAGCCGGGCACCTTTCTTCCCGATCACGATCGGCTTCTGGCTGTCTTTCTCCACCCAGATGACGACCGAGACAGTGACCAAGCTTTCCGTGAATTCAAGGGTTTCGATTTCCGTATAGAGCACATAGGGCAGTTCCTTTTGCAACTGCACCATGGCCGCACCCCGCACGATTTCCGCAACCACGAAAGCATCGTCACGGTCCCACTTCACATCCCGCGGGAACAGGAACTCCGAATCGGGACAGAACCTGCACAGCTCTGTCGTCAATGCCGTGACCTTCGGATCGTGCAACGCGGACAGCGGCACGATGCTGTCAAATGCATGCCGGGCCTTCAGCCCGTCGATGACGGGCAGCAGTTCGGACTTGTCCTTGATCCTGTCGACCTTGTTGATCACGAGCACGACTGACGCCTTGATCTGGCCGATCTGTTCAAGCAGGTAGTCGTCCTCGCGGCTCCAGACATGCGGCTCGACCAGCATCATCACCACATCGACTTCCTGCAGGGCGGACAGCGCATTGCTCAGCATCACCCGGTGCATCAGGCGCCGGTGGCTGAGCTGAACGCCTGGTGTATCCACCAGCACCAGCTGGCAGTGCTCGAGGCTCAGGATTCCGCGGATGTTATTGCGCGTGGTGTGCGGCTTGTGGGTGGTTACGGAAAGCTGGTCGCCGAGCAGTTTGTTGAACAGGGTGGACTTGCCGACATTGGCCCGCCCGACGATGCTCACGAACCCGCATTTTGAATCCCCGAACATGCGGGCCCTTCAGGACTCCTGTCCGGACAAGTAGGTCAGAGCCAGCTGGGCCGCACCCTGTTCTGCCAGGCGCCGGCTCTTGCTGGTGGCCACGAACGGTTCGCGACAGCCTGCGACAATGCATTCGACCGTGAAAAGCTTATCGCCGGATTTCCGGACCTGCTTCTGCAGAACGTAACGGGGCAAATCGAGCCCTTCAGACTGCAAAAGTTCCTGCAGCTTGGTCTTGGCATCCTTGAGCTGCTCTACTGGAGGAATGTGCTCGAGCCGCGTGCTGTACAGGTCCATGACGAGCTTTCGAGCCCGTTCAAGGCCCTGCGAGAGGTACACAGCACCGATCAGAGCCTCAAGCGCATTGGCCAAGATCGAGGCCTGCTGTGCCCCGCCCGTCTTGAGTACCCCCGGCCCCAGGGACATGTGCTTGCCAAAATCCCATTCACGTGCGACCTCGGCCAGCATCTTCTTTCGCACCAGGTGCGCGCGCAGTCGGGTCAGGTCGCCTTCGGGGCAGTCGGTGTAGCGGAGGAAGAGCCACTCGGCAATGAAAAACCCCAGCAGCGCATCGCCCAGGTATTCCAGTCTCTCGTTGTTGTGGGCTCCGGCACTGCGATGGGTCAGCGCCTGGTGAAAATAGTCTGAGCTTTGGAAGGGCTCGTCTAGGATGTCGGTAAGCTGCAATCTATTTACTGTCGGTCTTCAGGGGCTGTCGTACACGGTGTCGGGGTCACGTATGGCTTGCTGCAATTCAGCATTGCGCGCCGGTGATTTTATACCAGCCCGGTCTGGGAGACCAATTGCCTGCTCTGCAACGGGGTGTTGCTAGATCTTCTCGCCGATACGATCGAAGTCGAAGTTCTTGCCGGCATAGTCCCAGTTCATCCACACCAGAAAGGCCCGGCCCACCAGGTTTTTTTCAGGGACGAAGCCCCAGCTTCGACTGTCGCTGCTGTGGTCGCGATTGTCTCCCATGACAAAGTAGTGGTTCTCAGGAACGTGTTCTGCAATCGGCCGGTTACGTTTCGGGTCACGGACCAGCACACCGTGCGTCAGCACCTGCAGGTCCTCACTGTACATCGGGATGCCGTTCATCACGCTGTTGGCACCGACCCCGTGATACACGCCGGTTTCGACCTGCGCCATGGGGCGGTGGTTGATGAAGATCGTCTTGTTCCTGTACTCGATGAAATCCCCCGGCAGGCCGATGATGCGCTTGATGTAGTCCGCGGAGGGATCGCTCGGAAAACGGAACACCGCAACGTCCCCGCGTTGTGGTTCACCGGTTTCCCAGATCTTGTTGTGCAGGACCGGCAACCGGACCCCGTAGCTGAACTTGTTCACCAGGATAAAGTCGCCGTGCAACAGGGTGGGCATCATGGAACCTGAGGGGATGCGGAAGGGTTCAGCGATGAAGGAGCGAAGCACCAGCACGATCAGAAGGATCGGGAAAAACGAAATGCAGAACTCGATAAACCAGGGATCGCGCTCACGCGAATCCTTTCCGGATGCGGTCACCTGGCCCCCGGAAGCAGTCGCCTTTGCAGCCCGCCGACCGCGCAGGTAATACCGGTCGAGCAGCCAGACCAGGCCGGTCACCAGAGTGCCGGCCAGCAACAGGAACTCAAGATCCACGTGAATATTTGATGACATTGGTAGAAGGTACGGCTGTTGTGCTCGAACGGGT
>JAPOYL010000005.1 GCA_026706595.1 Gammaproteobacteria bacterium | reverse complement strand
CGGGGCAACTGGAACAGGAACTGGTGGATAACGCCTGGCTGACGGTCCCGTACCAGGCCAAAATCGTATTCGACACACCGGTTGAAAAGCGCTGGCAGAGTGCGGCCAGCAAGCTGGGCATCGACCTGAACCTGATCTCGAACGAGGCCGGACATGCCTGAGGGTGCACCTGCAAACCTGTTCGTGGTGCCAGGCTACCTGTCCGATGGCTGCCCATGTCCAACGTGATCGGGTTTGATTATGGAGAATGCAGGATCGGGGTTGCTATTGGCGTTCCCAGTGCCGGGACCGCAAGTCCCCTGACGACGCTGGTCGTCCCGAGTTCAGGCACACCCTGGGACAAGATCGATCAGATCATCGGGCAATGGCATCCTGACGCCCTGGTGGTGGGCCGGGTCGAACATCACACGCAGGACCAGGGTCGAATCAAGCAACACGTCCGCAATTTCTGCAAGGCACTGCAACGCCGGTACCGCCTGCCGGTGGAAACCGTGGATGAGTCGTTCTCTTCGGCGCGCGCGTACGCGCTGCTGAAGGACATGCGCGCCCGGGGGCAGCGCAGGAAAATCCGCAAGACCGACATCGACAAGGCCGCGGCAGCCATCATCCTGCAGAGCTGGTTTGCATGCCATGATGGCCTCCCTGCGGAAAGGGGCACTTCGTGAGCGACCTGGATGGCGCACAACTGATCGACAAGCTGGGACATGATCTCGGCGTGTTCATGCGTGCACGGGACATCACTGAGCCTTTGCTTGTTGGAATCCGCACCGGCGGGGTGTGGGTAGCGGAACGCATCCAGTCGATGCTTGAAATCAAGGATGAACTGGGAGTGCTCGACATCACCTTTTACCGGGATGACTTCAGCCGTGCGGGAATCCAGCCGACAGTAAAACCTTCCCACCTGCCCCTGAACGTAACCGACAGGCACATCATCCTGATCGACGATGTCCTGTACACCGGGCGCACCGTACGTGCGGCCCTCAACGAGATTTTTGACTATGGCCGGCCTGCATCGGTCAGCCTGGCCATCCTCGTGGAGAGGAATGGCCGGGAGTTGCCCATCCAGGCGGATGTCGTTGGTACGCGGCTCAGCCTGGAGGCCAGGCAGCAGGTGCAGCTCAGCGGCCCGCAGCCGATTGCTCTGGAGATCGTGGACTGAGCCTTTTCGCATGAGACATTTTCTGGACATCAGCAGACTGGACCGCAAGGCCCTGACCCATATTCTCGATACCGCCAAGTCATTCACCAGCGTCGATGGCCGGGCCGTGAAAAAGGTGCCGCTGCTACGCGGCAAAACCATCGTGAACCTCTTTTTCGAGCCCAGCACCCGGACCCGTACGACGTTTGAGCTGGCGGCCAAACGGCTGTCGGCGGATGTCCTCAACATCAGTATCGCCACTTCTGCGACCGTCAAGGGCGAAAGCCTGCTGGACACCCTGTTCAGCCTGGAGGCCATGAACACGGACATCTTCATTGTCCGGCACCCGGAAAGCGGCGCAGCGGATTTCATTGCCAAGCACACAGCCCCCCACGTCAGCATCATCAATGCCGGTGACGGGCGCCATGCGCACCCGACCCAGGCGCTGCTCGACGTGTTCACGATTCGCGAACATCATGAGGATTTTTCCAAGCTGCGCGTTGCGATCGTGGGCGACATCCTGCATTCACGTGTTGCGCGCTCCCAGATCGAGGCACTCAATATCCTCGGCACACGCGAGATCCGGGTAATCGCACCGCGCACGCTGCTGCCTGCGAACATCGAGCAGCTCGGCGTACAGGTATTCCAGAACTGCTGGCAGGGATTGCGCGATGTCGACGTGATCATCATGCTGCGGCTGCAGAAAGAGCGCATGCAGGGGGCATTCATACCGAGTGAGCACGAGTACTTCCAGTTGTACGGACTGACTCCGGAAAGACTGGCGCTGGCCAGCCCGGATGCGATCGTCATGCACCCCGGCCCCATCAACCGCGGCGTGGAAATCAGCTCGGAAGTTGCAGACGGTCCCCGCTCCGTAATCCTGCAGCAGGTGGAGTATGGCATTGCCGTTCGCATGGCCATTCTGTCGATTGCGATCAGCACCGGCGACCCTGGAGACGGCGATGAAGCTTGAGATTCTGAACGGCCACCTTGTCGATCCCGCAAACGACATTGACGAGGTTGCGGATCTCTTCATCGTCGGCGGAAAGGTGGCGGCCGTTCGCAAACCCCCTTCCGCCTGGGAGGCTGACCATACGATCAATGCGGCCAACAAGCTGATCCTGCCCGGACTGGTCGAACTTTCGGCCAGCCTGCGCCAGCCCGGACAGGAGCACAAGGCGACGATCCGCACGGAGACCAAGGCCGCAGCCGCAGCCGGCATTACCAGTCTGGCGTGCCTGCCCACGACCAACCCGGTCGTCGATTCGCCCGCAGAGGTCGAGCTGATCGAACAGCTTTCACAGGACAGCGGCCACTGCAAGGTGTACGTGATCGGTGCATTGACGAGGGGCCTGAAAGGGGAAAACCTGAGTGAAATGGCAGCGCTGAAGGCGACCGGATGCGTCGGCGTCACCAACGTCCTGCATCCCCTGAAAAGCCCGCTGGTGCTGAGGCGTGCAATGGAATATGCATCCAGCCAGGCGCTGACCGTGTTCACGCACCCGCTTGACCACCACCTGGCCAATCACGGCTGTGTGCACGAGGGTCTCACAGGCTTGCGGCTGGGTCTTCCCGGCATCCCTGCGGCCGCGGAAACGGCGGCACTGGCCTTTCACCTGGCACTGATCGAGGAACTCAACGTCCGCACCCATTTCTGCCGCCTCTCGACCTGGCGTGCGGTGAACATGATCGCACGTGCTCAGCAGGACCACCTGCCGGTCACCGCCGATGCCAGCATCCTCCACCTTTTCCTGACCGACCACGACATCCGGGATTTTGACGGGCTGTGCCACAACCTCCCTCCCTACCGCACGCAGCAGGACCGTGATGGCCTTCGAAAAGGCTTGCAGGACGGCACGCTGTCCGCCGTTTGCGCCGACCACCAGCCGCATGAAATCGAAGCCAAACTGGCACCCTTCCAGTCCACGGAACCCGGCAGCTCTACCCTGGAATCCCTGCTGCCGCTAATCCTGCAACTGGTGGACGAAGGCGTGCTCGACCTGAAGGAAGCGGTGCGCCGGGTCACCCAGCAACCCGCGGAAATCCTCGGCATTGCGGCAGGCAACCTGTCCGTCGGCAGCGAGGCGGATGCATGCGTTGTCGATCCCGAGCTGGACTGGATGCTGAGCAGCGAAACCCTGCTCAGCCGGGGCAAGAACACGCCCCTGCTGGGACACCGGTTCAAGGGCCGCGCGACACACACGATTCTGGGCGGCAAGCTGGTCTTCCAGCTCGAACCCGAGTAGGCCAGCCTTCCTCCAGCAGCCCAGGGCATGACAACAGAGCCTAACCCGGTCTTCGAGGAATGCGCCCGTGTGACCCGTCATGATGCACTGGCAGCCCAGCAGTTCGTCCTTAAGCTGAGCGCGCCCGAATGTGCCCGCCATGCCAGCGCCGGGAACTTCCTGCACCTGCAGTGCGACCCCCAAAGGGCCTTGCGCCGGCCCTTCTCGATCATGCGCAGCGACCCTGCGGCAGGCAGCGTCGAGATCCTGTACAAGATCGTCGGGCAAGGCAGCGCTGAACTTGCAGCGCGCAAGCCCGGGGATCGGCTGCAGTGCCTGGGGCCCATCGGGAACAGCTTCAGGGTGCATGAAACTACCACGCATCCCTTGCTGCTTGGCGGGGGAGTGGGAATCCCTCCCATGATTTTCCTGGCAGAATCACTGCGTGAAATCACGGGTCTGCATCCGCTCGCCATCCTCGGTTCGGAGATTCCCTTTCCTTTCCCCATCCGGCCCTCGAAAATATTGACGGCGGACATGCCGAAGGAGGTCATCGCGGCCATGCCGTTGCTCGATGACTGGGGCATCGCATCCCGGCTCACCAGCCTGCAGGGGTATCCGGGCTGTTTCCACGGCTACGTGCACGAACTGGCCGAACACTGGTTCTTGAACCTGGACCGCACCGCGCAACAGGGCGTGCAGGTGTTTGCCTGCGGGCCAAACCGGATGCTGGAAGCGGTCTCGGAATTTTGTCGCCGCCACGCCCTACCCTGCCAGGTGTGCCTGGAAGAGTACATGGCATGTGCGGTCGGGGGCTGTGCCGGCTGCGTCGTGCCGTACCGGGAAAACAACCGGACCGTGGCGATGAAGCGGGTGTGCGTAGACGGCCCGGTGTTCGATGCAGCCAACATTTTCTGAACAGACGCCGGCGACCCGCCTGCGGGCGGTCAGGGAAACGATCCGCCACCTGGAAAACCGGCACCGGCGTACCCCCGGAAGCGTACGCCTTTTGGCGGTCAGCAAGAAAAAGAGTGCCAAGGAAATCATCGATGCCGCCAGCGCCGGACAGCGTGATTTCGGTGAAAGCTACCTGCAGGAAGCCCTGAAAAAGATTGACGCGCTCAAGGACCAGGACCTCTGCTGGCACTTCGTGGGCCCCATACAAAAAAACAAGACCCGGCAAATTGCCGCCCACTTCAGCTGGGTGCACGGCATTGAGCGCCTGATCGTTGCCGAGCGCCTGAGTACGCAGCGCCCGGATCATCTACCGCCGCTGCAGGTCTGCCTGCAGGTCAACATCGATCGTGAACATTCCAAATCCGGACTGCAGTGCGAACAGGTGCCAGACATCGCAAGCGCCTTGCAAGAACTTCCCAATCTGAAATTGCGCGGCCTGATGGCCATCCCGCGGCGAACTAGTGATACTATTCATCGACGCCTGCGCTTTGCGCAGCTGCGGGCGCTGCTCGAACAACTGAACCAGTCAGGTTTTGGACTCGATACGTTATCGATGGGCATGAGTGGCGATCTTGAGGACGCGGTGGCCGAAGGGGCGACCATCGTTCGAATCGGTACTGCAATTTTTGGTGCGCGAACAGCCGGATGAAATGAACCAACCTTCAGAAAAACAGGACATCGTGATTTTCGGTGGCGGAAACATGGGGCAGGCGCTGATCGGCGGACTGCTCGACAGCGGATGCCCGCCCGATGAGATTACCGTGATCGACACCGACCCATCGACGTGTTCAGCGCTGGAGAAAAGCTTTCCGCAATGCCGTGTACACGCCGAGGCAGACTGCGCTCCGCTTTCAGCGCAGGTTGTGGTACTGGCCATAAAACCCCAGGTGGTCCGCCTCGTCTGCGAGCAAATCTCTGCACGATACGGATCGGTGCGACCCCTGATTGTTTCCATTGCCGCAGGCACGCTCACCCGGGACATCGGCACCTGGCTGGGAGGTGGATTTCCGGTCGTGCGCTGCATGCCGAATCTGCCGGTCCTGATACGCTGCGGGACCACGGGCCTATTTGCGGGACCAGAAGTGTCCGAGGCCCAACGGACTCAGGCCGAGCGTATCCTTTCCGGTGTGGGCTTTACCCTGTGGCTGGAGCAGGAAGCCTTGCTGGATGCAGTCACAGCGGTGTCCGGCAGCGGCCCCGCCTATTTTTTCTACCTGATCGAAGCCATCCTGGAAGCCGGCCAGTCGCTCGGACTGAACGCGGACCAGGCGCGTCAGCTGACCATTCACACCGCCCTCGGTGCAGCCAAGCTGGTCGAGCAAGGTGACCAGGACCCGCATGCCCTGCGCCGTGCGGTAACCTCAAAGGGAGGGACCACGGAAGCCGCCCTTGAAATTCTCGAACAGCAGGACATGAAGAAAATCTTCGCCACCGCGATCCACCGTGCTGCACAAAAAGCCGAACTGCTTTCCCGGTCAAGTACATCTTCCACGGAGACCCGTCCTGCCGGTGCAGACAAATAAACCATGAACGCCCTGCTTGGCATCACCGACTTCCTGCTTCACGTCCTGCTCACCCTGTACGTGTACGCCCTCATGATCCGCATGCTGCTGGGACTGACCCGCGCGGATTTCTACAACCCTTTTTCACAGTCCATCCTGACAGTGACAAACCCGGCGTTACGTCCGCTGCACAAGTGGATCCCGCATACAGGGCGCCTGGACACTGCTGCACTGCTGTTGATGGTCGCCGTCAAATTCGCCGAACTGGCGCTGCGCGGACTTCTCGTTGGCAGGGCCGCAGAGACCGGGACACTGTTTCTCGCGGCAGTATTCGGGGTCATTGACCTGGCCCTGAACCTCTACATTTTTGCCATCTTTGCACTGGTTGCAATCAGCTGGCTTGCTCCCCACCTCCACGGACAAAGCAATCCGCTTGTATCGGTGCTGAATTCCATCACGGCACCCCTCCTGGCGCCGGTCCGAAGGATGATTCCACGGGTCGGGGTGTTTGATTTTTCAACCGCGGCCGTACTGCTGGCACTGTTCAGTGCAAAAATATTCCTGCATTCACTGTAAGGGGGAAGGACACCTCTCCCTGCGATGTCATTGTGCGCCGCACATGCACTCATTACACTTACGAGCCTGAACAACCAATCCCAGTACAGTGCCTGACTCAATTCCTGCGAATTCCGTTGGTCTGGTCGAGACCCAGTTCACTACCATCAAGCAACCGCTCGATCTGGATTGCGGTCGCACGCTGCCGGAGTTCACGCTCGCCTACGAGACGTACGGCAAGTTAAACCCCGAGCGCAGTAACGCCCTACTGATCTGCCATGCGCTGTCGGGCGATCAGCATGCGGCCGGGTATCACAGTATCGAAGACCGCAAGCCGGGCTGGTGGGACAACTGCATCGGACCCGGCAAACCCTTCGACACGGACCGCTTTTTCGTCGTCTCCCCGAATAACCTGGGAGGTTGCAAGGGCAGCAGCGGTCCCACCAGCATCAACCCCGAGACCGGCAAACCTTTCGGACCGGATTTTCCGCTGGTCACCGTGCACGACTGGGTCGTGAGCCAAAGCCATCTCGCGGATGCCCTCGGCATCAAGCAGTGGGCAGCCGTGATCGGGGGAAGTCTGGGGGGCATGCAGGTCATGCAATGGGCGATCGACTATCCGGACCGCCTGCGCCAAGCGATCGTGATTGCCGCGGCCCCGAAGCTGACCGCGCAGAACATTGCCTTCAACGAAGTGGCGCGCCAGGCCATATTCTCCGACCCCGACTTCCATCAGGGCCACTACTACGAGCGCGACACCCTGCCGCGCCGGGGGCTCATGCTGGCACGTATGCTGGGACACATCACCTATCTCTCCGATAACGCCATGCGGGAAAAATTCGGGCGTGACCTGCGCAAGGGGACCCTCAACTTCGGTTTCGATGTGGAATTCCAGGTCGAGAGCTACCTGCGCTACCAGGGAAAATCCTTCGTCGACCGGTTCGATGCCAACACCTACCTGATCATGACCAAGGCGCTGGATTATTTTGACCCCGGACTGGAGTATGACAATGACCTGTCCCGGGCCTTCGAGTCTACCGGCGCAGACTTCCTGGTGGTTTCCTTCACCGGCGACTGGAGGTTCTCACCCGCACGCTCGCGCGAGATCGTGCGCGCGCTGATCGCGGCCAAAAAGAAGGTCAGTTACGTGGAAATCGAAGCCGAACTCGGACACGACGCATTCCTGACGCCGATTCCAGAATACCACAACGTCTTGCGCAGCTACATCAACGCCCTTCCGACATGAGCACGATCTTGCGGCCTGACCTGGAAATCATCTGCGAATGGATTGCGCCCGGCACCCACATCCTGGATCTCGGCTGCGGGGACGGCGCCTTGCTCACGCACCTGCGCCAAAGCCGCGATGTGACGGGCTACGGCCTGGAAATCGATATCGACAACGTGCAGCAATGCATCGACAGTGGGATCCCCGTCATCCAGACCAACCTGGACAAGGGCATCACCGAGTTCTTCGAGGAACACTCCTTCAACTATGTGGTCATGACGCACACGCTGCAGGCCATCCATCACCCCGGTGAGCTGCTGGATGAGATGCTGCGCATCGGGCAGGAAGGGATTGTGACTTTTCCCAACTTCGCCCACTGGAAAAGCCGCATACAGCTCGCACTGGGCGGGAACATGCCCGTCACCCGGGCCCTGCCTCATGAATGGTACGACACCCCCAATATCCATCTGTGCTCGATCCAGGATTTTGAAGCCCTGTGCGAGGAAAAAGGCATCAGGATTCTTCAGCGGGCCGCGGTAACCCATGCCAGCCGGTCCGGGCAGAAAACTCGCCTGTGGCCCAACCTGCTCGGTGAAAGCGCGATTTACCGATTCTGCAAATCCGGTTCCTAGGCCCTTGCCTGATGCAAGGATTGACCCCATGGCGCACCCGGGGTCTGCCGGTTTTCCTTCAATTCACGCGGGGGAAACCCCACCGGGCGACGTGGCATCATCCATCGATCCCGGGTCCACCGGCGAAACGTCCCTGTGCAAAATCAGGGGGTGAGTCTGATGATAAGCTGGCAGTTTTTCATTACAATGCAACAAAAGCTAACTGTTCTACATTTCGATCATAGTCACCATCGGTTGCTCGATCCCTGACTGTGGAACTGTGCCCGATCTCGTTTACTGATGACTAAGGATGACATTACATGGCCACTTCCAGACCCGATAAGAAACCCCCTACAAAAACGGCAATTCTAAACGGGATTGCGAAAGAGACGGACCTTTCCCGCAAACAGGTCGCCTCCGTGCTCGAATCACTCGAAGGCATGATTGCAAAAGAGTTGAGACCGCGCGGCGCCGGATCCTTCAACCTTCCCGGCCTGCTGAAAATCAAGGTGGTCAAGAAGCCGGCCAAGCGGGCGCGGAAGGGCGTCAATCCCTTTACCGGTGAGGAGATGACCTTCAAGGCCAAGCCGGCCAGCAAGTCGGTGCGGGTCCTGCCTCTGAAGAAGCTCAAAAGCATGGTTTGACGGGATGGACACCCGGGTGTCCATCCGTTGCTCTTAGTCCAGGCCCTGCTGCACTTCCAGCTTGGTCTGGATGAAGGTGCTGTGCGGCAGGTACAGCAGATCGGCAATCTTTCGGATCTGGTACTCCTCGTACTTGTCGAGCCTGCGATCTGCATAGGCCGTTTTCCACAAGTCCAGCAACAGCCTTTTTTTCTCCTCCGGCGTACAGCCGTCATTGATGACCTTTACGAATGGATAGATCGAAACATGATGCTCTTGCTCGGTGAGCGCCAGATCCACCAGACCCTGTACCTCCTGTTCGGAAAAACGGAACCTTTCCGCCAGGGCGCTGACGATGGTCCGCAACTCTTCTTCCTGAACGTCAAAATCCGCCCGGCTCACTTCCAGCAACAACACCGCGGTGGCCAGATGCATGATGTGGTCATCATCCGGCGCTTCACGTTGTGGTTTGATTTTCCTTTCAACGAAGGCTGCAACCGACTCGAACATCTTCAGTTGGTGTTCCGGTAGCTGCGGTACGAGCCTTGTTCGAAACTGTCGAAATAATCTTCGGTCAGGGGGTGGGTGATCGGTGCTGGCGAGACATCCAGTTCCAGATGCTGCTCGGCGACATAGGTGGTCATCAGTTGCCCGTCCACCATCACATGGTACCAGGGCTTGTCCTTGGGTGGCCTGGACTTCGCGACCTGTTCATACCACTCGTCCGTGCCACTGTACTGCGCATCGACATCAAAAATGACACCCCTGTAATTGAACTTCTTGTGCACGATCACCTGACCGATTGAAAACTGCGCCTGAAACATGCCTTGAGCTCCTGAACTTCGGGTACGGGTTGTACGACCAGCCCGTCCCATGCTACCGCAATTGTCGGCCCTGCTAAACAGGCTCGGAAGCTGTCCTTTCGCCTGCGCCATGAGATGGTATATCCCTGCAAATCTGTTAGGCTATATTCAGACCTTCCAACCGACACCGAAAAACGCGCGACACGCTGCCCGGACCGTTTCAACATGACTAGCAGAAGCAAGGAACAACGTATACTGGTCGTAATGCGGAAACTGCTGGCGCAGATTGTCCGCGATACGACTCCGGGCCCGGGTGTCCGCCATCCCCTGAGTGAACAGACGATCAAGGACATTCGTGACTGCTTTAGCCTGATTGCAGCCCGGGAGCGAGAACTGATCGAGGATGCCGGGATCGAAAACAAGGATCGGCCCCATTTTGCCGACAAACCACAGACCTCAACCGTCCTCAAATTCAAGCCGCCGCCCAAAAAGTCAACGGATGATGACTGATCCGGCAGCGCATTCGAGCCCATGGAACGCCTGGCCGACATCAAGGTAAAGCTTGAGCCGGGCATTGAGATTACGGCCGAAAACAAGTGCGGCTATTGCACCAACTCGTACTGCTGTACCTATGTAACCGAAGAACTCATCACGCCTCGCAGCAAGCAGGACTACGAACACCTGCTCTGGCAGGTCTCCCATGAGGGCGTGGAGGTTTACAGGGACGACGAGGGCTGGTGGCTGATGGTGTCGGCGCGCTGCTCGCATCTTCAGGGCGACGGGCGCTGCGGCATCTACGAGGCTCGCCCGCAGATCTGCCGCGACCACAGCAACGACTACTGCGAATTCGATGCCCCTGTGGAGGACGACTATGAACTGCACTTTCCGGACTACGAAACCTTGCTCAGGTACTGCAAGAAGCGCTTCAAGCGCTGGAACAGGGGCTAGTCAGGCCGGCATGATCTCGGCAAAATTCGAAATGGCTTCATACGGCAGGGAGTCGCGCTCCGGCTTGGAGCTGTCGGGTTGGCGGATCGTCACCAGGTGACGGATACCATAGGCTTTTGCGCAGGCCAGCACCTCCAGATTGTCATCCACCAGCAGGGTCGTCTCCGGGTCGAACGGGAAGGAATCCATCATCTTGTCCCAGAAGCCCGGCTGCTCTTTCGGGCAACCGAAGTGATGGGAAGAAATGATGCGCTCGAAATACGGCTCGATGGGCACGCAACTCATTTTCACGGAAATGCTGCTGGGATGCGCATTGGTCACCAGGGCGACATGTTTTTTGGCCGCCACAAGCCTTTCCAGGAACTGCTCCACGTGCGGGAAAATCCGGATGCGCCCGGCAATCTCGCGCTTTAACGCGGCGACATCGAGATCCAGTTCGTTGGTCCAGTAATCCGTGCAATACCAGTCCAGCGTACCGGCTTTTCCCTTATAATAGGACTGCAAAAGTTCCCTGGCATGACTGAATTCAATCTGGTTCTTCTGGCTGTACCTCAAGGGTAGATACCGTTGCCAGAAATACGAGTCAAAACTCAGGTCCAGCAGGGTGCCGTCCATATCCAGGAAGACGGTTTTGATCACTCCCCAGGCAGCAGACATTGGCATCGACAAGGATTCTCCGGACAAGTAGTTGCTGGTAATGGACCCGGATACTGCACAGCTTGAAGCGCTCATTGCTCCGGTCTGCGACATTGTAAAGCAGGCCGGTCAGGAGGTCATGAAAATTTATCTCGGGGGGTTCGAGATCGAGGAGAAAGAGGACCGCTCCCCGCGCACCACGGCCGACCTTGCCTCCCATCGCCTGATCTGCCGGCAACTGCAGACCCTGACCCCGGACATTCCCGTGCTCTCGGAAGAATCGGCCACGGTGCCGTACTCGCAAAGAATGAAATGGGAGCGCTACTGGCTGATCGACCCACTGGACGGGACCCGCGAATTCATCAAGAAAAACGGCGAGTTCACCGTGAATGTCGCCTTGGTCATCGGCCATGTGGCCCGCCTCGGTGCGGTCTACCTGCCGGTGCAGGAGACCTGCTATTTTGCCGCCACCGGACATGGAGCCTTCAAGCAGGAACGCGAACAGGCTGCACGCCCGATCAGGACCCGCTTTTCCACGCCCGATGCCCGCCCGACGATCTGCGGCAGCCGCTCCCGTGCCGGCCCGACCCTGCAGGCACTGCTGGCACAGATTGGCCACCACGAACTGATCCATGTCGGAAGCTCGATCAAGACCTGTCTGGTTGCCGAAGGCAAGGCCGACCTCTATCCCCGGTTTGGGCCAACCTCCGAGTGGGATACGGCGGCCGCGCACTGCATCGTGCACGAAGCGGGAGGATCGCTGGTCGACACCCGGCTGCAGGCTGTGCGCTACAACACGAAAGACTCGTTGCTGAATCCCTCGTTCTTCGTGTTCGGAAATCTGAATGAGCGCTGGCGGGACATGCTGATGCAGCGGGGCTCACGGTAAAAATACCGTGGCGGCCGCGTGCTGCGGTCAGGAATCCCAGCCCTGCAGGACAATCTTGCCGATCGTGTGCCGGTTCTCGATCTGCGCGTGCGCAGCCTTGAGGTTTTTCGAATTGATAGGCTCGAGCACCTTGTTAACGGTCGTTTTGACCGTGCCCGCATCCACCAACTCGGCCACCCGGCAAAGCAGGTGGTGCTGTTCGATCATGTCTTCGGTCTCGTACATGGAGCGGGTGAACATGAACTCCCAGACAAACGTCGCACTCTTGCTCTTCAGCGTGCCCAGGTCCACGTAAGCTGCCGTCTCCACGATGGAGCAGATTTTCCCCTGCGGTGCGATCACCGCCGCCATGGTCTGCCAGTACTTGTCCGTTTCATTCAGGCACAGGATGAACTCAAACCCGTCGATCCCCAGCTGGCTCACCTGCTCGGGAATATCCAGGTAATGGTTGATCACGTGGTCTGCGCCCAGTTCCCTGCACCACTTGCGGGACTCGGGCCGGGAAGCCGTGACCGTCACGTCCAGCTCGGCGACCTGCTTGGCAAATTGCGTGGCCACGGAGCCTACACCGCCTGCACCCCCGATGATGAGAAGTCTCCGGCCCCGGTCCGAACCGTCCGCGGCAATCCCCAGCCGGTCAAACAGGGACTCCCAGGCCGTGATACTGGTCAGCGGCAAGGCGGCGGCCTGGGTGAAATCCAGGCTTTGCGGCTTGCCACCCACGATGCGCTCGTCCACCAGATGAAGCTCGCTGTTGCAACCGGGCTGGATGAAGCTGCCGGCATAAAACACTTCATCGCCTGGCTTGAACAGCGTCGCTTGCGGACCCACAGCCTCGACCACACCCGCAGCATCCCAGCCCAGGATGCGGGGGGTGTCCTCCACCTTGTCTTGCGGAGCCCGCATTTTTGTATCCACGGGATTTACGGCTATGGCCCGTACATCAACCAGCAGCTCCCGGCCAAGCGGGCGCGGGGACTCGATCTCCAGGTCCAGCAACGAATCCGCCTCATCGATGGGCAGATACTTGTACAAACCGACGGCTTTCAACGTTTTTTCTCCATTCTTTGCGGCTCAAGGATACAGACAGTCTCCAGGCGAATATATAACCTTGAATATATAAAGCGGTTGTCACAGCATGACTGCATTCGCATGAAACTTCTGCTACAAATCCCCTGGCAGAGAAGGAAAGTGCGCCAACGACCCGAAAGCAGGAGGAAGTGAGCGCGGCTGTCTGGGGCGTGGCTTCAGCGCCCGTATTTTGACAGGTGCACCCAGGTATTGATCACGGAATCCGGATTCAGCGAGATGCTGTCGATGCCCTGCTCGACCAGCCAGTAGGCAAATTCCGGGAAATCCGAAGGTCCCTGTCCACAGATGCCCACGTACTTGCCGGCTTTGCGGCAGGCACGGATGGCCTGGCCCACCAGCTGCAGGACCGCCTCGTTTTGTTCATTGAACTGCCCGGCCACGAGTTCGGAGTCCCGGTCTAGGCCCAGCGTCATCTGCGTCAGGTCGTTCGAGCCGATGGAAAAGCCGTCAAAATACTGCAGGAAATCCTCGGCCAGCACCGCGTTCGAGGGAACCTCGCACATCATGACCACCTTGAGACCGTTTTCCGAGCGTGCCAGACCGTGTTCGCCCAGCAGTGCGGTGACACTTTCGGCCTCCTCAAGGGTGCGCACGAAGGGGACCATGATCTGGATGTTGGTAAACCCCATCTCGTTGCGCACGGTGCGCAACGCCCGGCATTCCATCTCGAAACAGGGCGCGAACAGCTCGGACAGGTATCTCGACGTGCCCCGGTATCCGATCATCGGGTTTTCCTCCACAGGCTCATACAGGTTGCCGCCCAGCAGGTTCGCATACTCGTTCGACTTGAAGTCCGACAGCCGGACCAGCACGGGCTTACCTTCAAAGGCAGCCGCCAGGGTCGCGATGCCTTCGGTCAGCTTCTCGACAAAGAATGTCTGCGGGTCCGCATAGGCGCTGCTGCGCATCTCGATCTGTGCCCTGAGATCATCCGGCAACTGGTCAAAATCGATGAGTGCCCGCGGGTGCACGCCGATGGTCTTGTTGATCATGAACTCCAGTCGCGCCAGCCCGACCCCCGCATTGGGTGTCTGGGAGAAATAAAAGGCCTGCTCGGGGTCGCCGACGTTGAGCATGATCCTGCACGGGATATCGGGCATCCTGTCCAGTTGGGTTTTGTTGATCTCGAATTCGAGAAGTCCTTCATACACGTGGCCGGTGTCTCCCTGCGCACACGATACCGTGATCTCCTTGGCGGACTGCAGGGCATCGGTGGCATCCCCGCATCCGACGATCGCGGGCACCCCCAGCTCGCGTGCGATGATGGCGGCATGGCAGGTGCGCCCGCCGCGGTTGGTGACGATGGCTGCCGCGCGTTTCATCACTGGCTCCCAGTGGGGATCGGTCATGTCCGTGACCAGCACTTCGCCGGCGCGCAACTGTTCGATTTCGGCCAGTGAAGGAATGACCCGGGACCGGCCGGCGCCGATGCGCTGCCCGATGCTCCGGCCCGTTACCAGCACCTGCGAGGTCTCCTTCAGCAGGAATTTCTCGATCACCTTGTGCTCAATGCTCTGCACGGTTTCGGGACGGGCCTGCACGATGTACATCTGCTGGTCGGATCCGTCCTTGGCCCATTCGATGTCCATCGGACGCCCGTAATGCCGCTCAATCGCCACGGCCATGCGTGCCAGGGACTCGACATCCGCATCGGAAATGCAAAAACGGTTCTGCAGGGATTCCGGCACGGCCACGGTTTCCGTGCCGCTGCCGCCCTCCTTGTAAACCATCTTCTGCAGTTTGCTGCCGCAGGCACGCCGGATGATGGCCGGACACTCACGGCCCAGGGCCACTTTTGACACATAGAACTCGTCGGGGTTGATCTGGCCCTGCACGATGGTCTCTCCCAGCCCGTAGCCTGCCGTGATGAACACCACGTCCCGGAAGCCGGATTCCGTATCCAGGGTAAACATCACGCCGCTGGCCGCCAGATCGCTTCGAACCATCTGCTGGATACCGGCCGAGAGTGCGAGACCGTCATGGCCGAAGCCCTTCTCCTCCCGGTAGGCGATGGCGCGGTCATTGAACAGGGATGCAAACACCAGCTTGACCGCAGCCAGCACGTCGGAGATCCCGCGCACATTCAGGTAACTCTCCTGCTGGCCCGCAAATGAAGCCTCCGGCAGGTCTTCGGCGGTGGCCGAGGAACGCACGGCGACGGCCACGTCTGGGCGGGTGCGCGCCTCCAGCCCTTGATAGGCTTCGGTGATCGCCGTGTGCAGTTCAGCGGGCAACTCGCCCTCCAGGACCCATCCGCGTATGGTCTTTCCGACCTCGGTCAGCCTGGGGATGTCCTCCACGTCCAAGGTCTCCAGCTGGCTTGCGATTTTCTTCGTCAGGCCATTGGCCTGCAGGTACATGTGGAAGGCGTCTGAGGTCGTCGCAAATCCACCGGGTACCCGCACCCCCAGCGTATCGAGATTGCGGATCATCTCGCCCAGGGAGGCATTCTTGCCTCCAACCCGGGGTCCGTCCTTGGCTCCAATTTCAGCAAGATCGATCGTACAGCGGTTCATATCATCGGTTATATTTACAAGATGGCGGCCAAAAAACAAAAGGTGTTCTTCATTTCAGACAGCACCGGGATCACCATCGAATCCCTGGGTCAGTCCCTGTTCGCACGATTCCCGGACACGGAGTTCGACAAGACGGTCTTTCCATTCGTCACCAATGCGCAGGAGGTGCAGCGCGTGATCGCAAGTATCTCGGCCGTCATGGAGGCAGAGCCTGCCCCGCCGATCGTGTTCACCAGCCTGACGGACAAGTCCCTGATCGACCTTTTTCAATCCCACGACATCCCGGTGCTGGATATCTTCTCCACCTTCATCCCGCAACTGGAATCCCGCCTTGGAGTGAAGGCCAAGCATGCAGTCGGCGAAACCCACGGGGTGGGCAGTCCGCTGAAATACGTGCAACGCATCGAAGCGCTGGATTTTACGCTAAACCATGATGATGGAACAAAAATCATTGACCTGGCAAACGCGGATATCGTGCTCACGGGGGTCTCGAGGAGCGGCAAGACGCCGACCTGCCTGTACTTGGCCATGCATTACAACCTGAAGGCGGCGAACTACCCCCTGGCTGATGCCGACTTCGAGAGCTCTGCCCTGCCGAGGGCGATCGCGGGCGTTCAGGAACGTGTGTTCGGACTCACCCTGTCACCGCGCCAATTGCACAAGATCCGCCAGGAAAGGCGGCCTGACAGCCAGTATGCATCACTTGAGCAGTGCGAGTACGAAGTGCACCGCGCAGAAGCCATTTTCAGGGCAACACGGCTGCCCTACCTGGACAGCACCTCCATCTCGATCGAGGAGATTGCAACAACCATACTTCAGCGCCTGAAACTGAGGGCGCAGCCAAGCGACAGCCAACTGCCCGCATCCCAGGCTCACTAGGGCCCGGGCAAAACTCCCGGGTTTTCAGAAACTACCCGGCCTTGCTGCTCTCAGAAATGGTAACGGACACCGATCTCTATGAACTGGACATCAAAGTCGGTCTTGGTTTCAACCGTGTTGCCAAAAGCGTTTCTGCCCCTGAATTGCAGGTCATCCGAGGTCTGGTAGCGATACCCCAGGCGCAACGCCACATTGTCGCTGAACTGGTAGCTGACTCCTGCGGCCGCCTGATAGGCAAACACCGTGTCCGTGGTGGAGACACCGGGCACAAAGCCTGGTGGCAACTGCGGTAAGGGCACGTTAGCCGGATTAAACGGTACCCCTGCCTGCAGGGCCATTTGCTGGGCTGCACCAAGGCGCAAGGAATTTGACACGTACTGCGCAAGCGCGTTCTCATCGTAGTCGACTTCACCGAAGTCCACCTCAATGACTCCGACTCCGACTCCGACATAAGGTGTCCACTTGGAACCGAGATCGATGTCGTACCACAGGTTCAGCATGGCGCCGATCTGTTCGGCATCACCGGATACGGGAGTCTCCGTCTCGCCTGGAAGTGACACAGGGCCAAGCGGAGTAACGGTGCTGATGCCACTGTAGGTCAGCTTATCCACTTCGGCTTCGGAATAGAAAAGCTCAAGCTCAATGCGCATATTGGGGCGGAACTCGTACCCTATGACACCTTCAAGCTTGAAGCCCGTATCGTATTTGTTGACGGCTTTGCCCCTGTAGGTACTTGGCGGGGCCAGCGGCTGGCTTGGATCGATATTGCTGCCTTGTGTAACAGTATCCGTATCATCGATGTACATGACCGGAACACTTGCACCGACGTACCATTTGGAGCCTGCGGCATCCGCTTTCGGCGCACCGATCAGTAGGAAACACACGGTCGCAGCTACCGCGACGATTGAATTGCCTGCTTTTGCAGAGAAAAAGGCCTGTCTCATGCAACTACCCTCCCCCATTTGGCTTTTCTTTCATGCTAGCACACCGGAGCTTTAATTTTATAGGTACATAAGCCCATCTTTAGCCGGATTCCTCACGTACAAAACCTTGAAATCTATCCATTTCAAGCCTCGCACCGGGGCTCCTGCAAGGGCCTCGTGCAGTTCGCTGACACCCTGCAGGCAGACCCACGCAATAAAGTATTTGAGAATGGTTCCCATTGGCCAAAATCCGGGAATTATCCATATCAGGCAGGTACCTTTTCCCGGTCACTTTGGTATCTTGATGGGCGGTCGGGTTTTGCATAATGCAATGAGCCCACGCCGTGAGGCAATTAAGGCAAGGCAGCCATGGCACTGAGCCATCAAGATGCCGAAATGTGTTTTTGCAATTGTTAATGGGTTTGGGTGACAGAGGGCCTTGAGCTTCGACACGGAGCCAGGACAAAAACCTGAACCAGCGATGCTGTTTTTGATTCATTTACGAGTAGTCATGCAAAAGGGTGTGCACCTTCTGGATGCTGGAGTTCGGCCTGTGAAAAACAGGTCTCTGCTGGCCTGCATCCGCCAGCTGTCCCGATAGGCTTTTCCAAAGACTCCATGCCGCCCGTATTTCCCTGTACACACTGACGGACCTGTCACGATCCCAATCCAGCCGACCCAAGATGAGAATATTGTTCATGTGCCACAGGGCTCACAGGAAGTGTTTTAGATCGTGAACGCGACCATCACAGCAGTCCGCGACCAGGCGAGTGACTTCGTAGAGTTGTGCAAACCACGAATCACGACCCTTGTGCTGGTGACCACGTTTGCGGGAATGTGGCTGGCCGGGAGCGGTACCCTGCCCCTAGACCTGGTCATCTTCACCCTGTTGGGGACGGGACTCGCATCATCGGCAAGTGGAGCCCTCAACAACTATGTGGACCGGGAAGTGGACAAGCGCATGGCGCGAACGCGCATGCGCGCATTGCCGTGTTCGCGCCTGCATCCGCAACAGGCCCTGTGGCTGGGCGTCATGCTCAGTCTGTGGTCGTTTGCAATTCTCTTTTACCTGGTGAACCCCCTGACCGCGTACCTGGCTGCGGCGACCACATTTTTCTACGTGGTGGTGTACACCGTCTGGCTGAAACGTTCATCCCCTCTTTGTACTGAAATTGGCGGGGTGGCCGGGGCACTGCCCCCGGTCATTGGCTGGGTAGCCGTGACCAATGACATCGGCCTACCCGCATTGGCCATGTTCGCGATCATGTTCATGTGGCAACCTCCGCACTTCTGGGCACTGGCCCTTTTGAGAGCCGATGAGTACAGGCAAGCCAGCCTGCCGATGCTGCCGGTGACCCATGGACAGCAGGCCACAAAGACCCGCATGCTGCTGTACACCGTTGCCCTGGTGCCCCTGAGTACGGCGATGTACTGGCTTGAGGTAGTGGGCCCCGTCTATCTGGTGCTCAGTATCGTCCTTGGAATAACCTACCTGCTTTTGACCATAGACTTTGTTCGCAAACCGATTACCCACCAGAGCACGCGCAGGCTGTTCGGCTTTTCCGTCCTTTACCTGCTGGGCCTGTTTACCCTGATATTTGTGGATTGCGGATGCAGTGGTGGAATTATCTGGTGAGCCTGATGCGCATGCCGCAAGTCCAGCGTAACCGCCGTATTGGAATGACTAAGGAGTCTAGAACATGGCCATAGCCATCATATTGATCGTTCTGGTAGTGGGATCGGTCGTCTTCCACTTTATGAGCCCGTGGTACTTCACGGAAATTGCCTCGAACTGGACTGCCATCGACACGACGGTGACCATTACCTCCATCGTATGCGGCATAGTATTCGTGGCGGCCAACCTGTTCATGGCGTACTGCATCATCAAGTACCGCAACAAGGACAAGAACCAGCGTGCCGATTACGAACCTGAAAACAAGAAGCTCGAAGGCTGGCTCACCGCGATCACGACAGTTGGGGTTGTCGCCATGCTTGCTCCCGGACTGATCGTGTGGGGCAAATTCGTATCGCCGCCGGAAAATGCGGCCATTGTGGAGGTGGTCGGGCAGCAGTGGCAGTGGACCTTTCGCTTCCCGGGCAAGGATGGTCAGCTGGGCACCACGGACAGCCGCAAGATCAGCATCGATAACCCATTCGGCATGAATGACGAAGACCCGTATGGCCAGGATGATGTTCTGATCGAAGGCAACGAAGTGCACATCCCCATCGGCCTGCCCATCAAATTCCTGCTGCGCTCCAAGGATGTCCTGCACAACTTCACGGTGCCCCAGTTTCGCGTGAAAATGGATCTGGTGCCCGGCATGGTCACGTGGCAATGGCTGACCCCCACGCGTGTCGGTACATTCGAAATCCTCTGCGAGGAACTGTGTGGAATCGGCCATCACTCCATGCGCGGCAAGGTCACCGTGGTGGAAGAAGAGCAATTCCATGAGTGGCTCGCCCAGCAACCCACCTATGCGATGCTGTCTGCCATAGGACCCGCAAATGCGCAGGCGGGCCAGGCCCAGTACCAGATTTGCGCGGCCTGCCATGGTGTCCAGGGAGAAGGCAACCTGGCACTGAACGCACCCAAGCTGAGTGGCCAGGAAGACTGGTACCTGAAACGCCAGCTGACCTATTTCAGGGACGGCATCCGGGGCTCGAACCCCGAGGATGTTCTGGGCCAGCAGATGGCGCCCATGGCGGCGGGCCTCGTCAACGACACCCTGATCCGTGATCTCGCGGCCTATATCCAGACGCTCCCGGACGAGCCTGCACAACAGACGGTCCAGGGAGACGTGGACAACGGCAAGGACCTGTACACCACCTGCGGCAAGTGTCATGGCAAGAAAGGTGAAGGTCGCTGGGCGGTGAATGCCCCGCGCCTTGCAGGCATGAGCGACTGGTACCTGGCTGCCCAGCTCAGGAATTTCAAGCAGGGCATACGAGGTGCGCACCCGCAGGATGCGACCGGAAGGCAGATGGAATCCATGGTGCTCAGCCTGAGTGACCAGAAAATCGATGATCTGGTCGCGTACATCAATACTTTTTAGGCAGGCATTAAGATCCGCAGGTCCATTTGAAGACACAATGCGAAACGAATACAGTACCCATAGCATACAGTTTGAGGAGAAGCCAGAATGGCGCATGTTGCATTAGCCGATAAAGAACAGGAACTTGCCCATCCGAAGACATGGATCGGCATGTATGTCTGGAGCCAGGATCACAAGATCATCGGCATCCAGTACATCATCACCGCGACGGCCGTCGGAGTGGTTGCGCTGATCTTGTCCGGCCTGATGCGCCTGCAACTGGGCTTCCCCGGGGTATTCGATTTCATACAGCCCGACGAGTACTACCAGGCCGTCACCATGCACGGCATGATCATGATTGTCTTCATGCTCACGGCATTTTTCCTGGGCGGATTTGGCAACGTGCTGGTGCCGCTGATGTGCGGCGCCCGTGACATGGCCTTCCCGTACATGAACATGCTGAGCTACTGGGTGTACCTGCTGTCTGTCATCGTCGTGTGTGCGAGCTTTTTCGTTCCAGAAGGGCCCACTGGTGCAGGCTGGACCCTGTACCCTCCACAGGCCATCACGGAAGGTACGGCGGGTGCGGACTGGGGCATTATCTGCATGACCGTATCGCTTGGCCTGTTCGTGGTCGCGTTCACGATGGGCGGGCTCAACTATGTGACGACAGCCTTCCAGGCGCGCACGCGTGGCATGACCCTGATGCGCATGCCCTTGTCGGTATGGGGCATCATCATGGCCACGATTCTGGGCCTGCTGGCGTTCCCGGCACTGCTTGTAAGCGTCATCATGATGACGCTGGACAAGACCCTGGATACCAGCTTTTTCATGCCGGCAATCTCTTCACTGGGTGAGAATCTGTCCCACGAGGGCGGAAGCCCCATCCTGTTCCAGCACCTGTTCTGGTTCTTCGGTCACCCCGAGGTCTACATCGTGGCGCTGCCGGCCTTCGGAATCGTTTCCGACCTGATCAGTACCCATGCCCGCAAGAACATCTTCGGATACCGCATGATGGTCTGGGCCATCGTGGCGATCGGGGGCCTGAGCTTCGTCGTCTGGGCGCACCACATGTATGTCAGCGGAATGAATCCCTATTTCGGCTTTTTCTTTGCCACGACCACACTGATCATCGCGGTACCCACGGCCATCAAGGTGTACAACTGGGTACTTACGCTGTGGCGCGGGAACATCCATCTGACTGTCCCGATGCTGTTTGCGATCGGTTTCATCTTCACGTTCATCCACGGCGGTATCACGGGGTTGTTCCTCGGCAACGTGGTTGTGGACGTGCCGCTTTCCGACACCTATTTCGTGGTCGGGCACTTCCACATGGTGATGGGTGTGTCACCCTTCTTGGTGGTATTCGGAGGCATCTATCACTGGTTCCCCCTGCTGACCGGGCGAATGCTCAATGATGCGATGGGGAAAATCCATTTCTGGCTGACCTTCCTGGGCACCTACGCAATCTACCTGCCGATGCACTACATCGGCATACTGGGCGTACCCCGGCGCTACTACGCTAACGGCACCACGGAGTTTCTGCCGGACAGCGTACAGGCCGCAAATCTCAGTATCACCATTGCAGCACTGATCGTTGCCGCAGCACAGTTCCTGTTCCTGATCAATATTTTCTGGAGCCTGTTCAAGGGCAGGAAGTCGCCGCGCAACCCGTGGCGGGCTACCACGATCGAGTGGCAGACCCCCGACTATCCTCCCAAGCACGGCAACTGGGGCAAGGAATTGCCGGTGGTTCACCGCTGGGCATACTCCTACAGCGTGCCCGGAGCCAAGGAGGACTTCATTCCGCAGAACGAACCTCCCAGCCAGTACACTCGGGGTGAGGGAGACGTTTAGAACATGACGGCAACATTGATCGTACTGGCCCTGATCATGGGCGGTGTGGTGTTCTGGCTCATCTTCCAGACCATCAACGTCCAGCCCTGGGCAGAGGAAGGGCCCATCGGCCAGCATCATGCCGGCGGGGCGTATTCCATTCCTGCCGCGAAAATCGGGCTTGTCGTGTTCCTGTGTGTCGCAGCTTCACTGTTTTCACTGTTCGTCAGCGCCTACTTCCAGCGCATGGACCTCAGCGACTGGCGCCCGCTCGCAGAACCCGACATCCTGTGGTTCAACACGGCCCTTTTGATTCTGGGGAGCGTGTTCTTCCAGCGCGCACGAAATGCCGTGGTCAAGAACAAGATCGAAGGAGTACGGGCGAACCTGCTGGTTGCAGGACTGCTCACCTTCGCCTTCATCGCGGGGCAGCTGTGGGCCTGGCAAGGCCTGCAGGAACAAGGCTACTTCCTGTCCACAAATCCGGCCAATTCCTTCTTTTATGTGTTGACGGCAATCCATGCCCTGCACATGCTGGGCGGGCTCTGGGTCTGGAGCACGACGGTCTTCAAACTGCAGAATCAAATTGAAGTGTACAAGGTTCGCATGAGCGTTGAACTCTGCACCATTTACTGGCATTTTCTGCTGCTGGTCTGGCTGGGCCTGTTTGCGTTACTGCTATCGACTTAAATAAGGGGACAAGGAAAAACATGGCACAAAGCCCGGGAAATGCAGTTTTAGCCCACGATGCCGTAACGGATCTGGTATCAGACTGGAGCGCCGAAAAAGAGGTGTTCAAGGTCCACTGGGGCAAGGCCATGATGTGGATCTTCCTGTTGAGCGACACCTTCATTTTCACGTCTTTCCTGACGGGCTACATGAAGGTCCGTATCAGTTCCACCGTACCCTGGCCCAACGCCAGCGAAATCTTTGCCCTGAGCTTCGGCGGTGATCCGATCCCGCTGATCCTGATCGCGATCATGACCTTTGTCCTGATCACCAGCAGCGGTACCATGGCGCTGGCCGTGAACTACGGCTACCGGCGCGACCGCATAAAAACCGCGACCCTGCTGTTCATCACCGCCGCCTTCGGCCTGACGTTCGTGGGCATGCAGGCCTTCGAGTGGACCAAGCTCATCGTCGACGAAGGGGTTCGCCCGTGGGGGAACCCGTTTGGCGCCGCTCAGTTCGGTGCCAGCTTTTTCATGATTACCGGCTTTCACGGCTTACATGTCAGCGGCGGGGTCGCCTATTTGACCTACGTGGCCATCGGTGTCATGAACGGGCGTTATGAGAAAAAGGGCTACGACATCGTCGAGATTGCCGGGCTGTACTGGCACTTCGTCGATCTGGTCTGGGTATTCATTTTCGCATTCTTTTATCTTTGGTAGAGGGCAACAATCATGGCGGCTGCAGAAGAAGGTCAACAACATCCACTCAGTATCTACATCGGGATCTGGGTGCTGCTATTCGTATTCAGTGCGTTTTCCTACATGGTGGATTACTACCAGCTCCAGGGCTACCTGAGATGGAACCTGATCCTGATTTTCATGATGCTCAAGGCAGGCTTCATCGTCGCGATCTTCATGCACATGGCCTGGGAGCGCCTGGCACTGATCACCGCCATACTGCTGCCGCCCCTGGCATTGCTGGTGCTCATCGGCTTGATGTCCATCGAAGGGGACTACACGTACCTGTCGCGCGCCGAGTTTTTCGGGGTGGACGAAGCGCCCGTTGTCGAACACCATCACGCATCCGGGCACTGATTTTCCCGTACCGGCAAGCTGCGCCAGGGCCCGACAGGGCGCACTGCATCCCGTGGCGTACTGAGTGCGCAACCATCTGAATCTTGACGTACATTTCCTCGGCACGCGCAGCACTTCTTCTGGCCTGTCTGGCCCTGTGGCCATACCCGGACGTACGTGCGCACGGAGGTGTATTCCTGGAGAATGATCTTTGCTTCATCAAGATCGGTTTTTACAAGGCCCATTTCAAAATCTACCAGCCGCAGAAAAGCCAGCACGAGGAATGGTGCGAGGATATCCCCCATGCCGATGAGAGCGTATTCGTGCTCGAATACCTGCACGACAGCCTGAGAGGAGTTCCGGTTGAATTTCGCATCATCGAGGACGTCGACAATCGTGGACGGTTTGCAAGATGGAATGACATAAAAGAGGGTGTGCACCGCAACACCGTGTTTCACCAGCCTCCCCTGATCGAACCAGACGGCACGTTTCTCGCCCTGTACCAGTTTACCGAGGAAGGCAATTACATCGGCATCGTTACCGCCAAAAGCCCTGATCACAGCCAGACGTACACGGCCATCTTTCCATTCCGGGTGGGCGGGGCGGACTGGGGGTTGATTCCCTGGTTCATCGCACTGGCCGTGTTCCTGCAGCTGAATTACTGGCTGATGAGCGGTGGCTATGCGCGCATACGCAGGCTCTTGAAACGCGGAAACTCGTCAGGTGGCATGGACTGAACCCATGCGGATCATGAGAGCAGCCCTTGTGGTGCTTTGCGTGTATGCAGCGCTTGCATGGACGCAGGCCTATTCCGTGCAACCCGTTGGCGAGGCATCCAGGCTCTCGGATGGACAACACTTCGAGGTCCGCTTCACCAGCCATCTCGATCCAATCGCGATCAACACCATGCACGCATGGACGCTGCACATCCAGGACCGCTCGGGCAAACCCGTCACCGATGCCACCGTTGAAGTCGAGGGAGGGATGCCGGACCACGACCACGGGCTGCCGACACAGCCGAGGGTCACGCAAAACCTGGGTGGCGGGGACTACCTGCTCGAGGGCATGAAGTTCCACATGGGCGGCTGGTGGCAGGTCACGCTGTTGATCCAGCAGGGTCAAATTTCAGACCGCGTGACCTTCGATCTGAACCTGTAGGCGTACCATGTCGAAAGCGACCCGGGGCATGCTCGCAGCAGTCATTCTGGCCCTCCTGGCCGGTGTCTGGTGGTATGCCCAGTCCGGCATGAGCAGCAAGGCCTGGACGGATTTGGAAATCACCCTGATTCGCTCGCTCTGGATCGACAACCTTCCCCCCTTGCCAAGGGCCAAGGGCAATTCCGTGGCCGATGACCTGCTGGCTGCTGAATTCGGCCACCGTCTTTTTTTCGACAAGCGCCTGAGCGCCAACGGGCAAGTCTCCTGTGCGAGCTGTCACCGCCCCGAGCACTCTTTCACGGACGGCCTGGAAGTTGCCGAAGGTCTTAACACCGGCAAGCGAAATACCATGAGCATTGTTGGCACAGCCTACAGTCCCTGGCTGTTCTGGGACGGGCGCAAGGACAGCCTCTGGTCCCAAGCCCTGTCCCCGCTTGAGAACCCGCTGGAGCACGGAAGCTCACGCATGCAGCTCGTACACCTGGTCGCACAAGATGAGCACTACCGTGCACAGTACGGGAAGCTGTTTGGACCCCTGGGTGACTTTTCAGATGCTTCGCGTTTCCCAACAGCTGCAGGCCCTGTAGACGACAAGAACCTGGATGAGAGCTGGCAGTCCATGGCTCCAGAGGATCAGGAAGCGGTGACGAGGGTGTTCGTGAATATCGGCAAAGCCATCGCAGCCTACGAGCGTTTGTTAATACCAGGGGCGGCGCGTTTCGATCACTACGTGGAGGAGCTGGTTACAGGAAACCGTGAACCCTCCGAGATTCTGAGCAAGGATGAACGTGCCGGCCTGAGACTGTTTATCGGCAAGGCACAGTGCATCAACTGCCATAACGGCCCGCTACTCACCAATCACGAGTTCCACAACACGGCCGTGCTGTCGAGCCCGGGCTCGCTTCCGAGCAAGGGCCGGATCAAAGCCGTGCAGGCCGTGTTGGATGATCCATTCAACTGCCGGGGAGATTTCAGTGACATCAACCCGAGGGAATGCACCGAGCTGCGCTTCATCCGTACCGGCGACAACCTGGTAGGTGCGCACAAGACCCCTTCACTCCGGAATACCGCAAAGACCGCCCCCTACATGCATGCGGGACAGCTGACAACACTCGAGGAAGTCATCGATCATTATGACCGTGCGCCTGCCGCCATGGTCGGGCACAACGAGGCTAAGGTACTGTCCCTGAGGCGCAGGGAGGTCAAGCAGATCGAGGCATTTCTGCACACGCTGACGGCACCGGTCGCAGCCGATTCGAAGTGGCTCAAGGCGCCGGACCAAGCCGCCGACTGAAAAAAGCTCCACGAGGCTTCCCCCAGCCTTATCGGGCATGTGCTGCAATACCCGGATTGCGGACATAAAACCTTGATTTTTGTACCGGCTGAAGGTTCGCTGACAATTGTATTTATTGCCTGCACCCTTATAATGTAATAACTATTAATTGGTCCATAGTCATAATCTATGGTTCCAATAATGATAAAGTCTTGGACGGGAAAGCGATAATTTACTATAGATAGCTTATTAAGCTTATGTTAAGGGAGTAAGCTTAAAAAAGCATATAACACAGGATCCTGAAACTGTTATGGCTGGGTTACCCAAGGACAATCTGGCCAAAACCCTTGCACGGGAGGAGTAAAACCATGGTCAACTTTAAACCTCTGCCATGTCTCATGGCCGCAGCCATTCTGGTGCTTGCGCAGGGTGTCGGAGCGGTGGGCTTGCCGGATGTCCCCAACACCCATCACAACCCCCATCACAAAATGACGCCGAACCACACACATATGGGTCAAGCGTTGACCAACGGCCGATTCGATTTCTGGTCACGTGTGCGTTTTGAGAGCGTGGAAGATGATTTTCCAAGCGGCCACCCTCTTGCTGACACTAACAAGGCCGATATGATCGTCTTGCGCAATGCGCTGGGTTATACCACGGGTCGCTTCCATGGTTTCTACGCCAGGATCGAGGGAGAGGTCAATGATGTACTGAACTCGGACAGGGCACTAAACCTTGATGGAGATTTCACCACCCCTCAGTTTCGTGGCGAAACCCCCTTTGGGGCAAAACTTCCGGGGGCACCTGCTGGACTCAAGCCGCCGGCATTCGGACCACCCCCCCACATTCCAGCAATTAATCGACATGCCGAGGGTTATGCCATTATCCCGGACAATGATTTTGAGGAGATCAATGAAGCCTATATCGGATGGCGTGCTCCAACGGGCGGCTGCCCCAGTGCACCAGGCCCTTGCGATGGCCCCTTGTCGTTTAAACTAGGGCGTCAAACTATCATTTATGACAACCACAGATGGGTTGGAGATGTGATCTGGCGCGGAAACAACGTGGCAATGGATGCCTTCAGGGTAGACAAGACGCTCGGAAAACTTGGGATTTCCTACGCCTACCTCGACAAGGTGAAGCGACTGTTTGGTCCGGATTCCGCTTTTGATGAGTGGAAAATGGATGACTCTCACCTGATCAACATCTCCTACAAGCTCCCGCAGTTCAACGGCAAAATCGTTGCATACGGATATCTACTCGATTTCGATAATAACCCACGTACACCCTTCGTTGAGGGCACAGGAAGGGCACCTCCTTTTATAGGTCCGGTGATTTTTGACTCGGAGACCTTTGGTGTCCGTTTCAAAGGCAGACACGAAATTAGTGATAGATTGGATATACAGAGCGAACTAGAGTGGGCGAACCAAGACCCCACAGATGATGCGAAGCATCTGGATGACAATGACTATTACAACATTGAGTTCGGAGTCAGGTTTGGCGGCACGCGGGTCGATAACCTCGGCTTTATGCCCATTGGTGAACCTACCTACCAGATAAGAGTAGGGTACGAGGTCTTGGAAAGTAACGGTACTAATGCACTGCAAACCCCCTTGGCAACAGTGCACGCCTTCAACGGCTGGGCGGACAAGTTTGTAGCCGCTCCTGGTGGCTCGGCAACCCCTCTTGGCGGCATTGAAGACACCAGCATTACCCTGACTGTTTTGGGTCTTTTCGGTAACAAGATTGGCAAGAACAAGCTTGTCATTAATTACCACGACTACAGCACAGACAGGTCCTACATGTCAGGAGCCAATCGCATTTCTGATTATGGAGATGAATGGGGCATCCTGTGGGGCAAGCCCTTCATGGGCAAATTCCTGTTTGCAATCAAGTACACGGACTTCAAGAGTGAGGACGGATTCTCCACAGACACCGAGAAGTTCTGGACACTGCTGCAATACCGCTTCAAATAACAACCTAGTAAGCAGCCTTCATTGGAAGGCAGGACTTACACTAATCCGAGGGGTGCAGATTGCACCCCTCTTTTTTTGTGCAAAGATCTAGTGTTAATCGCAATCTCTTGCACAAATCATCAGATGAGGCTCACCCTTCAATAGGAATTGGGTAGCAAAATCCACGGGAGCTGATCCAATCACCTGAGCAGCCACAGCCAGTGCATGGACAAAGCCACAATGCATGACCGCATCAGCTAACAGCCGCTTGCTTCAATTGCCGAGATGTGTGCTTTCAAATAGTCGTGTGTTGAATTTCAGATAGTCGGTTACTCTAGAAGCTGGATCGCATAGTTGCAGCTTCGCTCTCGACATTGTGATCTAGAAACCCAAGTCTTACATACACCTGATCGTTCGTGCAGGTTCCCAGGTTTAGCGCAAGCTCCTTCGGCCAGCGGGCGAAATGAAGCAATGACGAAGAAACTGATCCTGGAGTGTTGCCCATAGATTTGGGTGCGGCCGTACTGTACAAGCAATTACTGTAGGAGTTGCAGAACGCCCTGCCTCAGCAGAGGTGCATTTCCAGACGGGTAGGACGATCTTTCGTCCGAGAAGGATTTATCGTACGGGACGACGACCTGTATTCTTATTTACAAGCCAGCCGAAAAGACAGGCTTGGCCCGCGGTCATCATGACCGTGGCCAAGCCATCGAGAGGAATTCTCAGCAGTTTCCTGTGAGGTTTCCCAAATGCCTAGTGGCAAGGGAAAACTTGGGTATGGCGAACATCATGGGCCGCGTTGTGCACTGCAGCCGAATTAGCAAAGCCCACACCGTACAAGATTACGGCACCCAACAAAAAGGCAGTGGCAATCTGTAAGGGACGCCATGTTGCCTTCGAAATCGTTCCATCATGCAGTTTTGCTCTGGTTGCTATCTGATTTTGCATAGTTATCTTTTTCCTCGATTTAGTTAATGCAGCAAATTAGTCTGTGTTCGTTCGATATTTGCTTATCTTCAATGGTGCCAGCTGTACTTCTTGATCATCATCGCGCAGGAGCTGTCAAGTATGTAGCCCATGATCCCGATGGTCAGTACCATCGCCGTCAAATGGTCATACGAGAGTGTCTCCCTGGCATCCGCAATGGAATAGCCAAGTCCCGAGGTCACCCCGAGAAACTCTGCCGGTACCAGCACAATCCATCCGACACCCAGAGCGAGCCGTACGCCCGTCAGTATATCGAACATGATCGCTGGCAGGATGATTTCCGTCACCATGTGCCAGGGCTTGGCACCCAGGTTGCGGGCCACCTTGAACCAGGCAGGGTCCACCTTCGCCAGGCCGGCTGCCGTAGCAAAGACGACGGGCCAGACCGCGGCGACCGCGATCAGGAATACGATTGCCCCGTTCCAGGTGGCAAACACGATCACGGCGATGGGTTCCCAGGAAAGCGGGCTGATCATGCGGATCAACTGAAATGGCGAATTGCTGAGTTCACGAAAGACTACGCTGCGCCCAAGCAGGATTCCGATGGGTATCCCAACGACAATCGCAATGAGCAGCCCTGCCCCCAGACGATAGCCACTGGTAAAGACCGCTGCCTGGATCTTGCCAATCGCAAACAGCTCCGGAAATGCCTTGAACGTCGGGATCGGCCCGAAGTCACTGAAGTTCGTGGTATCGGGGTTGAGGTAGATGAGATACCCGCCTAACCACCAAAGCGCAAAAAGGATCGCCAGGCCGGCAGCCCAGTTGAACAGGCTCTTGCCCATCGACTTGGCTTTTTTCCTGTTTTGTGCAGCCTTCAGCGCCGCTGCGGAAGAATCCGCATCGACACCCACCACATCTACCTTGCCGTTACTCAAAGTACGAACACCTCGGATCGAATGTACGGATCGCCTTCCTGCGGCACACTCGCATCATTTCTCCATTTCGGATTAGCTTCCAACGCATTCTTCACGTAGTCATAATTGACCAGATCGTCGGATACATGCTGTGGAGTGAGCGTCTCCAGGAATCGCGCATCACCTGTGACCACAGTTTCCTTCAGGTCACTGACCACGAGTTCCGTGGCCGAGCGATACGGCCAGGCCTGGAAGTCAATCCTGTTCTGTCCCCATTCCGGATGCTTGATCGCAAGCGGATTCTTGTAGTAGGCAGGGTCGTAGAACATCATCGCCCGCTTCACGACTTCTTTCGGTACCGGCAGGTAACCCTTGCCGTCACGTGAAAGCCGTTCAGACATGGACTCCCGGTTCTCAGCGAGCGTGATCTGCGCCCTGACGACTGCGTTGTGTACCCCTTGGGCCCAAGCAGCTCGATCCGGATCCATGGCGTCTTCCTCGTGCATCACGACCACACAGCAGGGGTGCCCTTTCCAGGCATCACCAGTGAAGCGCAGCACTTTTCCGCCAGCCTTGAGCTCACCCAAAGCGTTGAACGGCTCAGCCACACAGTAACCATCGATGGTTCCAGCGGCCAGCGCAGGCGGCATGGAGGGCGGCGCCAGAACAAGGAAGTTGCATTCATCATCCGCCAGCTTCGCAGATTGCGGCCGGATGACCGGCTTGATACCGGCGGCTTTCATGATCCTTTGCGAAACAATGTTGTGGATCGAGTACCAGTACGGTACAGCGAACTGCTTGCCTCCAAAGTCCTTGGGCTCGTTGATGCCGCTCTTCTTGCCCACCAGAACAGCAGAGCCGTTGGTGTGGTCCCAAGCCGTGACCTTGATCGGGTACTTGTTGTTGTAGCGCATCCATACCGGAATCGGTATCAGCATATGCGTCAGGTTGAAGCGGTGCGCTGCAAAGGCTTCCACCAGTGGCGACCAGCCACGAATCAGTGTCGGCTTCACAGAATCGATGCCCTCATCCTTGAAATAGCCCAGGTCGTGGGCGATCAGGAGCGCGGCCGCATCCGTGATGGGGATGTACCCGATCTTGATGACCGGGTCCCACTTTTTCTTGGCGAATGTGGGCATCGGCAAGGCACCGGCTCCGCCTCCCAGGGCAGCCAGGCCTCCCACCTGCAGCAATTCACGCCGGTTGATACCGGTACCCAGCGCCCCCTTGAACAGCGGGTCGTACTCTATGGCGAGCCTGGGATCATCGGTCTGTATCCCGTCGCCATGCTTTTCGTAAATTTTCTTCATGTCGGAATTCCTCTAATCGTTACTCTCGTAGTTAATAGGATCTGAAGTGCACTTTCAGATATTTATTCTAGTTTCCTACCAATTCAACATCCGGTTGACTGGTATCGTCTCCCTCCTCGTCGGAACTGTCAACAGGTACGCCTGCTGCCTGATGAAATATTTCCATCAGATTCGCACGCATTGCCTGAACCTCAGGGTCCTGCCTTTCTCGCGGATCTTCCAGATCCACCTTGAAATCATGGACAATCTCACCCGGCGAACCCGCCATGACCAATGCACGATCGGCCATAATGACTGCCTCATCGATATCGTGGGTGACCATCACCAGGTTAAAGCCCAACTGTTTCGAGATCGCCCTTACATCTTTTTGCAGTGTTGCTCGCGTGAATGCATCCAGTGCCGAAAAAGGCTCATCCAGCAACAACAGATCTGGCTCCATCACCAAAGAGCGGGCAAGCGCAACACGCTGTTGCTGACCACCGGAAAGGTCTTGCGTGTTGTTCTGCGCAAATTCATCAAGGTGTACCAGATTAATCACCTCGGCTACCCGCTTTTTCATTTTCTCCTCCGGCCAACGCGCAAAGCGCAAGCCGGTGCCAACGTTCTGTTCTACCGTCATCCAGGGAAAAAGATGCGGCGCCTGAAACATCATTATCCAATGTGAGGAAGGCTCCGTAACATCTTTCCCGTCGAGTTGTACAATGCCGCTGGTTTTCTCCAGCAGGCCGGCCAAGATATGCAAAAGCGTTGATTTCCCGCAACCGGAGCGGCCAATGATGACCAATGCCTCGCCGGGTTCCGCCTTGATATTGACTTTCTCAAAGGTAAGCGGGGTTTTCGCGGTATAGCGATGGGTAAGGTCGCCAATATCGATGCGTACGCCGTTGCGTCTTTCCATATATGTTTTCTGCCTCTACGTCCGGTCTTCATCTTCTCTATCTTGCCGGTTCATCTGTCTTACACGCATACACTGCACAAAAAATCAGGCAAGGGTCGAATCGGGTCTGTTCAGGCCACTGTCCTCTTTCATTCCGCAATGATCTTGTCGGACCATTCCACACTTTCCACGAAGGTGGTGGGATTACCAGGCTGAGCTCCCGCTTTCGCCATATCTTCTTCACTCACACCTCGGGCCCTGGAACATGCACCACAGCATTCAATGCGTACACCGTTCCCGATCGCTTCATCCCACTGCTCGGCGACTGACGGCCAGCCCAGTGGCACCATGTTCTCGCGAACCACAGGGCGTGCCAGACAAACGGCCTCACCGAGCAGAAATATCCGCACTTCATGGCCTGCGCCTGCCAAGGCATTTGCATGCCCGAAAACCATTGCCGCCCGTGTCGGGTCATCGCTTCCCCATGAAGACTTCATAAATATGTTTGCCATCGAGTATCGTCCTTAGTTTCAGCGTCTATCGGTCATGCGCTGTTGAGACGCTTGCTGACGAACTTCATGCGAAGTGCCAGCTCATCCTCATCAATCAATCCGCGTTCAATCATCGAATGGGCAAGCGCCAGCAACTGACGCTCCGGATAAGGGACATCCTGATACAGGCTCTCGGAGAGCACATCCTCCTCGTTCCTGCGCTCCAGCACAGGAAGTGCACACTGCTCGGCGGAAAGTGCCTCGCAGGTCGAGTCCAGATTGATCTTCCAGGGGGGATCCGGATTATCCACGCCATACTTTTTGGCCAAATCCTCCCAGACCTTCCCTTTCTCGCGAACCTTCTCCAGCACCGAAACCGAAGAAAATTCCGGTTCCTGGTTCACCGGGCCAGTCCCAGCATTTTTGTCCAGGCCGCCCATCACGCGGTCGTGTTAGTGCCCATGCACCGGGTTGGCTGCCTTGTGCACAGGCCGCTTGTCATCGGCCTTGCGGTCCGGGTGAGGCAGGGCCACGCCCAGCATGCAGTCGCGCGTCACAATTTCAGCGAGCTGGTCTTCACTCCAGTCCTCGGTACCTTCAGGGCGCATCGGCATAACCATGAAACGGCACTTCTGGTTGGAATCCTCGACTCTCACCTCGACATCTGCGGGAATCTGCAGACCAAACTCTGACAGCACCTGACGGGGCCAGCGCACCAGTCTGCGACGATAATTGGGTGTCCTGTACCACTCGGGGGAATGGCCCAGGATCGGCCTCGGGTAACACGAGCACAACGTGCATACCACCACGTGATGCACGGACGGGGTGTTCTCAAGCACGCGCAAATCACAATAGTCGCTGGGTGTTCCGAATCCCGTCGGGTTCAGCCAGTCTATGCCGACTTCCTTGCTCGCAGTGAAGCCGTCTTCCAGTGCCAGCTTCTTGAACTCGGGGTCCAGCCAGGACTTGGCAACGAGCCGCCCAGCCGGCAGGGGGCCTATGCTATGCGCAAATTCCGCAAAACGTCGATGATCCTCAGCGCTGAACAGACCCTTTTCAATGGCCAGCTCACGAACCGCAACTTCCAGAACCTCGAAGTCGCTTACTTCATCTACCATAGGTGCAGGCTTATGTTTCTCTGCCATGATTATTCCTCTCTATACAACTCTTTTTATCGATTCAACCCGTTGGATTCAAGCGGACTCTAGCCAGCGTTCGGAAAATTCCGTCTGCAGGGTATCGTTCTCGTACACGTCGGGATACTCGGGCCAGAGTTCCTTTTGCTTGAAGCGCACGATGTAGAACCACTCGGGCTTGTCGACGTTATCCCAAGCCTCATCCTCAGGGGCAGGGCTTTCGTGCGTGACTACGGTCACCACTCCCTCCGCACCCCGGGTATACACCTGACACCGGGTGTAGAAGATGTCCGGCAAGTCCCGGATCCGGACACGGTCACCGACCTTGAATTTCGGTGCTGACGCCTCGCCTTTGAAACATTGCGGGTCGCCTTTCCCGGTAGCTTTCTCAGCGTGATGGCCTCTACTCATGGCGGTTTTTCACCTCTTCAATCTTATTCATTAGTTCTGTGAGCGTGATGTGTTGCTTGTCCACCATGATCCTTGCGGCAGACAGCAGCCAGCGGCCGTAGTACGGCAGGCCCAGATACTGGGTCTGCCCCAGGTCAACATTCTGCCTGCGGCGTCTTTCCTCGGCATTCCAAACGCCGCGCCATGCCAAACACTCGCACGTCACGTAGGTGTTCAACTCCCACTGCTCTTCTTCTTTTTCGTGCCACTGGATGGTGACATCGGGCTCTCCGCCGACATCGTGCGAAGTCCGCATGTAGGCCCTGTAGTGGGCGTTATCGACCTCTGTGGGAAGGGGGGCATGCTGCGGCTGATGCAGAGCTGGTTGCAGTTGACCAACAATGTCAATGTGCCGCATTACTTTTTGTCTGGTATCAGATGGCATGACTTTGAACTCCTCTTATTTTCTGCATATTCTGGATGTCAAACACGCTGCCTTGCATGCTAGATAATTCAGGGTACTTCAGTATTCGCTTATATACTTATTTTATAGGGCCTTAATATGAGATAATGACAAGTCTAAAGGAGTTATGTTATTAATCCAAGACTTTATATTTATCAAACCCATAGGAGTTAGCTATGGACAGACGGGACATCTTTCCGCGTGCCCTGCAGTACCTGATCGCGATCGCAGAATACGGCAGTTACACGCGCGCGGCCGAAGCCCTGCATGTCTCACAGCCGACCCTCTCCCAGCAAATCAAGCAGCTGGAAGAATACCTGCAATCCCCCCTGCTGGACCGTTCCGGGCGCACGGTGCAGCTCACCGATGCCGGAAAAATCTTCCTGCGGCATGCGCGGCGTGCATGGGGGGAACTGAACATCGGCACCCGGGCGATCCAGGATGTCCAAGACCTCAGCCGCGGCTCCCTGAGGCTCGGCTGGACCCCGATCACCGACTACCTGACCTGCGACCTGCTGTCACGCTACAACCGGTTGTACCCCGGCATCGCCCTGAGTACGCTGGACATGCCCCAGGACGAAATCGAGCCGGCCATCTCGGAGGCCCGGATCGATATCGGCATCACCTTCAGCAAGCCGCCCCATTCCGAGGAAAATTCCAGTCATACCGAAACATTCACGCTGTTCGAGGAAGCCCTTTATCTCGCCGTCGGCGAGACGCACCCAAGGCGTATCCAGAAAAGAAAGCGGATCAGTGCCCAGGACTTCGGCAAGGAGGCCCTGGTGCAGCTCAATACGGACTTCGCCCTTCGACACCACATCGACCGCTACTGTCATGACTGCGGCATTGAGCCCCGCAACGTGATCGAGACCAATTCGCTGACCGTGATCATCGAGATGGTCGAACTCGGCTCGCTGGCCACGGTCTTGCCCAACACGATCATCAACACTCAGGACGGGCTATATCCCATCGCCGTGGTGCCCGAACTGCCGCATCACACCGTCAGCATGATCTGGCACAAAAGCGGGTACAAAAGCCCGGCATGCCTCGCCTTTCTGGAGCTGGCCGCAGAGTGGTCGTCCAACATGCTTCAGGGAAAAAGCCCGGGATGATACCCTGAACTGGGGCTTTAACCCGCAGGAGTCCTGCAGATCAAGGAAGTTGCATCGTTTTGGTGCGAATATGCGCCTTCATGGTGCATTTTTGGGACAACCTGGGTCGGCTCGGCGTTCCCGGTGCCACAAGTCCGTGAAATTCCATGGTTCGCCGGGTTGGCTCGTTTTTTGCTGAATTATCAATACAGTTTTATACGGAGGAACTGAAATGACCAAAGAAGAAATGACTGACCTGGTCCTGGCTGCAAAAAAGGCCAAGGGATTCACCTGGGAAACCATCGCCGGCAAGATGGGCATGGGCGAGGTATGGGTGGCTTCTGCCGGCTACGGGATGAACAGCATGCCAGAGGATGCCGCGAAAAGCCTGTGTGAAGTCCTTGACCTGAATGAAGAGGTCTGTGCTGCACTGCAGGAATTCCCCACCAAGACCTGGGAGGCGCTCATTCCCCAGGATCCCGTCATGTACCGGTTCTACGAGATCGTCGGCGTCTACGCCTACACGATCAAACAGATTATCGGTGAGAAATTCGGTGATGGCATCATGAGTGCGATCGACTTTTCCATGGACATCGACAAGGAGGAAAACCCGAAAGGGGACCGCGTCGTGATCACCATGAACGGAAAATTCCTGAAATACACCACATGGTAGGCGCGCAGTGCCCGGCAGGGCATGCGACGAACGGTTGGCCGACGGATTCCAGGCGCTGACCGCGACTCGAGAAAGGGGCTTTGCAAACGGTGATGACGCCTGGGGCCACCGGTGTCAGCACCGTTTGAGCGCCTGACGGTACCACCACAACAGTAAGCACAGAAGGCACAGTCTGCCCGCATGCAGGACTTGCAACAGACACTGCTTCGTTTTTTTGAACGGGTCGCCCGAAAAGACCCGGCGTTACTGGAGGTGCTCGAAGAAGAACCGGGTTTCGAGCTGGAGCCGGGATGCTGGTGCTTTACGCTGCCGGGGCTACACGCCTTCCTGCAGGGTCATGACCCGGCCTTTTGCACGGTCGAATACGGCCTGTTCCGACAACTCATCTTTCAAAGCGCCATCAACCAGGCCCTGAAATCCCATGGGGCCGAGATCACCGTACACGAAAACCGGGGCAAGGTGGACCAGTCGAGATACGCCCTGACCTGGCAGGCGGGTTCTTGAGGCCGTGGTCGCGGGCCCTGGCTTTGATCCGGGTATCCCGGACCATCCGAACGTGCCTACCTCTGCTTGCGTTTGCGTTTGCTGGCGGTTGAAAGATAGACGATGCTGTAGGAGATTCCGAAGCCCAGGAACAGGGAAACCACGATCAGGGTGACATTCGCCAACTCGACATCTCCGCCGATATCCGTCCTGACGCCAAGGAGCTTGGCCAGGATGTTCATGATCAGCAATGCCAGGAATATGCCTCCGAACAACAGGATGCGGAACGGACGGTTGCCCGCCGTGATGACGTCCACGAATCCATCGATGATCTTTTGCCCCAAATTGTTTTTCATATCAAATGGCCAAGCATTATTTTGCACGGTTGTTCAGGCGCTGGCGCCTGATCCCCCAATGATAATGCACCCCCCGGAAAAATCGATGCCCAAGATGGATTAATCCGCCGCATGCGAAAAGGGCTCGCAGTGCAGTGCATCGGCACACAGCCCGTGTCGGGGAAAAGTTGCGCGAACCGCAGCCACCATTTGCGAGGACCCACTGGCATACACCTGCATCCCCGACAGGTCCGCATGTTCCGACAGCACGGCTTCGTGCACCTTGCCCCGTCGCCCGTCCCAGTCCGGATCGGGCTCGGACAGGACCGGCGAGAACTCAATGCCGAGGTCTCGCACCCAGTCGCGTATCTGATCCTGGAGGTACAGGTCCTCCCGGGAACGCACCCCCCAGTAGAACCGTATCGGTTTTCGCGCGCCACCCCTTCGCAAATCCTCCATCATGGCGGCCACCGGAGCAAAGCCTGCGCCTGCGGCCACGAAAATCGCGGGACGCGGGTCATCGCGCAGGAAAAAGGTTCCCAGGGGACCCATGAGGGGCAGGACATCCCCAGGCTTCAGCGCATGCAATTCCTCCTCGCTGAACCGGCCACCCGGGACTCGCTTCACATGCAGTTCGATCACTTCGGGGTCTGCAGGCGAACTGGCAATCGAGTAGCTGCGCCTGCGATGATCCCACAGCAGGAGATCAACATACTGGCCTGCGCAAAACTCCAGAGTGCCGCGTCCTTTCGCAAGACCCAGCGTAAGTGCCATCACATCGCGGCTCAGCGGCTCCAGGGCCTGCACCCGGGCGGACAACGTACGCACCTGCATGCCTGCCATGGCTTCAAGCTCATGGGCTTCGATCACGACATCAGAAAGTGGCACGGCCTGACAAAGCAGGACCGCCCCGGACCGGCCAGCGTGGGGATTCGCATCCACCCCGGGCGCCGCACCCAGGGCAATTTTCCCGGAGATGAGACGGGCACGGCAGGTATCGCAATTTCCACTGCGGCAGCTGTGGGGGAAAACAAGGCCTTGGCGAAGCGCGGCGGACAATACCGTCTCTCCATCCCTGCTGGTAATCTCACGCCCTCCGGGCTGGAAGTAAACACGTTTCATCGGTGCCTGGATATTTTCTACCATCGCGCAGGCAGATTAAAGCATGACCCGGAGCCCTCGAAAACGATGAGCCGGTCTGGGAAAAGAAGCCTCAGGGTACGGTATTGCCGTTGCTGTTCCAGGGGCGATAGTATTGGTACTGGCACTCTTCTGGATTTTTCAAGGTGTTGCAAAAATGAAATCTACAGACCCATGTCCGCAAAAGAACCCTACCGCAAACACGTGCAGTTGCGCATGAGTGCAGGCATATTCCGATGAGTGCAGTTGCCCAAAAGCGCTTTCCCGCTTCGTCGTCATGCGATTCCACCGGCTCGGTGCCCAGCGAATCAGACCGCCGCGAGTCCGACGTCCTGCGATTCATCCACATCACGGATACCCACCTGCTCGATGGTGCCGATGACACGTTCCATCGCATCAACACGAAACAAAGTCTGCAAGCCGTGCTGGATCACTGCGCGGCCCACTACCCGGACGCCGACTTCTGGCTGTTCACGGGCGACATTTCGCAAACCGGCGCAAAGGAAAGCTACACCCAGTTCGAGTCCGCCATTCGCGAATATGACGTGCCGGTGTACTGTGTCCCCGGAAACCATGACACGCCGCAGCTTCTGCAGCAGGTGGTCCCTGAATGCCCGCTGGACTCCATCCGCGTCATTTCGCTCGGCAGGTTTTCGCTCGTGCTGATCAGCACCTGGATTAAGAATGAGCACCACGGGATAATTTCCCGGCGATGCCTCACCCAACTGCGCGAACATCTGCAAAATGGCAAGGACAGGCTCAACGTAGTAGTCCTGCACCACCCGCCGGTACCCGTGAACAGCAAGTGGCTGGATGAAATCGGGCTGCAGAACAACACTGATTTCGTACAGATCCTGGACAACCATCCCGGCGAGGTGCTGGTGCTGTTCGGGCACGTGCACCAGAGCGTCGATCAGCAGTTCAACCGGCTTCGCTTCCTGTCGACCCCTTCCACCTGCCATCAGTTCAAACCGAACGCTCCGGTTCATCTCGCCGACCCGCTGCCGCCTGCCTACCGGTTTGTCGAAATGAACACGAATGGCTGTATCAACACGAGAATCCATTACATCCGGTGAGTGCACGGGCACGCTGCGTCGCATGCCAAGGTCCGGCTCTCATATTCTTCCTATCTATGTATTCAAGATAATGGATAGTTATAATTTATGGAATTTTCGGGCCCGTTTGTTGGCAGTCTGACCGGGTTCCTTTAGACTCGATGTTCGGTCAGGCGGGCCTCGCCTGTGACTGAGAAACCGGAGAGGAGAAATGAAATGAGTACAGGCCAGAATACAAAATACATGTCCGCCTCAGCGCAGACCGCGAAAGTGACCATGGACACCGCCCTGGCGGTGAGCGCTGCCATTCTGATCGGCACCCTGATCATAGCAGCCGTTGGTTTTGCAGCCCCCGAGGTAGTGCATAGTGCTGCCCATGACCTGCGCCACGCGATGGTCTTTCCCTGCCACTGACAGGGCCCGGTTATAAAACTTTTCAATACCATCCTGTTGGCTGCCTTGCTGGGAGGCGGGCTTGCCGGCCTGATCCTTGGAGGCATGCAGCAGATTGCCGTGGTCCCCATGATCCTCGAGGCCGAGACATACGAAACGGGGGGCGACGAGGAGAGCGAGGCTGCCCCGGGCGATGAGGCCGAGGTGGAGCCATGGGCCCCTGAAGACGGAGCTGAACGAACCTTCTGGACGGTGCTGAACAGCATGCTGGTGGGGATCGGATTCGGCCTGCTCCTGAGCGCGTGCTATGCCTTGCGCGGGAGAGTCACCTGGCAAGGCGGGGTCCTGTGGGGACTTGCGGGCTTTGCGGTATTCAACCTGGCGCCCTCGCTGGGCCTTCCGCCGGAACTCCCGGGGGATGCCGCTGCAGGTCTTGAGCAACGGCAGGTGTGGTGGGTCCTCACGGCTGCAGTGACGGCCGCCGGTCTATGGATCATTGCCTTTCAGCCCAAACCCTACCTGAAACTGTTCGGAGTCGCCCTGCTGGTGCTGCCCCACGTCTTCGGTGCACCGCATCCGGAAGTGCATGGCGGACTGGTCCCCGACGAACTGAGAACTTCGTTCGCCATCGCAACCATGCTGACGAATGCGGTTTTCTGGGTCCTGCTCGGTGTCTTTACCGCACTGCTCTACAGGCACTTTGGAGGCGGGGCCGAAGACCCTGCCGCAGCCTAGGCCCGGGAAGGGCTACGGCAACGAATACTGACATTCCGCTACTTGCCCACGGCTCGCATGGGTGCCTGCATCCAGGCACACCCAAGCCCGGGACTGTGAGACACGACCCCGGACCTATATAATCTTGCGTGATCGGGGATCAGACATCGGAGAGGATAATGCGCGCAGACAGGAAATTGGCCGCGGTACTGGTTCTGGTGGGTCTGTTTTGCACTACCCACACCATTCACGCCGAGGAAGGCGGGAGCTTCAGCATGATCACGAGCTGGGTCCACGACTACGAAACGATCGAGCGCCCCGGGCGCGCGGTCACGGTCGGCACGCTCGAGGGGATCATGACCATTCTTGAAAGCAGCCACAGTCCCTTCGTGGCCGGCGAGCACAGCGTCTCGAAGTGCCTGGTCTATGCGAAAAGGTCAGAAGACAAGCACAGCCTGGAAGCCCATTGCACCCTGACCGACGCCGCGGATGACAAGTTCCACATGGGCGCAAGAAGGCACGAAGGCGACACCGAAGCCGGCGGGGGCGGTGCCGGTGTCTGGAAGTTCCTGGGAGGCACCGGGAAGTATGCCGGGGTGTCCGGAACCTGTGAGTACATCGTCGAATACCTGGCAGAAAACTGGACCGTGAACACGGCCAGGGACTGCAAGTGGCACCGGCAATAGTCAAGCCATACCGGACCCCGACCTGAAGGAACTGACAGCCCGGTTGCGGCTCAGAACGCGACCACCTTGTCCGGGACAAAATCCCGGTTCAGGGCACTCGGCGCATAGCCCCGGGGATTACACACCACCCGGGTGCCATCGACCGCATAGTCGAAGGAATCATGGACGTGGCCATGGATCCACAGGGCCGCCCGGTTCTCACCCATCAGGCTTTCCAGGTTGCTGGCAAAGGACGGGGACAGCAGGCTGTCCTCGTAGCGTCGGGCAATCGAGCGCGATGAGGGTGCGTGGTGCGTCACCACCACCGTCTTGCCGCTGAAGGGCTGGACCAGCATGGAGGCCAGCCAGGCCCGGCTGGCCGTGTGCAGCCGCAGGGCATCCCGGGGGGTAAAACAGCGACCCTCATGCCCGATGACCGCGAAGTCCGTCATGCAGTACTGCGCCTCAAGCATGGCCGACACCTTGCTTGCCGGGCCGAACAAGGCAAAGTCGGTCCACAGGGTGGCGCCCAGAAATCGCACGCCGTCGATGATCACCTGCTCATCGTTGAGGACATGCATGTTCTGCGAGGCCTTCGCCCTCAGCATATCGATCAGGTCCGTGCTGTACCGATAGTACTCGTGGTTGCCCGGCACGTAGATCACGGGCCGGTCGGGAAACCGCTCCTGTGCCCAGTACAGGCCCTGCAGTCCGACCCCGATATCTCCCGCCAGCACGACGACGTCGGCACTCGTTGCCGGCGGCTCGAAGTCTTCAAATTCAATGTGCAGGTCATTCAGGACATGGACTTTCATGGCATGGCCTCTACAGGCGTATCCAGACATACCACCTTACTACAGTTTTGCATGGGCACCCGCGCCGGAGCGGCTCGGGATTTGAAACGATACGCCCTTCAGGCAGGCCGGCGGGCAATGAAACTGTAGTAGTTGCACGAGGCAAAGAAGCGATGCTCCTCGACCGCCTTGTGCTGCGCGTTGACCCATGCATCGATGTCCGCCTTCGGCACGAGACCGGACTCGGCCATCAAGGGCGCGTAGGTATCGGCCATGCTGAGGAAGTAGCTGCCTTGTCCGATCTCTGACATCAGTTCGGAGAGAATCTCGGTCAGCTCGAAACCGGCATCCGCAAGCAAGCGGGACATGTGCCGCATGACCACGGGGTTATTGAAAACCGTCCGTGCCAGCGCCCAGTCCACACTTCGGCCGATCTCGACGTCGTCATACCCGATGGTCAGCGATGCGTAGTCGCCATCGAACACCACCAGGGTGCCTGCCGGCTTCAGGACCCGGTAGGCTTCCTTGAGGACAGCAGCAGGATCGGTGACATGGCTGATGACCGTGTGTGCGATCACGGCATCAAAGTGCCCGGATGCGAACGGCAGCGCATGCGCATCTCCAACCTCGAACACCAGCTGGTCTTCGAGTTTCCCATCCGAGGAGAACTGCTTGGCTGCCTCGACTAGGGCTGGACTCTGGTCGATACCTGTGACATGGATTTGCTTGCCCGCCGTGGTAGCAAGCAGGCGTGCGATGACGCCGGTCCCGGAACCCATCTCAAGCACCCTGGCGTTTTTTGGCAAATGCAGTCTGTAAGCGTAGTTCTCGAACAGGCGGATGAACGCAGGCTCCTTGCCGCGGCTCTCGAGCCGCTCGATCAGGCGCTGGACGTCTTCAGGATCGAGGTCGTTGATGAACCGATGCGGGTCGCGCACGGGCGGGATGGAAGGTGGGTCAGTAGGAATCGCCATGGGCCGCTCCGGTATAGGCAGGGCAAAAGTTTACCCCACGAAACCCGGTTGAAAACAGGAAATTCTGATCTCGCACCCAAGCAGTGAGAGAGTATTCTCAAACCCCTGGCTATGTATCAAGAGCTAGAACTGCAGGGCAAGATCGAGGGTGGCACCGTAGCGCTCACTGCCGCCAGCGAGCCCCTCGCGGGCACTCAGCCCGGCGTTGACCCTCAGGCGATCGCGCTGCCAAGTGCCGCCGAGCC
>JAPOYL010000020.1 GCA_026706595.1 Gammaproteobacteria bacterium | reverse complement strand
AAACCGTTCGCTCCCATCGGCAGTCCGAAGTTGCCGGCCACGCTGTAGCCCGCGGTCATCCATCAGTTCAGGTTCAGGCAAACGCTGCATCAGCCCGGGATCATCTCATCGGCAAACAATTGTTCAACACTCTCGCGCTTGCGTATCAGCCATGCCTGATCGCCATCAACCAGGATCTCCGCGGGACGCATCCGGGAATTGTAGTTGCTGGCCATCACAAATCCGTACGCGCCCGCATCATGGACCGCAAGAAGGCTGCCTTGCCTGATGCGCAAGCTGCGCTGGCTGCCGAACCAGTCCGAACTTTCACAAACGGGGCCGACCACATCGTAGAGCACCTCGTCCCCGTCTTCCTTGCATACCGGGCCGATCTCATGCCAAGCCGAATACAAAGACGGGCGCAGAAAATCATTCATGGCGGCATCCACCAGCGCAAAGTTCTTCTGTGAAGTGTGCTTCAAGTACTCAACCCTGCACAGCAGCAGCCCTGCTTGACCTACGATGGCACGACCTGGTTCGACGACTAGCCCGAGTTGCCTGCCTTGCATGAAGGAGCTCAATACCTGCGCATATTCCCGTGGACTCGGGGCAACATCCGCGGGGGCATACGGGATTCCCAGTCCGCCACCCACGTCCACATGCTGCAACTGAATACCTTGCCCGTGGAGGCGGTCCACCAGTTCAAAAATTTTCTCGAAACAGGCCCTGAAGGGAGCCAGATCCAGCAATTGAGAGCCGATATGGCAGTCTACCCCTACAGCATGCAGGTGGCCGCTTCCGGCAATCCTCTGGTAGAGTTCCCATGCCTGATCAATCTCCACACCGAACTTATTGTCTTTCAGGCCTGTGGAGATGTACGGGTGTGTGCTTGGATCGACATCCGGGTTGACGCGCAGGGAAACACTGGCAGGAATACCCATTTCTTTGGCAATGGACTCCAGGCGGTCAAGCTCTTCCTGGGATTCAATGTTGAAGCAGTAGATTCCGGCAAGCAGGGCACGACGTATCTCGTCCGAACGCTTGGCGACACCGGAAAAAACGACTTTTCCAGCATCTCCGCCTGCACGGATCACCCGCTCCAACTCACCTCCCGAGACCACGTCAAAGCCGGCACCCAGCTGGGCCAGCAGGTTCAAAATTGCCAAGTTGGAATTCGCCTTCACCGCATAGCAGATTCTCGCCGGCCAATCCTGCAAAGCGTCAGCAAATGCCTGATAGTTATCTTGTATGCAGGCTTTCGAATAAACATAGCAGGGTGTTCCGTAAGTGCCTGCAAGTTTCGAACAACTTACTCCCTCGGCATACAGCAGATTGTCACGATACGTAAATGGGTTCATAAGTTAGATGTGTCTGTGTACCCCTTGGTCACACAAACTAGCTGGAGGATTGACCTTGGACCTTTTGTTTAGGAACATCCTCGGGCAGATAGAGATCACCGGTCTGACCACACCCCGCAACGGCTACAAGGAAGGAGAACATCAAAATAAAGACATATAATCTCGGCTGTAACACGGACGCACCCCTGTCCTTTAAACCAGATGTCATTGTATAGACCATTCCGCTGACAGGAAACCACCACTGCCATGGCCTTAACCGCCGTCACGATTGACACCCAAGATCACCCGGAGCATGCCGTAATCTGGCTGCATGGCCTCGGGGCAAGCGGGCATGATTTCGAGCCTGTTGTGGAGCAGCTTGATCTCCCTGAGAACCTGCGTGTGCGTTTTGTTTTCCCGCATGCCCCAACTCGTCCCATCACCCTGAATAACGGCATTCCACTGAAGGCATGGTACGACATTTATGGTCTTGACATGGACAGCCCGCAGGATGAAAAAGGCCTGCGGCAAAGCACTAGTGACATCTGTGCGCTGATCGAGCAGCTCGTGCAATCCGGCATAACTGCAGAGCGGATCATTCTTGCAGGCTTTTCACAGGGGGGTGCGCAATGCCTGTATACGGGACTGTCCTGCGGCTACCCCCTGGCAGGGATTTTGGCGATCTCCTGCTGGCTGCCACTGCATAAGAAATTTCCGGACTATGCCCTCAGGGCGGACCGTTCGCTGCCGATCCTGCTGTTGCATGGCATGTATGACGTGACGATCCCGATTAGCGCGGCTCAATTCACCCGCGAGACCCTCGAACAAAACGGATTCACCGTCGACTGGCAATCCTATCCGTGCGCGCACACGGTTTCCCCGCAAGAAATCAGGGACATCCGCGCCTGGTTGCTGGAGTGCTGGCAATAACGTGCTCTGTCAGGAGACCCCGAACTCCTTCAAACGCTGATGTGCACGCTTGATCTGGGCGGCCACCTGTTGCGGTGAAGTACCGCCGTAAGTGTTTTTGGAATTCACGGAGCCCTGCAGGGAAAGAATGTCAAATACATCTTCTTCGATTTGCGGGCTGAAGTTCTGCAATTCCTGCACGCTGAGTTCATCCAGCCGTTTGCGCTTGGCAAGCGCATACTGAACGACCCGGCCGACGATTTCGTGCGCATCCCGAAATGGCACTTCTTTCCGTACCAGGTAATCTGCAAGGTCGGTAGCCGTCGCATGACCCAGCTGCGCCGCAGCAAGCAGTTGATCCCGGTTCACCTGCAGATGCGGCAACATATTGGCAAAGGCGATGACACAGTCGTTAACCGTATCAATGGTATCAAAAAGGGGTTCCTTGTCTTCCTGGTTGTCCTTGTTGTAGGCCAATGGCTGACTTTTCATGAGCGTCAGCAAGGCAAAAAGATTGGCGTATACGCGAGCGCTCTTGCCGCGCACGAGTTCAGGAACATCGGGGTTCTTCTTTTGCGGCATGATCGATGAACCGGTACAAAAGCGATCCGGCAGCTCAACAAAATTGAATTGTGCCGAAGTCCACAACACGAGCTCTTCCGCAATGCGTGACAGATGCATGAACAGGATGGCTGCAAAGGCACAGAACTCAATGGCAAAATCGCGGTCACTGACCGCATCCAGACTGTTGTCGCAAGATTTCTCAAACTGCAGCTGCTGGGCTACATACTCCTGGTCCAGAGGGAAGCCGCTGCCGGCCAGGGCCGCAGCGCCCAGCGGCGATACATTCACGCCTTCACGGCAGCGTGAAAGACGTGCCCGGTCACGATGGATCATTTCAAACCAAGCCAGCATATGGTGCCCGAACGTGATGGCCTGCGCGACCTGCAAGTGTGTAAAACCGGGCATGATGGTATCGACTTCACGCTCAGCCAGCGTGATGATGGCCAGTTGCAGTTTTTCCAACTGCGGGTCAATTTCATCAATCGCATCGCGCAGATATAGGCGCACGTCGGTTACCACTTGGTCATTGCGTGAGCGACCGGCATGCAAGCGCTTGCCTACATCGCCGGCCAATTCAACCAGACGCGACTCAATGTTCATGTGCAGATCTTCCAAAGCGCTATCCCACGGGAACGTGCCGGATTCGATTTCTGCTGAAATCGTATCAAGCGCCTGCAGCAGCTTGTCACAGTCCCGGTCGTCCAGTACGCCAATGCGCGCGAGCATCCGGGCATGCGCACGGGACACCAGGATGTCTTGCCTGTACAAACGTTGATCAAATCCCACGGACGCATTGAACTGTTCGACAAACTCATCTGTCGCTTCGCTAAATCGCCCACCCCATGGCTTTGTGCTTTTTTCTTTCATCCAACTGGTTCCAGTAATCAAAGAGGGATTATCCTCCAAATCAGCCTAAGCTCAACGGCTACTTTGTGTAAATCAAAAATTTTAAGCAACTGAAGAATTTTTTACTTCCAAAGCAGTAGAAAATACAGCACAGTGCCCACTCCGATTGACTGAACGAAGAGTACGAACAATTTTTTGTGCATGTAAGAATCGCCACCCGTAACAGTGCACTTGCCCTGTGGCAGGCTGAAGAGGTGTCGCGGCTGCTGCGACAGGAGCATTCCGGGCTGTCTACGGAACTGGTCAAAATGACTACCACAGGAGACCGCCTGTTAGAAAAGTCTCTGGCGACACAGGGCGGGAAAGGCCTGTTCATCAAGGAATTGGAACACGGGCTGCTGGAAGATCAGGCGGACATCGCTGTGCATTCCATGAAAGACGTGCCGGTGGAACTCCCATCGGAACTGCATCTAGCCGTCATACTCAAACGAGAGAACCCGTACGATGCGCTCGTATCAAACCGGTATGCGACCCTTGAGACACTGCCAGAAAACGCGACCATCGGGACCGCAAGCCTGCGCCGAGCCTGTCAACTCAAAGCATCATTTCCGGGATTCAAGATCAAGCTTTTGCGTGGCAATGTCAGTACCCGGCTTGCCAGGCTGGATGCAGGGGATTATGACGCAATCCTGCTGGCAGTCGCCGGGCTGAAACGTCTTGGCCTTGAGCAACGCATTCGCACATGTTTGACTGCGGAACAGATGGTGCCGGCCATCGGCCAAGGTGCGATCGGCATTGAATGCCGCCGGGACGATCCGAAGATCGAGTCCCTGATGCGGCCGCTCAACCACGAAGACACCCAGATCTGTATTTTGGCGGAGCGTGCTGTCAGCCAAGCCCTGCAAGGAGGATGTCAACTTCCGATAGCCGGATTTGCCAAGCTGGATCACGAAAGACTTGTCCTGTGCGCACTCGTGGGCGACCCGGAAGGTGGACAGATTTGTCGCAGCGAACGTACCGGCCATAGAGAGAATCCCGTTCTGCTGGGCCAGCGGGTTGCATCTGACCTGCATGCGCAGGGTGCCGACAAAATCCTGGCAGGATTATCCTGACCCGGATTTTGATGTTGGTTAACGCAAGCGAACGAAAGTAATGAGCATGACCGGTCGCGAACCTCTGGCAGACAAGACCATTGTAGTCACCCGCCCGGTGGCCCAGGCCCAAAATCTGCTGTTAGCCCTGAAAAAATTCCCGGTCAAGATCGTGCATTTCCCCACGATTGACATCCGTTCGGTGGAGAACCCCGGTGTGGCAACCAAACTGCTTCAAAACCTGGCAACTTATGACACTGTCATTTTCAGCAGTGCGAATGCCGTGCACCATGCGATGCCGTTGATGCAGAAACTGCACTTGACGTTCAGCACACAGTGCATTGCAACGTTGGGACCGGCAACTCAGGCTGCCCTGGACCAGTATGGCGTGCACACAGATATTGTTCCCAAGACTGGATTCCGCAGTGAAGACCTGCTGGCCGAGGAAGAACTGCAAGGGCAATCTGTACTGATTGTTCGGGGTGTCGGCGGGCGTGAACACCTGGCGCACGAACTGCGTTCCCGCGGTGCCAAGGTAGACATTGCTGAAGTTTACCGTCGCTCGTGTCCCGCAACACGCCCCGCTGTGAACCTTTGCACTTGCCCCGAAAAAGAATCAGCCATACTGATCTACAGTGTCGAATCAGCCCACAACCTGTGGACCCTGTGTGCGGTCGATGAGCGAAGATGGATGACCAGGGTTACGCTCATTGCAGGGAGCCAGCGTATCGGCGAAACTGCCACCGCCTTCGGTTTTACGAAAAGCCCTATAATAGCCAGCAATGCCAGCGATGCTGCCATGCTGGAGGCCCTGCAAGCATGGGCCAAGGGATCCAGCTAAACAGACAGCACGCCAAACGATGGACGTTCAACAACCAACCTCACCTTCCGAGTCGGAGTCACGTGTCCCGGAAAAATCGAATGGTCAAAAACTTCGCAGCGGACTTGTCCTTCCTGCCCTGATCACGGTTTTGCTGCTCGCTGGTAGCAGCCTTGCATATTATGCATGGCTCGGACTCAATGAGCGTCTGGTTCAGGCCACGACAGAGCGCCAATCCCTGGCTGACGATATCGCCACCATTGATGAGAGCACGGAGTTTCTGGGTTTCAAAGAGGAATTGCAGCAACAGATCACAGCACTCGAACAGCAAGTGACAGGGCTTTCCAAACAAGTGAAGCAACAGGCGAACCAGCAGGAAAACACCCGCAGCTTCGTGCAACAATCCCTGGCCAGCGTCAACCGGAGCCAGCTGGAATGGGGACTGAACGAGACCTTGTATATTTTGCATCTGGCCAGTCATCGTTTGCTCATTGAGCGTGACATTCCGGGAACCATTGCCGCCCTGGATATCGCAAGCACTCGCCTGCATGAACTCAATGACCCTCGCCTGCTCCCCGTACGCGAATCCATCTCCAGACAGATTCAAAAACTGAAAACCGTTCCCGATCCAGACTGGGTGGGTATCAGTCTGCAGCTCAACAATTTGCTGGGCAG
>JAPOYL010000012.1 GCA_026706595.1 Gammaproteobacteria bacterium | reverse complement strand
GTTCTCGGACAACTCCGGCGGCCGGACGATCGCGGGCACCTTCCGCAACTACGGCACCACGGCGGGGACGAACGCGAACACGGTCGGCGGCGTCTTTGAGACCAACACGATGAAGGGCGGGTTCGTCGCGACCCACCCTGGCAACTAGCGCGGAGGCCGATAATCCCTGGGTCGACTGGTGGCTGGTCAAGGTTTGCGATATTCAAGACAGTCGCTGACAAGTAGGACATCGGTGATTTGAATCAGGGATCTCCAGGTTTCCAGATCCCGAACGCCTCGCCTTTTGGACGCATGCTGGCTTGTCTTTGCCGTGTAATGTCCTCATAGACATATTTTGCAAAGGCAACAATCTCATTCATGATCTCATTTTTTTCACCTGTCGGCAGATCATGGTTCCCTATAACAAACCCTGTGATGGCAGCCAGGTATTGACCCGCCAGTATTGGATTGGCAGCACGCTCGTCTGCTTCGGTGAGTACTTTCTGAATTTCCTCGATAAGTTCCCTTGACAGTCTCAGCTGGTCCATGTTGTGTGCCTCAATTTGTATTCAATTCCGATTTTCGACCTTGTTCCGAAGCCTGCGCATCCGCTCCTTGATCTTGATCTCGAGCCCTCGATCTACGGGTTCGTAATAGCGTGTCCCCCGCAGTATTTCGGGAAAGTAGCACTCACCCTGCACATAGGCATCAGGTTCATCATGAGCATAACGATAGTCCCGTCCGTAGCCAAGGTCTTTCATTAGCTTGGTGGGCGCGTTTCTCAGATGCATCGGCACTTCCTGGCTGCCATGGTCTTTGGCATCTTTCATGGCCAGGCCATACGCACGGTACGTGGCATTACTCTTTGGTACGCAGGCCAGATACACGATGGCCTGGGCAATGGCCAGTTCACCTTCCGGAGAGCCGAGGCGTTCATAGGTATCCCAGGCACTCACTGCGATCTGCAGGCCACGGGGATCTGCATTGCCAATATCCTCAACTGCCATCCTCAGTACGCGACGCGCTACGTAGTAGGGATCACAGCCTCCATCGATCATCCTGCAATACCAGTACAGCGCGGCATCGGGATCGGATCCACGTACTGACTTGTGCAATGCGGAAATCTGATCATAGAAATATTCGCCTCTCTTATCAAAGCGCCGGATTCCCTGTGCGGTGACTTCCTTGACAATGTCGCAGGTGATCGTATTTTCCTCTGCACTCTCACCAATCCAGTCCGCAGCAATTTCCAGGAAGTTTAATGCACGCCGCGCATCCCCATCTGCTACTGCAGCAAGCAGGTCCCTGGCATCCTGATCGACCTCGATCTGCCTGCGACCTAGACCACGCTCGTCATCCTGAAGGGCATTGTCAATACACTGGCTGACATCTTGTTCTGTCAGCCGCTTCAAGACGTAAATCCGTGCCCTGGACAACAGCGCATTGTTGAGTTCAAAGGAAGGATTTTCCGTGGTGGCACCAATAAAATAAAATGTGCCGTTCTCGATGTGCGGCAGGAACGCATCCTGCTGGGCCTTGTTGAATCGATGTACTTCATCAACAAACAGCACCGTACTGGAAGCGTGTTCCTGGCTGTGCAGCCTGGCCTGTTCGATCGCCTGGCGGATCTCCTTGACCCCGGACAGCACGGCGGACAGTGCAAGAAACTGTGCACGTGAAGTGTTGGCGATGATGCGTGCGAGCGTGGTCTTGCCCGTGCCGGGCGGCCCCCAGAAAACCATGGAATGTAACCTGCCCTGCTCAATCGCCTGACGCAGCGGCTTGTCACCGGATAACAGGTGTGCCTGACCTACAAACTCAGCCAGGGTGACCGGGCGCATGCGATCTGCAAGCGGGCGATAGCCCTCCGTGCGATCTAGCAGGTCAGTACTCTGGTTGGCAGGTGCGCTTGGAATGACTGTCTCCTCACATGTGCGGATGCTGGCAGCTCAATTTGCCCGAAGCCACCCAGCAGGCCCCGGGTGTGGACAGAAGGCCTGCATGCCGACCTTTCTCACTTTGCCGGAAAACCCACGACATCCACACCCTGTGGCGCTTTGAACACGAAATATCCATCCGGAAAGCTCACATTCAGCTCAAGGTGCTTGAATTCAACGACGGTTTTTTGAGAAAACTGGTCGTGCAACTCCATTTTTCGGATACCTTTTTCATCGAGGCCTATCTGCACGCTGTGAAACTCGGTGTCCTGAACATGAGGAACCAACTCCACCCAGCTGAGATTCTCTCGATCCGGGGCTGAAAAAATCTCAAAATCATCTTGCAGGACACGGGCGTTCATCAGCAACATGATTGGCGCACTGCCCAATGCTTCCATGATGGGCCTAGCTACTGCTTGCTGTAATTGCTCGTCGTAGACCCACAGGTACTTTCCGTCCGCAAGGATGAGCTGCCTGTGAGGTTGTGCATATTGAAAGCGAAACCTGCCTGGTCGGCTCAGGGCAACGGACCCTCGTGCTGCCTGAACCAGCTTGCCATCTTCACTCCAGACGGTTTGTAGAAAACTTCCCTGAAAAGAGCTTACCTCTGCAAAAAATGTATTCAGCAAGCCCACAGCCTCACTGCCCGGACAGGCCAGAGAAAACAACAGCAGTACACTGCCCAAAAATGATTTCCAGATCCGTATCACTCGCTGCCCTATTCGAACTCTCTGGCAAGATAAATTTGATGGCGCCTGGCGATGCTCAATCCTGCGTCACGCCGGTCCCGGCACAATCGGTGTGACTATACCGGTGGAGGAGCAATGACTTCTCGACTGCCATTAGATAAAACAGCACTGACAACACCGCTGTTTTCCATCTCTTCTATGATCCTTGCTGCACGGTTGTAGCCGATTTTCAATCTTCGCTGCAAATAGGAAATCGAGGCTTTGCGGGTTTCTGTAACGATTGCAATCGCTTCATCATAAAGTGGATCGAGTTCGCCGTCCTGACTATCAATGGGTTCCAGCCCAGGTATTACATCTTTGCCATCCTCGGGATCTTGAGTGACTTCATCCAGATAGGCTGGAGCTCCTTTTTGCTTCAGGAAGGCAACCACCTTGTGCACTTCTTCATCTGAGACAAATGCACCATGAATGCGATCGGGAAGGGAGGTCCCCGGAGGCAGGTACAGCATGTCGCCATGGCCCAATAGCTGCTCGGCACCCATTTGATCCAGGATGGTTCGTGAATCGACTTTCGAAGAGACCTGGAAGGCAATCCTGGAAGGGATGTTCGCCTTGATAAGGCCAGTGATGACATCCACCGAGGGACGTTGGGTAGCCAGGATCAGGTGAATGCCAGCCGCCCGGGCCTTTTGTGCAATTCGTGCAATGAGTTCTTCGACCTTCTTGCCAACAACCATCATCATGTCAGCCAGCTCATCCACTATGATGACAATGCTTGGCAACGGATTCAGTGTTTCTACCGGGCTGCCCTCTAGCTCACCGCCCTCCTGCTGACTGGCAAAGGGATCAGGTATGGGGCTGCCTTTGTCGATGGCCTGCTTCACCTTCGTGTTATAGCTCTGGATACTGCGAACCCCGAGCGCCGACATCAGCTGATACCGTCTTTCCATCTCGGCCACGCACCAGCGAAAGGCATTGGCTGCCTCTCTCAAATCGGTGACGACCGGTGAAAGCAGGTGCGGAATCCCTTCATACACTGCAAATTCCAAAATCTTGGGATCAATCAGGATGATGCGCACCTGCTGTGGTGTAGCTTTATACAATATGCTCAACAGCATCGCGTTCAAGGCTACCGACTTGCCGGACCCGGTAGTGCCTGCGACCAGCAGATGGGGCATTTTTGCAAGATCCACCACGATGGGACGCCCGCTGATATCCTTGCCCAAGCCCAGGGTCAAGATGGATGAGGACGCATCGTAGGTCTCGGAACGCAGGATATCGCTCAGTACGACCAGCTCCCTGTATTCATTGGGAATTTCAAGCCCAACGTTGGATTTGCCCGGAATCACCTCGACAATCCGCACACTCACCACGGAAAGTGCGCGGGCAAGGTCCTTGGCCAGGTTTGAGACCTTGCTCACCTTGATACCTGCTGCTAGCTGTAGTTCAAAGCGCGTGATTACAGGACCTGGATGAACCTCAACCACCGAGGCATCGATTCCGAAGTCGAGCAATTTCAGTTCTACCTGGCGCGACATTGCCTCCAGCGCATCGTCCGAATATCCCTTGGTGTCATCGGCAACGTTGTCCAGCATGGATGTTGGGGGCAAGGCGGTTTCCACTGAATCGAACAGCGGGATCTGGCGTTCCCGTTCAGCCCGCTTGCTTGGCGTGATCTCTTCCACAGTTGGCTCGATGCGTGGCGGGGATTTCTGGATTTTCACCTTTTTGGCCTTGACCACTTTTTCCCGAGCAGTTCTTGCCTGTTTGCTCAGGTGCCTCTCCTTGAGCAGGCTGATCAATCTCCAAAGCCATGAACTGATCTTCAGAATGTATTTCCCGGTTGTGTCCAGGAGCCATAACAATGAGAAATGCGAGAACACCGTGATACCGGCAAAAAACAGTGCCAGCAGCAGCAAAGTGGCACCGACAAAATTGAAGACGGCCAGGAAGCCCGTACCGACAATATCACCTAGAACGCCACCTGCGGTATGTGGAAGAAAGCCTGACTGAAAATGCAGAGCCGCCAGTCCACAGCCTGCCGCCAAAGTCAGCAAGAAACCAGCCCAGCGTACTCCCAGTGTCCGGTAATCGACAGCTTGTGTATCCGTTCCACCTCGGTATAACAGCCATCCGCTGTAGGCCACCATGACGGGGGCAAGGTATGAGAGGTAGCCAAACAGGAAAAAAAACAGGTCCGCAAACCAGGCGCCGGCCCTACCGCCAAGATTGTTTGCAACCAGGTCATGGCCCGCCTGGGTCCAGCGGGGGTCCGACTGCTGATACGTGAGTAGCGCCAGCATCAGATAGGCACCCAGTGCAGCCAGTACCAGCAGTACGCTTTCACGCAGACCCCTGGGCAAGGAAGCCCGATCACTGGATTTCGATGGCTTTTTCAAGACAGCTCGGCCAATCTAATCACTTACTCTCAAATTATCTATTTAAGATATTGAATTAATTGAAACTATAATTCAACATTTTTGCATCGTGGATTTTACTCAAGCCCCATCATTGAGCTTTTATTGTACAGCAATACTGCCCCAACTCATGTAAAATCCGCCCCCATGGGCCAAAGGCAATACTGCCGGTTCAACCTCCAGAGTATAGTAAAATCGTCGGCTAAATTGTTAGCAATTCATCCAGTCGGCAAATCACATACAGGAACACCGAATGGCCGAATCTCGACATTTCCGACTGCTGATACTGGGATCCGGCCCTGCCGGGTATACGGCGGGTGTCTATGCTGCCCGGGCCAACCTGAATCCTGCGATTATCACCGGTCTGGAACAAGGTGGCCAACTCACCACGACCACCGATGTAGACAATTGGCCGGGAGATGTCGAGGGGCTGCAGGGCCCGGACCTGATGGACCGCATGCTGAAGCACGTGGAGCGCTACGGCACGGAAGTCATCTTTGATCATATTCGTGCCGCCGACCTGTCGAAGCCTCCTTTCACCTTGACAGGAGATATGGGGAGCTACACCTGTGACGCCTTGATCATTGCAACAGGTGCCTCAGCCAAATACCTGGGACTGCCTTCGGAGGAAATCTATAAAGGAAAAGGGGTCTCGGCATGCGCGACATGTGACGGGTTTTTCTATAAAGCGAAAAAGGTTGCGGTGATTGGCGGTGGCAATACTGCTGCTGAGGAGGCACTTTACTTGTCCAATATTGCAAGCGAGGTAATTCTGGTACATCGACGGGATGCCTTGCGCAGCGAAAAGATCCTGCAGGACCAGCTGTTCGAAAGAGAGAAAAGTGGCAATGTCACGATAAGATGGAACTACACACTTGATGAGATCCTGGGGGATGACACCGGGGTCACCGGGATGCGGATCAAGAGCACCCTGGACGCTTCTACACAGGACATCGACCTGAGCGGCGTGTTCATCGCGGTTGGACATACCCCGAATACCGCAATTTTTGAAGACCAGCTCGATATGCAAGGTGGCTACATCCAGGTCAACAGCGGGCTGCACGGTAATGCAACCGCTACCAGCGTCCCGGGCGTATTTGCCGCAGGAGACGTGATGGATCATGTGTACCGGCAAGCGGTAACTTCTGCAGGAACGGGGTGCATGGCGGCACTTGATGCTGAAAAATACCTGGACAATCTCGCAAACGACTGAAGCCGCCCTTTATCGCCTCTTGACTGCCCAGAACTCGATTCCTGAAAACACTCCACCGGCATACACCTGCAGTTTCCTGAACTCACTCGGTGCGGTCAAAGGTGCGCACTGGAACCGCTTGCTGATAGACAACAGTCCGTTTTTGAAGCATGAGTTTCTATATGCCCTGGAACGCAATGATTGCCTGGGCGAGAAATACGGCTGGTATCCGCATCATCTTATCGTGCGCGACCAGAATCAGCAGGTCATCGCCGCAAGCCCACTGTATGTCAAAACCAACTCGTACGGAGAATTTGTATTCGACTGGTCATGGGCATCTGCATATGAGCAAGTCGGGCTGTCCTATTATCCCAAGTTTGTTGCCTCGGTACCCTACACGCCCGTGACAGGCTCCCGTCTCCTAATCATGCCGGAGATACCGGCACAGCAAAAAAACAAAATTGCAGCAACCATGATCGATGCCACAATCAGGGAAGCGGAGAGGCTGAACATGTCCGGCATGCACTGGCTATTCAACCTAGACGAAGAATGTAAATTCTACAGGCAGAGCAACCTGATGTTGCGCCTTGGTTGCCAGTACCACTGGCACAATCAAAATTACGAATGCTTTGACCATTTCCTGGATGGTCTGGTTTCCAGAAAAAGAAAAAAGATCAGGCGTGAAAGGCGTTTCGTGAGGGATCAGCAAATTCACATTCGGCGCCTTCACGGGTCGGAACTGGACGACGTGCTATGGCAACAGGTGCACAGCTTCTATGTGAATACCTTTTACCGAAAAAATAGCCTGCCCACCCTCAGCCTTGGATTTTTCAAAGAGCTGGGTGCCATGATGGGCTCCCAAGTCTTGCTGGTGCTTGCTTTCTACGACAAGAAACTGATCGCATGTGCAATCAACTTTCTTGACGACAGCACGCTTTATGGAAGATTTTGGGGATGCATGGATAAATTTCATGGGCTGCACTTCGAGGCTTGTTACTACCAGGGCATCGAATACGCCATCGAACACCAGCTCTCATTTTTTGAGCCCGGTGCTCAGGGTGAGCACAAAATCAGCCGTGGCTTCCTCCCCACCAAAACCTGGTCTGCTCACTGGATATCGGATTCACGCCTGAGGGCCGCGATCGGGGATTTTTGCCAGCGTGAAGAGCGCCTCATGCAGCATGAGTGCAAAGAACTCATGTCATTATCGCCCTACAGGGTCAACTAAAACGATTTTCGTTGTGATGAAATGGACATTCACTGGCTAGACCCCTCCAATTGCAACGCTCCATTTCCTGACGTAGAGAAGGCCCTGCAAAACCCTGATGGCCTACTTGCGGCGGGAGGAGACCTGAGCGTTACGCGACTGCTGAACGCATACCGTAAAGGCATCTTTCCCTGGTATGAAGACGGCCAACCGATCCTGTGGTGGTCTCCAAACCCAAGAGGCGTTCTGTATACGCAAAAATTCAGAATTTCTTCCAGCCTGAGAAAAATTTTGCGCAAGCATGAATGGACAGTCACATTTGATGGTGATTTCAAAAAGACGGTTACTGCATGTGCTGCACCTCGAAGTTATGCAAGGGGCACATGGATTACCAACGAAATGACAGAAGCCTACACAGCCTTGCATCAACTTGGCTGTGCGCATTCAGTTGAATTATGGGATTGCCAAGAACGTTTAATTGGTGGCGTGTACGGGGTCATGATTGGGAAAATGTTTTTCGGCGAGTCCATGTTCAGCTTCCAGACGAACGCCTCCAAAGTTGCCCTCACCTACATTGTCAGCCACCTGTACAGCTGGGGGTGCCCGTTGCTGGACTGCCAACTGCCCTCATCCCACTTGTTGAGCCTTGGAGCCGAGGCCATATCAAGAAGGGACTACATAAGGACCATGACACCTCTGTGTGATGAAAAACTGACCAACTTCACGTGGGAACTGGATAACAGCATCGATATCGCAAACTGGAAGTCGTAGCAAGGAATCCTTTCAAAAAACATGGATATGCACCAGTGCTCTCTATGATCCCGAGCATTCTTCAGTCCGCATGCCAACATGTATCTGACAGCAATAATGTACACTGCTAGAATTACCCGCAAAATCATACCGGTGGTCTGGAGAAACACTGGACGGGTCGCTGTATACTGCTTGCCAGTGTGTTGACCGGAGAATCTTTGTGGTGAAAATGCAGCCAGCACCCTCTGCCTACACCGAAGGTTATGTCTCGGCTCGTCTGCATGACCTTGCCACCGCAGACAATTACATCAAGCATACCTGCATAGGTGATCCCGAGCTGGATCCGGTGATGGAAGAAATCTCCGCCCTTCCCAGCGAAGACCTGCACCAGTTCATCGCTGCCGGAATCGAACAGCAGACAGAAGTCTTGCGTGCCGCACCCCAAGCGTTGCGTGATGCTTTTGAGCGGATCAATGAACCCCCTTCCTGGCTTGACTACAAGGCCTTTGATCCGGCTATTCAGGCGTTCTACACCAAAGCAAGTGACATACTGCTTGCACTGGTTACCGGGGTGCTGGTCGAAGGCTTTTCGACGTTGATGAGTAAGCCATTCGGTATCACGGGCCGCATGTTGCAAGAAACAGATGTCAGCATCAGGCAATTGAAGCAAGTCAACCGGCATTTGCTGGAAATATTTTTCCCCGGTGGGCTGCAGAGAAAAGGTGACGGATGGAAATTGTCCGTGCGCATCCGCTTCATTCATGCGCGGGTGAGGCAGCTGATAAAAACTGCAGACGAATGGGACACAAAGGCCTGGGGTACCCCGATAAGTGCGGCACACATGGGTTTTTCCACCGCCTTGTTTTCACATAGACTGCTGGAGCACTCGACGTCAGTAGGTGCCAACTACAACCAGACCGAAAAGGACAGCATCTTCGAGTTATGGCGCTATGTGGGTCATCTCATGGGTGTGCCTGAAACAATCCTGTTTAGCACCCAGCAAGAGGCGCATGAACTGTTCAAAATCGGCTTCATGTGCGAACCGCCTCCGGATGCAGATGCTGCAACCATATCAAACGCCCTGATACAATCCATCCCGCTAGTCGCAGGACTGTCCGATCTCGATGAACAGGATTCCATGAGGGACCTGGCATACCGTATTTCAAGAGCCCTGGTGGGGAGCCAGCTTGCCAACCAGCTGCAGTTCCCGAAAAGCAGCAGCACGGGAGTTCTGCACATGTATCGCGCAAAGCAGCTTAGCATGCGACTGACAAAGGATGTACAGTTGATCAAGTCAGAGAATTTTCTCCAGCTTCTCAACGCTTCCCAATACGACGAGATCGGTGTGAGCTATAAGATGCCCGACCATGTACTTGCATCAAAATCAAGCGAGTGGTGAAACTAACCAAGCTGATGCTGATATTTGACATTGCTATGCTGCGGTCAATGAACTTTTCGTGCCTCCTCGCACACACTGCATCGCTGACTGCGCTCTATTGGAGGAACTCATGACTGGTGCTTACCCTCGCCTGCGATCATTGTTTCGACTGGCTGTCCTCTACCTGATCCTGTCCGCCTTTTACGGAGTGCCTGTGTACTCGGAATCACTGACCCCGGAGGAAATAGGTTTGAAAATTGCGCAGGATACTCAAGCACGCGACCAGGGTTTTGGCAATTTAACGGCCCAGCAAACCATGACTCTTCGCAACAAGCAGGGGCAAGAGAGCCAGCGCCAGCTTCGAGTAAAGATCCTGGAAGTACTTGAAGACGGGGACAAAAGCTTGTTTGTTTTTGACAACCCTCGTGACGTCCAGGGGACTGCATTGCTTATACACGGACACAAGGATACCTCGGACGACCAATGGCTTTATTTGCCTGCCTTGAAGCGCGTAAAACGCATCAGTTCTTCGAACCAGTCCGGTTCTTTCATGGGAAGCGAGTTTGCCTATGAAGACATGAGCAGCCCGGAGGTAGAAAAATTCACGTACATGTACCTGCGCGATGAGCCTTGTGGGAATTTGACCTGCACGGTCATGGAACGGTACCCGGTCAATAGAAAATCGAGTTACAGCCGCCAAGTGATCTGGCAAGACAAAGACGCTTTGCGGGCACAGAAAATCGAGTACTACGACCGCAAGAACGCGCACCTGAAAACGCTTACCCTGACAGGCTACAAGCTATATCTAGATCGTTACTGGCGTGCTAGCGAGATGACGATGGTGAATCATTTGACTGGGAAAAGTACAGTGATTACCTGGACGGATTATCAGTTTCAAACTGACCTAGATAATCGTGACTTCACGAAAACAGGGCTGAGACGAATACGTTGATGTCGTGCTGCGCAGTCCCCTGCAAGTCCTGACCCGCGCTGCCTGGTTTTTGACCATGGCCCTGGGTGCACAAATATGTGCAGGCAGTGAAATTGACCACGAGGTCTTCGGGCAGGTCAGGTTCGAAAATCGCTGGTACCCTGAAAATGCTGCCTACCCAGGTCAACCAGACCTTGCCAGCGGGATCGTTCTGGAACCGGAATTCTATTTCGAGAGTGTCGAGGGCTGGAGTTTCACCCTAATTCCATTCTTGCGTCATGACAGCGCAGATCCTGATCGCAGCCATGCAGACTTGCGTGAGGCGTACTTCCTGCTGCTTGGTGAAATTGGAGATGGTGAGTGGGAATTGCGCCTTGGCGTGGACCGGGTGTTCTGGGGGGTCGTTGAGTCACATCACCTGGTGGATATCATAAACCAGACCGATTTGATTGAGCATCCTGATGAAGAAGTCGAACTGGGCCAACTCATGGCACATGCCACTTGGTCCGGGAATTTTGGTGCAGCTGAGCTATTTATCCTCCCGCACCATCGGGAGCGTACCTATCCAGGGCGCAAGGGGCGCCTGCGTTCATCACTTGTCGTGGATGACGACCATCCTTCCTACGAAAGCGGAGCGAAGGAATGGCACATGGATTTTGCAGTTCGATACAGTCAGAACTTCGGACCTTTCGATATAGGCGTGAGTTTTTTTGACGGCACCAGCAGGGACCCCCTTCTACAGCCCCAAGTCAGCGAACAGCGCAATGGGGAACTGGTGTTAGTCCCGCATTATGAGCAAATACGCCAGTTTGGTATTGATGCACAGCTGACTACCGATGAATGGTTGTTCAAGCTCGAAGCCATTCACCGCGCTGATTCCCAGAATTTGCGCTATGTGGAGGAGGACTATGCCGCTTTTGTGGTCGGTGCGGAGTACACGTTTTATTCTATACTCGGGACGGCGGCTGACTTTGGTGTACTTGGTGAATGGTGTTACGATGAACGGGGCAAGGACGCAACGAACATTTTTGACGATGATCTACTCATCGGCATACGCGTCGCATTCAATGACACCCAAAATACAGAGATTTTCTCCAGTCTTCTGAGAGATCGGGACTATTCCACAAGTGCCTTTGTGATTGAGTTTAACCGCCGGATTTCTGACCAGTGGTCCGCAAATCTTGAACTTTTTTCACTGTTCAATGTAGAAAAAAAGGATACTCAGTTTGACCCCATCCGACGTGATAGCTTTTTAGAATTTCGCCTGAACTACAACTTTTAACCAAGCTTACGGCTAAGGCTTGAAAGTACACAGCCAAAGGACCGCCACGACCCCGGATGGCTGGCCGAAGCATCCAGACACCTGATTATCCAGCTTCGATGACGCTCCGCAAGGAGGGTGGAAGACCAAAACGTACATTCTCGACGATACCATCCATATTCGAGATTTCCAGGTCGGCAAATTCCCTCAGCTTGCCAATCAACTCCTGCACCAGTTCTTCAGGTGTCGATGCACCTGCCGTGATTCCGACTGCCTCAACTCCCTGTAACAGCAGAGGATCGATTTTTGCCGGGTCTTCGACCAAGTGACTCGGTGTACCGCTGTCATTGCTGACTTCGCATAAGCGATTTGAATTGGAACTGTTGTGGGCTCCTACCACCAGCATCAAGTCAACCTGAGCGGCAAGAGCACGTACAGCAGCTTGTCGATTCTGGGTCGCATAGCAGATGTCCTTGGTATTAGGACCTGCAATGTTTGGAAACTTCTGCTTCAATGCCTTGATGATATCCCGTGTATCATCAACCGACAGGGTAGTCTGGGTCACATAAGCGACCTTGTCCGGGTCACCCACTTCCAACATCTCAACGTCTTGGGCATCGCTGACAAGATGGACAGGTCCTGGAATTTGGCCCAGTGTGCCCTCAACCTCAGGATGATTCTCGTGACCAATCAAGATCACATCGTAGCCTTTTGCAGCATAACGCTGGCCTTCCTTGTGCACCTTGGAAACCAGCGGGCAAGTAGCATCAAGTGACTCAAGGCCACGCTCCGACGCATCTTGCTGAACCTTTTTTGACACACCATGAGCGCTGAACACGGCAATTGCATTGTCTGGAATCTGATGGATTTCTTCTACAAACCGTACGCCCTTCGCTTTCAGGTTTTCAACGACTCTGCGGTTGTGGACGATTTCATGTCGTACGTAAACGGGAGGCTCGTAAAGTTTCAGTGCTCCTTCTGCAATCGCGATTGCACGGTCTACGCCAGCACAAAAGCCACGTGGCTGTGCCAAAATCACACGTATTTTCTGCCTCTCCCGATCCGGACTATCAGGGTTCACTTGTGGTAATCCATTCATGAGTATGTTCTCAACTAGTTTTGCTCACAGTTCTGCAAAAATCGTGGCCAGTGATTTTTCATTGCCAACATGCATTTTTATGGGCTTGCCTGCTCAAGATGCCTTCCTTCAACTCGCGGAAGATTGTAAGTTAATATCCCGAATAGCAATCTCAAAGCCAGATTAGACCGCCCTACTACACTGGTCACAATAGTAACCATCCACACACTGCGACGCGAAATCTTCACCTCTTGACCACTCCTGTATGCAGGAGTCGCGTGGATTCGGCGCAAGGTCAATATGGCCATCCCCAACGCCCATAGGCAATGAAGACGAATGCCGGTTTCGCGAGGAGGGATAATCATTATAAATCGTAATGCATTCGATAGATGATGCCGGGCGATGGCTACCAACTCAAACAGCCCTTTGGTAAAGCCCGGGTCGCGCTGCGCGGAAGACAGGGAACTCAACTCGAAACCTGCCGCAAGAAAAACATCCCGTGGCAGCCAGCACGCCCCACGTCGTTGGTCATCCCATATATCCTTCAGTATATTTGTCATCTGCAGACCTTGGCCAAAAGAAACTGAAAGCGCAAGCAACTCCTCACGTCGCTCATTGATTTTTTCTGAATAATCACAGAACAACTCGGTGAGCATCTCGCCTACGACCCCGGCAACGTAATAACAGTATTGATCAAGGTCAGGCAGGTCATTCAGGCCCTTTACCGTTGCCCTTTGCTGAAATTCTGCCATTCCTCGCGACATGATTTTCACGCAGCGCTCAAGCGCATTGCGCTGAGTATCACTAAATCCCCTCGTGATACGAATCACTCGAGCAGTATGTGCAATCAGGTCGTGCTCACTTTCTGTCGTTGACGAAGACAATAGCTCACCGAGATCTTGAGCAAAGGAATCAGGCTCCTGCCGACCTGCAACAATCTCGGCAAAACGCTCAGAGAACTCACGTTTTTGTTCTGCAGAGAGTGCGGGTTCGTCTTCGATAGTATCCGTGATCCGGCATAAAAGATATGCATTGCCTACGACATCACATAGCCCATCCGGAAGCTGTGGAATGGTCAAGGCAAATGTGCGAGATACCCCCTGCAAAGCCTCTGCCTGATAGGCAAAGTCATCGTTCGTCAACCCACTCAAGGCGGACACCATTAGCTTAATCTCTATTTCGCTTCACAGTATGAGTGGCATTGTACACTCGCACTGGTTAATAGGAAATTGGCAGCAAGCTTTTGCTGCCGGGCTCGATTGAATCGCTTGCTCATCCGGGGCAGTTGAAGTGGCCGTGAATGGGGCTCCCAGCCTGCCCTGGCCTGCACTCCGCAGGATTCAGTCTCCACGGAGAGTTTGTGTGCCCCGGGCCATGGTATGGCCGGTTGTTTTAGTGCCAGAAGGGGCGCCTGCAATAGTGAAAATTTGATAGATAAGGTACAATAAATTTTGTATAGTCTGTGCCAACAAATATCTTCGGAGAAGTACCATTCAAAATCACCAAGTAGAATTGCAGGTCGATCAGGTTGAAGGGACTGCACTAATTATAAGCGTGACGGGCCGTATTGACGGTGTGAACGCTCAGGAATTTTACAATAACCTCAACAAGGAAATTGATGGCTCTGACAATCCAGTAGTACTGGATCTGGAGAATCTGTCCTACATCAGTAGTGCAGGGTTACGTTCAATCCTGCTTATTGCAAAAACACTCAAGGGCAAGAATACAAAGTTCATGCTTTGCTCCCTGCCTGAGCCCATAAAAGAAATCGTTGAGATTGCAGGTTTTGACAAGATCATTGATGTACTTCAATCTCGAACCGCAGCAGTAGAAGCGATCAAGGGTTAGGGTCGTTACCGAAAAATCCAAGTGACGGCACAGCTGTCGCCCCCTGCCTGAGTGGAAATGCCAAATTGCTGCTGGTACTCAGGGTTAAGAACACTCATGAAGGATAGGCAGCACATACCAATTTTGCTAAGTCTATCGCAAGGCTGAACCGGCATCGCAGAATCAAACTTCCCACCACTGGAGAAATTGCAACTGTGATCCGGGAACTGCACTTGGCAGACGAGACGATTGAAGGCGTTCTAGTAATCCACGTAGGAGGCCATGTTGATGGTGTTAATGCCCAAGAATTCCGAAACGATCTTGAGCATAGGATTCAGAACATAGATGGCCCCGTTATCCTGGATTTTAAGAAACTGACATACATCAGCAGTGCTGGGCTGCATTCAATCTTGCTGGCTGCAAAAATATCCAGAGACAGAAATAAGAAATTTATGTTGTCTTCACTGCCGGAACTAGCCCTGCAGGTTATACGTACTTCTGGCTTTGACAAGATTATCGAGATACAAGAATCACTTCCTGAAGCAATCCACGCGGCACACAACTGACACTTCAGGGTGGTGCAACAGCGACATCTTCTCCATCTGCAGATTCTTCGGTAGTTCCCGTTGCCTCATGGCTGACCTGCTCCACAGGTAGAACAACGATCATATCGGTGTATTCACCTTCCTTGGTGTCCACACGGATTTCACCACCATGCTCGCGCATGATGTCACTGGACAGTGACAGTCCCAGGCCGGTGCCCTTATCCGGCGGCTTAGTTGTATAGAATGGATTGAAAATACGTTCCAACGCTGATTCGGGAATACCGTTGCCATTGTCCCGGACATGTACCTCTACATGGTCTCCGACCTGCAGCGTGCTCAGCTTGAGTATCGGTTGATACTCCTTGCCGGCATCACCGCCTTTCTCCAGCAGAGCTTTTCTTTTTTCATCAGTGGCATAACAGGCATTGGTCACCAAATTCAGGAATACCCGGCCAAGATCTTGTGGGCGTACCATGATTTCCCGCAACCCTTCCTCATAGTCCTCCTGAATTTCCAGCTGAAATTCCGTGTCAGCGGCACGGGCACTATGAAATGCAAGCAGCGCATGATCATTCAACAGTATGTTCAGGTCGGTTTCCTGCCAGTCCCCGCCACCACGACCCATTTTCAGCATGTCCATTACAATCCGGTTTGCACGCTTACCATGCTCGTGAATGCGCTGCAGATTTCCGGTAAGGTCCCCGGCCACTTCCTCGACGAATTCCGGATCGTAGTCATCTTCTCCATTTCCTTCCCCGGCTTTGCCCTTGGCCACTTCTTCGAGGAGCTCTTCGAGGAGCTCTTGCGAGACCTCTGAAAAGTTCATGATGAAGTTCATTGGGTTCTTGATTTCATGTGCTACCCCTGCCGTTAATTGACCAAGTGCAGCAAGCTTCTCACGCATCACAATTTGATCCTGTGCACGCTCCAATTCCTCATTGGTGCTTGCCAGTTCCTCGTTTTTCCCTTTCAGCTCTTCCGCGAGCGTTTCCACGAGGTTAAGACGCTGCACCTCCAGCGCATTGTTCCTGAAAACATCCAGTGCCTTGGCTAGCTGCGCAATCTCATCGCGACCATCAACGTCAATGGCAACTTCCAGATCGCCGCCAGCCATTTGCTGCATCTGGTTTGAAATTCGATCCAAACGCCTGATCAAGCGGCGTTGTACGAGTAACCAGACAAACAGGAATGCACCACCGATACTCACAAGATTGACAACAAGCAATATCGTTGTGCTGGTAGTCGTCGCCTGGGTTGCCTTGTCGGCCATCTCTCCAGCAGCCATGCTGGAGTCATCTACAAAGCTCTCTACCTGTGCAACGACGTCAATTCCAAGAATCTGGCTGTCGTTCAGCAGATCCGCCAGTTCCTCATCAACTGTAAGTTCCCTGAAACGCAAATCAAATCCATTGTTTTCCCTTCTGCCAACCGATAACAGGTCAGAAAAAGCCGTCGATAACCGGCCATGAACAGCTGTGTTTTCAAGCGCATCAAGCGACCGGCCCGCATGGCCGACGGTAGCTTCAAACCGCTCCCGCAAGGGTTCCAGCAACGCTTCATCAGTTACCGTGAACGCAGTCGCCAGCAGCTCCGTGGCGATGGCAGCCGCTTCACGCAGCTCAACCAGACGGCGATATGTCTGGAATTCCTGCTCTGAAAAATGAACAGAAAGTGGTGACCGTTCCTCATCGAGAGACCTGTAGCCTGTCATCGTGTAGAACATCTGGTCATCGATCTCTTCGATCAAGAGGGTTGTCAACTTGCCCTGAACCACCTGGAGTTCATCCCTGAGATCGATAATTTTCTGGCGAACATCGAAGCGTTCCCTGACAAGCAGTTTGACCTGGTCAATATTTTGTACAATGCCAATCCCACCTGACTGAATCTGTTGCGCCCTTGCATCTCTCCCCTGGTTTTCCAGCATGATCGAGAGTTGTGCCTCGAATGCATCTGCCTGCCAGCCTGTTGTTGCAGCGATGGTCTCGAATTCTTCCGGTGTAGCCACCGTTGTAAGGCGTGGCACTGCTGCAACAAGCGATGATGTTTGCTGGGCAATCGCGAACGCGGATGTCATCTCGGGGACACTTTTCTCACTGACGTTTTGCTGGATTTTTCCAATGTAATCAAGAATGAAGAGGGCAAGCAGGCTGATCACGATGATCAGTGCGACGGCACCGCCGAAACCGACATAAAGCTGTGTGGAAATTCGACTCCAGAGTCTTGCAGGCATTCCGCTTATCTCAAATTCATTGCGAATGCGAAACCCCTGTCAGCGATGCTACAGAGGTTAATGATGTCACGGGCGAGTACTGGCCATTGGGGCCAATTACCGTCAGAAAGACCCTGTCCGAACCCTGGTTGTCATTCTTGCCGTAACGCAATTTGAACCCGTCCAGACTGATGCTGTCATCGGTTCTCAGTACTGAATTGATACAATCGCGGTTGACCCGCTTGCCACATTGTGAAACCACGTAAGCCGCTAGACGTCCTGCCAGATATCCTTCGAACGATATGAAACCAGGCTCAGCAGCCGGATCATAGGCTTTTAGTGCTGCACGATACAAAGCCGATGCGTTTATCGCATCCCCTGTCGGAAAGGGCACAACCTGTGTCACCAAAACGCCTGAACCCTCGGTACCCAATTCCTTTGCCAGGGCATTGCTGCCAACAAAAGACAGTGTCATGAAAATTGGATCCATGCCAAGACGTCGCGCCCACTTGATAAAGGTTGCTGTTGGTTTATAGGGACCCACTATGATCACAGCCTGCGGCTCCGTCGCTCGCAGATCGAGAAGTGCCGTTTTCACTGCAATTGTGTTTCGGGGAAACACACCCGTACCAACAGCGGAAAGTTCACGACGCTCAAGGGCCAGGAGAACACCTTGCAATCCTGCACGCCCAAAGGAGTCATCCTGGTAGAGGATGGCAATGCGATCGTATCCCATGTCAGTGGTCAGTCGCTCCACCATCTCCTCGGTTTCCTGGTAGTACGAGGCCCGGAGATTGATGACGGTATGACGGGTATTGTCACGCAGGTATTCCGCACCTGTCATAGGGGCCAGGTAGGGCACATCGTTTGCCTCGGTGACCGGGACCGCCGACTGGGAAGTAGGTGTACCTACCGCACCTATAAGAGCAAAAATGCCCTCTTCGATTAGCTCCTGTGTATTTGCAACTGCTGCTTCAGGTTCATAGGCATCGTCCAGCGAGTGCAATTCCAGACGGCGTCCATTGACGCCACCTCTGTCATTGACTTCTTTGAAAGCTGCAAGAATCCCCGCCTTCATGCTTTTACCAAGTTCGCCTGCAGGGCCGCTGAAAGCGGCGGATTGCCCAAACAGGATGCGTTCACTGTTTACGCCAGGTGTAGTGATTATGCTTTCCTCGACCTCTCCAGCTGCAGCACTTGCAAATATTGCAGCAAAAAGTGTGGTAAAGGCTTTTCTGGGAGATAGTCTGCGCAGAGCCTGCACTTTATTAGATCTTCTTGACCATGGTTAAATGGTTGCGTTCACCGTTGCGCTGGTAGCGCAACTCCGTCATCAGCTCCTTGGCCAGTCTGATGCCAGCACCGCCTACACTGCGTTCTTCAAGTGAGCTTTCAATATCCAGCTCAGGCGCATCATGCAATGGGTCAAAGGGAAATCCATCATCCGTGATCTCGACAGTGATGGTATCACCCTCCCTTGAGAGCTTGATCTCAACTTCATGCTCCTGGTCATCATCATGAGCATAGCTGACTACATTCGTAAAAAGTTCCTCCAGCGCAAGCTGAATCTGAAGCAGCGCATCCATGGGAAATCCGTGCTGCTCGCCAAATTCCTCCAGCGCCGTCTCGATCGTGCGAATCTCCTCCATTCGATTGGCAACAACCAGTGTGCGTGAAGCTTGCATCATTCTACTCCGGCTTTTTCAGGTGACCCGCAGAACAAGGCAAGTGATGTCGTCGGACTGGGGGGTCTCTCCTGCATACTCCCTGACCGACTGGAACACCGTATCGGTTACATCCTTGGCGCTCCCGAATGAACTGTTTCGAAAAACCTCGAAAAACCTGTCCATCTCAAACAGTTCGCCATCGTCCTTCTCCGCTTCCGAAACCCCGTCTGTATAGAATACGATCATCGAGCCGGATTCCAGAGCAACCGTTTTTTCCTGATATTCCAAATCCGGCATGACACCCAGAGCAGTTCCTTCCGTTGACTCCAGCAACTCAATGGTCTCGTCCGGTTTTACAACCACAGGCAAGTTGTGCCCACCGTTTGAATACACAAGCTCTTTCGTCTGGGGGTCGTAAATGCCGTATAACAGGGTCACAAAGGTCATGTCGGCATTATTGTCTGCCAGCATTCCGTTCACTTGCTGTAATACATTGGCTGGAGAACTGGAAGTTGCAGCACAGGCCTTTAGCAGCGTACGGCTGGCCATCATGAACATTGCAGCCGGTACTCCCTTGTCGGACACATCAGCGATCACCACACCGATCCGGCCATCAGAGAATTCGTACACATCAAAAAAATCGCCGCCCACGGAGCGTGCCGGCACCATACTTGCGTAGAGATTGAATTCTTCAGAACTGGGAAACGACATGGGAAGAATGCTCTGTTGCATCTTCCTGGCAACATCGAGTTCGTTCTGAAGCGCGACCAGCTTGTCGCGTGTGCTCAGCGCCTGACGCCACAGCGTAAGATTTTCAATCGTGCGCTCGATGGTGACCTTCAGGTCCGTGAAATCGATGGGCTTGGTGACAAAATCAAACGCACCTCGATTCATTGCAGTCCTGATATTTTCCATGTCCCCGTATGCAGAAACCATCACCGCACGTATGTCAGGATCGACGTCCGGTATTTGTGCCAGCAAGGTCAGTCCGTCCATGACAGGCATATTGATATCAGACAGCACGATGTCATACTTGCCATTCTCACGCAGGAGCTTCAGGGCTTCAGCACCGTTGTGTGCAAACTCAAAAATGTAACGACCGCGGCGGACTTCCCGCCTCATTTTCTGCAGCATCAGCTGCTCTAAGTCCACCTCGTCATCGACAACGAGTATCCGGACATGATCATCGCTCACTTACCACCCCATTTCACAATTTGGATACCCAGGCTGGCATCAATCAGTCACACGCGCTGTTGATCCACCTGCATTGAAAAACCCTCAAAAAATCTTGCATGCATGACTTCCATCAAACCACGCGGATTATATCAGTAAAACTCACTACAGGGAGACAGAAACTGCCAATACCCGGGTTTGTTCGCAGTTTGATTTACAATCCACTTTTTGCACAGACATATATTTTTGATAACTTGCCCTGCCAGGCTACCCTGCCCACTCTTTATCCTCTTGCGTTTATCGCTTGCCACGGGTAATCATTAATCCACGGGAAGTCATGCCAGATACCCTGTGTATTTTGTGCGGCTATTTATTCCATGCAACCCATGAAGTATTTGCATGTACCGGAGAAATGTTATGGGAAACCGGACTCGGTTCTATATCAATGGCAAATGGGTCAAACCCTCAACGGATCAAACCGCAGATGTCATCAATCCTGCCACGGAAGAGGTAATTGACTGTGTAGCGATGGGCAGTCCAAAAGACCTGGACAAGGCAGTGGCTGCCGCCAAAATGGCCTTTGTTTCCTATTCCAGGACGACTCAGAAAGAAAGGGTTGAACTGCTGGAAGAAATCATCGAGCACTACAGGTCCCGCATGGCTGACATGGCGGAGACAATCAGCGAAGAAATGGGCGCCCCAAAGAATCTTGCACATTCGCAACAGGCCCCCATGGGACTGGATCACCTGGTTACAACGCTCGATGTCTTGCGGACGTTCAAGTTTGAGGAAGATATCGGCTCCTCCCGTGTCATGCGTGAGCCTGTAGGCGTTTGTGGGTTCATCACCCCCTGGAACTGGCCCATCAACCAGATCACATGCAAAGTTGCACCCGCCCTTGCCGCAGGTTGCACCATGGTTTTGAAACCCTCCGAGATCGCTCCGTTCAACGCAGTCCTGTTTGCTGAAATCCTGGATGCTGCAGGTGTGCCGGCAGGTGTTTTCAATCTGGTACAGGGCGATGGGCCTACCGTCGGTACCGCACTTTCTTCTCACCCCGATATTGACATGGTGTCGTTTACCGGCTCGACGCGGGCCGGAGTCGAGGTGGCCCGAAATGCCGCACCTACAGTGAAACGGGTAGCACAGGAGCTGGGTGGCAAATCCGCCAATATCCTTCTTGAAGATGCTGACTTTGAAAAAGTCGTAGCACGTGATGTTTCCCGGCTATGCACGAACTCAGGCCAGTCCTGCATTGCTCCGTCACGGATGCTGATACCCCGGCAACGCATGGATGAAGCAGCGTCAGTTGCCAAAAAAGCTGCAGAGAAAATCAAGGTAGGTCATCCGGATGTCATAGGCACAAAGATAGGTCCCGTGGTTTCCAAATCGCAGTTTGAGCGGATTCAAAACCTGATTCGCTCAGGCATCGATGAAGGTGCACAACTGGTGACAGGCGGTCTCGGACGTCCTGAAGGCTTGAGCGTTGGTTTTTATGTAAAGCCCACGGTGTTTTCCCATGTCACCAATGACATGCAGATTGCACAACAGGAAATTTTCGGTCCAGTACTTTCCATGATCAGTTATGTTGACGAGGAAGATGCCGTGCAGATTGCCAATGACACAGTCTACGGATTGTCCGGTTACATATCCTCGGGGGACCCTGCACGTGCGCGTACCGTTGCACGCCACCTCCGGGCAGGAAGCATTTATCTCAACGGAGCATTACCGGACAGCAGGGCGCCATTCGGCGGGTACAAGCAGTCCGGCAACGGCCGTGAATGGGGCCGGTACGGCCTTGAGGAATTTCTTGAGACAAAAGCAGTTGTAGGCTACAGCAGTTAGGGTGAGATCACTGGAGATACTGCTCCGGCACTCGTATCCTGGACAAATCCCTAGGTATCTTCGCAGTGAACGATGGGCATACTTCAAACAACACTGGATTCTGCTGGAAGACCATTGATTCTACACGGCCACCTGATCCCCAAGTGTCGTAGGTACTGAACCTGTACAACAGTTTGACAGGTGATACCTGACTTATAAATTTTTCAATATCGCACGCTTGACCGAATCCAGTTCAGCATCAATGTTGATGAGTTCGGTACTGCTTTGCTGGATCGCAATATCCGGGTCCTTCAAGCCGTGTCCGGTCAAGGTACAGACTACGGTACTGCCCTCCGATATCTTGCCACGCTCAATGTCATGCAGTGCACCCGTCACCGATGTCGCAGATGCCGGCTCACAAAATATTCCCTCATTGGCCGTCAGAAGCTTTTGCGTGGCCAGGATTTCCTCGTCAGAAAATGCGTTGAACCAGCCGTTTGACTCTTTCGCCGCAGCCTGCGCGAGGTCCCAGCTCTGGGGGTGCCCGATACGGATTGCCGTTGCGACTGTTTCCGGTTTCTCCACAGGTTTTCCGGAGATGAAAGGTGCAGCACCTGCTGCCTGGTAGCCCAGCATCCTGGGCCTTGCGGCCAGCCCGGATGCCGTAACAGCCCGTGTGCCCTGGTTGTGGACATCTTCGGCAAGTTCGCTGTAGCCCATCCAGTACGCTGAAATATTGCCGGCATTGCCGACCGGTATGCAGTGGAAATCCGGCGCACAGCCCAGTGCTTCGACAATTTCATAGGCGGCTGTCTTCTGGCCCTGCAGGCGGTACGGGTTGATGGAATTGACGATATTCACCGGTGCCTTTTCAGCGACCTCCTTCACCAGACGCATCCCGTCATCGAAATTGCCGCGGATCTGCAAAATGATCGCCCCGTGCATCATGGCCTGCGCAAGCTTGCCCATCGCAATGTTGCCCTCCGGGATCAGCACGAATGCCCTGATTCCGGCCCTCGCTGCATAGGCTGCCGCGGATGCCGAGGTATTTCCTGTGGAGGCGCAAAGAATCGCCCGGCTTCCCTCGTGGACAGCCTGGGTGACCGCCACTGTCATACCGCGGTCCTTGAATGAACCGGTGGGGTTCAGGCCCTCGTACTTGAGATACAGCTTGATCCCCTTGCGGTTGACCTGCTCGAGATTACGGCACAGGACCAGCGGGGTGTTCCCCTCGCAAAGACTGATCGCCTGGCTGTCCTTGGCAAGGGGCAAGATAGTGCGATACCGGTCAATCAGCCCAGTGTAGCGTTCTTTGTCCATATTGCACCCGAAATTCAGGAAAGTGTTTCCAGTCGAATACGCATGACTTCACCAGTCACGGTTTCAAGTTCTTCGATCTCGGAAATTGCACACTTCATGTTTTGCTCATTCACCTGGTGCGTGAGGATCACGATCGGCACACTGGCAAGATCAGACTGGGGCTCCTTCTGGATGATTGCCTCGATACTGATGGTGTGCACGGCAAATATCCGCGTAACATCGGCCAGTACACCCGGTCGATCCAGAACATGTATGCGCAGGTAGTAGGCCGTGGAAACATCATCCATGGACAGTACCGGAATATCGGACAAGGCATCCGGTTGGAATGCCAGGTGAGGCACACGATTCTCCGGGTCTGAAGTGAGCGCCCGAACAACGTCTACCAGATCAGCCACCACGGCCGACCCGGTTGGCTCTGCCCCTGCCCCTGGACCATAGTACAGGCTGGGCCCGAGGGCATCTGCCTTTACCACTACGGCATTCATCACACCGTCCACGTTGGCTATCAGGCGCCGCTGCGGTATCAAAGCGGGGTGCACACGGAGTTCAAGGCCCTGGGCGGTGCGCTTGGCGATGCCCAGATGCTTGATCCGGTACCCAAGTTCAGCCGCATAGGAAACATCTTTGGCTGTAATCTCGGCAATGCCCTCGGTGTAGACCTTTTCCAATTGCAGCGGGACACCGAAAGCAACCGAGGCCAGGATAGTCAGCTTGTGTGCAGCGTCGGTGCCCTGGATGTCGAAAGTAGGATCTGCCTCCGCATAACCAAGCTGTTGTGCATCCTTGAGCGCAGCACCAAAATCCCTGCCCCTGTCTCCCATTTCTGTAAGAATGAAATTGCCGGTGCCATTGATGATCCCGGCCAACCATTCAATAGAATTGGCTGCAAGTCCCTCACGTAAGGCCTTGATAATAGGGATACCTCCGGCGACCGCAGCCTCGAAAGCTACTGATACTCCCTTTTCCTGTGCACGCTGGAAAATCTCATTGCCGTGGTATGCAATCAGCGCCTTGTTTGCCGTTACCACATGCTTGCCGTGATCGATTGCCTTGAGTACCAGCTCCCGGGCCTTCTCAGTACCGCCCATCAACTCGAGCACGATATCAATATCTGTACTGCAAACGACCTGGTTCGCATCTTCGGTCAGTACTACATTGGAAATGTCACAGGCACGCGGCTTTTTGGTATCGCGCACGCACGCAACAGAGATTTGGATACCACGACCTGCCCGACGAGCAATCTCATCTGCGTTGCGTGACAGGATGCTTGCCGCACCACTGCCTACCGTTCCCAGGCCGAGTACACCTACTTTTACCGCTTCCAGCACGTTTTCACTCTCAACTTCATGTAGTCTTCAGCATTCTGCGAATGCTTCTCACAGCTTGCCGGGTCCGATGCTCATTTTCAATCAGGCTGAAGCGCACGTGAGAATCACCATACTGGCCAAATCCAATTCCCGGGGATACGGCCACCTGTGCCTCTTCCAGCATTTTTTTAGAGAATTCCAGCGAGCCTGCTTCTCGATAAGGTTCGGGAATCTCTGCCCAGACGAACATCGTAGCCTGTGGCTTCTTGACCTCCCATCCTGCATTTTCCAGCCCCTCGCACAATACATCACGCCGGTTCCTGTAGGTGGTGCGAACCTGCTCGATCACTTCATCCGGACTATCTAGGGCAGCAATGGATGCAACCTGTATCGGCGTGAAAATGCCGTAGTCCACATAGGACTTCAACCTCGACAGGGCTGCCACCAGGGCCGGACTCCCGCACATGAAACCAACCCGCCAGCCCGGCATGTTATACGTCTTGGACAAGGAATAAAATTCGACAGCAATTTCCTTCGCGCCCGGCACCTGCAACACGGAAGGTGCCTCATAGCCGTCGAATGTGATTTCCGCGTATGCGATGTCGTTCACCAGCCACATGGAATGCTCCTTTGCGATGGCGACGACTTTTTCCAGGAAAGACAGGTCCACGCACTGGGTCGTGGGGTTGCACGGAAAGTTGAGAATCAGCATTTTCGGGCGAGGCCAAGAGTCCTGTATGGCCTTTTCCAGTTCAGAAAAGAAATCCTCCTCCTCGGCCAATCGCACGTAAATGATGTCTGCCCCTGCAATGACACAGCCGTATGGATGGATCGGATAGGCGGGATTGGGTACCAGTACGGCATCGCCGGGCCCCAAGGTAGCCAGGGCCAGATGCGCCAGCCCTTCTTTTGAGCCAATCGTCACAATGGTTTCGGTTTCAGGATCAAGATCAACATCGAATTTTCGCCTGTACCAGTTGGCTACCGCGTGGCGTAACTTGGGAATTCCGCGGGAAAGCGAATAGCGGTGCGTATCTTCCCGCAGCGCGACTTCCGCAAGCTTCTCCGGAATGTGCCGGGGCGGGGGCTGGTCCGGGTTGCCCATACCGAAATCCACGATGTCCACGCCACGGGACCTGGCATTCGATTTCAGCTCGTTTACGATCGAGAATACGTAGGGAGGCAAACGGGAAATTCTTGCAAAGTCTTCCATAGACGAATCATCCTAACCGGGACAGCGTATAATACGTGATTCAATATAGGCTGCCTATGCCCGAGCGCCCGGCCAACAGATGGACCTAACTCAGGATTTCGCTGATTCAAGCTTTGTGATCACCGGCTACCAGACGGGGCGTGTACTGGTAAATGACAAGCCGTATTCAAAAAGCCTCGTTGTCTCCCCGGAACGACTGATTACCGCATGGGACATTACCAGCATCCGGCAACTGGACAAGGACCGCCTCTCAACCATTCTCGATGTACAGCCGGAAATCATTCTGGTGGGCTCGGACGAGCCAGGAATATTCCCCGAGGGAGAAGTTCTTGCCTGGCTTGCCCGGCAAAAGGTCGGCCTGGAGTGCATGAACATGACGGCCGCCTGCAGAACCTACGGAATCTTGGTCGCGGAAGGCCGCAGGGCTGCAGCGGCACTTATTTTTCCGGACTGACAGGCTCAGTATTTAGGCAAGTAACGAAGCGGATTGACAGGTTTGCCGTGGCGGCGGATCTCAAAATGCAACCTCGGAGATTGTGCCCCCGTACTGCCCATCTCGGCAATTTTTTGCCCCCGCGTCACTGCTCGCCCTTCCCTTACCAATAATTTGCGATTGTGTGCATAGGCGCTCAGGTATTGCTCGCTGTGCTTGACGATGATCAGGTTGCCGTAGCCTGGCAGCCCATCGCCGCTGTACACGACCTTTCCCGAAGATGCTGCAAGCACAGGCTGTCCGGCCTTGCCGGCAATATCAATTCCCTTGTTGCCCCTTCCTTTCGAAGAATATTTCTGGATCACTTTCCCGCGGGTTGGCCACACCCATGCATGCCTTGCGGACTTGGACGGCTTGGACTTCTTGGATGCCGTAGTCTTTTTCTTCGCGTATGACGGAGGCTGTTTCGCGCTGGACCGTTTTTTTGCAGAGGCGGAGGCCGTGGTACGGGCGTTCACGGGAACTTTGGGTCCCTTGATTCGCAGCCGTTGTCCCGGGTAGATCGTGTAGGGTTTGGAAATACGGTTCCAGGCTGCCAGCTCGCGATAGTCCAGACCGTGCTGGTATGCGATTGAATACAGGGTCTCGCCCCTCAGTACCTTGTGATCATCCAGTACATACTTGTAGTAGACCGGTCTTTCCGGATACGAAACACATGCGCCCAGCGTGAAGAAAAAAATTCCTGCAGCAGCCAGTCGTATGAAGGCAGTCATCAAAGATATCTGAGATAAACAAGAATGATTACGAGTGCGAGCACCGTGGCCCAGCCGATCCGCTCCACATATTTCCTGACCCATGGCTCAAACCTTGGACCCATGTACCTGAGCAGCCCGGCCACCAGAAAAAAGCGGGCACCCCTGCCAACGAATGAAGCCAGCACAAACGGAAGCATCCCCAGGGAAAGTAACCCGGCCGTGATCGTGAACAACTTGTAGGGAATGGGGGAAAACCCGGTCACGAATATAACCCATACCCCCCATTCACCAAACCATGCCCTTGTGGTTTCAAATTCCGGCCAGTAGGAAGAAGCCTGCAGCCAGGGCTCGATATACTCGAAGGCGAACGCCCCGATGAAATAACCCAGCACCCCTCCCGCCACAGAAGTGACCGTTGTGAGAAACGCAAACCACCAGGCACGGTCAGGCCTTGCCACCGCCATCGGAATCAGCAACACATCCGGTGGCACCGGGAAAAAAGAGGACTCCGCAAAACTCACTCCCCCCAGGTAATACCCGGCACGGGGGTGACGGGCCCAGGTCATCACGCTTGCATAAAGCCGGGTGAACAGTTTCATTGCAGATCACTATGTATATACATTTCCCTGTACAAGTGGCACAAAACTGACACTGCCGAGGTTTTCCTGCTCCACCTGATTACCATTCTTGTGCAACAGCAAAAGATCCTGTGCTCCTGACGGCTGCCCCACCGGAATGACCAGGCGGCCGTTATCCGCCAACTGGTCAATCAGAGCCGATGGAATTTCATCCGAAGCCGCAGTGACCACCACGGCATCATATGGCGCATAACTTTCCCAGCCCCATGAGCCATCGGACAGCTTGAACTGTATATTGCGAAGGCCAAGTTGCATTGCGCGCTTGCGCGCCTGCTGATAGAGAGCTTCAATTCGCTCAACGGTATACACCTTTTCAACCAGCCCGGACAGTACTGCAGCCTGGTACCCGGACCCGGTCCCGACCTCCAGCACCTTTTCCGGCACCCCGCCCTGCAAAACAGCCTCTGTCATGCAGGCCACGACGTAAGGTTGCGAAATTGTCTGCTTGTGGCCAATTGGCAGGGCCGTATCTTCATAGGCGCGGGAAGCCAGTGCCTCGTCAACAAACAGGTGTCTTGGTATTACGCGCAATGCCTGCAGGACTTGTCTGTTGCGGATACCCCGGTCGCGCAAACGTGAGATCAGGCGGTCCCTCGTTCGCTGCGAAGTCATGCCAATGCCTTCGTGCTGTTCCGGTTTCAGAATCACTGCAGAAGCTTCCAGCTCAGGTGAATTTGCATGCCGAGACCCATTGCTCGATCGGCTGCATAGCCTTGTAGTGAGTCAGATCGAGGTGCAGGGGGGTTACGGAAACGCAGCCATTTCTGATGGCATGGAAGTCGGTGCCAGGGCCTGCATCCTGTTCAGGGCCGGCCGCACCCACCCAGTAGATCGTATCCCCTCGTGGGTCAGCAGACTCAATGACCGGTTCTGCCTTGTGCCGGCTGCCCAGGCGGGTAGTTTCCATGCCTTTTATCTGCTGCATCGACAAGTCGGGTATGTTGACATTGATGATCAAATCCTGGGGTAACTGTTGCCCGGTAAGTTTGGAGATGATTTCATGGCTGACCCTGGCACAGGCCTGCAGATCATGCGGGCGGTGAGAATTTACCGAAATGGCCACCGCCGGCAGCCCCAGGAATCGTCCTTCCATGGCTGCGGCCACCGTACCCGAATAAATCACATCATCTCCAAGATTGGCTCCCAGATTGATGCCTGCGATCACGATGTCCGGCTCATCCTTGATCAGGCCAGTGATAGCCAGATGCACGCAGTCGGTGGGCGTACCGTCCACGCTGTACCAGTTTTCGGCAATACAGTGTGCACGAATTGGTGCGTCCAGTGTCAGGGAATTACTGGAAGCACTGTGATCCCGGCTCGGCGCGACAACGGTAATTTTTCCCAGTGGAGAGAGTGCATCGGCCAGGGCCTTGAGTCCTTCGGATCGAATTCCGTCATCGTTGCTAAGTAATAGATGCATCGCTGCTACTGAAATCTGCCGCTGTGGGAAGTAGAATTGACCAAGCGCCCGGTCAGGAATCGTAGCAAAATAATACACCGAAATGGAATGCAAACATGTCCAAGCAAGGAAGTTGTTCAGGTAAGAAAGCCCGCTTCGCAGACCTTGTAAAGGGTGTACGGCCGCTGCACTCGGACCACTCAAACCGAACTGAAGACAATACGCCCAAGCCAAGTGCCCTGCCCCTGGAAACCATGAAAGACCACGGGCGTGTCCTGGAAGAGTCGCTGGACACCAGCCTGGAGTTCGAAGACATGCAGCCAGGCGACAGCCTGTCATTCCGCAACGACAGGGTCCGCAAAAATGCGTTCAGAAAACTCAAGAAGGGGCAGTACAGCATTGGGGCTGAGCTCGATCTGCACGGCTTGACCATTGCCGAAGCCCAGCTTTCACTTGTGGACTTCATTCAGTCCTCACGTGAAAAAAACATACGGTGCGTGCGGATTATCCATGGTAAAGGACATGGTTCGAGCAACCGGGGGCCAAAATTAAAGCCCATGGTCAACCGGTGGCTGCAAAAAAGAGAGGAGATACTGGCCTTTTGCTCTGCACGACCCGTAGATGGCGGCACCGGAGCTGTGTACGTATTGCTCAAATCCCTGAACTGAGGCCGGCCTACGCCCAGGATGCAGACCCGGTACCCCGAGGTGTAGCTGCTCACTTGTACCTGACTGCCCGGAGGATACGCTCACCGGGACAATCCGTCCGGCATTTGGCTTGTATCCGCCTGCTCAGCGTGGTTGCCTGTGTTTTCCCGTGCTTTGCTCACCGGACGGTGCGCTTCCATGCTCGACGGAAAATCATCAACTGCGATTGCCGCCTGCGTTGCGATACGCGCCTGCTCAACAAGTTCAGCTTCGTTTTGCGTGACGATACCTTGTGCAACTGCATTGCCTAACCAGTCCTCTGGACGTCCCCTCTCCGGGGCGGAGATACCTGCTTTCGCAAGCTTGCGTTCTGCCCCCTCTGCGGCGATCACGGCGGCTAATGCATGTTGTACCCGCCCTGTGGCATCTTCGGGGTCAGTGTTCCTGAAGATTCCCTCGGTCAGCCGATCCCGGGCTGCAGACGGCTCAATGAGGATCTCGGCAACACGTTGTCCCAGCGCATCATCGGGATAGTGCAGACTTCTTCCTGTGGGAAACACGATGGCGCGCAGGAGTTGCCCAACGATTCGCGAGGGAAAATTCCGCATGATTTCATCCAGGGCGTGTTGGGCATAGTACAGACAGTACTTTGCACTCCACTCCACCAGCGGGAGATCTGTTGCGGGTCTTCCTGTCTCCTGGTAGTGCTTCAGAATCGCCGAACATAGGTACATGTAACCCAGGACATCCGCAAATCGACCGGAAAGTTTTTCCCTGCGCTTGAGGTTTCCTCCCAAAAACAGCAGCGCAAAATCGGAAACAAACGCATAACTTGCACTGATCCTTGCCAAGCACCTGAAGTATCCCTGGGTGGGTCCCTGCACGGGGCTTGGTGCAAGCCGGCTCCGGGTCACACCATACAAGAATGATCTCGCACCGTTGCAGGCGGTATAGCCCAGATGCTGGAACAGGATCTGGTCGAATTCTCTCAGCCCGGCCTCGCGATCGGGGTCCGATACTGCGTTGATCTCGGCCATGAGGTAAGGATGGCAGCGCATCGCCCCCTGCCCAAAGATGATCAGACTGCGGACCAGGATGTTTGCACCCTCAACCGTGACACTCATAGGCATGGACTGGTAAATCTGCGCAAGGTAGTTGCTCGGTCCCAGACAGATTCCGCGGCCCCCGTGCACATCCATGGCATCGTTGATCACCCTGCGCACGCTTTCCGTATTGTGATACTTGAGCATCGCCGTTGCGACAGACGGTTTCTCTCCATGGTCGATGGCCGAGGCGGTCAGTCTGCGCCCGGCTTCCATCATGTAGGTCAGTCCCCCGATCCTGGCCAGGGCCTCCTGCACACCCTCGAACTTGCCGATCGGGATGCCGAATTGTCTGCGGGTTCGGGTATAGGCGCCACTCATGTAGCTGATGTATTTTCCTGCGCCCGAACTCAAGGCAGGCAGCGAGATACCGCGCCCTACGGAGAGACATTCCACGAGCATGCGCCAACCCTTCCCAATCTGGTCCTGTCCTCCGATGACCCAATCGATTGGTATAAATACGTCCTCTCCCCAATTCGGGCCATTCTGGATGGTAGCGTTTAGCGGGTTGTGCCGGGTGCCTATACGCACCCCGGGTGTATTCGTGGGAACCAGGGCACAGGTGATACCAAGGCTCTCCCGTTCGCCAAGCAGACCGTCCGGATCATAGGCCTTGAAGGCAAGCCCAAGAACGGTCGCAACAGGCCCCAATGTGATATAGCGTTTTGCCCAGTTCAAACGCAGACCCAGAACTTCCTCTCCCTCGAACATGCCTCGGCATACCACGCCGGTATCCGGCATCGCGCCGGCATCGGACCCGGCATCGGGACCTGTCAGGGCGAAACAGGGAATCTCTTCCCCCGCGGCAAGCCTTGGCAGGTAATGACTTTTCTGCGCCTCCGTACCGTAGTGCAGCAAGAGCTCAGCGGGTCCCAGCGAATTCGGCACCATCACAGTGACAGCCGCACTGCTGCTGCGGCTCACGATTTTCATGACCACAGAAGAGTGTGCGGCGGCAGAAAATTCAAGACCCCCGTACTTCTTCGGTATGATCATGCCGAAAAACTTGTTTTTCTTGATGAATTCCCAGACCTCGGGGGAAAGATCATTCAGTTCGCTGGTCATTTTCCAGTCATTGATCATCCGGCATAACTCGTCTACCGGCCCATCCAGGAATGCCTGTTCCTCGTCAGAAAGCACCGAGGTCTTGTGCTCCAGCAGTTTTTTCCAGTCAGGGTTTCCCTGGAACAATTCCGCTTCCCACCACGAGGTCCCAGCCTCTACAGCTTCGCGCTCCGTATCTGACAATGGCGGCAGCACTTTTCGTATGTAGGCATACATGGGTCTGCTTAAAAACGTGATGCGCAGATCAGGCGAGTTGAGCAGTGCCAGAGAAACGAACAGCACCCACAGGACAATGCCTCCCACTATGGACACAAAACCAAACAAGGTCAGTATCAGCAGACCAGCGCCAGATATCAGGATCCACACGGAAAATGACCACGTGGCCCTGCTCAGACCAAACACCAGGCCACCCAGCACCAGGCACCAAACAATGAATGTCATCAAAACTCCTTTATCTCAGCCATGCCCAAAAACAAGGCACCACCTACCTGTATTGTACTCCAACAGGGACTTCATACCGTGCTCCAGGGCTGTCGAAGCAGCATCTGCAAGCCCGGCTTCATTCTGCGAACCGGCGCCGATTATAATAGTGCATCAGAGCCTCAAGGTGCGCATATGACTTCCACCAGCCAACACTATGATCCCAGTTGCATGGATGACTTTGACCCGGCATCCCTGGATGCAGGACAGGCGTTAACGCAAATTATCAACACTGTAACCCGACCGCATGAGGTCGAGACCGTGCCGATCCAGGATTCGTTAGGACGCGTAATCGCCAGTGAGTCACGTTCGAGGATCAACGTACCCGGCCATACAAATTCTGCGATGGATGGGTATGCAATTTGCGGTAAAGACATTCCTGCACGTGAACAGGCTGTGCTGTCTGTGATCGGGACATCCTGGGCCGGACGACCGTTTACTGAATCCATCCGGTCCGGAGAATGTGTGCGTATCATGACGGGCGCTGCCATGCCAGATGGCTCCGATACGGTGGTGATGCAAGAGCGTGTCGAGAAAAACGGCGATACGATCAGCCTTGACAGCAACAACAAGCCCGGGCAAAACGTTCGCCAGGCAGGTGAGGATATCCAGGCCGGCGAGATCGTTCTGGAAAGCGGCAAGCACATCCGCCCGGCGGAACTCGGGCTGCTGGCTTCCACCGGTATTGGCGAGGTCACCGTGTACAAAAAGTTGCGGGTTGCTTTCTTCTCTACGGGTGACGAACTGCGGCCCATCGGCTCCAAGCTGCAAAAAGGCCAGATCTATGACAGCAACCGCTACACCCTGTACGGCATGCTGTCTCGCCTGGGAGTCGAAATCACCGATCTGGGCGTCATCGGGGATGAAAGAAATGCGATCGAGCAGGTCTTCTCGGACGCTGCGGCCAAGGCTGACGTTGTAATTACTTCCGGAGGCGTGTCTGTCGGCGAAGCCGATTTCGTAAAGGAAATACTGGAACAGCACGGTACAGTTCATTTCTGGAAAGTAGCCATGAAACCGGGGCGGCCCCTTGCATTCGGGAAGATTGGCAATGCATGGTTTTTTGGCCTGCCGGGGAACCCGGTCTCCGTCATGGTGACCTTCTATGTCTTCGTGCTGCCGGCGTTAAGGAAAATGATGGGAAATCCCCACCAAGAGCCCTTGACAGTCACAGCCACCTGCTCCTCCAGTCTGCGCAAGCGCGCGGGCCGCGTCGAGTACCAGCGGGGCATTTTGACCTGGGAAAAAGACGGCGGTTCGTCGGGTCACAGTTACAGGGTATCCAAAACAGGTCCACAGGGATCCGGGGTATTGCGCTCCATGTCCGATGCAAACTGCTTCATCATTCTGCCGATGGAATCCTCAGGTGTCGAGGCAGGCGATGAGGTCAGGGTGTTGCCATTTGAGACAATTGTCTAGGCTGTCAGGCGCGACTTGAGTCTGAACTTTTCCGGGTACGTGGCTTCGCAGGAAAAGCCATTCAGCTGCAAGGAAATGCCAAGGTCATGAGCAGGATTTTCCTTCATCGCCTGTAAGCCAGCGTTGCCGGCCCGCCAAATGCTCTTTTTTCCAGATCGGGGATTTGGATTTCAGGTCTTCCATGATGAAGCGGTTGGCCTCATAGGCAGCGGCCCGGTGCGCTGACCAGATAGCAACACATACAATCGGATCGCCTGGAAACACTTGGCCTACACGATGTAGCAGCAGTGCATCCAGTATTTCCCATCTACGGGCGGCCTCCTGCGCAATCTGCTGCAGATGCCCCTGGGTCATTTCCGGATAATGTTCCAGATACATCGAATGGATCTGCTCACCGGCATTGAAATCCCGCATGGTACCTACAAATACCGCTGTCGCCCCATATTTTCCCGGCTTTGCCAGGCACTGCTCCTGATAGTCCTGGACTTCCCGCCAAGGATCGAATGCAGCATCACGAATCTCGATTTTCATGCCCGCCTGATTCTCTTGATAACCGTGTGTTTGACTGCATTATCCATAAAATACTACTGTACATGACAGGTGATGACCATTGGCAGGATGCAAGAATATGGGTGATGAAAAAAAGCGTGACTTCATATCTCTGGATATTGCCGTACTGACAATTTCCGATACACGTACAGAAAAAGACGACAAGTCCGGAAAAATCCTGTGTGATCGACTGCAATCCGCGGGTCACAATGTTCATGGCAAAGTCATTGTCCCGGATGACAAATACAGAATCAGGGCCGCGGTGTCCCCCTGGATCTCAGAACCCAAACCTGACGTCATACTCACTACCGGGGGCACGGGCGTCACCGGAAGGGACGGAACTCCTGAGGCGGTCAAACCGCTGCTGGACAAGGAGATTTCAGGCTTTGGCGAAATGTTCCGGGTACTCTCATTTGAAACCATAAAAACCTCTACCCTGCAATCCCGGGCGTTTGCAGGAGTCGCCAACCGGACATACGTTTTTTGCCTGCCCGGCTCAAGTGGAGCATGCGCCGAGGCGTGGGACAAGCTTATCTCGCATCAACTGGATTACCGTACCCGTCCATGCAACCTGGTAGAACTGATGCCAAGGCTATAGCCGAGGGGGTGTGCGCCATCCTGCAAACCGGCAAATCTTCAAAACCATCGAGTCACAACTCTTGATACGACCCTGAATCACCGCTGTGAGTGCAAGCAGATTAGCTCCCGAATGGGGGCGCCAGGATGCCATCGTGATCGTCTGGCCCCATCCATACTCGGACTGGGCACCCAGGCTGGAACAGATCGAATCCGTTTATCTGCAAATATGCAAATATGTTGGCAGGCACCAGGCTATCATCTTGATTGCCTACAACGACGCTCATGCGCAAAACATCAAAGACAAGTTGAGCGCGGCTGACGCAGATTGTGAAAATGTCAGCTTTGCGAACATCCCCACGAATGATACCTGGATACGTGATTATGGCCCTGTGTGCGCAGTATCCGGGCACAGAAAATTCTTGCTCGACTTTCAATTCGATGGGTGGGGACAAAGATACAACTGGCAACTGGATAATGCCGTTACTGCGGATCTGGTCAAGGATCTGAGGTTCAGTGCCTCATACCAGTACATCGATCAGGTGCTTGAAGCTGGCAACATCGAAATCAACGGGCAAGGCGAGTTGCTGTGCTCAAGGGCCTGCTTCGAGCGCAACCGCCCACTGCCGGATACGGAGTTTACAATACTCGAGGAACAGTTCGAGCACTGGTTGGGGTGCCGCAAAGTCCACTGGCTGGACCGGATACAGCTTGCAGGCGATGACACCTGTGGACATGTCGACACACTTGCACGATTTTGTACCAATGACATCATTACCTACTCCGCTTCCCGTAACCCCAAAGACGTCAATCATGAAGCGCTTGGCCGACTCTCGATACAGCTTTCTGAAATAAACAAACAAGGCTGCAACAGGTTTGAACTCGTCCCGCTGCCTATGCCTGACCCGATCTTCCTGAATGGACAGCAACTGCCTGCCACCTACACCAACTTTCTGATCACGAACAACTGCGTCCTGGTACCGGTCTTCCAGGACCGGCAAGACGACTGTACCCTCAAGCTGATGGACGAGTTATTTCCGGATCGGGAGATCATCGATATTGAAAGCAGCGCCTTGATTCACGAGCGCGGCGGTCTGCATTGTGCTGCCATGCAAATACCCGAGGGTTTCATCGCGTGAACACCATCAACGTTGCACTGGTACAGCAGTCTATGCAAGCCGACACCCGGGCCAACCTTGAAGTCAGCCTTGCCCAGGTGCAGATGGCCGCACGCAGAGGAGCTGACCTGGTCGTGCTGTGTGAATTGCATACCAGCTTGTATTTTTGCCAGGAGAAGTCTGCCCGGCATTTCAGGCTTGCCGAGCAGATACCCGGGCCACTTACCCGCCAGCTGAGCCTTGCCGCGCGAAAAAACCGCGTCGTGATCGTAGGCTCGGTCTTCGAGAAGCGGGCCCGGCGGATGTATCACAACACCGCAGTGGTGGTGGAGCGGGACGGCAGCCTGGCGGGGATTTATCGAAAAATGCACATCCCTGACGGCCCCGGTTACCATGAGCAATACTATTTCGTGGCCGGGGACACAGGCTTCGTTCCGATTCAGACAAGCATAGGGAAACTCGGGGTCATGGTCTGCTGGGACCAGTGGTTTCCGGAAGCTGCTCGCCTGATGGCGATTGGCGGCGCAGAGGTCCTGATATTCCCGACTGCAATCGGCTGGGATCCGGAAGACGATGACGAAGAGAAACAGCGCCAAATGCAGGCTTGGCAAATCATCCAGCAAAGCCATTCAATTTCAAACAACCTCCCGGTCATCTGCACAAACCGTACAGGGCACGAAAAGGATCTCTCCGGTACAACCCGGGGCATTGATTTCTGGGGACATTCATTTGTTACGGATGCGTTCGGCAAAATTACGACCCAGGGACCCGCCGATGTTGCAGAGACCTTGCATGCCAGAGTTGACCTCAGCGAGACGAAACGCTGCCGACAGGTGTGGCCCTATTTGCAGGACAGGCGCATCGATGCCTACGGCAATATCAGTAAAAGATCTGTGGATGCACCGCGTGATCCTATGCCAGCACCTGCATTGCCAGATAGGGAATCACGAAAAAAGAGACGATGATCAGCTTGTACACGCCCATCATGATGTAGTGGGCCCTGTCGAACGCCTCTTTCGACATTGGGAACCAGATGCAATGCAGTTTGTACACGGCATCATGGGCTACCGTGAAAACCAGAAACCAGGTAAGGAACAGGCCAATGTTGGCCAAAGCACACCAGCCCAGCACACTGCGTGTCAGTTCAACATCCACGGGAATATCTCACTGTAGATTTAGGTGTTGCAGTTACGAGCGTCTGTTTTAAAGAATCAATTACGTTATCAAAGCCAACTGAGTATTTCGAATAAGCATTTGATTTTAAATGAAAATATACCATATTCAGGTCCTATCGTTTTTCCATCATTTCCAAATTTTCCCCAAAGTTGTCAAAAAAATGATGTTTTACATGAGTATAACTGTAGATGTTATACTTGAATATAACAATCATCGCTTGATTCGGAGTAATTACCATGACCACCGTTACCGTACGCCAATCAGGCGGAGCTGAAATTGTGAGCATTCCCAAAGCGATCGGAAAAGCCCTGGGCCTCCATGTTGGCTCTGAACTGGACTTGTCGATCGTTGATAACAGGATCGTGCTCAATCCCGTGGTGAAAAAAACAAGTCTGGAAGAACTACTGGCTGGCAGTCCTCGCGAGAATTTCCGCATCACGGATGAAGACCGCGATTGGATAGATGCCAAGCCTGTTGGTAAGGAGTCTTGATGTATATTCCAGACAAGGGGGATATTGTCTGGCTGAACTTTGAGCCCAGCGCGGGGAGAGAAATCACAAAACGCCGTCCGGCCTTTGTGATTTCCAGAAAAGCATTTAATGAGCATACTGGCTTTGCCATCATGGCACCCATCACAAGCACCGTTAGAGGGATCAAGCTTGAAGTTGAGCTGAAAGGTGTTGAGACAGAAGGCGCAATTCTTATCTATCAGATGAAGTCCCTGGACTTCGAGAACAGAGATATTGAGTTAATCGAAAAAGCTCCGCCAGCAACCACTAACAAAGTGACCGAATTGGCACAAATTATCACTAAGTGACTTTGGTGCCATGCAGTCCCTGATTCTGCCACTTGACGAGAAATCATTGACGGTCCAACTTACTTGTTCATCGGCCGGAAGTTCAAGGGGCCACCTCGCTGATCACAACGGCGACCTGTCCTGAACCGCTGGTCTTGACCGGCTGTACACTTCCATAGAGATCGCCTGCCTGCATTCTTGCCTGCCCGGATTTGGAGATCCTTGCAACGACCTCCACCTGTTCCATGCTTGACAGGGCCATCTCCGGAATCATTGCAACCGTGTCATCCAGGGTAACCCTCGCCGGGAGCGCAGTCGCATTCATTCTTACCAACGCCAGCGGCATCGGTGGGCCTTGAAGTGCACGTGCATACACAAACAGCGTGTCGGAGTCAGCAACATCACCCCGCAATGCCGCACTGAGCGAGACGAGCACGTCGATGGAAGCTGCGGTTTCCGGTTTTTTGTCCGAAGTTACCGCTTCCCCGGTTTCCTGCCCAGCAGTCGGAATTCCAGGGTGCGCTTTTTGCCTGGCATCATTCAGATAAACCTGCAGCGCAGATCGTGCTTCCGGCTGGTCATCCGGCACCTGGCGCAACAGCCTCTCCCAGTACTCCACAGAGCTCCGGTAATCATGCAGGTGGTACGCGGCATAACCTGCATACCACAGCGCACGATCGTGATACGGATCAATTTGCACGGCCCGCACGAAAAACGCCAGCGTGTCCTCGTCGAATCGCTGACCTGCAGCCAGCGCTCGCGCTTCGGCATAGCCCACAAGTATGTCGGCATCTGCGCCCTTTGACAGGGTATAAGCCCTTTCATAGGCATCGACAGCCCTGCCGAAGTTGCCCAGCGCCAGGTAAGACCTGCCTAACATGGACCAGCCTGTCAAATCGTCCGGATCATCCCTCAGTTTCACCTCGAGAGTTCTGATTGCCTGCTCTACAGTAAGCATCCTGTCCTGGCCCGAGACCTCTGCCTGAAATTCATCTGACAGTGAAGCAAGGCCGTTATCGGTCTTCAGGTACATAAACACGGAAATCACGGGAACAGCCAGCAAGACTGTAACGGCCATCGCCTTACTGCTTTTTTTGAAAACAGGCTGGCTGTAGTCCGCAAGATCATCAATCAGGGTGCGCTTCAAGTCGGCGCGGGCAGCCTCAAATTGTTCCCTGCCAATCAGGTCTCTCTTGAGGTCCTCGTCAAGCTCCCTGAGTTTTCGGTCGAATACTGCCCGATTCATGGCCTGGCGGCTGTCATCCGTCCGCTGGCCTCCTGCAACCAGAGGCGGCAATACAATGGCAAGTGCGGCCACTACCAAGAGTGCGCTGATGATCCAGAACGCAAGCATCGGGCTATTCCTCGGTGCGGCTCAGGATCGAATCAACTTTTGCCTGCTCATCTTCAGTCAGTGCCGTGCTGCCCGCCCTTTTCTGCTTGCCCAGCAGCCGGGACAGCACCATCAGTGCGATCACAAGAAAGATGAGAGGGCCAAACCACAGCAACCATGTCCTGGGCTTGACCGGAGGCCTATACAGCACGAAATCACCATAACGGCTAACCATGAATTCCGTGATTTCAGAATCCGTGGCTCCTGCCTGCAGCATTTTCCTGACCTCAACCCTCAGGTCCTTGGCCAGTTCTGCATCGGATTCTGCAATGGTCTGGTTCTGACAAACCAGACAACGCAACTCGTCCAGCAGGGAGTAGTAGCGTTTTTCATGTTCCGGAGCCATGCCACCGGGCTGCGCCAGCGCCGCAAAGCAAAGCAGAAAAAAGGCGATCAGGCAAAAGGCTTTTCGCATCTACAGGACCTCGCTCTGCAACTGGCCTATCAGCGGCAGCAACTTCTCATCGACATCCTGCTGCGTGACTACACCAATGTGCTTGTAACGGATGACGCCTTTCTTGTCGACCACGAACGTTTCGGGAACCCCGTACACTCCCCACTCGATCCCGACCCGACCGGATGCATCCACTGCATTTACCAGGTAGGGGTTTCCATGCTTGACCAGATACTGGCGTGCCTTGGTGACATCGTCCTTGTAGTTCAATCCATATATGATGATCGCATTGCGATTTGCCAGTTCGCTCAATACGGGATGTTCCTCCAGGCATGCAACGCACCAGCTGGCCCAGACATTGAGCAGGCTCACCTTGCCCAGAAATTCACGCTCTGAAAACAAAGCCTCGCTGTTGTCAAGCCGTGGCAGTGAAAATTGGGGAACGGGCTTGCCGACCAGCGGGGAGGATACCTCGGTAGGATCCCTGTACAAGCCGACAAACAGAAAGCTTGTCAGTACGAAAAACAGGATTACTGGTAGAAGATACTTGGACATGCCGACATCACGAAACAGCCGTAACCTGCTGCTCATGAAAGTCCTGCGCTTCGGCCTTTCTGCGCCGTTTCAGTTTCAGGCGGTAGCGGCGGTCCGATGCTGCGAGAACCCCGCCGGCTGCCATCAGCATGGCTCCAAGCCAAATCCACTGCACAAAGGGTTTGTAGTACAGGCGCATGCCCCATGTCCGATCGTCGATCTGCTCGCCAAGTGCCACGTACACATCGCGTAGAAACCCGCTGTCAATACCCGCTTCTGTCATGGGGTTTTGCTGGACAAGATAGGTGCGTTTTTCCGGCAAGAGCAACGCGACCGGCTCGCCGTTTTTGGAAACCCGTACGGAGGCCTGTTTGGAAAAATAATTCGGACCCTGCACATCCCTGACTCCGTCAAACCGGAACAGGTAGCCCGATAGCTCTGCTTCTTGTCCGACTTGCATGGGCAGCTCTCGTACTTGTTCAAATGCGCTGACAAATGTCACACCAAGCACGAATACCCCGACCCCCAGATGTGCCACCGACATGCCCCAGATTGCATGCGGGATCTTCCGGATGCGATGGAGAATGTGCGTGCCATGCTCTGTCAGGCGGATGTTCTTGAACAGGTAGTACACGGCAGACATGATGGACCATGCTCCCAGTGCAGCACCCAGTGTGACAAGGATGGTATTTCTCCCCGCAACCATCACAGGCAGTACCAGCCCAATGGCAAGCCCGATTGCAGCAATCTTGAGCAAGCGCTTGGATACCTGGTTTATGGGTGTGCTTTTCCAGCGCATGAAGGGCCCGATACCGACGACGAGCACCAGCGGCAGGGTCAAAGCTGAAAACACCAGGTCAAAATAGGGTTTGCCAACAGACAGCGACGGTAAGTTAAGGGCACTGACGAACAAGGGGTACAGGGTGCCCACCAGGATCGTCAGCGTGGCCACCAGCAGCAGCACGTTATTGATCAGCAACGCGGTCTCCCTGGAGAAGATTTCAAATTGCCCCGAAGACTTGATGTAGGGCGCACGTATCGCATAAAGGATCAATGAGCCGCCGACGACTACCGCAAGGAATATCAGGATATACAGTCCACGTGCGGGATCCGTGGCAAACGCATGCACCGACACCAGCACCCCTGAACGAACGAGAAAGGTTCCCAGAAGGCTCAGTGAAAAGGCAAGAATGGCAAGCAGCACGGTCCAGTTTTTCAGGCTCGATCGCTTGTCTGTCACCGCCAGGGAATGAACCAGCGCCGTGCCCACCAGCCAGGGCATGAACGAAGCATTCTCCACGGGGTCCCAGAACCACCATCCGCCCCAGCCCAACTCATGGTATGCCCACCAGCTTCCCAGGGTGATGCCGATGGTCAGGGACACCCAGGCGGAGATCACCCAGGGCCGGGACCATCTCGCCCATATGGAATCCAGCTTGCCTCCCAGCAAGGCTGCAATGGCGAAGGCAAAGGCTACCGAAAACCCCACATACCCCATGTATAGCATGGGGGGGTGAATCACCAGACCTGGATCCTGCAACAGGGGGTTCAGGTCCCTGCCCTCGGCAGGAGTCGGGAAAATGCGCTCGAAGGGGTTCGAGGTCAGCAGTGTAAATAGCAGAAACCCGACGCTTACAAAGCCCATGACCCCCAGAACACGGGCAACCATGTCCCTGGGCAAGCTGGAACTGAAAACCGTCACCGCAACAGTCCAGATTCCGAGCATCAAAACCCAGAGCAACAAGGAGCCCTCGTGTGCACCCCAAACCGCTGAAACCTTGTAATGAAGCGGCAGTGCCGTATTGGAATTGTTTGCGACATACAGCACGGAGAAATCGTCGATGATGAAGCTGTAGGTCAGGCAAGCGTAGGAGATGGCAATAAACAAAAGCTGTCCGCGGGCCGCAGGCTTAGCCACGGCCATCCACTGGGCGGTGTGTGTCTGGGCACCCAGTAGAGGCACCAGAGTCTGTACGAATGCCAGACAAAAGGCGATGATCAGGGCAAAATGGCCGATTTCAGGAATCACGGGGCTTCATAGCCATACTCTGCCATGCTTCCCGGAAGTGAGTCACGGTACTCCTTCAGGCTGGCCGCCACTTCGGGAGGCATGTAATTTTCATCGTGCTTGGCCAGCACTTCCTGCGCAACAAACACACCCTCCTCATTCAGGACACCCTGCGCGACAATGCCCTGACCTTCCCGAAACAAGTCGGGCAGCAGACCCGTGTAGCGTACCGTGATGGACTGGTTCAGGTCGGTCAGACCAAAATCCGTGGTCAGCCCATCGTCTGCCTTGATCACGCTGCCAGCTACCACCAGCCCGCCGAGCCGGAACAGCCGGTTTCCGGGCACCTCACCTGTAACGACCTCGGACGGTGTGTGAAACAGCATGATGTTCTGGCGCATTGCATACAGGGCCAAGGCCACAGCACAACTGAGACCTACCAAAAGGACAACTGTAAAAATCATGCGTTGTTTTCTTTGCGCGCGCATACTGTCTTGAGCTACCGTTCCAGGCTCTCTCCAATTTCCTTGAGGATCTTTTTCTTGCGCAGGCGTGCGAGTGCCAGACCCACGGCCAGTGCTGCCAACGTGATTCCGTAGGAGCCCCAGACATAGAATGCCTTGCCATCCATGTAAAAGAATTCCTGCATAATCAATTCCTTGTCGAAATATCCTGAACCCAACTGGTAAGACGCTCCCGGTGCAAGATCGCATTTCGCATGCGAATGAACAACAGGCTCACGAAATACAGCTGGAAGGCGGTTGCCATCACCAGCAGCGGGTAGAGCATGCTCGGGTGCACAGAAGGTGTTTTTGAAACCAGTAGCATATTGGGCTGATGTAACGAACTCCACCATGTTACAGAATAGTGAATGATGGGTATATTGATTACCCCGATGATGGCCAGGATACTTGCCACGCGGGCCGCAGTGCGGGACTCTTCGATGACGGAATGGACCGCGATGATCCCGAAATATAAAAACAGCAGGATCAGCTCCGAGGTCAATCTTGCATCCCACTGCCAGTAGGTACCCCAGGTCGGTTTGCCCCACAGCATGCCGGTGACCAGTGCGAGCGCCGTGAACATCGCACCGATTACCGCGCACTCCGACACCACGATCTCCGAGAGCTTGGTCCTCCACACAATGGCGATAAAGCCTGCGCCAGCCATCACGACGTACACAAACATTGACATCCATGCAGACGGGACATGGACATATATGATTCGATAAGACTCACCTTGCTGATAATCAGATGGTGCGACTACAAGCCCCCAGTAAAGCCCCACAAGCATCAAAACTGCAGTACTGCCCAGCAGCCAGGGTACCCATTTCCCGGACCACTCATAGTAATACTTCAGCGAAGACAGCCTATACAGAAATTTCCACATCGCTCAGCTCATGCTAATTTTCAATGAGGCACTGATGGCGAGCGGCGCCAGTACCAGTGCCAGTATCAAACCCGATCCCAGCATTGCCAGTTGTCCCGAAACAGCAAGCCCATCCGCGGCGGCACTAACCGCTGATGACGCAAATATCAAAACCGGGACATAAAGTGGCAACACGAGAAGGCCCAACAATACTCCACCGCCACGGAAGCCTGCAGTAAGTGCAGCACCGATAGCACCGATCAGACTCAGTATCGGTGTACCCAGCAAAATCGTGATCCACAGAACCGGGACAGCCTGCACAGGCATGTGCAGAAGCATCGCCATCACCGGCACAATCAGCAGCATGGGGACTCCCGTAATCAGCCAGTGTGCGACCACTTTCCCGAGTATTAGCAACGAGAAAGGATGGGGATTCAGGAGCAACTGTTCAATGCTGCCATCTTCAAAATCCTGCCTGAAAATACTCTCCATGGAGATCAGGGCCGCCAGTAATGTGGTAACCCACACGAGCCCCGGTGCCAGTCTGCCCAGAAATTCGGCGTCCGGACTGACCCCCAGAGGGAAAAGGGTTGCCACGATCACGTAGAACAGAACCGGATTCATCAGATCCGCGCGCCTGCGGTACGCCAGCAGCAAATCGCGTTGGATTATGGAAATAAATGCGCCCAGCATGATTATGACAACCCGATTCGCTTTACTCGGTGCTCGGGAATCTTCAATTCGCGATGCGTTGTGACCACAAGCATGCCCTTATTTTCGAGATGATCCTTCAACACCTGCTCGAACCTACCGATAAACTCCTTGTCCAGCGCCGTAAGAGGCTCGTCGAGCACCCAGACGGTTCTTTGTTGCAGCATCAGCTTGGCCAGCGCCAAGCGCCGCCTTTGCCCTGCAGAGAGCTTGCCCGTCATCATGTTTCTTTGCCCGAACAAGCCAGCGGCACGGACAATTTCCTTGATTTCGGGCTCCTTGCTGTTTTCACCTGCCAGACGCTGCATAAATACAAGGTTCTCCAGTACTGTCAGGTCTGGTTTGACACCTGACTGATGACCTACGTAGGACACCTGCTGCCGGTAATTCTCATGCCCGTATACGGATTCACTGCACCAGGTCACACGACCTGCTGCCGGCTGGCTAAATCCGCATATAATCCTGAGCAAGCTGGTCTTACCACTGCCATTGCTGCCTTTCACCACCAGGGTTTCTCCTGAGATGATTGAGAACCCCAAACCGGAAAACAGTTCCTTGCCTCCTCGTATACACTTCAGGTCATGTGCTTCGAGTACCCTTGGTGCTGGAGTAGGCATCGCATCGAACTTGATCAGGTAAAATATAGAACTGGCACAGCTAACTTATTGAGCGCAAAGAATCTTAACATGCAGGGCCTTAAAAAAAACGAGCGAATTGGGCGTGTGCGGCAGGTATGCGGGGGCTCCTGTGCCTTTCAAAAGACACCGAACGGGAAGAACAGGGCCGGCTATGATGCACAAGCAACAGCCAGGCTTCTCTCCTATCCCGGCATCTCCTAGATCATGGACGTTTTTCATCCACCACAGCCAGACACAACCTGCCCTCGAATAACCTGGGGCCAAACCTATGGCTGTAGCAAAAGCCTGGCGCTTGCGAAAGCCATTGAAGGGTTTTCAGGCATGACCCTGATCATCACACCGGACATCCAGACAGCCGGCACCCTGAAAAGTGAACTGGCCTTTTTCTGCGACTCTTCCGTTGAGATTTTTTTGTTTCCGGACTACGAGACCCTCCCATATGATGCGCTGCCCCCCCATGAGGACATCATTTCGGACCGGCTGCTCATCTTGCGTTCGCTGCTTGATGCACGTTGCCGCATACTGATTATCCCGGTCGCGACCTTCATGAGCCGGCTTTCCCCTGAATCGTTCATAAAAGGCCAGATACTGAACCTTGCAACTGGGGACCGACTTGATTGTGATGATTTCAGAGAAACCCTGGCCAAGGCGGGTTACCAGTACGTATCCCAGGTCATGCTGCACGGGGAATTTGCCATTCGCGGCTCCATTATCGACCTGTACCCCATGGGATGCCTGCAACCCTACCGGATTGACTTGTTTAATGACGAGATCGACACAATCCGTACCTTCAACCCAGACACCCAAGTCTCGGCACAACAGGTCGACAGGTTTCAAATCCTTCCCGCACGTGAATTCCCCACCGACGAAAGCGCCGTCAAACGATTCAGAAAAAACTACAGGATTCAGATCGAGGGTGATCCGAACAACAGCGTAATTTACCGGGAAGTCAGCAATCACAACCTGCCGCGTGGAGTGGAATACTACTTCCCATTGTTTTTCGAGCAAACCAGTACGTTTTTCAGTTACATCCCTGACGAATGCCAGCTGGTCTTGTTTGAAAACAGCATCGAGGCCGCAGTGGATTTTGAGAGTGAGGTGTTTTCAAGGTACGAGCAGCGAAAACACGATCCGGAACGTCCACCGTTAAATCCCGATCAACTATGGATTTCCACTGCAGACCTTGAAAACGGTCTGCAGAAATTCAATACCGTCCAGATCCAGCAATTCAAGATCGAACGCCCGCGCCAGGACCAGCACAACTTTCATACCCGGGCACTCCCTGCCCTTGCCATAAATTCACGGGTAAGCAATCCGGCTACGGAACTCAATCAGTTCATAGAAACCAGCAACTGCAAAATACTGTTCCTCGCCGAATCACCCGGCAGGAGGGAGTACCTGTGCGATGTTCTGAAAGGGTTCGGCATATACCCCAAGGTTGTCAAAAACTGGCATAAGTTCATCGGCTCCGAACCCTCCCTGGCAATCACGGTCGGACCCCTGGAAGAAGGCCTGCTTCTGCCGGAAAACAGGCTTGCGATCATCACGGAAAGCAACCTGTTCGGTGCGCGCGTAAAACAGAAAAGGAAATACAGGCGGCATATACGGGATGCTGAGGCACTCATTCGGGATCTTTCAGAACTGGCCCAAGGAGCGCCCATGGTGCATGAAGACCATGGTGTGGGACGGTACCGGGGGTTGAAGACATTGAGTCTCAGTGGAGTGGAGACCGAGTTTCTGGTGCTGGAGTATGCCAATCAGGACCTCCTGTATGTACCGGTGTCTTCACTTCATCTTGTCAGTCGCTATACGGGGGCTGCGGAAGACAATGCACCTCTTCATCGCCTGGGGGGCGAAGCCTGGAAAAATATAAAGCGCCGTGCCGTGGCACGCACCCGCGACGTGGCGGCCGAACTGCTCGACATTTACTCACGGCGCGAGGCCAAGAAAGGCTACCAGTATGTCATCAACCATCAGGAGTTGAATCTGTTTGGATCCACTTTTTCCTATGAAGAAACCCCGGACCAGCAAAAGGCAATTGACGATGTCATAGACGACATGAAGTCGAAAAAGCCCATGGACCGCATTGTGTGCGGTGATGTCGGCTTTGGTAAGACCGAAGTTGCCATGCGCGCTGCCTTTGTTGCCGCTTTGGCTGGAAAGCAGGTCGCCGTACTTGTGCCTACCACCCTGCTTGCCATGCAGCATTTTCAAAGCTTCAGCGACCGGTTTGCTGACTGGCCGGTGCGGATCGAGCATGTCTCACGGTTTGTATCAGGCAAAAAACAAAGTGCCGCCCGAAACAGTCTCTCTGATGGGAGCACTGACATCGTGATCGGTACGCACAAGCTGTTGAGTGCGGACATCAGGTTCAAGAATCTTGGTTTGATTGTCGTTGATGAGGAACAGCGGTTTG
>JAPOYL010000028.1 GCA_026706595.1 Gammaproteobacteria bacterium | reverse complement strand
CCAGATACGAGTAGTACGCGCCCATGTTGATACGGGCAATTCCGCCGTACTCCGCTGCGACGTTTTCCAGAAATGCCATGGGATTTTGACGCATCTCCGGCAAACAGCCCAATTTGCCTTTACCGGTCGGGCCAGGGGGGAAGACAGTATTTGACATGGACGAGGTGGTTCGAAGCCGTTCTTCCTGAAGGTCGGGGTCCGAATCCAGGAAACAAGGATTCAGGCCGGCTCATTGCTGGCAGTTTTCGTTGCTACATACCCCGTAGATAATTAACGAGTGATCCGAGATTTTGAAACCGTTCTCCTCGGCAATCTGTTCCTGCTTGGTTTCGATCGACTCGTCTACAAATTCGACAATCTTTCCACACTTCACGCAAATAAGATGATCGTGGTGGCTGCCCCGTTCCAGTTCGAATACCGCCTGACCACTTTCAAAGTGGTGACGGATGACCAGGCCTGCAGCTTCGAACTGCGTGAGTACCCGGTAGATGGTCGCAAGTCCGATTTCCTTGCCCACATCCAACAAGGCCTTGTAGATGTCTTCGGCACTCATGTGCCTTTTCTCAGAATTTTCAAGGAGTTCCAGAATCTTCATCCTGGAAAACGTAACTTTGAGACCGGCTCGCCTAAGGTCTTGGTCTTCCATCAGGGCCCCTTGCTATACCTGAGAGATCATCTTCGTGGAGCGCACGTACGGAGCATTTTTCATGTGAAACGCACGTTTGCAGTGTACCAATAAAAAACAAAACCCGCCACGATGGACGGGTTGATCAGTGCCTTTCATTGCGGGTCCGCTTTGGCTTGTTGTTTTAATTTATAACCCAACTAGAGGAGAAAGGGTTTGCCAAATACTTCACACGCTGGCGGGTGGTCTGGTACAGAAGTGATTTTGTTGTTATTGCTCCTTCTGGATTACCTCATTTGCTTCTCAGTGCTTCAGAGATTTTTCAACCACCGGCGACACAATACCATATTCCCAAAAAGAGATACACAAGAAATCATCTATACCCTTGCTTTTAGAACGTTCAAATGGTGCCGGGGCCGGATTTGAATAGCTGGCGCCCCATCCCTCACAGCTTCATGTTCAGCATCCCTGGTGAGCCGCCCCGTGGTAATGAACAGTCCCTTTTCGGTGAGCACACCGTAGTGGTGCGGCCTAACTTGGCATGCCACTCAGCTGGGGAATCATTGAAAGTAATGACCCCGATGAAGTACTCTTATGCCGTTGCTAACGTGTATGAGGTGGAACTCAATGAAACTGAAGTCCGGCGGACTCCGTCGCCCGCAGTTCGTGATTTGCCCGAACCTAACCCGGCCATGGCAGATCACCCCCCCCCCCAATTCTCGTACTGAAACCGCCTTCAGGCATAGTTCCCGCATGAGGCTGGCAGCGGTTTTTACTGCGGCAAGCCTGTTCATTGCCACCGCCTCGGCTCAGGCCGCCACGCTGGTGAGCAATTTAGGGCAGCCTACCCTTGGAGCCACGACCCTCCCTAGCTTCGACGCCGCGCAGGGATTTACGACCGGCTCAAACGAGCACGGCTATACTCTGACAAGCGTGGAAGTGAGTTTCAATACAGCACCGAGCGGCAGTGTGACGGTTAAGCTCGCGACGGGACTGCCTTCGGCCACAACAACGGTCGCGACCCTGACCAATCCACCGACCGTATCGACCGGGACAAATACTTTCACAGCGCCCCCCAATACCGTACTGTCGGCCGGCACGACCTACTTCGTGGTGATCGAAGGGACCGGCGACATCAGTAACACTTCTTCAACCGCTGAGGACTCGGGCGGGGCATCGGGATGGGACCTTGCGGACCGAGGCCTGTACAGGACGGCGTCGTCGACCGGAACATGGACGACGGACGCCGTCGTTCGGAAGATCAGTATCAATGGTGTCATCAACAGCACGGCACCTTCACGACCAATGCTCTCGCCACCCCGGGCCCCTGATGCACCTAAAGTGCGTGCGGGCGTGACCGAGGGCAGCCTGCAGGTGAGCTGGACGGCCCCGCCAGGGCTCGTTAGCGATTATGACCTGCGTTACTATGCAGGGAGTTCGAACCCTATGGACGAAACCGACTGGGTCGAGGCAGATGAAGCCGGCGGCCACGATTATGACGGGACCGCAACCTCGTCCACGATCACCGGACTTCAGCCCGACACTGTCTACCTAGTGCAGGTGCGTGCGGCGAACCGCGCGGGCTCCGGCCCCTGGTCGGCCTCGGGCTCGGCCACGGCGCTGCGCGCCCCGGCTATGAGCATGACCGCGCCGTCGGTCAGCGGCAATATCCTGATACTCACCTTTGACCAGCCACTGAGTAGCGAGGTCGCGCATCAGCCGCCTGCCAGCGAATTTTCAGTAACTGTGGCAGCAAGCGCGGTAGCACTGACCATGGGAACTCCGATCGTAATAAACGCCAACACGGTGACATTGACCCTAGCCGAGGCGGTGCGCGCCGGGGAGGAGGTGGCGGTCAGCTATACTGGTAATACGCTGCAGGGCACCAACGGCGTTCTGGTGGCCCCTTTCTCGAACCAGACGGTCACCAATCACACGCCAGACAAGCTGACCGATGCCTGGCTGGCGCGCTTCGGACGCACGGTAACGGATCAAGTGGTGGATGCCGTGACGGCCCGCCTGTCGGCCTCACACACCGCAGGGACCGAGATGGCACTGGCTGGACAGGCCCTGGCGTGGCGCACTGATTCTCCCGGAACGTCTATACACACTGCAACAGAAGGCTTCGGGTTCCATGATGATGGTGCCCGGCCCGGTCTTTCCACTCTCTCTACTCTTTCTTCTCCCACCGGCTCCCCGCGCGATCTGCTGGCCGCTTCCTCGTTTGTCCTGACGGCGGAACCCGGTGAAGGTCACGGCCTCGCCGCACTCTGGGGCCGCACCGCCATCACCGGCTTTGATGGCCGCGAGGACGGCCTGGACCTCGACGGCGAGGTCATGAGCGCCTTTGTGGGGGCCGACTGGGCTTCAGGGACCGGCCCCTTCACAGCCGGATTTGCCCTGGGCCGTTCAAGGGGCACCGGCCGCTACCGACAGGACTCCAGTCCTTCCGGCAAGCTCTACTCCACCCTGACTGGGCTCTATCCCTATGCCGGCATGACGTTCAATGATCACCTTTCGGGGTGGGTCACGGCTGGCTACGGCGAGGGCCGCATGAAGCTGGATACCGAAGACCGCCCCGATCTGCGTACCGACCTGACCCTCATGATGGGTGCAGCCGGAATCCGCAGTGAACTGCTCAGGCCCGAAGACGGCCTGCGCCTGGCCATGAAAGGCGATGCCCGGTTCACGCAGACCGAATCCGATGAGGTTAATACTGCAGCCGGTCACCTGCCCAGGACTCGTGCCGAGACCTGGCAGGTGCGAGGTGCCCTCGAGGGCGAGCATCCCTTTGTCCTGAATGAACATGGCTCGGTCCTCACGCCGACACTTGAGATCGGCCTGCGCCTTGATGGCGGCGAGGCCGAAACCGGCTTCGGTGCCTATCTCGCCACCGGCCTTGCCTTTACTGATCCAAGGAACGGGTTGCAGCTGGACCTGAAGGCGCGTGCGCTAGTCACCCACGAGCGCGGCGGCTTCGACGAATGGAGCGCCAGTGCCGCGCTGGCCTGGGACCCGCACCCAGCCAGCGACCGCGGCCTCTCGCTCACCCTGGCCCAGGTCTGGGGCATCTCGCCTTCAGGGGGCCTAGATGCGTTGCTCACCCGCCAGACCCTGGTCGGACCCGTCAATGACACTCCGGCAAGCTTGCAGGCGGCGAGCCGCCTGGAGGGCGAACTTGGCTACGGCCTGGCAGCCTTCGGTGGTGGCTTCACTGCCATTCCGAACCTAGGCTTCGGGCTCTCGGACACAGCGCACGACTGGCGTGTCGGCTGGCGCCTGCGGGCCGTGGCCGACTCCGGCAGCCCGGAACTGAGCCTCGATGCTACGCGCAGGGAACCCGCCCGCAGCCATCAATCGGTCGAACACCGGGTGCTGCTGCATGCCACATTGCGCTGGTAGTTTCTCCCGGGGAACAGGCCGCTTCCCAAGACCAAAAGATCACGTGCGACCGGGCGCGGAGACACCGTAAAATGACTCTTTGGGGCGTGATCTCATCGATTGACAGGTGGTCCAAATCTCTAAAGGCCTTGGCTTCTAGTAGTCTGGACACATTGACCGCATGATCTGGTGTTCAGACACTTCTGCAATGCTCCCACCACTGGCGGACGACTACTTCAAACTCATCCACCTGTCGGGCCAGGGTCTTACGTTTGCCGCGAAACCGGCAGTCCAGGCGCCAGTACTTGTGTCCGTCCTTTTTGACTAGCAGATACATACCTCCGCCGTCGGCCATTTTGTAGTTGCCGGAGCGGGATTTTGCTGCCTTGATGCGTGTATTGGTGAGGGCCAATTTTGACAGTATTTTTTAGAATTGAACCGAGATACCGACAAAAGCACCGTCATTTTTCCTGGATGTCAACAAACCTCTTCGGACAGAAAAAACTAAGAAGTTTATGTAACGTACTATACTTTAAGAGTTAATCGTACGTTATCGGATTTCTTAGGACATTCTTGGACTGTCCAAATGGTGCCCGGGGCCGGAGTCGAACCGGCAAGCCCTATACGGGCGAGGGATTTTAAGTCCCTTGCGTCTACCAATTCCGCCACCCGGGCCAGTGTGCTGGAGGCCAAGCTTTTATTAGATTATTTCGGACATGCTCGGACAGTTCAATGGAGGCTAGGACCGGAATCGAACCGGTATAGACGGCTTTGCAGGCCGCTGCATCACCACTCTGCCACCTAGCCCCGTTGTTACTGGCGAGAAGCCAACCACGGTCCCACCATCAAGCCGGACCCCGGCCTTCGCAACAAATGCGAATCCCAGCTATCAAGCTCTTATCAACCTGCGGGCAAGAACCCTGCTATCCGCCAATATACGACATTTCTATTTTAGGGAGTAAGGGCGATTCCGAAGTTCGGGTTTCCGAATAACGATCGTCACGCTTTGACCAAACCTTCCCTACTACACCTGCAATATACTTGTCACTGGCTCCTTCGCGCAACAGATGCCGCAAGTCCCGGCCCTGGGTCGCGAACAGGCAGGTATACAGTTTTCCTTCAGCAGACAGTCTCGCCCGTGTGCAATCCTGACAAAAAGGCTGTGTCACAGAGGCGATAATGCCGACCTCCCCGCCACCGTCTTTGTAACGCCAGCGTTTGGCCACTTCACCCCTGTAATTGGGTTCAGCCGGTTCAATGTCGAATTCCTTGCGAAGCTCACTGACAATTTCCGCTGCGGTATACACGTCGTCCAGATTCCATTGATTCGTGTGTCCGACATCCATGTATTCAATAAAGCGGACGATCTTGCCGCTGTCGTGGAAATGCCGTGCCATGGACAAAATGGAGCTTTCATTGGCGCCTTTCTTTACCACCATGTTGAGCTTGACAGGTGCCAGACCCGCGGCTTCTGCTTCATCAATGGCCCGAAGCACCAGGTCCGGGCCGAAATCTGCGTTGCTGATCGATCTGAAGGTAGCGACATCCAGGGTGTCCAGGCTGATCGTGATGCGGTTCAAGCCCGCATTTCTGAGTTGCCTGGCCCTGTCTTGGGTAAGCAGCACACCGTTCGTGGTCAGACTGATGTCTTCGATGGCATCAATAGCTGCCAGATGCTCGATCAATACCGCCAGGTTCTTGCGCAACAGTGGCTCACCTCCCGTCAGCCTGACCTTTCTGACCCCCAGCAAGGCGAAAATCCGTGCCAACCGCGTGATTTCCTCGAAAGTCAGCAACTGTTCCCTGTGTAAAAATTCATAATTGCTGTTAAACACTTCCTTGGGCATACAGTAGGTGCAACGAAAATTGCAGCGGTCGGTCACCGAAATCCTGAGATCGCGGACCGGCCGTGATAGGGTATCGAGCATCTGTACGGTGTTTTCTGTCATTGGGGGGAGGCCGGACACAACCGGCGTTTCACTTTCAGCAGACCCGTAAAATAATACCAAACTGCAGACAATCGATATATGACAACCACCCGACGCAAGCTCATCTACCTGGTCGCCGGGCCGGTGGGTGCGCTGATCGTCTATCTCCTGATGCCGGACCAGTTTGTCTCCGGGGCGGGCGATCTGGCGCCCCTGGATCATCCGGCCAAGGCCACACTGGCCATGCTAGTTTGGATGGCGATCTGGTGGCTGACAGAAGCAGTGGACATCCGCGTGACGGCGCTGCTGCCCATTGCGCTTTTCCCAGTATTCGGTGTCGCTTCGATCCGTGACGCAACCGCGCCCTACGCCTCCCATATCATATTTTTACTGCTGGGCGGGTTTCTGATCGCAACGGCCATCCAGCGCTGGGGGCTGGACAGGCGGATCGCACTTGGAATTCTGAGCCGGGTTGGAAATTCCCCGGCACGCATCGTCGGGGGGTTCATGCTGGCCACCGCATTCCTGAGTGCGTTCATCTCCAACACGGCAACGACGGCCATGATGTTGCCGATCGGGCTGAGTGTCATCAGCCTGGTCCTGTTTAATGGAAATCCCGGTGAAGACGGGCATCCCGGACACGCATTTGCGACCTGCATCATGCTGAGCATTGCCTATGCCGCTTCCATCGGCGGAATCTCGACAGTCATCGGCACGATTCCCAACTCATTCGTGGTTTCGTTTGTGCGCGATGCGATCGATGCTCCTTACCAGCAGGACATCAGCTTTTTCGAATGGTCGAAGATCGGCGTGCCGATCGTGCTGGTGCTGCTACCCCTGAGCTGGTGGCTGCTGACCAAGGTCATCTACAAGGTCGACACCGTGCAGCTTTCAGGTTCGGCGGACTCCCTGAAGGAGAAAATGCGCTCACTTGGCGCCATGGACTATGAGGAGAAGGCCGTGCTAGGCGTATTTGCCTTCACCGTCTTGATGTGGCTTGGGCGCACCCCTTTGCAGCATGCCGAGATTTCCCTGTTCGGCCATGTTTTTGTCCCGCTCGCCGGACTTACGGATTCAGGTATTGCGATCTTCGCAGCGGTGCTACTTTTCATCCTCCCGGCCAGGAGCCATTCCGGGCAATTCATCCTGCAGTGGGTGGACCTCAAGAACCTGCCCTGGGGGATCCTGCTGCTGCTGGGCGGAGGGTTGAGCCTGGCCGCTGCAGTGAAGGCCAATGGTGTAACGGAATTTATAGGTGCCCAAGCCATGGGACTGTCGTTTTTGCCGGTTTTCCTGATCCTGCTGGCGGTCATCAGTGCGGTGGTATTCTTGACCGAGCTGACTTCAAACACGGCGACAACGGCGACGCTGGTGCCCGTCCTGGCAGCCATTGCCCCGGCGCTTGGCATCCATCCCTACACCCTCGTCATCCCGGCATCGATCGCTGCAAGCTGTGCGTTCATGCTGCCGATTGCCACACCCCCCAATGCCATCGTCTTCGGGTCAGGACACATCAGTTCACAGCAGATGCGCAAAACCGGCATCTGGCTGAACCTCATCTGCTTGACCGTGATCACGCTGCTGGCAGCGACACTCAGCAACTTCATGATTCAAGTAGTGACCGGATAAACGCTGGTTACTCGCCGTATTTCTCCGAGAACCTGTATTTTTCCTCCACCCCGATCAGGTCATTGAACTCGGAGAAGCTGAGCAGTTCGTTTTCCATTCCCAGGGTGGTACCGGTCTGGTGTAGATGCGCGTACAGGCTACGAAGCACATGACCGGCAGCAAACAGGCCGGTCAGCGGGTACAGGATGAGCTGAAATCCCAGGGTTTCCAGCTGTTCTTTTGGCAATACCGGGGTTTTGCCGCCCTCGATCATGTTGGCCACGATCGGTTTGGGAGCCCGTTCCCCGATCCGCTCAAGCTGTTCGACCGAGCCCGGAGCCTCCACAAAACTTGCATCAGCCCCAGCTTCGCGGGCTTGTGTAACACGTGCGATGGCCTCGTCCAGGCCATGCACGGCTTCAGCATCCGTGCGCGCGACGATGAAAAAGTCGAGATCGCCCCGGGCATCTACCGCAGCACGGATTTTCTGCAGATAGTCCTCGCGCGCAATGACTTTTTTGTTACGCATATGGCCACATCGCTTGGGCCACACCTGATCCTCCAGAAAACATCCGGCAGCGCCTGCATCAATCAGAAGCTCTACTGTGCGATGCACGTTCAGCGGATTGCCGTAACCGGTATCAGCGTCGACGATCACGGGGATGGACACGCTCGAACAGATCGCGCGTGCGCGCTCGACCACCTCGGTCTGGGTCAACAGGCCGAAATCCGGTTCGCCGATGGTTGCCGCAGCCAGTGAGTAGCCAGACACGAATGCTATCGGGAAACCGGCCTGCTCTGCGATTTTTGCAGACAGGGTGTCGTAGATGCCCGGAAAAGCCAGAGCGCCGACCTGATCCAGAACCTGCTGCACACGGTTTGCTGTCATGAAAATGCTCCTTGCAATACTAGCTGTTCAGTGCCGGAAACTGCAGAGGACCCTGCTTCGCCGGGTCCGTGCAAATGCTCCGGGAGGATGCACCGTTTTGAGCGATTATACTTGCCGGATACCGGGTCTAGTAGGCCATACCTGCAAATTGAAACGCCTGTGGTTACGGGGGTGCTGCACGAGCGCCATTCATATCCATGATCAGCGGTCCGGGGGCGTGGTTGTTTGTCTATAGCCTGGCAACGGCCTGCCCCGCCCGGCAATGGCCATGCCGGCCAGTATGACGGTCAATGCAAGGAACGCATGCAGGCTGAAAGACTCGTTCATCAGCGCAATGCCCATCAGCAGCGCCCAGACCGGAATCAGGTAGTTGATCTGCGAGAGAAACGAAGGCCCTGCCCGGGCAATCACCGCAAAATAGATCAGGGTGGCCAGTGCCGTGGGGAACAGCCCGAGCAACACCACCGCAAGGAACTCCGTGCTCACCAGGTGGATGGACGCCTCACCCTGTGTGGCCCACCAGGCCGGCAGCATGATCAGTGCCGAAACCAGCATCACGGCTGCGGATATGGCCAGCAGGCTTTCTTTCGGAAGTTGCTTGGCCAAGATGGTGTTGAGCGCATAACACAGGGCGCCACCCAGGATGCTCAGCATGGGCAAGAACGTGTGGGTTTCGCTGCCGAACTCGGTCACCGCTGCGGGTCCAAGCAGGATCAGGATTCCGGCGAACCCGGCCAGAAAGCCAAGCACCTGTAATGCATTCAGCTTTTCCCCGGGCACGAAAAAATGGGCCATCACGATCGTGGCCAAAGGCATGACGGCCATCAGGATCCCCGCGATCCCGCTGTCGACGGTTTGCTGCCCCCAGCTGATCAGATAAAACGGCAGGCAGTTGCCGAAGATGGCCAGGGCAATGATCAGTGGCCAGATGGTGCGCAGGAAGCCGAAAGACTCCTTCCTGATGAAGGCCAGCGACAGCAGCAGCACGGCGGCGATGGCAATTCGCCCAGCCGTCACCGTGACGGGCAGCAGTTCCTGCACCGCCAGCTTGGTCAGCATGAAGGCGCTGCCGTACATTGCGGTCAGGGCCGCAAGGCCTAGCCAGTCCAGCGGTGTCGCATGCTGCATGATCGATCACCTGCGCAGGCTGACGCCTGCCGGCACTTTTTTGCAGGCCGTCCCTGTGAGAATGGTTCCCTGCCACCGTCCTGGGTATGGGCCATCTGGTGTTCTTTCACGTTCCCTGATGCCTTCCATGCCCGCCAGTATAGGGACAGTTGCCAGGGGCTGCCATCCGTGCGCGGTCTGCATGCCCTGGAAGCCGGGACAGCCGAACGGCAAGGATTCGGGTACACTGATGCAACTTTTATCCGGAACAAGTCCAGGAGTCGCATGCGCGCACGCGCAAGCCGTGGTAAAGGGATCATCTCATGATACGTGAAGTCGGCCTGATCGCCCTGATTATCGGGCTCTGGTTCGGGATTCGCTGGCTGGTCAGGCAGCCCAGGCAAGTGCAGTGGAAATGGATGGCCGGGCTGGCCGTGATCGTTCTGCTGGGCCTTGCGGCCACCGGCAGGCTGCACTGGATCTTCGCGCTGGTTGCGGCCATCGTACCGTTTATCCGTCGCGTGCTTGGACTGATCAGCTACCTGCCGATGTTGAAAGGTCTACTGCACCGGTTCCGGGATCCACCCCCCGATTTTTCCTTCAATCGGCAGGCCAGCATGGAAACGCGTTTCCTGAAGGTTGAACTGGACCCGGCATCCGGCAAGCTGTGCGGCGAGATCAAGCAAGGGCCTCACCAGGGAAAAAAGCTGGAGGATCTGTCCCAGTCCGAACTCACCACCTTGCTCCAGGAATATTCCCGCCAGGATCCGCAGTCGGCCCAGCTGCTGGCAGCCTACCTGCAGCGTTCGGGGCACACCGGCTGGCAGGACCACTACGGACAGGACAATGCAAGGCGCAACCGCGCAGGAGATCGTGGCACGATGTCCCGGCAGGAAGCCTATGCGATACTTGGCCTGAATGAAGGCGCCTCGGAAAACGAGGTCATCGAAGCGCACCGCCGATTGATACAGAAACTTCATCCGGACCGGGGAGGCAATGATTACCTGTCCGCCAAGATCAACCAGGCCAAGACCCGGCTGCTGGGCTAGGCCACAGGGACTGTCATGATGCTGCAACGCGTGATGTTCTGGAGAAAGAAAGCCCGGGAGCAAAAGCCTGCGCCTGCGCCTGAAAAAACCCAGGAGCGACTCAGCACCCCGACAAACAGCTCCGTCTATGGCGGCATGGGAGTTCTGGAAATGAAGCTGCGCATGGAGCTGATCGTCGATCAGAAGATCTCCTCCGCGAAGGACATGCTGATACCGGCCAAGCAACTGGCCGAACATGCCAAGGCGGACCAGGACCGCTTTCTGGAATCTGCCGAGAAGCTCTCCGCGACCAGCGTCGAACTGGCCTACGACTTCTGCCGTCTTGCGCCACCGAGCCTGCAGCTTGTCGATGAGGCACACTGGGATGGATGGCTCGTCCGGTTGCAGGAAATCTATACTGCAGATGGCGCCCAGGCAGCCGTCGAGGCGATGAATAGCGTGGACCAGTTTGTTCAGTCCATTACCCATGCCCCGAGCAGTGTTTCCCTGGACAAGATTTCACGCATCCTGGAGAGCTTTGTCACAGGCCTCAATGGCAGAAAGCTTGGCATCGAGCAAGGCGCCTCCTTCTACACCGACACGGAGATCATCCGATTGCCGGAACTACTGACCGAGTTCGACAGCTATGAAGACAATTTTGCCCTGTACAAGGCCATGGCCGTGCACCAGTGGGCACAGACCTGGTTCGGCACGTGGACACTGAACATCGGTGCTTTTCTGGGGATGTACCAGGACCCGGAACGTGCACAGGCACTGTTTCACAAGCTTGAAACCATTCGCCTGGATGCCTGTATCGCGCGTGAACTGCCGGGCATATCCCGGGTCATGAGAGATTTCAGCCCGCAGATGGATGCAGGGGCCTTGTCAAAGAATTGGCAAAATGCGCTGCGCAGGCTTCAGGAAGCGGATATGACTGTACAAGACACGATATTTTTCCTCGAGGCCGTGTACAAGGACAAGGCCGTTCCCGAGGACAAGCCCTACCAGGGCAGCCTGAGTCCCAAAGAGGCCTGGACGGTACGCGAGGCACGGGTACAGCGAGAGAAGCGAAACCTTGAAAACCGTCTCATCGATCTCCAGCGCGAGCTCGAGAAATACAGCGATGATTTACCGGATGAAGAGCAGGGTCGTCACAAGGCCGGCTTCACCGTGGAAGAGATTGAAGGGGAAGCCCCTGAAGACGGGCGCAAGATAGAGCTGCAGTATGGCGGGGACCCCATCGAGATCCCGGAGAACATACAGCAACTCCTGGAATCCATCACGCAGGATCTCGGTAACATCCCGGATGACTACCTGCAGACAGAGGTGCCGGACCCAAACCAGGATGAGGGATTGTCAGGACCACCTCCGCAGGCCACATCCTCACAGGACAGCGAAGCTACCTGGTTCTATGATGAGTGGGATCATTCGCGTCAGAAATACAGAAAGGAATGGTGTCGGCTGAAAGAACTTGAAGTGCAGCCCGTACACGATGGCTTCGTATCCAGGACTCTGGACAAGCACAGGGGGTTGCTGAAGCATCTGCACAGAACATTTGAATCCCTGCGCGAGGACGACCGGCGAATCAAGCGACAGCCCTATGGGGATGACGTGGATCTTGATGCGGTGATCGAGGCCTTTTCAGACACCCGGATCGGCCTTGAAGCTTCGCAGAACCTGTTTACTCGCTCACGCAAGGTGGACCGGAACATTGCGGTCATGTTCATGATTGACATGAGCGGTTCGACGGCCGGCTGGGTCAACGAGATGGAACGGGAGGCCCTGGTGCTGCTTTGCGAGTCACTCGAAATCCTGGGTGATCGCTACTCCATTTACGGATTTTCGGGGTTCACCCACGAGCGATGTGAACTCTACAGGATCAAGGAATTCGAAGAACCGTACAGTGATCTGGTAAAGGCACGCATCAGTGGCATCCAGGCACAAGGGTATACCCGCATGGGTGCGGCGGTCCGCCACCTCACGAGCCTGCTTCATCAGGTCGAGGCGCGTACCAAGCTTTTGATCGCATTGTCTGATGGCAGGCCGGACGACCAGGATGGGTATCGGGGTCCTTATGGCATCGAAGATACGAGACGTGCACTGATCGAGGCCAAGTACCTGGGCGTCCATCCCTTCTGTATCACGATCGATGAGGAGGCCATGGATTACCTGCAGCACATGTATGGACCTGCAAGCTTTACGGTAGTCGACGATGTAGACAAGCTCCCTTATCGGGTCTCGGATATCTACAGGCGAATCGCCTTCTGATGCCATCCGGAATTTGCCACCAGACACTGACGTCATGAGCAGCAGTCAACGCATGCGGGCTGTACAAAGCCCGGTGATCCCTCTGGTGGGTATGCTCGCGCGAAAGCACCGGGGTACGATTTCATTTGGGCAGGGGATCGCATTTTACGGACCGCCGCCCGAAGTGTTTCGCAGGGTCCGGCAATGTTTGGAAAATCCTGCCATCAACCGCTACGGACCGGTTGAGGGGATACCGGAACTTCAGCAGGCGCTGAAACAGAAACTGGATGCCAAAAACCGTATCCGGATTGGCGAGGACAGTGCCATCGTGGTCACGGCCGGTTCCAACATGGCGTTCAATACGGCCATTCTGGCCATATGCGACCCGGGTGACGAGGTGATCGTCCCCCTGCCCTACTACTTCAATCATGAAATGTCACTGGTAATGGAGCACTGCACACCGGTCACCGTTTCAACGGACGAGAATTACCACGTGAGGCTCGAAGGCATTGAGGCGGCCATCACAGACAAGACCAGGGCCATCGCGACCATCAGCCCGAACAACCCCAGCGGAACCGTGTACACACGCGAGGAACTGGTTGGTGTAAACGAGCTGTGCCGAAAACATCACCTTTACCATATCAGCGATGAAGCCTACGAGGATTTCTGTTATGACCAGCACAGGCATCATTCGGCGGCTTCAAATCCCGAAAGCTGTGCTCATACGATTTCCCTGTTCTCGTTCTCCAAGGGATACGGGCTGGCAGGCTGGCGGGTCGGGTACATGGTCATTCCGAGAGCACTGCTGGATGCCGTGAAAAAGATCCAGGACACCATCCTGATCTCCCCACCCATGGTCTCCCAGCATGCAGCGCTGGGTGCGCTGGAAGCAGGTCAGAAGTTCATCAAGTCAAAAAGCAAGCACATGGCACAAAAACGCGATCTGATGCTGGATGGGCTTGCGAGTATCACTTGCCTGAAAAATGAACCGGTATCGGAAGGAGCCTTTTACGTGATGCTCGAACTTGACAGTTCGGCGAAGGACATGGAACTGGTACAGTCACTGATCATGGAGTACGGGGTTGCGACCCTGCCGGGTTCGGCCTTCGGGTTGTACGAGGGTTGCCACCTCAGGCTTTCATTCGGAGCCCTCTCGGATGATGAGATTCGCACCGGTCTCGAACGGCTCAAGAAAGGCCTGAGCGCAATTTCTGGCTAGGGCCCAGGATCACCCGGAATCAATGAAGAGTGATGTGCCAGTATTTTGAAACTGGCATCCTTCTCATCCCCTATGGCAAACGTGAAACGTGCCGGCAAGATGACAGGCTTGTTGTCTGTGTAGCTGAACTCATAGGTACCGGAATACAGGTGAAAGCCATCGTAAACCCGGGGGTACACTGTGCCCCAATCGACCCGCAGATTGTCTTTTTCAAACAGCATTTCGAAGTATTCCCCGATCAATTTGGAACTGTCCCGGATAATGCTCGAGAGCGTGCCCCACAGTATTGCCTCATCTGAATAAAGACGAACGATATTTTCCAGGTCCCCTTGATTGAGAAACCGTTGCCAGTCGTCTAGAACCTGATCTGCTTTCATTGAACTTTCTTTTCGTGAAAACCGTATCGATGTTGCACAGACAGGGACGTCAACTGCTGTGCATGGTGTCGGCTGCGGGCAGGATACCTGCTTATGCTGCAAATTGCATGGACACTGTGGGTGTCAATTGAAATTCCGTGTTTCTCCATACGATCGATTTACCTATATACTTGGCCTGTGCCCGTGAAAAGCGGGGCTTTTCGGGAGCAAACTCGAAAGCCACCGAAAAATATAAAGGACATTCAGCTTTCCTGATCAAGCCCATGTACATACCCCGTCAACTGTCTCTTGCGCTTGTCCTGGTCGCCGTGCTAGTCAGTGCACCTTGTTTCGGTACCAGTGCGCAGATCGTTCCGCTGGATCAGCATGAACGGGCCACCCGGCTGATCACGCATTTCCTGGACAAGTATCACTACAAGGACTTCAGCATCGATGATCTCCTGTCCGAACAAATCATGGATGCCTATGTCGGCGCACTCGACCCGAATCGCAGCTATTTCCACCAAAAGGATATCGAGGGTTTCGAAGTGTTCAGGTTTGGTATGGATGAGGCATTGAATCACCGAAAACTCGATGCGCCATTTGCAATGTTTCATCTGTACCGGAACCGGGTCAATGAGCGGGTTACCTACGCACTTGACCTAATTGGCCAAGAGTTTGATTTCGATGTGCACGAGGAATTTCTCGTCGACCGCTCGGATTCGGACTGGGCACAGGATGTCGAGGGTTTGAACGAGATCTGGAGAAAACGTGTCAAAAATGACGTGCTCAGCCTGCGACTTGCAGGTGAGACACCGGATGAAATCAGGGAAACCCTGGGCAAGCGCTACCGAAGCATCACCCGGCGCAGCCAGCTGGATGCCGAGGATGTCTACCAACTGTTCATCAATGCGTTCATGAGCACACTTGAGCCGCATACCAAGTACCTGTCTCCCAGGACCTCCGAGAATTTTGCGATCCGTATGAGTCTTTCACTGCAGGGTATCGGTGCGCTGCTTCGCGCCGAAGGCGACTACACGCTGGTCGAAAGTATCATTCCCGGCGGACCGGCGGACCTAAGCAACCTGCTGCATGCTTCAGACCGCATTGTCGGCATCGCACAGCAGGACGAAACCGAATTCAGGGATGTCGTGGGGTGGCGTCTCGAAGAAGTAGTCGAGCTGATTCGTGGTGCCAAAGACACAGTGGTCAGGCTGCAGATTCTACCAGGTGCGGATGGCCCGTCTGCCAAGGTCAAGGAGATCCAGATCACCCGCGATGAGATCACCCTGGAGGAACAGGCCGCAAAAAGCGAGATCATCGATATCCGGGATGAGGCCAGGCACATCAAGGTCGGTGTCATCGATGTGCCGGCGTTCTATATCGATTTTGCAGCCTATCAGCGCGGAGAATCCGACTACCGGAGTACCACGCGCGACGTGGAACAACTGATTTCTGAACTCAAGCAGGATAATGTCGATGCCCTGGTGCTGGATCTGCGCGGTAATGGCGGCGGATCCCTGACCGAAGCCACGCAGTTTGCGGGACTGTTCATTGATGAGGGTCCGGTCGTGCAGGTCCAGGATTCGAGAGGTAATGTCAGGGTCCACCGAGATCGTGACCCGAAGATCTCCTACCAGGGCCCCCTGGTCGTGCTGGTGGATCGCTTCAGTGCTTCGGCCTCAGAGATAGTGGCAAGCGCGATCCAGGACTACCAGTACGGCATGGTGGTAGGCGAGACCACGTTTGGAAAAGGTACCGTTCAGCAACTGATCAACCTGAACAGCTTCGACTCGGGTGCCAAAGCCAAGCTCGGACAACTGAAGACCACGATTGCCCAGTACTTCAGAATCAACGGAAACAGCACGCAACATAAAGGCGTGGTGCCGGATATTGATTTCCAGACCATCTATGCGGATGAGGAGCACGGGGAGCGTGCACTGAAAAATGCCTTGCCGTGGAGTTCCATCTCCGCACTCCGCCATCCCTATGGCATGATAGACCGGCAAGTTGTCGGCACGGCGGCAGATCTGCACAAATCCCGAATCACGAATGATGAGAAGTACAGGTTGCTGATGGAGATGATCCAGCTTGATTACGAGGTGAGGAACAGGGACACGATCTCCTTGCTCGAATCCACCCGTAAAAAAGAGCATGAACAGGCAGAGGCGGTCCGGGCAAACCGTGACGAACTGCTGAAAACCGGGCAACCACCCTCCGTTGAGGGCGAAGAGGAGGAATTTGTGGATGTGCTGCTTGAGGAAACAGCGCACATCGCAGCGGACCTGGTGAAACTCATGGAGGCCCAGCACTCCAGCGCCTTTGGTGACCGCAACTTCCAGTGATCAGAGCAACTGTCCAAAAATCCTGAAACCTGCCACATACGTCCCGATCGCAGAACCCAGGGTACTCAGCATGAATACCAGCAGCGTCTTGGCGACGGCGTTCTTGCGCCAGCCCGGAAAGGTCGCAGTGTCCTTGCGCAGTTCCCGAAAGTCCCTGACCGTGGGCTTGCGAACGATCACCTCGACTGCAGCCGTGACCATGCCAGCACCAATCGTGGGATTCAGGGATGTGATCGGTGCAGCTACAAAGGCCGTACCTACTGTCACCGGGTGAGCACCGGCAATGGCTGCGCCCAGTGCAGACAGGCTGCCGTTGATGACGACCCACTGCCAGACAAGCTTCCAGCCCAGTTCCGGGCTTTCCCGGAAACCGAAGTAAAACCCGATCACGATCAAGATAACGATGATCCACGGGATGAACTTGGGCCAGGATCTTTTTGGAGGAACTGCATCCAGCTCCCGGATGAGCTCAGACGCATCTAGGTCCTTGTCTTCCAGATATCTCGTCATGCCCTTCAGGTGGCCGGCCCCCACGACGGCAAGCATGCTTTTGCCTTCGTGCACTCCAAGTGCCTGAAGGATCTTTGCCGCCATGTACTGGTCACGCTCATCGATTAGAGGAACAGACAGTTCCCGGGTTTGTTCTGCAAACTGCGTGAACGCAATCTCAAGGACATCTCCGCTCTTTAACTGCTCGATTTCCTCTTCCGATACTTTCTGGTGTGTGAGTGCACCAACAAACAATCCGGCTATCAGGTAAATGCGCTTCCAGAACGACATGTTCCGGTAAACCCGATTGAGCGTGATCCCGACTTCACGGTCAATCAGCACAACCGGTAGCCCGAGTGCAGAGGCTTCCTCGATCGCAGCCTTCATTTCCAGACCCAGTTCCACCCCCAGTTGCTCCGCCATTCTTTGCTGGTAGGCACCCAGGGCCAGATGCGCCGTTACCAGGTTGGCCCGGCCCTGGCGGATCACCGCAAACAGGTCCATTTCGGCCAACTGTTCGGGATGCATAAGTGATTTGCGCCGGCTCTGGCACAACTCGATGCAGATGACGTCGAATTCCTTTGAGCGGATCATTTGACGGACAGCTTCAGCGCTCGCCCGCGAGACATGTGCTGTGCCCAGCAGGGTAACCCTGCTTGTACCAACCTGCAGGGATTGTAGCGGTTCACTCATGCTCCACAGGCCTCTGAAACTACAGAAAATAACATGCTGAACAAGTAGAACAGGACAAGGTAACTACTTATATTCACTATATTTCTTTGAACTTCCTCTCACCTTGTCCTCAGGGTAACGCTGGTGGTTCAAGGCTACCTTTTGGCGGGTAGCCTCCACCAAGTTTACGTCCAGCCGGTCAGCCAGGCGAAGCAGAAAAATAAAGATATCAGCCATTTCAAGGGCCACCGCGGCATGCTTTTCAGGGTCCAGTTGCGCACTTTGCTCTTCTGTCATCCACTGGAAATGCTCCACCAGTTCAGCAGCTTCAACTGATAACGCCATCGAGAGGTTCTTGGGGCTGTGGAACTGTTCCCAGTCCCGTGCCTTTGCAAATTCCCGAAGCTCCCGTTTCAGATCATCCAGGAGTTGCTCGCTCATTTCGGTCTTCCCTCCTACTGCAATCCGGATCGCCGCTGCCCGCGAGGGGCCGGCGGCTCGCTCAGCGTCAGTGGCCTTGGGCCGCGCACGTTGAGCATTGGGGATCCTTGTTTATTTTCACGCTGTGCCATTCCATGTTCAGTGCATCTACAAGCAGTATCCTGTCCGCAAGCGTTCTGCCCGTATCCAACAACAGCTTGACCGCCTCGGTCGCCTGGATACACCCGATCAACCCGGCCACCGAACCCAGGATGCCGGTCTGTGCGCAGCTTTCCTCAAGTTCTCCTTGATCAGGATACAGGCAGCCGTAGCAGGCGCTGGTTTCACGCATGGTAAACACCATCACCTGACCTTCGAAGCGGATGGCAGCACCCACTACCAAAGGCGTGCTGGTGTTCACGCAAGCTTCATTGATGGCAAAGCGTGCCGCGAAATTGTCTGTTGCATCCAGCACGAGGTCCGCCTTGGCAACCTCCTGCCTGAGCTTGGTTCCAGTCAATGCCGCATTGATCGTGCGCACCGTGGTCTGCGCATTCAGTGATGTCAGGGTCTGGTTGGCTGCTTCGACCTTCTCATCACCCACATTGTCGCTGCAATATATGATCTGTCTTTGCAGGTTGGATGCATCGACCCTATCCGGGTCGACCAGCGTCAGGCTACCTACCCCACTGGAGACGAGATACATAGCTGCTGGAGAACCGATACCGCCGACCCCGAACAACAGCACACGCGAGGCGAGCAATTTCTGCTGACCTGCAATATCGATTTGAGGCAGCATGATCTGCCGGCTGTAACGCAGCAGCTCTTGATCGCTCAGCTCCGGGGTTTTGACCTCCTCGTCCACAGCAGCCCTAGTACAGCGATGCTGCGTCAGTTCTTCTCACGCCGTGCCTGGCCCTCGGCAAATGTCCTCTTCTGCTCGGCGCTCGCTTCTTTCTGGTAACGTGATTTCCATTCAGCGTAAGGGATTCCGTAGACCGTTTCCCGTGCCTGCTCGTAGTCGATCTCAATGCCTTTTTCCTGGGCTGCCGCCACGTACCATTTCGAGAGGCAATTGCGGCAGAAATCTGCCAGATTCATCAGATCGATGTTCTGCACTTCGGTTTTTCTGCGCAGGTGCTCGACCAGCCTGCGATATACGGCGGCTTCGATTTCCAGACGGTCCTGATGGCTGACCGGATCATTCATTGCATTCTCCTCGGTTGTATGGATTCTGCAGGCCGTTGAAGACAGCCCCTGTCAGTGGAGCCTGCGCTTCCTTCCATGGGCCGTTGCCCTCTCATGCAGTGCGGCCCCGAGATGGCGTCCATCCATTGCAGAAGCCAGTCATGATGATCACACCCTCTGATATTATATTTGTATTTCATGAAAGGTTTCATGGGATTCTTCAAGGTACAGGGTATACGGTGGAGTGCAAACAGAGAATTACAGGCCTGATCCTCGCAGGCGGTCGCGCAACCCGCATGGGAGGCCAGGACAAAGGACTCGTCGAGATCAATCACCAGCCCATGATCGCGTACGTCATCCATGCGCTTCGCCCGCAGGTCTCGGAAATCATGATCAACGCGAACCGCAACCACAGCGAATACCGCAAATTCGGGCATCCGCTGGTGACCGATGAACTTGCCGGCTTCCAGGGCCCGCTTGCCGGCATGGCGGCGGCCATGAATCAGGTCTCCACCGACTACCTCTTCACCTGCCCCTGCGATGGGCCGCTGCTGCCGGCGGATGTGGTGGCCCGCCTGTATGCGGTCCTGCTCGAGCAGGATGCCGAGATATGCGTGGCGCATGACGGGGACCGGTTGCAACCGGTCTGTGCCCTGATCGACTGCAGGCTGCGGGACAGCCTGCTGGCGTACCTCGGGGGTGAAGACCGCAAGATCGAACACTGGTACCGCAACCACAGGTTCACCGAGGCCGACTTCAGCGACAAGAAGCACTGCTTTCAAAACGCCAACAGGCCGCAGGACCTGGATGCGCTCTCCCCGTACCTGAAGGACCGGTAACCGTCATGGATGCCATCGAATTTGCAAAACCGGTCATCGGGCTGTGCGCCTACAGCGGTTCCGGCAAGACCACGCTGCTCGAGAGACTCCTGCCCATACTCTGTGCGCGCAAGCTGAACGTTGCGGTCATCAAGCACGCCCATCACTCTTTCGATGTCGATCATCCGGACAAGGACAGCTTCAGGGTCCGCAAAGCCGGCGCCCGGCAAGTCCTGATCTCTTCACAAAAACGCTGGGCCCTCATGCACGAGATTGCTCCGGACGAGACGGAACTCACGCTTCAGGGAGCGCTTGAACGTATCGATGCGGGCTGCATCGATTTCGTTATCGTGGAAGGTTTCAAGTCCGCGCCCGTTCACAAAATCGAGGTTCACCGCCCGGCTCTCGGAAAACCCCTGATTGCCGCAACAGACCGCCATGTCATTGCCATCGCGACCGATCAGCCGGAAAAAGTGAAGGCTTCTCTTCCGCTGCTGGCCCTGAATGACCCGGCACAGGTCGCGGACTTTATCGGGCAGTTCATCTCGCGCCGGACAAATAAAGCCGAAATCTGACTCTCTCCGAGCCGTTATAAATGCTATAATTAGCGTTTATAAGAACAGAACGTTGCTTGCTGTAACAGCGAAGCGCCATAACGACATCTTGTTTGGCAAAAGGCGTTCAGACGATTGAAGCCAGTCTGTTCGTGTAGTGCCGGGTCCACGCTGAATTTTCTCGCAGGAAGACAGAGGCCGTCCCTGTCGCTCGTGAATGGCTTGCACACAAACACTTTTCGTATAACCACAAGGAATTGACCTCTCATGGCAGAGCGCACCGTCACGGTAACCGACAACACGACCGGAAAGGCGGTCGAATTGCCCGTGCTGGAGGGCACCAACGGCCCCCGCACCATCGATATTGGGAAACTGTACAAGGGCCTGGGATATTTCACCTATGACCCAGGCTTTGTTTCCACGGCCAGCTGTGACAGCCGCATCACTTTCATCGACGGCGAACAGGGCCTGCTGCGTTACCGGGGCTATCCGATCGAACAGCTGGCCGAGCACAGTTCCTTCCTGGAGGTCTGCTACCTGCTGCTGCACGGCGAGCTCCCGAACAAGGACACCTTCGAAGCCTTTGAGGAGCGGCTGAAGATGCATACCCTGCTCGATGAGAAGATGCGCCGCTTCTACCTGGGTTTTCACAACAACTCGCACCCGATGGCCATGATGGTGGCCACGGTGGGCGCGATGTCCGCCTTCTACCATGACCAGATCGATGTGCACGATGCCACGTCTAGGGAAACGGCCGCCTACCGCCTGATTGCCAAGGTACCGACCATGGCCGCCTGGGTCTACAAGTACACGGTGGGCCAACCCTTCATATACCCGGACAACCGCCTGGATTATGTGTCGAACTTCCTGTACATGATGTTCGGGGTGCCCTCCATGGGTTACCGTCCGGGCCCCTCGTTCGTGCGGGCCATGGACCTGATACTCATATTGCATGCCGACCACGAGCAGAATGCCTCCACCTCCACCGTACGACTGGCCGGCAGTTCGGGAGCCAATCCCTATGCCGCCTTATCTGCTGGCATCAGTTCGCTGTGGGGTCCTGCCCACGGCGGGGCGAATGAGGCCGTCATCAACATGCTTGAAGACATTGTGCAGTCCGGCAAGGACGTCAATTACTACATCGAACGGGCCAAGGACAAGAACTCCAGGTTCCGGCTGATGGGATTCGGCCACCGGGTCTACAAGAACTATGACCCGCGCGCGAAGATCATCCGGGAAGTCTGTCACCAGCTGTTGAGCGAACTCGGCGAGGACAATCCCAATCGGCCGCTGTTCGATACCGCCATGGAACTCGAGCGCATTGCCCTGGAGGACGATTACTTCATTCAGCGCAAGCTGTACCCGAATGTGGACTTCTACTCCGGGATCATTTTGCGTGCGATGGGGATCCCGCTGAATATGTTCACCGTGATCTTTGCCCTAGCACGCACGGTCGGCTGGATTTCCCACTGGAAAGAACACATGAGCGACCCGCAGGCCCGCATCGGCCGTCCGCGCCAGCTGTATACAGGCGAGGACCAGCGCGACTACGTGCACATCGACGAGCGCGACGACTAGCCGATCCCGGTAAAGAATTCCCTCAGTACAGGCGCGAAGTTTGCTTCGTCGATCAGGAACGAGTCGTGCCCCTGAATGGAGGGCAGACGCACGAACCTGATGTCGCACCCGGCCTTGTTGATTCCGTTGTAGATCTCTTCTTGCTGCTTGATCGGGAAGAGAATATCCGTCTCGACCCCGACGACCAGCGTCCGGATGGAATGGATCTTGGCGAGCCCTGCATTCACCGATCCCCCATGGTCGGCGACATCAAACCAGTCCATGGCCCTGGACAGGTACAGGTAGCTGTTGGCATCGAAGGCGTCCACAAATTTGTGGGCGTTGTAGTCGAGATAAGATTCAACTTCAAACTCGATGCCGAACCTGTTCTTGTCCTTGCGACCGGATTCCACCCGCGCACGGTTGAAACGCTGGTTCCACTCTTCCCCCGCGCGGTAGGACACCAGGCCGATCTTCCTGGCCAGGACCATGCCGTCCTTGGGTTCCTTGTCAGGCTGGTAATGGCCGCCTTCCCAGGCGGGATCACAGCGCACGATTTCACGCTGTATGGAACGCATGGCGATGGCCAGCGGCAAGGACCGGCAGGCCGAGGAGATCGTCACAAGATTGCCCACTTCATCGGGATACTGCAGCGCATAGGCAAGCGAGGTCATGCCTCCCATGGAGGATCCCACTACCGCGCAAAGATGATCGACCTCCAGTTCCTGGATGGCATGATGGCCGGCTTTGGCAATGTCCTCGATCGAGAGGTCCGGGAAATCCAGGCCGTATGGCCTGCCGGTTCCGGGATTGGCCGAACCCGGGCCTGTGGTACCGAAGCAGCCTCCCAGGGAATTGATGCACACCACGAAAAAGCGGTCGGTGTCGATCGGCTTGCCCGGTCCGATCATGTACTCCCACCAGCCAGGCGAAGGATCTTCGTCGGACGAGCAGGCATGCGCGGTGGGTGAGAGGCCGGTAAAGACAAGCACGGCATTGTCCCGCATCTCCGAGAGCTTGCCCCAGGATTCATAGGCCACCACCACCTCGGGCAGGGTCCCGCCACGGTGCATGTGGAAGTCGGTCGTGCCGTAATCGCCGTGCAGTTCCACGAAGCGGGTGGCCGGCGGTGTCCAGCGAGACGCCGGCTCCAGTTTTTTTGCTGTACTCATTGCCCAAATGTACCTTGTTCCATTTCCAGATGAAACACTACCAAGGGATATGGTCTGGCCCGTCTGGCCGGTTTAACGGGTCCTGAATGTCAGGACCAGCGAGAGCGCCAGCAACCCGATGAACAGGATCAGTGTCTGCTGTGGGATGGTGAGCCCCGCAAAGATCCACTGTACTTCCGCGCACGAGCCCGAGGCGGTGAATGTCTTCTTGGCGACCTCAAGAATCGGCAGGGTTTCAAGCATGAAATACAGGTCCGGTCCGCATTCGGGCACCTGATCTGCCGGCAGGCCCTGCAACCAGACGTGTCTCCCGGCAAGCCCAACTCCAGCGAGACTGAATGCAATCGCCAGCGCTCCGTACATTCTTGACAGGAAGGTTTTGGGGCTGGAGATCAGGGCCAGGGCAAATACGAGCCCTAGGGCTGTCAGCACGAGGCGGTCCAGAATGCACAAGGGACAGGGGTCCAGAAATAACGTGCCTTCAAGGTAGATGATTGCAAACAGCAGCGAGGCGATGCATGCCAGCAATCCATAAGAATTCAGTGCTCGGTAGCTGAACATATCCGGGTCTCAGGCGTGTTCCATATCGTGGAGGATGGTTGCCAGCTCCCGGTACCAGCCGGTGATGTCCTGTAGCGAGAACGCGGCATTCGCAGGACTCGGGTTTGGGCTGACAAATACAGCGGAATGCCTGATGATGACAGATTGCATACCCCACTCCAGCACCACATCGGTATGTCCCGTGTACCTGAAGAAGTTTTTCGCAGCCATCTTGCCGTGAAACCAGCAGATACCCGGCGCGTATCCCAGTATTTTTTTCTCAAGCTCCGGCGCCCACTCCCTGTAGTCCGCAGCCCTCAACGCCTTCGCCGATGGCGAGGGGCGCTTGACCACATCCGTGAATCCGATCCGGTGCAACTGGAAGAGCCTTTCCTGGAATGGCACACCGGGTACCACCTTCTCCGGAACCAGGCCACTGGCATCCAGTGCTCTCCAGAACCGGTTTCTCGGGTTGGCAAAATAAAAGCCCTTCTCGACCGAAATGCTGGAAGGATTGAGGCCGATGGAGAGCGCTTTCAGTCCGTGGTCAACGTAGTCGGGAAGTGTGTCCATACGGTGCCTGCAAGATTGTGAATTGAGGTATCGCAGTGCATTCGATACCCTATACCCTGATCCGAGTATAAAAGTAAACGCTATCTTGCCCGTGCCTGCCGATCCGATCCATTATTCCATTGCCACCATGGAGCTGGGACCAATGGAGAACTTCGTCTACCTGCTCACCGATCACGCCACGAAAAGTGCCGCCGTGGTCGACCCGGCATGGGATGTGCCCGAGGTCCTGAACTGTGCCCGCAAGCTGGGCGTGACCATTACCGATATCCTGCTGACCCACAGTCACCACGATCATATCAACGGCATCGACCAGCTGCTGGACCAGTGCGATGCCGAAGTGCACCTGCTGAAATCCGAGGCGGCCTTCTGGGGCGCCGATCTCGTCCGCCCGAGTCTCCATCATGGAGGAGACCGTATCAAGATCGGGAAAACCGAAATCGAGATCCTGCACACCCCAGGCCATACTCCCGGCTCGGCCTGCTACCGCATCGGCGATGATCTCGTCACGGGCGATACGCTTTTTGTATTCGGATGCGGGCGCTGCGATTTGCGCGGCGGCGATCCGGAGCAGATGCACACCACGCTGAAACGGTTTCGAGACGAACTTCCCGAATCGATCGTCATCTACCCGGGCCATCACTATGCAGAGCAAGCGACCTCGACCCTGGCGGACGAGCTGGAAGGCAATCCCTTCATGCACTTTACCGAGGTGGACCAGTTCGTGCGCTACAGGATGAAGGTCCACGACCAGATCCGGAACTCGCCCTATACGGCGGTTACGAAAGAAGAGATTACAGCCCTCTCCAGCCAGAAGACGTCCTGAGCAAACCCATCCCCCTCCGGAGATTATGTGGTCTTTTGGCTCAGCCGTGCCAGGACGCCAGGGATTTCCCTTGCCGCCCCGAGGTAAGGGGTTGACGTGATTTGCACCTGCGGGTATTCCCGCCTGGCTTTCTCAAGCTCTGCGGGAATGTCCACACTGACATGCCGGCCCGCTGCCAAAAAATAGGGCAACACCGTGATGTGTTTCGCACCTTTTCGCACACAGCCGAGCAGCCCTTCGGAGATGGAGGGTTCGGCAATTTCCAGGAATGCGAAGTCAACCCAGTCAAATCGATGCCCCGGAGTTTGTGCGATCTTCGCGGCCAATGCCCGGATTTCATCACTGGAGCCGGGATGGCGGCTACCATGGGCAACCAGCAGCAATGCGTCCATCCAAGAATACTATCATGCCCTGTACAGGGTTCTGCGCAGGGTCTCCAGATCGCCCAGCACTTCCTGCTTCTCGGCCAGGAACCGGTACCCGGCTTGTGCAGTGGCTCATGAAAGCCACCGCTCTGCGATCGAGTAACTCGTGCTGCGGCCTCCCCCCGGGTCCTTCTTAAGGGCTCCGCATCCGATCAGCCCCTTTATGTCGCGGGATGCCGTGTCTTGTGAGCATTTCGCGATCTTGGCCCATTTTGAGCTGGTCAATTTGCCCTCGAAACCATCGAGCAATTTGTTCATGACTTTAACCTGCCGGTGGTTGAGGGGTTCTTTTGCGAACCAATCCCAGAACCTTGCCTTAACCATGACGGCATCGAGGGTTTCTGAACTGCCTTCAATTGCCCGATGCAGGCATCCCAGAAACCACTCCTGCCAGCGGGTAACATCCATGTCGCCCTTCTGCGTCCATTCGAGAACATCGTAGTAATCCTTACGCTCTGCCCTTATCTGTGAAGACATGCTGTAGAAGCGTTGCCGAGTGTTCTCTGACCGTGCAAGAGCCATATCTGCTATTGCGCGGGCGATGCGGCCATTTCCATCGTCGAACGGATGGATCGTTACAAACCACAAGTGCGCCAACGCAGCAACAAGCAGCGGGTGCTCGTCTCCGGGGTCGGCAAACCACGCCAGGAACCGCCCCATCTCATCTGCGACGCGCTCGGCCGGCGGAGCTTCATAGTGGACTTTCTCGCGGCCCACTGGTCCCGATACAACTTGCATTGGCCCGTCACGGTCATCGCGCCAGGCACCAGTAACTATTTTGGCCATCCCGCTGCGGCCCGTGGGAAAAAGGGCGGCATGCCAGCCGTGCAGTCGTTCCCTGGTCAATGGCTCATCAAATTTCCCGGTCGCATCAAGCATCATTTCGACGACGCCTTCGACATCCCGGTCAGCCGACACGAGTCCGGCAATCTCCATTCCAAGTCGGCGCGCTATGGAGGATCGGACCTGATTCGTATCAAGCTGTACGCCTTCGATCTCGCTCGACTTGATGACATCTTCTGTAAGGGTTCGCAGATGGGCCTCACTCCGCAGGTCAAAGCCCAGGGCTTCCATCCTGCCCTGCAGGCGCCCCTGCTCATGGGAGACCGTGGCAAGCAGCTTTGAAAGCCGGCCTTTGTCCCATCTTAAATCCGGCCATTGATCCTGTTCCCAAAGGTAAGACATTCATAATCTCCTTAATTTATACGGAGATTATAAGGTTATTCTCCGCAAATACAAATAAAATCCGTATATATTACGGAGAATAGGAGCCTTATTCTCCGCAAAGCTGGCCATGCTTCCCTAATCTCCCGTGTCATAGGTACTCAACCCCAGCACTTGGTTTACTAACATGGCGATCCTCTGTATAACGCACCCGAACAGGGGCCCCCATGACAGAAATCACGCTAGAACTCGCCAACACGATCATCAATGCTGCCCTTCAGGAAGGCCGCGCACGCAAGCTGGCACCACTTGCAGTTGCCGTACTGGATGCCGGCGGCCACCTCAAGGCTTTGTCACGGGAGGATGGGGCGAGCTTCATGCGCCCGATGATGGCCGTAGCAAAAGCCTGGGGGGCGATCGGTGTCGGTGTCTCATCACGCACACTCGGCGAGATAGGCGAGCAGCGGCCGATGTTCATGAATGCCCTGGTCCAGGTCGCTGACCAGCGGCTTTTGCCTGTACCTGGAGGCGTGCTCGTCCGAGATTCCGACGATGCGATCATTGGTGCAGTCGGCATCTCTGGAGATGTGTCTGACCAGGACGAATCTTGTGCCGTCGCGGGAATCAGTGAAGCCGGGTTGCAGGCGGATGCAGGAGAGCCCAAGGAGTAAGTTCTAGACCGGGCGATGATGCTGCAGGGAGTCGAACGCCGGCAAGATTTTCGTTCCACCGTGTATTTTGGGAGAGACTATGATTAAGCCTCACGGGGCCGATGCCTTAAAGCCCTTGTATGTCAGCGATGAAGTTCAGCGCAAACAGTTAGTGCAGGAGGCGGAGCACCTGCCCTCCGTGCTGTTGAACTCGGCAGCTTCCTGCAACGTCGTAATGCTCGGAGCCGGCTACTTCACGCCACTTGCCGGGTTCATGAACGTCCAGGATTCGATCTCGGTCGCCAATACCATGCATACTTGCGACGGGCTGTTCTGGCCTGTCCCGATCATGAACCTCGTGCACGACGCATCATCCATAGAACCCGGCATGCGCATTGCGCTGAAAGACCCGAATATGGAGGGGTTCCCCGTGATTGCGATCCAGGAGGTTGAAGCCGTTGAAGAACTCGGTGAAGATCAGATGGCCACCATCGTCGAGAAGGTATACCGCACTACGGATCAGGACCACCCTGGGGTTGCAACCATCATGGCATCGGGGAGGACGGTGATCTCAGGCCCTATCCAGGTGCTCAATTACAGCTATTTCCAGGATGAGTTCCCGGAAACATTCCGTACCGCAGTCGAAATCCGTGATGAAATCACCGAACGGGGCTGGCATACCGTGGTGGGATTCCAGACCCGCAATCCGATGCATCGTGCCCATGAAGAGCTGTGCAAGATGGCGCAACAGGCCACAGGTGCAGACGGTATCCTGGTCCACATGCTGCTGGGGAAGCTGAAACCCGGAGATATCCCTGCCCCCGTTCGGGATGCCGCAATTCGCAAAATGGTCGAACTCTATTTCCCGCCCAACAGCGTCATGATTACAGGCTACGGATTCGACATGCTGTATGCCGGCCCGCGTGAAGCCGTACTGCATGCGGTGTTTCGCCAGAACTGCGGTTGCACGCATTTCATCATTGGCCGCGACCACGCTGGAGTGGGTGACTACTACGGGGCATTCGATGCCCAGAAGATTTTCGATGAGGAAGTACCTCCGGACGCGCTGGAGATCGAGATCTTTCGTGCCGACCACACGGCCTATTCCAAAAAGCTGAACCAGGTCGTCATGATGCGTGATGCGCCCGACCACCAAAAGGAGGACTTTGTTCTGCTGTCCGGCACGAAGGTCCGTGCCATGCTGGCGGCCGGCGAATCCCTGCCGAAAGAATTTGCCAGGCCGGAAGTCGCCGAAATCCTGATGGATTTCTACCAGAACTCATAGGTTGCCGCGGTACTGCTTGCAGCCTGGGAGGACGGCCTCAAACGCCTAGCTTTCAGGCGACATCTCACCCATGAGCAGACCGGGGTCGAGGCGCTGCTGGTGCCAGTTCATTCTCCAGTCCAGATGGGGGCCCGTGACCCGGCCTGTGGCGCCCACCAGGGCAATAGGCTGCCCCTGTCTCACGTATTCACCCACTTCGACCAAAATCTCGTGCAGGTGCAAAAAGGACGATGACAGGTTCTGGCCATGGTCCACGACGAGCGTACCCCCTGAAAAATACATGTCCTCAGCATAGGTCACGCGGCCTGAGGCAGGTGCAAGGACCTGTGTGCCGACGGGCGCGGCAATGTCAATGCCATAATGGGGCTGGCGTGGCTCACCGTTGAGGATCCGCTGACTGCCGTAAATGCCTGAGATTCGACCTTTCACGGGCCACATGAAGCCTGATTTGAAATCCATGCGATCCTCATCGAGACCTCGTGCAGCCGCAATTTCTGCACTTTCCCTGCGAATCCGTCGCATGACCTGTGGGCCCGGATTCACCTGGGCGTTCGGCAGTCCATCAATGCGTTGGGTATCGTATTCACGCCCCGTGATCTCAAACGTGTATGAATGCACAGTCCCTTCTTTCATCTGCACGGTGACGGCTGCCTGGGGAGGGTAATCCCGGCCAAACCCGAGAATGAATTCGCCGGCTGGGGAAACGCGCACCGGATGCCCGTTCGCCCATACTTTCGAGTCTGGGCTCACTTGTCCGAAAGCCAGCCCACCCTGAATCAGATTACCTGTCAGTGAAAGTTCTCCTGACCCGGCATTTGCGAGCAGGGAAATTGCCAGCCCACCCCATGCGAGCGCAACCTTGACCCAGGGATGTATCATCCGCTGATCCAACGCCTGATCAGCACCCTGCCCTCACGCATGGCTTGTTCCTCTGGGGAGTTTGTCAATCGACGGCAGACAGCACTGCCCGGCTTGTCAACCGGGCAGAATGCTGGCCGTTGCCAGGAAATCAGATAGCGGGTATGCCCTCTCAGGCGGGTCCGTACTGAAACGCCGAGGACAGCCCGGCCTTACCGGACTCATACCAGTCGACGCCGTTGTCATGGTAGCGAGCCCGCTTGGACATATGCAACGTAATCGGGTTATGCGGTGCAACTGCAAGCGGTGTGTGGGCCAGGATGATGTCCTTGCCATCTTCACCCTTCATGGGATAGATATCATTTTCACCTACGCCTTCCACAACCAGATGTTTCCTCTCGGGGGTGTCCAGAATGCTGATGCTGGCCTTCTCGATGCTGAGGACCTCGCTGATCAGGCTCGCAATGATACCCAGGTGGCCTCCGCCTCCCCCAGTCCACAATGTCTTCAGCGCCTCGAACTGTGCGTCGCTGGCCTGATCATCAATATACAGGGCTGCGCGCCAGTTGCCATTGAGAAGGTTCCCCGGAGCATGCAGCCAGACCGACACTTTCATGCCATCCAGGCTGACATCGCCATAGTGGCCCTTGTCGATGCGCCAGCCGACTAGAGCCGTACATGACCCCACGGTCGGGTCATTCAGCAAAAGACATGGGCATACGTTATCGCAGGTGCAAGACTCGAAATAGTTGCCCATCGCTTTCCAGTCCACTGCATTTTCGGTCGAAGCCTGTGAGAGCCCAAGACCTGCTGAACCCACCGCCAGCGTGCACCCGGTCGCTTTTAGAAATTTTCTTCTGTTAAAAATTGACATGCTAGTTCTCCTGCCGTCTCATCTGTAGTCGCTCCGGTCTGCATGAACCAAACCGGTCGTCTCAAAAAATCGTCTACCGCGTACTATAGCCCAAAATGGCTACTCTTTAAACATATCTGTCCGTTGCCAGGGTCGCTCGACACAGCGTTCCGGGCTGGATCTGAGAATGTGAACCGGATCAACAGGTTGGACGGTTCTCCGACCTGCCCCCGGATGGGTGGCACACTGCCTTGCCAAAAACCAGTAATGGAAGAGAAATGGGTAGGGCCCGAGTGGGTCGCGGCATGCTATTCGTACCGCCTACACACAGGAACCCGGGCTGTGAAGGCCCGGGTTTCAATGCATGCGAAATTTATAGGAGTTCGGGGCTGGCTTAACCGGGTCCGTACTGGAAAGCTGACGCCAAGCCCGCCTTGCCGGATTCGGACCAGTCAATGTCGTTGTCGTGGTACTGTGCCTTTTGGGACTCATGCAGGGTGATCGGATTTCCTGGAGCTACGGCCAGCGGTGTGCTGGATACGACGACCGGCTTGCCCTCTTCTCCTTCGATCGGAACGATCTCGTTCTCGCCAACACCTTCGATCACCAGGTGCTTGCGCTCCGGCGTACTCTCAAAGCTGATGTTCGCTCTCTTGGCACTCAGTACATCGCTTACCAAGCCTGCAATTACTGCTAGGTGACCACCGCCTTCACCGCTCCACAGGGCACAGATGGCGTCGAACTGTGCATCATCCGCATTCTCGTCCACGTACAGCGCCAGGCGCCAGTTGCCCGCCGTGAGGTTGCCCGGAGCGTGCAGCCAGACCGCAACCTTGATTCCGTCAAGGCTGACATCGCCAAAATGGCCCTTATCTATGCTCCAGCCGACGAGCGCCGTACACGTACCCGTAGTTGGGTCTTTCAGCAAAAGACATGGGCATAAATTGTCACAGGTACAAGACTCGAAATAGTTGCCTTCCACACTCCAGTCTGTCGTCGCCATAGCTTACCTCCCGGCCTTCTGGATAAACACGAAGCCTGCCAAAAACACTGACAGGGCTTCGGTTGAGTATAGCCTAAAAGAGTAGGGCTTGAAATACCCTAGCAACACCACCAACCCCGCCCAGACTTTCATGTGTACGGGCAATCCAGTATGATTTCCACCGATGATTCTGACTGTTTGTTTGATTCCAACGACGACACGGTTTGCATGCTCGTAAACCGGTCATCTAACGTATCCAGAAAGGCACTTCCATGAACACTCCCCCACCTGTTGCAGGACTTTCTCCACAAGACAAAAAGATCGTCGTCTCAGGACTGATCCTGGTGGCGGGCGTGAGCTGGCTGTACATAATTTACATGGCCTGGGCGATGGAGAACATGCATCTGGTCGATATGTGGATGCCTCCGATGGGTGGCATGCGTGCATGGACTGCATGGGACTTCCTCATGCTCTTTCTCATGTGGTACATCATGATGATTGCCATGATGACCCCGAGCGTTTCGCCGATGGTCATGATGTTCACCACCGTGAGCCGGCAAAAGAAACTCAGGCAACAGCCCTATGCGCCCACCTTCATTTTCCTGGCGGGCTACCTGGTCGCCTGGGCCCTGTTCAGCATTTTCGCAAGTGCTATCCAGTGGCCCTTGCATGGAATCAAGCTGCTCGATCCCATGATGTACACCGACAGCTACCTGATGAGCGGCGCGATCCTCCTGGTGGCAGGTGTCTACCAGATGACCCCGATGAAGGATGCATGTCTGAACCAGTGCAGAACTCCGCTCGGCTTTTTGATGGCTGCCTGGAAGGATGGCAAAAGCGGGGCCTTCCAGATGGGACTGTATCACGGGATGTTCTGTGTGGGCTGTTGCTGGGCGCTGATGGCGGTGTTGCTGGCTGTAGGCGTGATGAACATGCTCTGGGTTCTGCTGATTGCAGTCTTTGTCCTGCTTGAGAAAATCCTTCCATTCTCTCCCACCACGACCCGCATGATCACGGGCGCAGGGCTGATTATCTGGGGCGGTTATTGGCTGAGCCTTCATCCCTGGTAACAAATCTCTCCGGAAACTTCTACCAGACTTCTTGGGCAATCATCAGACCCCTCTGTCAGTATTGAGGGCAAATATTTTCGTGTAAATTGTGCGGGCTATCCCTGGATCGATAGCTTGTTCAAAAACACATGGCCACCCTCGCCTAGCTCGCTGTGCTGAAGGTTTTCTAATTTTCTGTACCCAGCGGAATCTTTGTAACGCACGATCCAGTTCCGGGTGTGTCGCTGAAAATCACTTTTACCTTGTTCCAAGGTTTCAATGCTTCGATGAATTTCAAGTGCGTAAAGTCCGAAATGACGCACTGCAACATCAACTCTTGAACCAAACGTTGATGGATAAAATCGATGACAGCCATCACTATTATTCGATGTGCCGGATCAGCTCTTTATCTAAAATAGAGTCATCGTACTTGTAAGGAAATTGACTACAGGAGCAGATCATGGAACAGGCAGGACCATTGCCGATCGACATCGGCATTCCCGAGCCCCAGCGCAAGGAAATCGCCACCGGCTTGAGCCGGCTGCTTGCGGATACCTATACGCTGTATTTGAAAACCCACAACTATCACTGGAATGTGACCGGGCCCATGTTCACGACCCTGCATGCCATGTTCGAGCAACAGTACCAGGAGCTCGCTCTGGCCGTAGATGAAATCGCCGAACGAATCCGGGCCCTCGGTATTTTTGCACCCGGCTCCTACAGCAAGTTCAAGGAACTCACCCAGATCGATGAGGAAACACGTGTGCCGAGTGCACGGGAAATGATCCACCAGCTGGTTCTGGGACAGGAAGCCGTGGTGCGTACCGCCCGGGAAATCTTTCCGGTCATTGAGGCAGCAAATGACGAACCCACAGCCGACTTGGTCACGAACCGCATGCAGACACACGAAAAAACCGCCTGGATGCTGAGAAGTCTGTTGCAATGAGCAAGCCATTCTATTGAAGATGTCATGCAGCCCATGCCGTGAAGCGCTATAGTAGGCACTGATTTTATATGGCAGGGAATACCTATGCTTTCATAGCGACCCCTACACGATACGAGGAGGTGGATACATGTTTGGGTTCGGCAAAAAAAACAAGGATTTCAAGGCGACGATTTTGAACACAGGCCAGACCTTTGATGTCAAAGGCGGCATTAACCTGCTGCAGGCCGCAAAAAATGCCGGCATCGACTGGCCGTGCGACTGCAAGGTCGGCTCGTGCGGAACCTGCCGCGCCAAGCTGGTCAGTGGCAAAGTCAAGGAGCTGACGGATTTCACCTACACGCTCGATGGGGACATGTTGAAAGCAAACTACATCCTGGCTTGCCAGGCCAGGCTGAAAACAGATGTTGAGGTAGAAGTAGATTTCGACCAGACGGCGGTCAACCCGGAATACATCTGATTTGGACACCTGCCGGGTCCGCCCATTCCGGTCATGTGGTGTGTAGGTTTCTGGGTCCCTGATCCTGTCCGCCACGGTACCTGGCGGGCTCGGGTCAATCCAGCTGGCACTGAGTGAACTTGTCCGAAGCCAGCCAACCGGGTTCAAGCAGCCAGCTGCAGCTGCTGAAGCAGAAGCGTTTCGGTCCCTTTTTCCTGACCCAGTTCTTTGGTGCCTTCAACGATAATGTATTCAAGAATTCGCTGATCATCCTGATTGCCTTCCAGAGCAGCTTTTCAGGATCAGACATCTCGAACTACATCATCAATCTCGCTGCACTTCTTTTCATACTGCCGTTTTTTCTTTTCTCCGCAACTGCCGGGCAGCTTGCGGACCGCTTCGGCAAGGCCGGGCTGATCCGTAAAATCAAGCTGGGTGAGATTGTCATCATGCTGCTTGCAGGGGCGGGTTTCTATCTCGACAGTATTCCGTTGTTGTTACTGTGCCTGTTTTTCATGGGCACCCAATCCTCCTTTTTTGGCCCGATCAAATATTCCATCATCCCCGAACACCTTGAGCAAAAGGAACTCATCGGCGGAAATGCACTGGTGGAATCCGGCACCTTCATGGCCATCCTGCTGGGCACAATGCTGGGCGGGTTTCTGGTCGGAGTAGCATCGGATGCCCGGGCACTGGTGTCTGTGACCGTCATTGCACTGGCCGGGCTGGGCTACCTGAGTTCCCTGCAGATTCCCTCAACCGCGGCAGCGGTTCCCTCGCTCAAGGTACGCTGGAACCCTGCCGTCGAAACCGTCCGCAATGTGGCAGCGCTGAGAAAGCATGGCTCAGTGTTCTTCTTCATACTGGGCATTTCGTGGTTCTGGTTTCTGGGGGCCACTTATCTTACCCAGTTACCGAACTTCACCCGGTTGGCACTTGGTGCCAATGCCCAGGTGGTCACCTTTTTCCTGGCTCTGCTGTGCGTGGGCATCGGGGTGGGCTCGCTGTTGTGCGAGAGACTGTCCAACCGGTCGATCGAGCTGGGACTGGTTCCGATCGGCTCGATCGGCCTGACCGTTTTCGGTATCGATCTGTTTTTCGCTACCACTGCGCCTGCACCAGGTGAACTTCTGGGCCTGCAGGAATTCATTCGCAACCCGTCCAGCTGGCGCCTGTGTTCGGATATTTTCCTGATTGGGCTGTTCGGCGGAATTTACATCGTGCCACTATATGCCATGGTGCAGGCACGCACCCGGGCACAAGAGCGTGCTCGGGTAATCGCCGGAAACAACATCCTCAATGCCATTGCCATGATTGGATCCTCCCTGTATGCCATCGTACTTCTCGGGGCCGGCCTTAGCATTCCCGGGCTTTTCCTCACGGCAGCCTTGCTGAATGCCGCTGTCGCCCTTTTCATCTTCACGCGTGTGCCCGAGTTCCTGATTCGCGTGATCGTGTGGACTTCGATGATGGCCGTATACCGTATCAAGACCATCAAGCTGGAAAACCTGCCCAAACAGGGACCCCTGATCCTGTCCGCCAACCCTGCAGGCTTGCTGGACATGCTTGTTCTGAGCACCTGCCTGGGACGCCCGGCACGTTTTTTTGTATCCCCTGAACACCTGGATTCTCCCTTTTCGAGCTTTCTGCTCAAGGCGGTCAACCGCCTTGCTGGCACTCAAAGTCCCCCGGAAGCCTCCGTGTACCAGCAAATCGTCTCCGAGCTGGGCCAGGGCAAGGTTGTAGGAATTTTTCCAGGCGAAAAATTAAGGCTGGAAGATCCAACCGGAAGCGAACCGCAAGAAGGCGGACAAAAGCAGGGCTTGGACCCAGTGGCGACAGTGCATATCACCTTGAGAAGAAGATGGCCTGGAATCGAGATTGTTGCAGACAGCCCAGCCAGCTTGGGGCCTTGCAATACAAAGAGGTTGCAAGAATTGATCCCGGGCAGGTTGGTAGCACCCGGTTGCTGAATTATTCGGGACATTGTGGCACTGCGGCGTGATGGAGCGGGAAACGAGGCTCGAACTCGCGACCTCAACCTTGGCAAGGTTGCGCTCTACCAACTGAGCTATTCCCGCATGGGTATCCGCCAACCAGTCAAGAGACAGGAACGTTGCTGTGACCCTATCCCTAGTATGACCGAGCCGCACGGCTAATATAGAGCATCATCGACCAAAGTGTAAGTACTACGGCCACGTACAGCAACAATACTCCGATCTCGAATACGGGGATTCCGAACACCGGATAGTAATAAAGCAGAAAAAACAGTGCCATCATCTGTGCAGCCGTCTTGAGTTTACCCAGCATCGAAACCGCCACGGAGTCCCGCTTGCCAAGCTCGGACATCCACTCCCGCAAGCCCGAGACCACAAGCTCCCTGGCAATGATGATCAGCGCCGGAACCAGTATGAACAATTGCCCGTGACGGTCGACGATGACCACCAGCACCGTGACAATGATCAGCTTGTCAGCGATCGGGTCCAGGAAAGCCCCAAGTTTAGAAACCTGGTTCAGCCGGCGTGCCAGATAGCCATCCAGCCAGTCCGTGACAGAGGCCACCCCGAACAGCGCGGCCGCCAATGGCATCCCCCAGTGCTCGGGCAGGAAATAGTAGACAACGACCAAAAGAGGCGTAATCAGAATTCTTAGTAATGTCAATATGTTGGCGACACTATATATCATATCCGTTCATATTCAGTGACTGTGGACTTCCTGGTAAATGGCCTGGGCAAGATGGCGGCTCACGCCCGGCACTTTCGCGATCTCCTCCACGCCCGCACGCGAAATCCCTCGCATGCCCCCAAAATGCTTCAGCAGATTTTGCCTGCGTTTCGGGCCCAGCCCTGCAATGTTCTCAAGCGGCGAAGTCACTCGCGCGCGCGCTCGGCGTTTGCGGTGTCCGCCAATTGCAAAGCGGTGTGCCTCATCTCGGATTTGCTGGATCAGCCGCAGGGCCAGTGAATGCGGCGCAAGCTGCACCGGATGCCTGTTATCTGCAACGATGAGATTCTCCTGTCCGGCTTTTCTCTGAGGCCCTTTCGCCACCCCGACGATACAGACGCCTTCAACCTGCAGTTCAGCCAGCACATCCCTGGCTTGGGTAACCTGCCCTTTACCCCCGTCAATCAGCAGCATATCGGGCAACTTGCCCTCACCCTTCTTGAGCCGGATGTAGCGGCGTGTCAATGCCTGATGCATGGCTGCGTAGTCATCACCTGCCTGGACTCCCTCGATATTGAAGTAGCGATAATCCGTTTTGATCGGCCCGTCCTGTTCGAACACTACGCACGAAGCCACCGCGGCCTCACCCCGGGTGTGACTGACATCGAAGCACTCGATGCGCTGGGGCACGAACTCGAGTCCAAGTTCGTCCTGAACGGCTTCAAAGCGCTGCATGAGACCTGCTTTCGAGGCCAGTTTGCCCTGCAGGGCCCCCGTTGCATTTTTTCTTGCGATGTCAAGCCACCGGGCGCGCTTGCTGCGTGGTGCACAAACGATCGACACCTTCCTGCCCGCCTGGTTGCTCAGCATCTGCTGCAGGAGACCGACTTCCTCGGGGCGATGGCTGAGTATGATCTCCTCGGGAATCCCGTGGGTAAGATAGTACTGCCCCAGAAATGCGGCGATGATTTTCTCTTCACTAGCAATATCAGGAATTTTAGGAAAATAACTCTTGTTGCCAAGGTTCATTCCAGCACGGATGTTGAACACCTGCACACAGGCGACCTCCCCCTCCGATTCAATGGCAGCGATATCGACATCACCTGCCTGGGCACTGACGTACTGCTGCTCCGAGACCTTGCGCAACATTTCGATCTTGTTTCGGCAGTGTGCAGCCGTTTCATAGTCCAGTTCCGCGGATGCCTTGTCCATGGCGTGCACGTACCGGTCAATGAGCGCATGGCTGTTTCCTTCCAGGAACTCGATGGCCGCCTCAATTTCATTCCGGTAGCTGCCCTCATCAATCAGCCCCACGCAGGGCCCACTGCAGCGGTCGATCTGGTACTGCAGGCAAGGCCGGCTGCGATGGCTGAAAAAATAATCGTCGCACTGGCGAACCCTGAACACCTTTTGCAACAGGTTCAGGGCACTGCGGGCTGCACCTGGACTGGCATAAGGACCGAAGTACCGTCCTTTCCGTTCCCGCTTGCCCCGGTAGAAGGTGATCTGTGGGTACTTGTGCTCAGAAGAAATGAAGATATAGGGGTAGCTTTTGTCGTCCCTCAACAGAATGTTGTAACGCGGGCGATGCCGTTTGATGAGGTTGTTCTCAAGCAGCAGGGCTTCGGCCTCCGTATTGGTGACCGTGGTTTCAATGGCCGCGGTTTGTGCGATCATCTTGGTCAGTCGCGGGCTTCGTTTGCCACGGTTGAAGTAGGCAGCGACCCTTTTCTTGAGATTCTTAGCCTTGCCGACATATAGCAGCTTTCCCTGAGCATCGAGCATGCGGTACACGCCCGGATCCAGAGTAAGCGTCTGGATGAACTGCTTGGGGTCAAATTTGCTCATACCACTTCAGATCACTATCAGTGGTGGTTACTCATCTCTGCGACCGCTTTTGAGAAAACTGCTTCAAACTGCTTCCGGGTTAATCGACCGGTTTGCGTGTTGTAGCGGCTGCAGTGGTACGAATCCAGCAAGCGCAGCCGGTTCTCGATACGGTACAGTTTGCCATGGGTAAATGAACAGTGGCTCAGTTTCATCCCAAGTGCACGCAGCACGGCATCATGGGCGATCCTGCCCAATGCAAGGACCACGCTGTCGGGCTGGAGTGCAAGCAGCTCGTTGCGCAAGTAAGCATTGCAGTTTTTGATTTCCCCGACCGTGGGCTTGTTCGCAGGCGGCAGGCATTTCACGGCGTTGGTGATGCGGCAGTTTTTCAGCCGCAGACAATCACCGGCGTGCTCTGAGACCGGACGTGTGGAAAAACCGAACTTGTGCAGCGTCCGGTACAGGAGGATGCCTGCATGATCCCCGGTGAAGGGCCGGCCAGTGGCATTTGCGCCATGCAGCCCCGGGGCCAACCCGACGATCAGGAGTTGCGCATCCGGATCACCGAAGGCTGCCACCGGCTTGCAGTGGTACTCCGGATGCAAGGTTTTTCTAAAGGCCAGATTTTTGGCAATACGGGGACACCGCCTGCAGTTTTCCCGGTACGTCAATGAGTGTACGGTAGGCACCTGGCAGGCTGCACCGGGTCAAAATTGCAACAGCGCCGAGCCCCATGTAAACCCGCTACCAAAGGCTTCAAGCATCAGGGTCTCTCCCTTCTTGATTCGGCCATCCCGCACCGCCGTATCCAAGGCCAGCGGAACAGATGCCGCAGAAGTGTTGCCATGCTCGGATACCGTCAGGATAACCCGCTCCATGGACATTTTCAGCTTTCGCGCCGTGGCTTCAATGATCCGGCTGTTCGCCTGGTGCGGCACCAGCCAGTCCAAGTCGCCCTTGCTGACCTGGTTGGCCTCCAGTGCCTCATCCACGATCTCGCCCAGCTTGTTGACCGCCATCTTGAACACGGCATTGCCTTCCATGTACACGTAGGCTTCCCCGGCCTTGAGTTGCTCGTAGCCACTGGAGATGCCGTGCGGTACGTGCAGCAGGTGCTCGTAGCTGCCATCGGCGTGCAGGTGCGTGGACAGGATCCCAGGTTCGGCCGATGCCTCAAGCACGACCGCACCGGCACCGTCTCCAAACAACACACAGGTGCTGCGGTCATTCCAGTCCAGGATGCGGGACAGGGTCTCCGAGCCCACCACCAGCGCACACTTAGCCTCACCCGCGCGGATGAACTTGTCTGCGATTCCTAGCGCATACACAAAGCCCGTACATACCGCCTGCACATCGAATGCCGGACAACCGTGCACGCCCAGCCGCTTTTGCAAAAGGCAGGCCGTCCCCGGGAAGATCTTGTCTGCAGTCGTGGTCGCCAGGATGACCAGATCGATATCGGAACTGGACTTGCCGGCCATCTCGATCGCCCGCAGCGCGGCATGGGATGCAAGATCGCAGGTGGTCTCGTCCTCGGCTGCAATATGGCGCTGCCGGATGCCGGTCCTCTCCCGAATCCATTCATCGGTGGTGTCGACAAGTTTTTCCATATCCTTGTTCGTCAGTATTTTCTCCGGCAAATAGCTTCCGGTACCGGTGATTTTCGAGTACGTCATGGTCAACGAGTGTGTTTCAGGTAGTCAGCGATGTGGGTGTCGATCATTTGAGGCACCTGCTTGACGGCTTCCAGGCGTGCTATATCGATTGCGTGCTGGAACGAATAGGCATCCGCCCCGCCGTGGCTTTTGACAACTACGCCCCGCAATCCCAGAAGGCTCGCGCCATTATAGCACCGCGGATCGATCCGCCGCCTGAAAGATTTCAGCACCGGTAAAGCCAGCAGCCCGCAGAGCTTGGTGAACAGATTCTTTTTGAATTCCTGCTGGATATAGTGGGAAATCGTTTTAGCCACCCCCTCGCTGGACTTCAGCGAGACATTGCCGGCAAACCCGTCACACACCACCACGTTGACGTCTCCGCAATAGACGTCATCTCCCTCGACATAGCCGATATAGTTCAGCCCGCTTTTCAGCAAAATCTCGTGTGCGTGCTTCACCTGGTCATTTCCCTTGATCTCCTCTTCACCGATATTGAGCAGCCCAACCCTGGGGTTTTCGATCTCGTCGATGGCAGAGGCCAGCACCGCACCCATGACGGCAAACTGCAACAGATGCTCACTGCTGCAGCCTACATTGGCACCCAGATCCAGCATGTAGGTCTGGCCCTGGATGGATGGGATGGCACTGGTGATGGCCGGACGATCAATCCCCGACAGCATCTTGAGCACATACCTGGCAGTGGCCACGAGTGCGCCCGTGTTGCCGGCACTGACACAGGCATGTGCAGTGCCTTCCTTGACCAGATTCACGGCCACCCGCATCGACGAGTCCCTTTTGCTGCGCAATGCCCGTGAGGGCGATTCGTCCATCTCGATGCGCTGGCTTGCATGATGCACGCGCAGCCGGTCAGAAGGCCCGGAATGAATGCGGGTGAGTTCACCCAGAATCTCCTGTTCATCGCCGACCAGAATCAGGGACGTGTCCGAGTGCTCCTTCAGGTAGGCCACGGCGGCTTCAGCCACCACGGTCACCCCGAAGTCACCGCCCATGGCATCCAGGGATACTGTGTAGCTGGTCACGATACGTAAAACTGGTCCCCAAATGCCCTATGCGGATCAGGCAGTCAGGATTTGGCAGGGTTGGCTAGAGACCGGGTGGCGGCGATTATTCCTCGTCGTCCTCGTACTCTTCGGGTTTCACGATAACCTGGCGGCCCCGGTAGTAACCGTCTTCTGTCACGTGATGACGACGATGCCGCTCGCCGGTCGTAGGGTCCACGGATAGGGTGGCAGCAGTGAGCCCGTCATGGGCACGACGCATGTCTCTTTTTGAGCGTGTCTTCCTGTTCTTTTGTACCGCCATGGTATTCTCCTAGCTTCACGAGCGTTTCAAAACTGCAAACGGATTCCGGGCTGGGCCGCTCACCCTCCCCTTTGAACCAAGCCACGCTATCATACCTTGGTCGCATAATGAAATATCCTCATGTTTAGGGACCAGGGGGAGTGCCAGCAACAGTTCGTCCTCGACCAGGCGTGCAAGCTCCAGGTCGTGACCCTCGTATTCATGGAGATCATAGTCTTCGGGCGTCTCGGTGGGGCCTTCCAGGCTAGAGCATGCAATGAGCCTGACATGAGGACTGACCCGGACCTGGACCTCGCCCAGACAGCGCGCGCAGCGCAAGCCCAGCGTGCACGCAATCTTTCCATCCACCCGGCATCCGTGCCGCTCACGAACCAGTTGCAGGTCGACGGTTACAGACGAGCCTGTCGAGATGACCGCTTTCCTCAGTCGCGGCATTGAATCCGCCGGCATTTGACCGGCAAGGACCAGATCACGATCTGGAAAGGCCTGGAAGTTGAGACGCTCAGGTAACGGGCTGTGTGCCATCTTTGGCATGGCCTAGCTGGCGCTCGCCGGACTCAGCGAACCGTGGGCTGCATGAGAAGTTCACGAACCGGATTGACGAGCATGCTTCCCAGTTGCCTTGAGAACCGCTGCAAGACATCCTCGCGGTAGGTGTAATCCTGGATGCCCTCGACGCCCACCACCTCGCGTGCCACGTAGCCCGCGCTGCCAAAACCGTCCACGAGCCCCATTTCAAGTGCCTGCTCCCCGGTCCAGAACAGGCCGCTGAATATCTTGGACTCATCCACGAGCCGGTCCCCCCTTCCCTGCCTGACCGCTTCTATGAACTGCTGGTGGATCTCATCGAGCAGCTTCTGCACATGCGCCTTCTCGAACGGATCTTCAGGCGAAAACGGGTCAAGAAGTCCCTTGTGTTCGCCTGCGATCTTGAGCCGGCGTTCAATGCCTAACTTTTCGATCGCCTCGACAAAGCCGAAGCCGTCCATCATCACTCCGATGGAGCCGACAAGGCTGGCCTTGTCTGCATAAATTTCGTCTGCAGCCACTGCGGCGAATACACCACCGGAGGCGCAGATATCGGTGACTACCGCGTACAGGGGCTTGTCAGGATAAAGTGCACGCAAACGCGTAATTTCGCGGTTGATATAGCCGGCCTGCACGGGGCTGCCTCCCGGACTGTTGATCTTCAGGATCACGGCCACTGAACGGGGATTCTCGAAGGCCGCCTGCAACCCGGAAATGACATTGTCGGCACTGGCAATCTCACCATCGGCGATCACGCCGGTCATCTCCACCATCGCCGTATGCCGGGTACCGTCGGGAAGCGTGGACAGATTCCAGTCCATCATGCCGATGAGGAACAGGCCGAGGTAGGCAAAGCCGAGCGATTTAAAGAATATTCCCCAGCGGCGCGCCCGCCGCTGTTCCTTGAGGCCCGCCGAGGCCAGCTTGACGATGGCATCCTGCTCCCACGAGGACACCGTGCGTGCTGGGCGCAGGCGCTCGCCCGCTTCCTCCAGATTGATCTCAGGTTCCATACTCGGGATCCGGTTCAGGACTTCCTGTCTTTTCTACGCCCTTGGATGCGGGCGCGGAGAGGCATTCCAGAAAGTCGTTCAGTTCAGGGCTCAGTGGTGCTTTTATAGCATACTTCACGCCGGTGCTTCGACACTGGAAGCTGAGCTTCGAAGCGTGCAGGAACATGCGCCTGAGTCCGTCTTTTCGACATATGCGGTTAAATGCGAAATCCCCGTATTTCGGGTCCCCTGCTACCGGATGACCAGCCTGCGCGGCATGGATGCGGATCTGGTGGGTACGCCCGGTGTAGATCCTGATTTTCATCAGTGAGACCCCGGCATATATTCGTAACGGAGAGAAGTGGCTGATGGCCGTCTGATAGCGTTCACCCGCTGCTGAAGGGGAGGCCCGGTCCGCCTTTTTTTTCAACGGCACAAGGATCTTCTTCGTACCCTGGCTCCAGACCCCCTTGACCAGGGCCAGGTACTGCTTTTCGATTTTGCGATCTCTGAGCAGTGCATGCAGTTCATCCAGCATGGTTTTGTCCTTGGCAATCAGCAGGCAACCGCTCGTATGGCGGTCCAGCCGGTGGGCAAGTTCCAGGAAAGGCGCATTCGGGCGGTCAGCACGCAACACCTCGATTACACCGAACGGGGCGAGGTGGCCCGGGTGCACGGCGATACCCGCCGGTTTGTTGATGACGAGAACCGATGCATCCTCATACAGGATGCAGGACCGAATCCTGGACTTGAGGTCCTCCGGGATCACCGGGGTACGAACCGGTGCGGTGCGCAGTTGGGGGACCGTCACCGTGTCCTTGTCGACGAGCCGACGGGTTTGCCGAATGCGCTTGCCGTTGATTCTGATTTTACCGGTGCGCAGCAAACGGTAGATCAGGCTCTTGGGGACACCTTTGAGATGGGTGAACAAAAAGTTGTCGATCCGCTGGCCTTCCCGGGTGGAATCTATGACATAGGTGGTCGACTTCATAATGGATCCACACCGTCCCGACTGCACCTTTTTTCAAGGGACATCGTGTAGCTCGACAGTATAACTTGTTAATTCTGGAATAGTTACGTACCATTGCTGTCACAGTGCCAACAATGAAACGCATAATTGATGCAGCACTGTTTAGAGTTAGATTTCTGCTTCCACGGCGTCGGGTATTTCCGCAACAGCCATGGAAGAAAACTTGAGCCGTACCGGCCGATGTGTTCAGACGGAACCACACGGGGTGGCTCATAGTAAAAGATGATAAGTTTATTAAGTTTCACAGTCCGACTTTTCCACGGACCCCACTCCATCGCATCTGCAGGCCAGGCACATCAAGGCCGTGCCGGAATCATTATGGAGTGGCAACCAGCACACGCGTCGTGTGGAAAGCGGGCATTACACAGAGTTAGCAATGAAAAGAATTTTGATCAATGCCACACAACAGGAAGAGTTGCGGGTCGGGATGGTCGATGGACAGCGACTGTACGATCTCGACATAGAACTACCTTCACGAAACCAGAAAAAAGATAACATCTACAAGGGCACTATCACCCGCATCCAGCCGAGCCTGGAGGCTGCCTTTGTCAACTACGGTGCTGAGCGTCACGGGTTTCTCCCCTTCAAGGAAATCTCAAGGGATTTCATGAGCGGCTCGCCGAGCAACAGCGGTGAGCGCGTGCCGATACGCAACCTCATCTCCGAAGGCCAGGAAATCATCGTGCAGGTCGAGCGCGAAGAGCGCGGCAACAAAGGCGCCGCACTCACCACGTACATCAGCCTGGCCGGGCGCTATCTTGTTCTGATGCCGAACAACCCGCGTGCAAACGGTGTATCGCGTCGCATCGAGGGCGAAGACCGCGAAGAAATCCGAAGCGTGCTGTCCAAGCTCGAGGTTCCCAAAGGCATGGGCGTCATTGCGCGAACTGCCGGAGTGGGACATTCACCTGAAGACCTTCAGTGGGATCTCAACTACCTGCAAAAGGTCTATGACGCGATCAAGGCCGCGGCCGACTCCAAGAACAAGCCATTCCTGATTTACCAGGAAAGCAATGTCATCATTCGTGCACTGCGCGATCATCTGCGCGATGACATCAGCGAGATCATCATCGATGACCCGGATGTGTTTCGCGAAGCCAAGAAGTTTGTCGAGCAGGTCATGCCGCACAACCTGAAAAAACTGAAGCAATACGAAGACCATGTGCCCCTTTTCAACCGTTACCAGATCGAATCCCAGATCGAATCTGCATTCGAGCGTGAAGTCACCCTGCCCTCCGGTGGATCCATGGTCATCGATCATACAGAGGCCATGATCTGTATCGACATCAACTCGGCCAGGGCAACCAAGGGTAGCGACATCGAGGAAACCGCGCTCAACACCAACCTTGAAGCTGCGGACGAGACTGCACGACAGCTTCGGTTGCGTGACCTCGGCGGACTGATCATTATCGACTTCATTGACATGACGCCCGAGAAAAACCGCCGCGAAGTGGAAAAGCGTTTGCGCGAGGCACTCAAGATCGACCGCGCTCGCGTTCAGATCGGGCACATCTCCCAGTTTGGGCTGCTGGAGATGTCGCGCCAGCGGCTGCGGCCTTCTCTGGAGGAGTCGAGCCAGATCGTATGCCCGCGGTGCACCGGCCATGGAACCATCCGCAGCGTCGAGTCGCTCGCGCTTGCGGTCCTTCGCCTGATCGAGGAAGAGGCCATGAAGGAAAGCACAGGCAAGGTCATCGCCAAGCTTCCTGTTGAGGTCACGAGCTTCCTGCTGAACGAAAAACGCATCGGCATCAGTGAGATCGAGGCGCGCCATGCCGTGCAACTCGTGATCGTACCGGACCCGAACCTAGAAACTCCGCACTTTTCCGTGGAACGGGTTCGCAGCCAGGATGCCAAACCCGACCAGAAATCAAGCTACGAGCATATCCCCCAGGAAGAAACCGGGCTCACGTCTTACCAGCGGGCCCCGGTGGTCGCGGAGCAACCGGCTGTGAAATCCATCCATGCGAGCGCCCCGGCCCCTTCTTCCAAAACGCAATCCGGCTCCAAGGCCGGTGCCCCGCGCCCGCTGAAGACCCTTCTGGGGTGGCTTTCAGGCGGCAACAAGACCTCAAAACAGGACAAGGAGACTGCTACGGCCAAGGCCGCAGAACCTGCCCGTGAGCAAAGCACCCCGACACGTGCGCGCAGTGGCCAGAGACGGCGTGGCCCGCGGGATCACTCACGTGGAGGCCAGCGACGAAGGGATGGCTCGAGAAGAACGGACGACCAGCGAAGGGCAGGCCCTGCTCGAAAAAGCCACGGCAACCGGGACCGGTCCAGCACCAAGCCAGCGAACCAAGGCAAGCCTCAATCTTCAGATTCAGGCAAAACTTCTTCACAGTAGCCCGCAGGACGCGCGGCATTTCCCCGGGAGCATGAGCCGGGCTTACGCAGGAGTCTCAAGCGCGTGGCGAGTCCGGACATGCTCCAGAAGTCCGCTGCATGCATCCTCGATCAGGCTTAGGACAGCTTCAAACCCATCGCGCCCCCCATAATAGGGATCAGGGACTTCCTCGCGCTCGGTGCGGCGGGCAAAATCCAGCAGCAGACGCACCTTGTCCTTCCGGGTTTCGGGACAATGTGCTAGCAGGTCCTCATAATTCTGACGGTCCATGGCGAGAATGAGATCGAACGCCGTGAAATCCTGGGTCCTGACCTTGCGGGCTCGCAGGCTCTCCAGAGAATAGCCTCGTTGGGCTGCAACCGCCCGCGCCCGCGGGTCCGGCGGCTCACCGGTATGGTAGGCATAGGTACCGGCAGAATCGACGCCGATGACCTCCTGCAAGGAGTGTTTTTCAACCAGGCTTTGAAAGACGCCATGGGCCATGGGGGAACGGCAGATGTTTCCCATGCACACGAACAGTATGTTGATCTCCTTGCGCGTTTCCGGGTCTTCGGGGAGTTTCAGTTCGATCTGCATCCTGTCAGTCCGCCCCGATGAGTTTGAGCGTGTGCTTGCAAGTGATCATACACTTGCGGTTAGCGGTCAAATGCCAGCGCCTCTCCAAGAAAAGGCGCCTCCGATACCCTGCCCTCCTCAAATACCACCTGACCGTTGAGAATGGTGGTGTCGATCGTTGAGCGGAATGTGTAGTCCGCAAACGGTGACCAGCCGCACTTGTACAGGATGCTGTCATCGGTGACTGTACAGGGCCTGGACGCATCGATCAGTACCAGGTCGGCCCGATACCCTTCCTCGATGAATCCCCGCTCGATAACCGAGAACCGCCTGGCGACGTTGTGGCTGGTCTTCTCCACAATCTTCTCCAGACTCAGGACACCGTCATGATAATGCTCCATCAGGCTCAAAAGAGCATGCTGGACCAGCGGCAGTCCCGCTGGCGACTCCAGGTAGTTGCCGCGCTTTTCCTCGAGCAGGTGCGGGGCATGATCCGTGGCAATGATGTCGATACGGTCCTCCATGACCGCCTTGAGCAGCCCTTCCCGGTCACGGGCCGTCTTGATCGCAGGGTTGCACTTGATCAGTGCACCGCGGGTAGCATAGTCCTCGGCACTGAAGAACAGGTGGTGCACACAAACCTCCGCCGTGATGGGCTTGCCCTGAATCTCGCCTTTGGTGAACAGCTCCAGTTCCCGTGCCGTTGACAGGTGCAGTACGTGCAGCTGGGTACCGTGTTTTTTCGCCAGGCCGACGGCTTTCACCGAGGACTTGTAGCAGGCTTCCTCGGAGCGGATCACCGGGTGGTATTCCACGGGAATGTCATCCCCGTATTCGCGCTGGAACTTGCGGAGATTCTCGTTGATCATCGGCGTGTCCTCGCAATGCGTGATCACCGGCACGGGGGCGAATTCGAAGATTCCATCCAGGGCCTCGTCACGATCAACCAGCAGATTCCCGGTCGAGGCTCCCATGAAAACCTTAATTCCACAGGCTAGGTCTTTGGGCAGGCGCTTGATCTCTTCCAGGTTGTCATTACTGGTACCCATGTAGAAGGCATAGTTCGCGCGTGCGCGTTTGGCTGCGATCCCGTACTTGTCCCGCAGCATGTCCACGGTCAAGGTCGGGGGGGAAACATTGGGCATATCCATGAAGCTCGTGATGCCACCTGCAATGGCCGCACGTGACTCGGTGGCAATCTCTGCTTTATGGGTCAGACCGGGTTCGCGAAAGTGAACCTGATCATCGATCATCCCGGGGATCAGGAACTTTCCGTCTGCATTGATGACGCGTTTTGCTGGTTTGTGCTGCAGGTCCGCATCGATCTGCGCGATCCGCCTGTCCGATACAAGGACATCCTGTTCGGTGATAGCGTGATTGTTGACCACGCGTGCATTGGTGATCAAAAGGTCGTGCATAAGACTACTTTTCCAAGATCCATTAGATTCAGGCAAGCCGCGTGGCCGCGGGAAGGTCCCTCACTCCAGCCGGTTCACTAGCCGGTACACGGCAATCAAGATTCCAAAGCCTACATACATCCCCAGAAGGCAGATCAGCATCAGAATTCCTAGCCCGGGCTCGATGACACCGGATCGAACTAGCGCGAACACCCCGATTGCAATGCCGATGAATGCAGAGACAGCACCTGCTACAACAAGTATTTTTGTCATGAGATCCTGTGTGAATTTCTCGCACCCAAAGTATCAGTGCCACCTTACACGAAAATACCCCGGGATTCATGAATCTCCTGATCCGCTGTCTGCAAGATGTTTGCAGAACGAACCTCGGATGATTTCAGCTACAGAAGGCAATCTCTGATTAGTGCTCAACTGGCGGAGAGAGAGACAGCCATCGGTATTTCTTGTCATGTATGGTCATGTAAAGTATACTTGTCAAAACAGTAACTTATCTTAACACCAAACATAACCGTACATAACTATACAGAAATAAACGTTGTAACAACGTTGTAACTTTCAAAGGAGATACCAGCATGAAACTAACCGTCAAAGACGTGTTCACCCTGCCGCCAGGCAAGTACGTGGACCATGGCCGCGCCGGATTGATCCTGTGGGTCAAGAGCGCAACCGCCCGGAGCTGGGTGCAGCAAATTCACGTGCAAGGCAAACGCCGCACAATCGGTCTTGGTTCTGCAAACATGGTTCCACTAAGGACGGCCAGAGAGATTGCACATGGCAATCAGGTCATCGCCCGCAGCGGCGGCGATCCGAAGCCAAAGATCGTAGTGCAGGAGATTCCCACGTTACATGAAGCACTGGAACCTGTACTCGACATACAACGTGAGCAATGGAAGCCCGGATCCAAATCAGAAGCGCAATGGCGATCTACCCTGAAGGAGTACGTGTTCCCCTCGCTCGGTGACCGCCTGGTATCTGAAATCACGACGCCGCAGATCATGGCAGTGCTTGAACCGCTTTGGGGTAAGAAACGGGAAACGGCATCCCGCATCCGTCAGCGCATATCCGTCATCATGCAGTGGGCCATCACGCAGGGTCACCGATCAGATAATCCCGTTGAGGCAACCAAGGCCGTGCTCAAGGGAGCCAAGAAGCGCAACCATCAGAAGTCCCTGCACCATGACAAGATAGCTGCTGCGCTTTCCAAGGTACGAAAATCATCTGCCTTCATCAGCACAAAGCTATGTGCAGAATTTCTGACCCTGACTGCTACGCGATCCGGTGAAGCACGGGGTGCTCGCTGGTCCGAAGTCCAGGGCAAGGTATGGACCATCCCTGCATCACGTACCAAGACAAATCATGAACTTCGCATCCCGCTATCCAAGGGTGCGTTGAAGGTACTGCAAGAGGCCGGGAAATTCACAAGTGGATCGGACCTGATATTCCCCAGTCCGATGAACAAGACACTATCCGATTCGACCATCAGCAAACTGTTTCGGGAATTGAAGCTAGGGTGCGTTCCCCACGGGATGCGTAGTAGCTTCCGGGTATGGTCCACGGAGACGGACTACGAACATCAGGTCTGCGAGTTTGCGCTAGGTCATGTAGAAAACAACGAAGCCGTCCGTGCCTACCAGCGCAGCGACCTGTTCAAGAAGCGCGTAGCATTGATGCAGGACTGGAGCGATTATCTGAACAGCTAGAAAACCCTTCCCCCAAACAAGCCCCGCTTCGGCGGGGTTTTTTTATGGCTGCTATAATCGCCACGCACACACGCACATACAAAGGAGATCAACCAATGCAATATCCATACACCGTGGAGAGCCAGCTTTGGCAGGATATTTTCTATGGTCGCCCGCGAGGAGCGACCTATCCGACAATCAAAGACCTGTCTTTTAGCGAAGCCATGCAACAGGCCGAAAGCATGATTGACAGTGGCGACTATTCGCGGGTGCTAGTTCGAAGCCATGCCGGAACAGTGGTACGCGATTCAGATCATCGGCACACGCAACAAGGGAGTTAGAAAAATGAATAGTCTGCTACATGATGTTACCGGCAAAGCCGAATGGTGCGGGCCTTGTGCCCTGTCTGCATTGACTGGCAAGTCGGCAGATAGTTGGCCGGATGAAAAAATGACTACTGATGAGGTTGTTGATTATCTAAAAAGAGAAGAGTTATCCGTTACGAAAATCCCCGGCATGGAAGACGTGGAATTCAGGCCATGCTTGTGCTGTCGCCAGAACTGGTGACGGCAGGGGTAAAGGCTGGCACTTTGTAGATAATGAATACAGGGTTCCCACAAGTCTAAGCCTATAGCCATCACAGACTTAGATATAGAAGAGACCGGATAACCATAAAAGGCCGAGCGGGTAAACCAATGAAACCCGCTCAGCACAGTCGGCGGTCTACCAG
>JAPOYL010000013.1:159682-186008 GCA_026706595.1 Gammaproteobacteria bacterium | reverse complement strand
AGGATTTGAACCTCCGACCACCGCAACCCCATTGCGGTGCGCTACCAGGCTGCGCTACACCCCGATATTCGTTGGCACATAGTACAGAAATTTACTGGGAGAACAATCAGCGCTTCAAAACCTGCAACAGATCCTCAAGCTCGACCCGCATCTGGTGGACGAGTTGCTGGCTCTGACTCGTGTCTTCCTTGGCCGAGGACCCCGACAGCTTCTGGCGCGCGCCACCGATGGTGTACCCCTGCACATACAGCAGGTCACGGATCTGGCGAATCAGGATCACGTCATGGCGCTGGTAGTAACGGCGATTGCCACGCCGCTTGACCGGTTTCAGGGAAGGAAATTCCTGCTCCCAGTACCGCAGTACATGGGATTTTACCCTGCAAAGTTCGCTGACTTCGCCAATCGTAAAGTAGCGTTTTCCTGGAATCGGCGGCAATTCATCGTTATTGCTGATTTCCAACATACGCCTCGACTCTTGCTTTCAACTTCTGCCCGGGACGGAAGGTCACCACACGCCTGGCAGAAATCGGGATTTCCTCACCGGTCTTGGGGTTCCGTCCGGGACGTTGGTTCTTGTCCCGCAAGATGAAGTTGCCAAAACCGGAGAGCTTGACTTCGCGGCTTTGCTCCAGGGCATTCCGGACTTCTTCAAAAAAGACTTCGACGAGTTCCTTGGCCTCGCGTTTGTTGAGGCCCAACTCCTCAAACAGATTCTCAGCCATTTGGGCTTTGGTCAGCGCCATCGCACTTAGCTTCTCATCCCCGCTCCAACCTGGTGTTCAAGTTGGGAAACAATTGATGTGATGGTTTGTTCTACTTCTTTGTCTGTAAGGGTGCGTGAAAACTCTTGCAAAATCAAGCCTAAAGATATGCTTTTCTTCCCTTTTTTTATACCCTTTCCGGTATACACGCTGAAGATTCCCACATGCTGCAGAATGGGGATTTGCATTTGTTCAATGTTTGAGCGGATCTCAGCGGCGCTCACGGCCTCGTCCACGATCAGGGTGATGTCCCGGCGGATCAGCGGGTATTTCGACAGCGAACGGAACACCGGCTCAGGCAGGCGCTGCGAAATTTCATCCAACTGCAACTCGAACAGGTACACCGTCTGATTGATTTCGAGGACGGCCTGGATGCGCGGATGCAGGGCACCGAACCGGGCCAGCATCACATCCCCGTGCAGGATTTTCGCGGCCTGCCCCGGGTGCAGGGCCGGGTCTTCCAGAGGAGAAACCCGGAACTCATCCTGTGGCAGCCGAGCCACCTCCAAAAGCCGTTCCACGTCGCCCTTGAGATCATAGAAGTCGACCTCCCTCGGGGCAGCACCCCACTGCTCGGGTTCACAATTTCCGCAAATCAGCCCGGCCAGAACCGGGCGCTGTAAAAGGCCCTCCGGGGTCTGGCAAAACTGCAGCCCGTGCTCGAAGAAGCGGATGCGCTCCTGCTGGCGGTTGAAATTGTGCATGGCCGCCTGCACCAGGCCGGGCCAGAGACTGCTGCGCATCACCGACAGTTCCTGCGAGATCGGGTTTTCCAGGGCCTTGGCCCGGTGCTCCGGATTGAACAGGGTTTCCATCTCCTGGCTCACAAAGCTGAACGAGATGATCTCGTTATAGCCGCTGCCCACCAGAGCCTGCTTCATCGATTCGAAGGGCCTGGTGTGTGCCACCTGGCCCCGGGTATCCAGGGAGATAGACTCCTCATAGGTCAGCGGGATGGCCTCGTACCCCTTCAGGCGTGCAATCTCCTCGATCAGGTCAGCCTCGATGGCGAGGTCAGTGCGAAATCCGGGAGGGACCACGTGCAGGCGTTCCCCGGAGCGCTGGACCTGGCATCGCAGGCGAACCAGCAACTTCTCGATTTCATCGGCGGAAAGCTCGATCCCCAGCAGGTCCTTCGCCCGGGAACACTCAAGCTCGATTTCCGCTGTTTGCGGCAGGCGCGCGATATCTTCCTCGCAGACTACAGGACCAGCTTCCCCGCCTGCGATCTCAAGAATCAGCTGGGTGGCCCGCTGCATGGCGAGGTGCGCCAGGTCCGGGTCAACGCCGCGCTCGAAGCGGTGCGAGGAATCCGTATGCAAGCCGTGTCTTCGCGCGATCCCGGCAAGTGCGCGCGGGTGAAACCAGGCGGCTTCCAGGAACACTGCATTTGTTTGGTCCCCGACACAGGAACGTTCACCACCCATGATGCCGGCCAGGGCCAGTGGACTTTCGGCATCCGCAATCACTAGTTCGTCCACGGACAGGGTAACTTCCTGGCCATTGAGCAGGTGCAGGGACTCCGCGGCCCGTGCAAAGCGAACGACAATCCCGGAATCGAGCTTGTCCAGGTCGAAGGCATGCATGGGCTGGCCGAGTTCCAGCATCACATAATTGGTGATGTCGGTGACGGCATTGACCGAACGCAGCCCACTACGGCGCAATTTCTCTTGCATCCACAGGGGGCTTGCAGTGTCCCCTGCCACCCCCGTGATAGCCCGCCCGACATAGCGAGCACAGGCCTCGGGTGCTTCGATCGAGACCGGGAACACCGTATCGGTCGAGGCCTCAATCGTCGGGCTCGTTACCTCCTCGATGGGTGACTCGAGCAATGCCGACACTTCCCGGGCCAGCCCCTGAACGCTGAGACAATCCGCGCGGTTGGGCGTCAGGTCGATGTCAATGATGGTATCGTCGAGCTTCAGGTATTCATGGAGGTCGGTGCCGGGATCACAGGCCTCGGGCAACTCGATGATCCCCTCGGATGCCTCGGCCAATCCCAGTTCCGCGAAGGAGCAAAGCATCCCCGTGGACTCCACCCCGTACAGTGTCTTTGCCTCGATGTCGGTGCCGCCCGGCAGTCGGGCCCCGACTCGTGCCAGTGCTGTCATCATCCCGGCCCGCACATTGTTTGCCGCGCACACCACGGTGAGCGGCTGGCCGGAGCCATCGTCGACCTGACACACATGGCATTTCCCGTCCTCGGTGTGCGAATCGAGGGCCGTGATTTTTGCGGTCACGACGTTCGAAAATGCGGGGGCTGCCGGCGAGATGCTGTCGACCTCGAGCCCGGCCATGGTCAGCACCTCGGCAAGATGCTGCGTGTCGATGGACGGGTCCACCCATTCACGTAACCAGCGTTCGCTTACCTGCATGTCGTGAGCCTCATGTGAACTGCTTGAGAAAACGCAGATCGTTTTCGAAAAACAGGCGCAAATCATCGATCTGGTAGCGCAGCATGGCGAGGCGCTCAACGCCCATGCCGAATGCGTATCCGCGGTAGCGCTTGGGGTCGATGCCGACCTGCTCGAACACCGCAGGATGCACCATGCCGCATCCCAGTATCTCGAGCCAGCGCAGATTCCCGGGCTCGGAACCGGGTATGGCGACGTCGATTTCCGCCGAGGGCTCGGTGAACGGGAAATACGACGGCCTGAACCGGACCTGCAGGGCTTCATCTTCAAAAAAGGTCTGCAGGAACTTGACCAGCATGCTCTTCAGATGTGCGAAGGACGTGTGCTCATCGACCAGCAGGCCCTCGACCTGGTGAAACATGGGGCTGTGGGTCGGATCCGAGTCGCAGCGGTACACCCGGCCGGGTGCGATGATGCGAAGGGGCGGGCTGTTGTGTTGCATGTAGCGGATCTGCACCGATGAGGCGTGCGTTCGCAACAGCATGCCGTCGCCGAAGTAAAAGGTGTCATGCATGGCCCGTGCAGGATGGTGTGCCGGGATGTTCAGGGCTTCGAAATTGTGGAACTCGTCCTCCACCTCGGGCCCCTCTTCCACCGAGAATCCGAACCGCTCGAAATACTCACGGATGCGAATCCGCGTGTGTGTGACCGGGTGCAGGCTGCCCAGGTCCTGGCGTCGCCCCGGCAGGGTGACATCCAGGGCTTCGCGACCCAGCCGGTGTTGCAGGTCGGACTGCTCGAAGCCGGATTTCTTCTCGGCGATCGCCTGCTTGAGGCTGGACTTGATGCGGTTGATTTGCTGCCCGGCGGCCGGGCGCTCGTCACTTGGCAGTGTGCCCAGTGTCTTGAGCCTTTCCGTGAGCACGCCCTTTTTCCCAAGATAGCGCACGCGCACGGCATCCAGGGCATCGGCATCTTGGGCCGTCTGGATCTCTCCAAGGGCCGCAGCCTCCAGGGAATCAAGATCAGTCATCAGTTCGTCAACACCCAGGGTTCAAACAAAAAGGGAAAGGCAAAGCCTTTCCCTTTCACGAAACTTCCACCGGCGGTTATGCAACCATCAACGGCATTCAGGAAAACCTACAAGCTTGCCTTCGCCCTTTCGGCGATTTTGCCAAACGTATCGATATCATGAACGGCCAGGTCCGCCAGCACCTTGCGGTCGATCTCCACGGAAGCCTTGTTGAGCCCGTCCATGAGACGGCTGTACGACAGGCCGAACTGCCGGGCTGCCGCATTGATGCGCACGATCCACAGGGATCTGAACTGGCGCTTACGCTGCCTGCGGTCACGGTAGGCATACTGCCCCGCCTTGATCACCGCCTGCTTGGCTACACGAAAGGTGTTGCTGCGGGCGCCGTAATATCCCTTGGCCTTGGCCAGGATTTTCTTGTGTCGGGCTCGTGCCACTACGGCCCTCTTTGCTCTTGGCATCGTTGTCTCCGGGTTTCCTTAAGCCGTGGGTGTCATGCGTAGGGCAGCATCTGCCGTACGGATTTCACGTCCGCGTCTGCAATGGTCGTGCCTGCACGCAGCTGGCGTTTACGCTTGGTGCTTTTCTTCGTCAGGATGTGACGGGCATGGGACTGGATGCGCTTGTAGCCACCGCCTGCGGTTTTCTTGAAGCGCTTGGCTGCGCCACGGTTTGTCTTTAGTTTTGGCATGTCTGTATTCCTGACGGATTCATTTTTTTCGCAGCGGGGTGAACACCATGACCAGTTGGCGTCCTTCCATTTTGGGCCGTTGTTCCACTTCGCCGTAGGGCTCCAGGTCCTTCTCGATGCGGTCCAGCAACACGCCCCCCAGTTCCTGATGCATCATCTCCCGGCCCCGGAAGCGAACGGTCACCTTGGTCTTGTCGCCGTTCGTTAAAAATTCGGTGATCTTTCTCATCTTAACCTGATAATCGCCTTCCTCCGTACCTGGGCGGAACTTGATTTCCTTCACATGGATCAGTTTCTGCTTCTTTCTGGCCACCTGGGCCTTCTTGCTTTGCTGAAACTTGAACTTGCCGTAGTCCATGACCCGGCAAACGGGAGGGGTGGCGTTCGGGGCAATCTCTACCAGGTCAAGGTCGGCATCCTGTGCAATCTGCTGGGCCTCGCTGATGGCCACTACTCCCACGTTCTCGCCGTCCAGTCCGATCAGTCGGACTTCCTGCCCGGTAATTTCATCATTCAATCGGGTTACTTTCGCTACGCTAATATTCCGTTCCTCCAAAAATTAATGGCCGCGTACCCCGTGCTCCATGAACCTCTGCGCGATGGCCTCGAGTGCCATCGGCCCCAGGTCTTCACCTCCACGTGTACGAACGGCCAACTGATTTGCAGCCACTTCACGATCGCCCGCCACCAGCATGTACGGGATGTGTGTGATCGTATGCTCTCGAATCTTATAGCCAATCTTTTCATTTCTCAAGTCGGAGATGACCCTGAAGCCTTGATTCCTAAGCATTTCTTCTGCCGAGCGTACATGCTCGGACTGGCGGTCCGTGATATTCAGCAAAACCGCCTGCACGGGTGCCAGCCAGAATGGCAAATCACCTGCATAGTTCTCGATCAGGATTCCGATGAAGCGCTCAAGCGAACCGAGGATCGCGCGATGGATCATGACCGGCACCTGGCGCGAGCCATCCTCGGCCACGTAGGAGGCATCGAGGCGCCCCGGCATGGAGAAGTCCACCTGGATCGTGCCGCACTGCCACACCCGGCCAATACTGTCGCGCAGCGTGAACTCGATCTTGGGGCCGTAGAATGCGCCCTCGCCTGGCTGCAACTTGTAGTCCAGGTTCTGGTCCTCCAGCACTTGCTGCAGTGCCGCCTCGGCCTCGTCCCAGAGCTCATCCTCGCCAACGCGCTGCTCCGGGCGGGTCGAGAAGGCCAGGTCGATGTTCTCGAAACCGAAGTCCCGGTAGACCTCGAAGGTCAGATCGATCAGTTCGCGCACTTCCCCGGCGAGCTGGTCCCGGGTGCAGAAAACATGCGCGTCGTCCTGTACGAAACGCCTGGCCCGCAACAGGCCGTGCAGGGTTCCGGAGGGCTCGTTGCGGTGCACCAGGCCGAACTCGGAAAGCTTGAACGGCAGGTCCCGGTAACTCTTCAGGCCCTGGTTGTAGATCTGCACGTGCCCGGGACAGTTCATCGGCTTGATCGCGTACTCGCGGTTTTCCGAGGACGTGGCAAAGATCATGTCGCCGAACTTGTCCCAGTGCCCGGATTTCTCCCACAGCTTTCGGTCCAGGATCTGCGGGGTGGACACCTCCTGGTAGCCGTATGCGCGGATCTTCTCGCGAACGTAGGCCTCGACCTGCTGGTACAGGATCAGCCCGCGCTCGTGCCAGAACACCATGCCCGGGGCCTCGTCCTGGAAGTGGAACAGGTCCATCTGCTTGCCGAGCTTGCGGTGGTCGCGCTTTTGCGCCTCCTCGAGCTGGGTCAGGTAGTGCTTGAGTTGCTTCTTGTCGGCCCAGGCCGTGCCATAGATGCGCTGCAGCATCTTGTTGCTGGCATCGCCGCGCCAGTACGAACCCGCAAGGCGGGTCAGCTTGAAGGCGCGCAGGTGGCGCGTGTTGGGCACGTGCGGGCCGCGGCACATGTCGGTGTATTCCTGGTGGTGGTAGAGCGCGATGATTTCATCGTCAGGAATCTCCGAGGCAATCTCGACCTTGTAGTCTTCGTCGCGCTGCCTGAACGTGTCCACTGCCTGGGTACGGCTGACCACTTCGCGGATGACGTCGTAGTCCTGCACGATCAGCTCGCTCATGCGTTTTTCAATGGCTTCCAAGTCTTCCGGGGTAAAGGAGCGCTCGTAGTCCACATCGTAGTAAAAGCCGTTCTCGATGACCGGGCCGATGGCCATCTTCGCAGTGGGATACAGCTGCTTGATCGCATGCCCCATCAGGTGGGCAAAGGAGTGGCGGATGATGTCGACCCCGTCCGGATCCTTGTTGGTGACGATCTCCACGCGGGCATCCTCGGTGATGCTCACACAGGCATCGGCCAGCTGTCCGTCGATGCGCCCGGCGATGGTCGCTTTGGCAAGTCCGGGGCCGATGGATTCTGCGACCTGCTGGATCGTAACCGGGTCGGTAAATTCTTTCTGGGTGCCGTCAGGCAGGGTGATGGTTGGCATGCAGGTTCTCCAGTGGTGACCGATACCAGGGGCCACATGTTTCCAAAATGTATCTTTCAGTCCGGATCAGGCGTTGTCCCCATGCTTTGTGCCATGTGAACCGCAAGATACTCCGAGCGCATAGAGTACACATTGTGGCATGCGAAGGGAACCACAACCGCCGGAAATCACGTGTCGGTGAATAGATGCGTATATCAAGCGGCTGTGCCCAGCCTGCGCCGCAACAGCGCGACGTAGACCAGTGCGGTCACGAACATGGTCAGGCTGTAGGTTGTCGCGGGCACTGTCGCGAGCCCACCACCGAACAAAAGCACCGCAATCGCGATCGCAAGCGTCCCGTTCTGCAGTCCGCACTCCATCGCAATTGCAGTTCGCTGTTTCGCTCCAGTCGCAAACCACCGTGCCAACAGGTAAGCGAGCACCATCATCGTCAGGTTCAGTGCAAACGTGGCCAGTCCGGCCTGGGCATAGTAGGAGGCCAGGTTATTACGCTCCTGATAGATGGCTCCTGCAAGCACCAGCACGAACAGCACGGCGGACACGGCACGCGCCGACGGCTCGACCCGCGATGCAAAGTTCTCCGCAAAACGTCGGACAAGCAGGCCGACCAGCACCGGAATGGTGACAATCAAAAAAACACTGATTGCAGTGTCAGCGACGGTGATGTCCTGTACCGCCTGCTCGCCGATGAAGTGCCCATAGGCGAAGACGACCACCAGCGGGATCGTAAGTACGCTCAACAAACTAATCACCGCGGTCAGCGAGATCGACAGCGCGACATCGCCTCGTGCGAATGCGGTCAGGAGATTGGAGGTCACACCACCCGGGGCTGCAGCAATGATCATCAGGCCGAGAGCAAGTTCAGGTGCCATTGGCCAAAGGCTGGCCAACAGGAAAGCAACCATCGGCAGCACGAGGATCTGTGATACTGCGCCAACCGCGAAATCGCGTGGGCGACGCACCACCCGGACAAAATCATCAAAGGTAAGTCCGAGCCCAAGTGCCAACATGATGAAGGCAAGTGCCAGAGGCAGAACAACATCCGTCACAAATCCCATGGCTACTCTTGACCTTCTGAGTCAGCCCTTCTGCTGACGGGTGTCTGCCCCGAGCACCTCGGCATACACTGCGGTACCGGCTTCGTCGAAACAGACGTACACGACTCGACGCACGGCTTTGGTGGAGAAAGCGCGAACTTCGGAGATTGCGATTTCGGCCGCCTCGCGCAGAGGATACCCATATACTCCCGTGCTGATTGCAGGAAAGGCGATGCTTTCGAGTTCCCGGCTTTCGGCCAGTGCCATGCAGTTACGGTAGCAGGCCCGAAGCAACGAAGGTTCATTTCGAGAACTACCGTGCCAGACAGGCCCCACGGTGTGGATGACATGCTTCGCGGGCAGTTGGTAACCCTCGGTTATCACGGCTTCTCCGGTGGGACAGCCGCCGATGGCGCGGCATTCCTTCAGTAGATCAGGGCCGGCGGCCCGGTGTATAGCCCCGTCGACACCACCACCTCCTAGAAGGCGTTCGTTGGCGGCGTTAACGATGGCGTCTACCTGAAGCTTTGTGATATCTCCCGTCCACAATTCGATGTTCATGATCGCACTAGCCTGGAAGATTCGTGGTGGCAATATATGGACGGTAATTTTAGATAAGCACCCGTTAAAATATCCAAGGCCTCAATGAACTTCTTTGGGTTTCAAAATGGTAGGCGCGATTGGATTCGAACCAACGACCCCCACCATGTCAAGGTGATGCTCTAACCAACTGAGCTACGCGCCTAGTTCGGATAGGGAAACTACCACAGAACGCTTCGTTCCGGTACCTTGTCGAACGCAAACTGAACCGCTGCGTTTCAGGATTAAACCCAGGCAGGGGCAAAGAGGGTTAGCTGGCCTTGCGTTGCGGCTTGCCCAGAACTACGTCTTTCAAGTGGAAGAGTTCATCGCGGAGCTTAGCCGCCTCTTCAAATTCCAGATTCCGCGCATGCTCATACATTCTATGCTCGAGCTGTTTGATCTTTTTCATACCCTCCTCGGGAGTCAGGGCCAGATACTCCATGCTGTCTGCAACATCCTCAAGACGGGTTCTGTAGATCGCCCGTTCAGAGGGCGATTTGCGTGCACCTTCCATGATGTCCGGTACTTTCTTGGTGATCCCCCGGGGGGTGATGCCATGTTCTTGGTTGAACATGATCTGCTTGTCGCGGCGGCGGTTGGTTTCATCGATGGCACGTTGCATTGAGCCTGTCACCTCATCGGCATACATGATGGCACGGCCATGAAGATGCCGTGCGGCCCGCCCCACGGTCTGGATCAGGGAACGCTCGGAGCGCAAGAATCCCTCCTTGTCGGCATCCAGAATTGCAACCAGTGAGACTTCCGGGATATCCAGTCCCTCGCGTAGCAGGTTGATGCCGACCAGCACATCAAAATCCGCATTGCGCAACCCGCGGATAATTTCCACACGCTCCACGGTGTCGATGTCGGAGTGCAGATAGCGTACCCGTACCCCGTGCTCGTCCAAGTACTCGGTCAAATCCTCTGCCATGCGTTTGGTCAGTGTGGTGATCAGCACGCGCTCACCCCGTGCAACGCAGTCGTTGATTTCCGAGAGTACGTCATCCACCTGGGTGGTGACGGGGCGCACATCGATCTCGGGATCCACCAACCCCGTCGGGCGCACGACCTGCTCAGCGACGACATCGGATTTTTGCATCTCGTAGGGACCTGGCGTGGCCGAGACATAGATCATCTGCGGGGCAAGAGCTGCGAACTCCTCGAACTGCAAAGGGCGGTTGTCCAGGGCCGAGGGCAGGCGAAAGCCGTACTCCACCAGGGTCTCCTTGCGCGAGCGGTCGCCCCGGTACATGCCGCCAAACTGGGGCACGGACACGTGACTCTCATCCATTACCATCAGGGCATTGTCCGGCAGGTAGTCCAGCAGGCAGGGAGGCGGCTCACCTGCGGCTCGCCCAGAGAGGTAGCGTGAATAGTTCTCGATGCCCGCGCAGTAGCCGATTTCCTGGATCATCTCCAAGTCGAAACGCGTGCGCTGCTCCAGGCGCTGGGCTTCCACCAGACGGTTGGCGGCATTCAACTCCTCCAGGCGCTGCTTGAGTTCCTCCTTGATCTGTTCGATGGCATTGAGCAGAATCTCGCGCGGGGTTACATAGTGCGTCTTCGGATAGATGGTCAGGCGCGGCACCCGGTGGGTGATCTCGCCGGTGAGCGGGTCGAAGTAGCTCAGGTGCTCGATCTCCTCGTCGAAGAGCTCGATACGGATGCCCTCACGCTCGGAGTCTGCAGGGTGTACGTCGATGACCTCGCCGCGCACCCGGAAGGTGCCACGACGCAATTCGGTGTCGTTGCGCGAGTACTGCAGTTCGGCCAGGCGGCGCAGCAGCTTGCGCTGATCGATTTGGTCGCCGCGATCAAGGTGCATGACCATGTTCAGGTAGGCTTTGGGGTCACCCAGTCCGTAAATGGCGGATACGGTGGCCACGATGACCGTATCCGGACGCTCGAACAGGGCCTTGGTGGCGGACAGGCGCATCTGCTCGATGTGCTCGTTGATGGAGGCGTCCTTCTCAATGAAGGTATCGCTTGCCGGCACATAGGCCTCGGGCTGGTAGTAGTCGTAGTAGGATACGAAATACTCCACGGCATGCTGAGGGAAGAACTCCTTCATCTCCCCGTACAGCTGTGCTGCCAGGGTCTTGTTGGGCGCCAGGATGATCGTCGGCCGCTGCACCTGTTCGATGACATTGGCAATGGTGAAAGTCTTGCCCGAACCGGTGACCCCAAGCAGCGTCTGGTGGGCCAGTCCGTCGTTCAACCCGTCGACCAGTGTCTGGATAGCGCCGGGCTGGTCCCCTGCCGGGCCAAAGTCGGTAACGATTTTAAATGGCTGGTACATACTTTCTCTTTTTGGGGCTTATCAGTATTTGACAGGCCCCGTATACTCTACCCGGTGCTGCCGAGGTGCAGCGTTCCGAAATTTCAAAACCCTTACCAGGAGACATTGTGCAATATTCACTCGCGAAGCGGGTATCCCGGATTCAGCCCTCCGTCACTTTAGCCATAACGGCACGGGCGAATCAAATTCGCGCAGAGGGTGGGGACATCCTGAATCTTGCAGCCGGCGAGCCGGACTTCGACACGCCCGAACACATCAAGGAGGCGGCCATTGCTGCCATGCGTGCAGGACAAACCAAATACACGGCTGTGGCAGGGACTGCATCCCTCAAGGAAGCAGTGATCGAGAAATTCCAACGTGATAACGATCTCGAGTACACCCCCAGTGAAGTCATGATCTCCACTGGAGCCAAGCAGGTGCTCTACAACCTGTGCCAGGCACTGTTAAACGATGGGGACGAGGTATTGATTCCGGCCCCGTACTGGGTGTCCTACCCGGATATCGTGCTACTGGCAGGCGGTGAACCGCTCACTATTCCGAGCCGAGCCGAGAACCGCTGTAAGATCACTGCTGAAGACCTAGAGAGCAAGATCACTCCCAAGACCAAGCTGTTGGTCATCAACAGCCCGTCCAACCCAACGGGCATGGCCTACACAAGGGAAGAGTTGAGTGCCTTGGGTGAAGTTCTGGAAAAGCACCCGCAAGTGTTCGTGATCAGTGATGACATTTACGAGCACATCTTGTTTCGTGGACAGGTGTTCTCGAACATCCTGAATACGACCCCTTCACTCAAAGACCGCACTCTGGTTTTGAACGGGGTCTCCAAGGCCTATTCGATGACTGGTTGGCGCATTGGCTATGCGGCAGGCCCTGAAGCGCTGATCAAGTCCATGACCAAAATCCAGTCGCAGAGCACATCCAACCCGAGTTCCATTTCTCAGGCGGCTACAGAAGCCGCGCTGACCGGGGATCAGGGTTTTGTAACAGACATGCGTGAGGAGTTTGAAAAGCGTCATGACTTCATTGTCGGGGCTCTGAATGAAATCGATGGAATCCACTGTTCGCAAGGTGACGGAACATTCTATTGCTTTCCCAACATCGAAGACCTGGTCGAGAAAACCGAAAATGTTTCAGATGATGTTGGTTTCGTAGAATACTTGCTGAATCAGGCTGGTGTCGCCACAGTGCCTGGAACCGCATTCGGATCGCCCGGATACATGCGTATCTCGTTTGCAACCAGCATGGAAGTTCTGGAAGGAGCGGTTGCCCGCTTTAAGACGCTTTGACTCAGATGCAGGGGGCTAATGATTGTCAGGATCGCCGTTGACCTGTGTATAGTGGGTCGTTACCATCTCCTGTCTTCTATTCCCCGGTAGCTCAGTTGGTAGAGCGGGTGACTGTTAATCACTAGGTCGGCGGTTCGAGCCCGTCCCGGGGAGCCACTAAAACTTGACTTGGCTATGCAGGCAAGATGGACCGGCCTCATCTGTATCTCAATTTACAGATTCACCTCTTCCTTCCTGTCTTTAACAAAGCTTCTAAAATACTCGTTTGTCTCTGTGTCCACACAGAATAGAAAGCAACCTTTCTGACCCCGAGTCATCAGTGTGCGGTAGGTGTTTTTGATTATTCGATCTGCCAATACCGTGGCAGATTCTGAATCCTCTTGAAGCATTTTCTGTATGCCCCATATGGACCTGTCATGCCTTGACCGCTTGAGCACATCAGTCACAACCTTACCGTCTCTAACCACTAGATCCTCACCAATAATCACTCCTACATAGTCAATCTCAAGACCTTGACAAGTATGTATGCATCCTATTTCCGACACGCTGTTTTGCTTGATAATCCAACGTGGACTATCTTCACTGAGATTCCATTTCATCTCAAAGTCGTGCTCCGGAATGGTTACATCCTTTATGTCGGGATGCTTCTTCCCCTCCCAGTCCCAACAGTATCCAGCGACCATGCGAGCCTTATTGTTCTTTTTATTATATTTGAATATCTCGTCCCTGAGTTTGTTTGGTGAACCGAAGACGCGAAAGTCGTACTCTATCCCATCCAGTGAAGTGTTCGCTGTTTCCTTAATCTGGAGAGAACTATTGACCCATGAAAGGTAACCATCAGAACCATTACATCGAAACTGTGACTCAAGCTTGAGCTCAGTCAGATCCGCACTACCTTCTACCGCAAAACGTTTTATCTCGGTCCGATCGCCAATGTCTTGCAATGTGACCCTTTGATCCTGATCCAAGAAAAAAATGGAGAGTTTGGCGGCATGAATGATCTCTTTAATCTGATTTTCACCCTTTTTGAATATTCCCGACTTCGCGTTGAGCCGGTGTGCTTCATCAACAATCAGACAATCAAAGACGTCGGCTTCACAATTTACATATGCACCGGAACCCTTGAACAGGTTCCTGATACGTGTCCTTTTCATCGTCCCTGATAACTTGAATTCGTATACCTCTCTTGGTGCACCGTTTCGAGTTACGTACTGGGTAACTAGCCCCCTGTTTGTACACTCGACCAGTAGATTGATGGCAACCACAGACTTACCTGTCCCTGGACCACCCTCAACTAAGAGAACCTGCTTCGTGCCAGACGCTGCTCGCTTAGCCAATTCCAAAGCAGTTTCGTAGACGATCTTCTGATCATCAATCATTTCAAACTCACGGTTACCTTGGAGCAAGGACGCAAGGTGGTCAGCAAGATTCTTGGAGGGCCTTAACTTCCCGCGCTCAATTCTGTGGAGAATTTTGGATCTGTCACCACGTCTTACATATTTCTTCAGAAAATCGGCTAAAAGCTCAACATCGTGCTGTATAAACACAGGTGCCTTGCGTGTGTGCTCATCATAAAATGAGGACTTGACTACCGAAGGATCAACGCAATTGTGAAGGTATGCACACGGGCGTAAAGAGATATCACCCTTCTGAATCTCAACATTAAAATCCTGAAGCAAGGCTGCGTACGTCCAAGCCTGATAGGAGGGATGCGTAACCTCTCGTTGAGACTTGCCAAGAAAGGTTTTGACAATCGCATCCTTCGGGGTCTTTTCTACTTTAGACCATTGCTTGAGTTCAACAATGACGACAGAGTCTCGACTGTTTTGGTCAGTCCCTGAAAGTATGAAGTCGACTCGTTTTGATGTCTGGGGTATGCGGTACTCGATCGCTACCTCTGCATCATCCGGTATCTCACCACATGTCAGCACATTATTCATGTACAGCATGGAGTTCTTCCAAGACTGGATTTCCGAATTGGATGCTCTGTGACCTAACCTTGTAGAGAAGGCATCTAGGATCTGCTGCTCTATACGGTTGGTCAGAACGTCCTGATTAAACTCACGGCGGGTGGCAGAATAGATAATCATGAATATAAGTTACTGCTGCACCAGTAAAGCGACACTAGCCCAGAATCTTGAGAGCATTTGATGTGGATCGCACGTTCATTTCAGTATCCATCCAAAATGCAGGAACTTGGCTGTAATTGAGGATATGGAAAATGTTTTGAATGGGGATTATGAGAGCCAGTAAAACTAGCAACTCTTTGATTGTCCTGAAACAGGAAATATTCAGTATATTTAGTATAAACCTGATTAATTCAACATGTTAGCTTAGCCTAACGCAAGCAGTGAAAACTGAGCGGTGTACCGAGAGCACTAAGAAAGTCAAGTGCTTCCGAATATTGGTGGTGTATCCGTTTGAAATTAACTTCTTGTATTTACTAGGACGTTTGGAAACTGGAACCAGTTTTTTGGGAATTATGCACTTGACAAAGTAAGCGGGTTCATTATAATGGAACCATGAACCTAGAAAATTACTTTGAATCAGTGCCTTGCGAGGTTTTGGACACGATCCTGTCCACCTCTTTCATCACGCGCTTGCCGACTACGCACTCCATGAGGTCATGGTCGGATCGCTGCATGATGTCTTTCGGCAAGTGCCTGCGTTTGGGAGTTTGAGCCATGGCCGATGTAAACCTCATTTCTTTGATTGACCGCTTCAACTGTGATGATAAGTGCAGGGAAGCCCTGGAGCAAGCCAGATGGCCGCATGGAGTATGCTGCACCCGCTGCGGCGACATGGACGTGACTGAACTGCCAAAGCACAATCGCTGGCAGTGCAAGGGCTGCGGCTACCAGTTCAGTGTTACGAGCGGGACGATCATGCATGACAGTCACTTGCCGCTTCGCAAGTGGTTTCTCGCCATCTACCTGATGTGCGAATCCAAGAAGGGCATGAGTGCCAACCAGCTTCACCGATCCCTTGGCATTGCCTACCGCACGGCATGGTACCTGTGCCATCGTATCCGCGAAGCCATGGGAAACAAGCCACTGGAAGGCCCTACACTGGTTGGCGTGGTGGAAGTGGATGAGACATGGGTTGGCGGCAAGGTGAAGGGCAAGGGACGGCGCTACACAGGAAACAAGACCATTATCGCGGGAGCCATCCAGCGGGACGGCAAGGTGCGCATGGAACGCATCCCGAATACGAAGAAAGCAACCCTGCATGACTTCATCAAGCGCACGGTCCGGGATGAGGCCGAAGCCATCTATACCGATGAACTGAAGTCCTACCTCGGCATCGAAGACCACAATACTCGCCATGAGACGGTCAACCACTCCCAGGAGCAATGGGTAGTCGGTGACGTGCATACCAACAGCATTGAAGGCGTGTGGGCGTTGTTCAAGCGTTCATTGACAGGCACCTTCCACAAGATGAGCAAGAAGCACATGGACCGCTACATCGAGGAACTGGAGTGGCGCTTCAACAACCGCGACAACGATCACATCTTCCGGGACACGCTGGTCAAGATCATGAACACGCCTCACATCGAGTACAAGGACCTGGTGGCATGAACATGAGAGCCAACTCGATCTACCATGGAGACAATCTGTACTTCATGGCAGACATGCCGGATGAGTGCCTGGACCTGATTTACATTGACCCGCCTTTCGGCACTCAGTCACTTTGGCAGTCGCAAGCCTTCAAGGAGAAGGTGCAGGAATTACAGTTCTACGATATTTGGGGGGGGCGTGAATGGCTATGTTGAGTTCATGTCTGAACGACTGCGCCACATGCACAGGCTGCTAAAACCTACAGGTTCTCTGTTTGTTCATCTTGACTGGAGAATGACCCACTACATCAAAGTGGAGTTGGACAAGATATTCGGAGTCACAAATCCCGCTGCACGCTATACCAATTTTGTAAATGAAATTGTCTGGTGCTACAAGTCCGGCGGCATCCCGAGGGACAGGCTTTCACGGAAGCATGACATCATCCTCTGGTACTCAAAGGCCGTAAAGAAGCACGCTTATCACAAACAGTTCATGCCGTACACGGAAGGCACCTTGCAACGGGGCCTGACGCAATACAAGAAAAATCTGGGAGACTACAGCCTGTCGGCCCAGGGAGCGAACCTCACGGACTGGTGGACAGACATACAGCCCGATCTGTCACCTACCAGTGAGTTGAGAAAGCGGTATCCATGGCCCACGCGCAAGCCGATCCAGTTGCTCCGCAGGATTATCGAAATGGCAAGCAATGAAGGCGACCTGGTTGCAGACTTCTTTTGCGGTTGCGGGACTACTATTGACGCCGCCGAGGGCCTGTACCGCAAGTGGATCGGCATTGATGCAAGCAAAACGGCCTGCGAGGTCATGCTTGACCGGATGAAGGAATATCACGGAGTGATTACCAGTTTAAACGCACGGCCAATGACCGGAAAAGACTTCCGAGACTTGCCGCCATTCAAGTTTGAGAAAGCTGCGGTGCGATACATTGGCGGCGTCACCAATCATGCACAGGTCGGGGATGGCGGTATTGATGGGAGACTGGCTTTTGACGGCACTCCCATACAGGTCAAGAAAGAAGCCAAGCCGTTAGGCGACAATGACAGGTTCAGGGGCTTCTACCAGCATATCAAACAGCATGGCCGTGGCATCTATATCACGCTGAACGGATATACCATGAAAGCCAAAGAGCGTGCAGCGGGATGGCGCCGGGAGGGTTTAGACGTGCAACTCTTGACAGTGGACGATTTGCTGAACGGAAACTACAGGGAACAGCCCGCTAGCGTTTCCGGTTAGACCAGTGCTTGCCGTCCGGGTGCGGTATTTCTTTGATTTCTCCGGTTGTCTTGTTTCGTATTGTCTTGGGAAACTTCTTGTCTCGCAGCACCCCATATAAGCTGCGGGTGAGGTTGTCTACCATAGAGCTGTTTGTCTCATCCCAATATACGATGACCTCGTGAGTTTGGTCCGTGTCGCTGGATTGCCTTAGAAGGCAGCTCGCTAACTTATTTTTGAAATGATCGCGCAAGGTGATGCGCCTGGCAGTTCCCCTCGCGCTGATTTGGGGCGCACCTGTATGAAAAGACACCTTGCCCCTGCGTACTTTGGGCTTGGTATGCTTTGCGCGGTATCGCAGTATTAATTCATAAGCGATCATTGGAACAAAGGCCAGGATCGCGATTACGCCCCATCTCCAGTCGCCCAGTGGGAAAAGAGGTTCCATCAGAAACCCCAAAGAGATGGCGGCAACACATATACCGCCATGAACAAGCAGCTTACGCATTGACACATTTTAGGTGGGCACCTATACTTGGTCAAGTGCATAATTCCCAATAACTTGATCTTGTCGACATGTTCCTGGTTTTCACCTGCAAGAGGATCTGTGGGGACGACCAGTTCAATGAGCCCCTCAGCCAGTGGCAGACCATCGGAAGAATAGGCGGGCAGTGCGGGATTGCTGGATTGACCACGATCCGCCATGGCACGCAAGGCTGAAATGGGTCGAATGTAATCGTACCATCCCTTGATGCTCCAGGAGGCGATGGCGGCATCGTGCATGGCCCCTCCCAAGGTGAAGTACGCCTTGATGTCCCATTCCAGCGGGTCAAGTTCTGCACCTTGTCCTTCAAACCGCCGAATATGCTGGTCATGATCGTTGACCGCATTCAGGATGACAAACCAGTGGCCGGGCGGGGTTTCGGATTCGGGACCATCCGCCCAGAATTCTGCGAGCACGCGGACATAGTCCGCCCGCGGTACCCACTGGGGATCATAAGGCTTGCCGGTGGCAGGATTAAGCGCGTGCCCCGGGCCTTCGATCATTGCATCGTAGAAATCAGGGTATTGCTCAAACTCTTGTGGATAGGAAAGAATGTTGCCTAATCCTGAAGGCGCAATATTGATCCATTCGCTGTCTTCAGTGGATAAGTACGATGACCATCTTGCGACTAATGCGAACCCCCATTTGTAAAGATCGGAAAGTGGTCCGCTGGCGGCCGGTGGAGGTCCTGGGTCGTAGTAGACATGATACTCTGTCCCATCCCGCTGATAGATGTCTTTGTCATCCTCAGTCAATGCAAAAGGTTTGACGCGACCCCATTCCGGTGTGACAAATTCTGGAAAATCAGTGATCACCACACCCGACTGGTCAACGTATTTCGGGAACCTCAAGGGTTGCCAGCGGTCAAGGTCCAGGATCTCGGGGTTCCCCGGGAGTGACAGTTCCAGGGCCGGATTGACGGCCTGATAGTCGGTAATCCCGTACTGGTTTGCCTCGTTTGAGCCGTCCGCAAGGCCGTGAGAGATATAATGTTCGCCGATGCACTGGCCTAGACTTTCCGGTGAGACGCCGGTTGCCCCGGTGAAATCGTCATTGGCAGCGTAATTCAGTGCGGACATCAGGGAATCTGTATTTTTCCAGATTTTGCGTGCATTTGGCGAGAATTGGAAACGATGCCGTATCAGTCGATAGGCAGCATGGCTGATCGTTTTTTCCCGTGCGCTTCGCAGCTCTGCGGAGGACGAAAATGCTGGCGGGATACAGCGGCTGTCGGTGGTGCTCAACAGGTAGGGTCTTGCCAACTCTGAATACGCTGCCCAGGCATCGTACATCGCGGCGGATAGGTGAAAGAGGTTGCGTGCATGGACGGTGGGCCGGGCCTCATCGTCTCGAATCGCTTGCAGCATCACCTCGATCCAGAGTCTGGCTACCGATATGCCTTCCCTGGACGGCGGTGGGCCGGGCAGGAAGTGGGCATGTATGGTCACCGGATCGGCCGGCATTGTGAACGTGGTCCTGGGCGAGCGTGCATCTTCGAACCTGCCATCTGCCTCGCTGGTCCAATGGCTGAAACGGTAATTCTGATGCGCCGTGGCCGCTTCAATGGCAATCCTTGCCCCTGGCGCATGGATGCCGCTTCCACTTCCCTGCACTACGCTGAGCAGCACCCCCTCGAATGCCGGCTGGTGAATCCTCAGATGCTGGTCTGCAGGCACATTGTATAACCGGGTGATCTGATTTCCCGGGGCCGGCCATTTCACCTGGATGGAAACTGCCTCTTGGTCAGGCCCTAGTCCGAAGTGAAGAATCGAGGGCGCTTGGGACAGATAGGAAGCACCCAATTGCATTTCCTGTAGTTGCTTGCCAGATGTCGTGCGAAGGGTGACTTGTGCACCAATGCCATGTGGATTCGGCCGCTGACCGGCAAGACTGATCTTGAGATAGTGGTAGTCATTTTTAATGTTATTGGAATAGACGGTCGGTGCAAGGCCGTGATTAGCAATGAATATGTCCACCCTGCCATCATCGTCATAGTCTGCACACACGACACCCCGTCCCTGCCCGGTGTGGTCAATCCCAAACTCGGTCCCTCGCTCAGAGAAAGTGCCGTCACCATTGGACATGAACAAGCGCGATCGGTCCTGGATGAATTCGGCAAACTCATCAGGTTCGTCAACGTTCTTAGGACCCTCCGTTATGCGTTGAGAAGATACACTAAAATATCCGTTGGTCTGAAACAGATCAGGATGGCCATCATTGTCGAAATCCGAAAAACAACTGCCCCAACCCCAGCCGCCCTCACGCACTCCAGTCTCTTCGGTAGCATCTTCAAACTGCCCGGTTCCGTTGATGTTCCGGTACAGCCGGTTTCCTGTGCCACCGAAACCATGACTATTGTCTGCATCAAAAATGCTGCTTACAAACCAGTCCAGATCACCATCCCGATCATAGTCTGCAACTGCACCACCCATGCCATTTTCGTCGGTGAGAACGGCGCGATTCGTTTCAACGAAACCGATGCCGGCATCATTTTGTAAAACTTGGCTGGCACCGAAATCACTTGCCAGCAGAAGATCAGAGTCACCATCCGCATCGATATCCGCAAACACTGGCGTGAATGACATTTCATGCTCGGCAGTCGAAGTAGGGGGCACGGCAGGGCGGATTTGCATGATATGGCTGACATCCTCGTACCGTCCCCCACCATCGTTTCGCCAGAGGTAACCCGAAGGCGGTCTAAGGTCATTCCAAAGAGGGCCCCAGTGTGTGAAAAGCAGATCCAGGTCGCCGTCACCGTCATAATCGCCAGCTGCCATCGAATGGGTGGTCTTTTTCTCTTGAATGCCGAACAGATTCGTAGCCAGGGAAAAAGATCCGGTGCCGTCATTGCGGAACGTGTCCACTCCAGTTGCATGGATCGATACAAAATCGCGCCAACCATCTTGGTCAAGATCAATGAAGTATCCTGCCCGGTCTATGTTCACCGGTTCAATGCCCCGATTTCCAGCAACCCTCACGAAGCGCTCGCCGTCATAGCTGAACAGCCGCCCAGTTTCACTGCGCCCATGAGTGACGTAAAGTTCAAGCTTGCCGTCATTGTCAATGTCAACCAGTGAAAGCCCCCCGGTCTCCTCGCCCGAGGGTTCGTGACCTTTCAAGTTATTCATAGGACGAGGTTTTAAGCGGTAGTCGAGGCCAACAGCTTTAGTGATCTCGATAAAGCCATATTGCCCATCCTGCACTGTGGGTATTGGTGTGGCCTGAGTCTCAGTCTCAGAATGGGCAGGAAATGAAATTCCAGCTAGGTATGCAAGCATCATTATGCGTGCCCATAAGGGTCCTCTTGATCTGCACCGCAGGTTTATATAACCCGATTGAGAATTCACTTCATGCAGACGTCTTTGAAATAGAATAGTCATTGACATTCATAGTTGAAAACCTGATGGAATTATACCTGCAGGAGTGCTTTTATGGGTTAGTGGCTGCGTATGCCGCACTGAAGTTTAGAGGGATCAAATCGTATTACTTAGTGGATGCACGGTTTGAACTTTGTATGGGACCATCCTAGTTTGGTGAAGCTTGCAATTTCGCTTATCTCGATGCCATGAGGGCACTTGATCTGTTAAGGCGCACAGGGTGAGCTTTAAGCTGCCGCAGGGACGAAAGCTCTTTGTAAGTAAGAGCAGCTGCTCTCCATGCAAGCAGAATCTTCATTTCTTCCTGAAAATTAACTAGCCCCAAGTAACGCAGTGCATCCCCGCTATTAGGAAGATTTCAGCATGGCTATGAAAAATCCACCTCATCCGGGTCTGTCCGTGCGCCACGACTGTCTGGTGCCGTTGGGGCTCAGTGTGACCGAGGCTGCACAGGAACTTGGAGTCAGCCGCAAACAACTCTCGGATATTGTAAATTGCCGCTCGGGGATTTCACCCGAGATGGCGATTCGGCTGGACAAGGCTTTTGGGGGTGGTGTGGAAACCTGGTACCGGCTTCAGTCCGCATACGAGCTGTCTCAGGCCATGAAAAAAGCCAACCGGATTAAGGTAGCTCGGCTCTCTCCCGTAACGTGACTGCATGCAGATAACCCCTTGGTTGTGGATTCGGTCCGCATCGCTCACCCCATTCCAGTTTTTTCTCCAGCCGGGCGGCTGATCCCCAGGTAGAGCGCAATGGCAAACACCAGAAATACGACTGCTAGGTATCCGATCACCTGATCGTAGGTCCCAGCCAAAAAGGCATACGCCGAGTCGTCATTCGAGTTGGTGACCCGCTTGAATGCCTTGATGGCGAACACCCAGCCGGCATGCATCCCGATGCACAAGGCCAGATGGTTGCTGCGCACTCGTACAAGGGCAAGCAGCAGCCCTGCGACAAACAGGGCCAGGAATGAATCGAACACCTGCAGGGGGCTGGACAGGAAGGCAAACGCATCCAAAAGCAGGGCAAAACCGCTTGTCCAGTTGAGTGTGTCCGGGTCCATGTGCATTTCAGGTTGCAGGAAATGCACCAGTGCGTAAAAAAAGCTCGTTGAGATCACCGCTAGGGATACGGTGCCCTGTCGAAGCACCGCAGTGAGCAAGGCGCCCCGGAAAAAGGTCTCTTCAATCAGCGCTACGGCCGCACCCGAGACGAGTGCGGTGACCAGCAGGACGGCTACGCTTGGCAAGGACCAGTCCCATTGCAGGTCCAGGACCCGGTCTTGCGACAGCAAAAGGCCTGCCACGACCGGCCCCATGATCAGCAGGCCTGCGCCGAATCCATACAGGCCGTCTTTGAAGAACTGAGCACCCCCTGCAGGAAAGCCGACATCCTGCCAGCTGCGAAAACCGAATTTTCGAAACAGGGCCAGCAGGGTGAGAATGCCAAGGCCCAGCACCGTGCGGTTGGCGACCCGCTCGAAATCCGGTTCGAGGACGAGGCTGAGCAGGGTATACACGGGATAGGCTAGAACTGCCCCTGCGATCAGTACGCAGGCAAAAAGGAGAACAAATACAAACAGTGCGTACATGCGGGATCAGACCGGTCTCAGGTCAGGAAGCCCTGTCACAGGTTCAAATCCGGGGACGGGCTTGCAGGTATATAATACAGGGTAATGGATGCCAGGTGGTATGGCATGCCGGGGTTCTGGGGATGCGAAAGTGGCGGAATTGGTAGACGCGCTGGCTTTAGGTGCCAGTGGGGTAACCCGTGAGAGTTCGAGTCTCTCCTTTCGCACCAATCCGACATTGAGATGAGGGCGCCTGCCCGACGCTCCGGGATGCAATGTACCCGGCGACTCAATATACTGGGCGCCGGATTTAACCGCCGGCGGATGAATGCTTTCAGCCCTGTACAGGAGGCATGGCATGCAGGATCCGGAGGATATCAATTACAGAGGTGAATGGATGCAGGTATCGTTGGAGACAACTGGAAATCTGGAGCGCAGGATCACGGTAGAAGTACCGGGTGAGAAAATCCAGACCGCGGTGGAGAAAAAGCTCCAGGACATGACCCGGAGCGTGAAGCTTCCCGGGTTCCGTCCGGGCAAGGTGCCGCTGGGGGTAGTGCGCCAGCGTTTTGGCAAGCAGGTCCGCCAGGAAGTTCTGGCCGATACGATGCAGTCCAGCTACCGGGAGGCAATTCACCAGGAGAAGCTGCGTCCTGTGGGAACGCCCAGGATCGAACGTCTGGACCCGGAAGCCAGCCAGGATCTGAAATATGCCGCGACCTTCGAGGTTTACCCGGAAATCGAACTTGCGGATGTCTCGGGCTTTGAAATTGAAACTGCACAGGCCGAGGTCACCGACGAGGATGTGAACAGCATGCTCGAAAAACTGCGTGGACAGAAGATGCGCTGGCGCGCTGTGGACCAGGCGGCTGAAAAGGACAACCGGGTTAACATCGATTTCAAGGGGACGCTGGATGGTGAGGTATTCCCGGGGGGCAGCCAGGATGATTTTGCCGTGGTACTTGGCAGCCAGACCCTGCTGCCGGAGTTCGAGCAGCAGCTGGAAGGCGTGAAGAAAGGCGATGCCAAGCAGATCGAAGTGGGCTTTCCCGAAGACTACCGGCAGCCGGATCTGGCCGGCAAGCAGGCGGTCTTTGATGTGCAGGTAAAAAAGGTCGAAACCGGATCACTGCCGGCACTGGACAAGCATTTCGTTCGGGAACTGGGCATTGAGGACGGCAAGGTCGAGACCCTGAATGTGCAGCTCAGGCGCAACCTGGAGGCTGAACTCGAGCAGTGTAAGCGGACATTCGACAAAAACCAGGTGATGCAGAAGCTGTTTGAGTCCAACCAGTTTGAGTTGCCGGCGGCACTGCTGGAACAGGAAGTCCGTAGCGTGTTTGCACAGGCCATGAACAACCTGAACATCGAAGATGAGTCGAAGTTGCCGAAGGCCCAGCTGGAGGAGCAGGCGAAACGCAGGCTCTCGCTTGGTCTGATCATCGGGGAAATTGTCCGCCAGAACAAAATTCAGCTTGATTCCGGACGTGTCAACCAGCAGATCGATGCCATTGCCTCGGGGTATGACAAACCCGAGGATGTCGTCCAGTACTACCGTAACAGTGTCGAGGCCCGGGCCGGAATCGAATCGCAGGTCATGGAAGAGCAGGTGGTCGACTGGGTGCTTGAACAGGCTCAGCGGAGCACGCGATCGTTTACCTTCGATGAAATGGTGAACAATCAGTTCTGATACAACTATTTTTCAGGAGAAGGCATATGGGAGAAAGACATTCGAAGGACGGAGTCCTGAATACACAGGCCCTGAATCTCGTGCCCATGGTCATCGAGCAATCCGCACGGGGTGAGCGGGCCTATGACATCTATTCACGCTTGCTGAAAGAGCGCGTCGTATTCATTGTGGGTGCGATCGAGGACCAGATGGCCAACCTGGTGGTAGCCCAGTTGCTGTTCCTGGAGTCCGAGAATCCCGACAAGGATATTTCCATTTACATCAATTCCCCGGGCGGTTCGGTCAGTGCCGGCATGGCCATCTATGACACCATGCAGTTCACCACGCCCGATATCAGCACGCTGTGCGTCGGGCAGGCCGCGAGCATGGGTGCCTTGCTGCTGGCCGGTGGCGCATCGAACAAGCGCTATGCACTGCCCCATTCACGCATCATGATCCACCAGCCACTGGGTGGTTTCCAGGGGCAGGCGACCGATGTTGACATCCACGCCCGTGAAATCCTGAAAATCCGGGAGGAACTGAACCAGGTGCTGGCACAGCATACCGGTCAGCCGGTCGAGCAGATTGCACGGGACACCGAGCGTGATCACTTTTTGAACAGTGCCGAAGCCAAGGCCTACGGCCTGGTGGACGAGGTCCTGGACAAGCGCCGCGATACGCTCCCGGATTCGACCCAGTAAAGGACGGCAACGGGTCACCTGCCGGCGGCCAGGGGCTGGGTGCGGGCGCTGTATAAAATTTCAAAAAAGCGTATAGTTAAGCCTCGAGCATGTGTTTCCGAGGCGCATTCGTCTGATTCATTAAGGAACCAAAAGCACACTCTTCACCCTTTCGAAGTACAGATGGCCGGCAAGGTACGATGAGCGATAACACCACAACCAAGGATCGGGATAGCGGCAAGCTGCTGTACTGCTCGTTCTGCGGAAAAAGCCAGCACGAAGTCCGCAAGCTGATTGCCGGACCCTCCGTGTTCATCTGTGACGAATGTGTCGAATTGTGCAACGACATCATCCGCGAGGAAATGCAGGAGCAGTCCTCGGCCGAGGGCACCAAACTTCCCAAGCCGGTCGAGATCAACTCCATCCTCGAGGAGTATGTCATCGGCCAGGATCGTGCCAAGAAAATCCTGTCCGTGGCGGTCTACAACCACTACAAGCGCCTGGATGCCAGAAACTCCAGCAAGCATGCCGTGGAACTGGCCAAGAGCAATATCCTGCTGGTGGGCCCAACCGGCTCGGGCAAGACCCTGCTTGCGGAAACGCTGGCGCGGTTGCTGAACGTGCCCTTCACCATCGCCGATGCCACCACGCTGACGGAAGCAGGCTACGTGGGCGAGGATGTCGAGAACATCATCCAGAAGCTGTTGCAAAAGTGTGACTACGATGTCGACAAGGCGCAGACCGGCATCGTGTACATCGACGAGATCGACAAAATCTCCCGCAAGTCCGACAATCCATCGATTACACGGGATGTGTCCGGGGAAGGGGTCCAGCAGGCACTGCTGAAGCTGATCGAAGGTACGATTGCGTCGGTACCACCCCAGGGTGGGCGCAAGCACCCGCAGCAGGAATTCCTGCAGGTCGATACCAGCAACATCCTGTTCATATGCGGCGGTGCGTTTGCGGGCCTGGACAAGGTAATCCTCGATCGCACGGAGACGAGCGGCATTGGTTTTTCGGCAGAGGTGCGCAGCAAGGACAATGCGATCAAGATTGGCGAGGTCCTGCACAGCGTTGAGCCCGAGGATCTGATCAAGTACGGCCTCATTCCGGAATTTGTCGGGCGCCTGCCGGTCGTGGCGACGCTGGACGAGCTCGACGAGGAGGCCCTGGTGCGGATTCTGACAG
>JAPOYL010000013.1:0-159672 GCA_026706595.1 Gammaproteobacteria bacterium | reverse complement strand
CTGACAGAGCCCAAGAATGCCATCACCAAGCAGTACCACCGCCTGTTCGAGATGGAAGGCGTGGAAATTGAATTCCGGGAAAATGCACTCTACGCCACGGCCCGCAAGGCGATGGACCGGAAAACCGGCGCACGCGGATTACGCACCATTCTGGAAAACGTGTTGCTGGACACCATGTACGAGATGCCCTCACAAAACAGCATTGGCAAGGTCGTGGTCGATGAGTCGGTGATCCACGGCGATAAACCGTACCTGATCTATGAAAGTTCAGAATATGAGAAAGTGGCATCGGATGAGTGAGTGCGCCCTCTGAAGGGACCGCACGGGCCATAAGGGCATAGCGGTGCCTGGAAAGCATTGAATTTTCAAGGGAATGCCCCCATATCAGGGGCAGGGCGTGTGGCAGGACCTACAGATACGGCCGGACGCGTCGTTCACGAATCACGAATTTTAGCCAGCTTACGGAATGAATTGAGATGAGCGAAGAACAGATCCCGGACCAACTGACGGATGACGCGGTCATGCCGGTGTTGCCGCTGCGCGATGTAGTGGTGTATCCGCATATGGTGATCCCGCTGTTCGTGGGTCGGGAAAAGTCGATCAAGGCCCTGGATGTGGCGATGGCCAGCAACAAGCAGATCCTGCTTGTCGCCCAGAAAAATGCGGAGGTGGATGAGCCTGATACCGAGCAGGTTCACACGATCGGTACGGTATCGACGATCCTGCAGCTGCTGAAGCTTCCGGACGGCACGATCAAGGTGCTGGTGGAGGGCGTTGACCGTGCGCGCGTGGTTCATTACCTGGAAGAGGAAGACTTTCTCAGGGCCAGAGTCTCGCTGCTGGAATCGGACACTTCGGCAGAAGACGAACGGGAACTCGAGGTCATGGCACGCTCCGTGACCAACCTGTTCGAGCAGTACGTGAAGCTCAACAAGAAGATTCCTCCAGAGGTCCTGACCTCGCTAGCAGGCATTGATGATCCCACCCATCTTGCCGATACGATTGCCGCACACATGTCCCTGAAGCTGGACGAAAAGCAGTATGTGCTCGAGATCGGCGACGTGCGCAAGCGGCTCGAGCACCTGGTCAAGCTGATTGAAGGCGAACTGGATGTCTTGCAGATCGAGAAACGGCTGCGCGGGCGTGTCAAGCAGCAGATGGAGAAGTCGCAGCGTGAGTATTACCTGAATGAGCAGATGAAAGCCATCCAGAAAGAGCTGGGTGAGCTGGAAGAAGCGCCCAATGAGGTTGATGAGCTGGCGGACAAGATCGAGAAAGTCGGCATGTCGAAAGAGGCCAAGAAGAAGGCCACGACAGAGCTGAACAAGCTGAAGATGATGTCACCGATGTCTGCGGAAGCCACGGTGGTGCGAAACTACATCGACTGGCTGGTGGGTGTGCCCTGGAAAAAGAAATCCAAGGTGCGCAAGGATCTGGCTGCGGCGGAACGCATCCTGGAAGAGGACCATTACGGCCTGCACAAGGTCAAGGAGCGCATCATCGAGTACCTGGCCGTGCAACAGCGAGTGCGAAAGCCCAAGGGGCCGATCCTGTGCCTGGTGGGTCCGCCCGGAGTCGGCAAGACCTCAATCGGAAAATCCATTGCCCGTGCCACCTGCCGGAAGTTCACACGCATGTCCCTGGGCGGAGTCCACGACGAGGCCGAGATCCGGGGACACCGGCGCACCTACATTGGTTCGCTGCCCGGCAAGATCGTGCAAAACCTGTCCAAGGTCGGAGTTCGCAACCCATTGTTTTTACTGGACGAAATTGACAAGATGGCCATGGATTTTCGGGGCGACCCGGCGTCGGCCATGCTGGAGGTGCTGGACCCGGAGCAGAATCACACCTTCAACGACCACTACCTGGAGGTGGATTTCGACCTGTCCGATGTCATGTTTGTGGCAACCGCCAACAGCCTGAACATTCCCGGTCCTTTGCTCGACCGCATGGAAGTGATCCGCTTGCCGGGCTATACCGAAGACGAGAAGAAGAATATTGCCACCCGCTACCTGATTCCCAAGCAGCTGAAAGCCAATGGCCTGAAAAAGAACGAGCTGCATATCAGTGAACCGGCGATCCGCGACATGATTCGCTATTACACGCGAGAGGCCGGCGTGCGCAACCTGGAACGGGAGATTTCGAAGATCTGCCGCAAGGTGGTGAAATCGCTGGTGCTTGGCTCAGGCAGGAAACAGGTCTCCATCACCCCTCGTTCCCTGACGAAGTACCTCGGAGTCAAGCTTTTCCGTTACGGGCTTGCCGAGGACAACGACCAGATCGGGCAGGTTACGGGCCTGGCCTGGACGGAAACCGGTGGCGAACTGCTCACGATTGAAGCGGTGGTGATTCCCGGCAAGGGGAAAACCAGTCGCACCGGCCAACTCGAGGACGTCATGCAGGAATCCATTCAGGTGGCACAGACGGTGGTGCGCAGTCGGGCCAGCGTGCTGGGCATTGAAACGGATTTCTATGAAAAGTCGGATATCCACATCCATGTCCCCGAAGGCGCCGTGAAAAAGGATGGACCCAGTGCGGGGGTCGGTATGACGACCGCCATTGTTTCTGCCCTGAGCAAGGTTGCCGTGCGCGCGGATGTGGCCATGACGGGCGAAATTACCCTGCGCGGTGAGATCCTGCCCATCGGCGGGCTGAAAGAGAAGCTGCTGGCAGCCCATCGCGGCGAAATCAAGACGGTGCTGATCCCGAAAGACAACGAGAAGGATCTAAGTGAGATTCCCAAGAATATCAAGCAAAAACTTGAAATCATTCCGGTGCAGTGGGTTGACGAAGTGCTTCAGGTGGCGCTGGTCAAGATGCCCGAGCCGCTGAGCGACTCGGAGGTCGTGGGTGCGGTTGAGCCTGAGCACAAGAAATCCATCCAGAAAAGCGGGCCGGTCCAGGCTCACTGAGTGCACGGTTTATTGACTTGGTTCGGGCACACTTGGTATAACGAAAGCCATTCTAATGGCCTTTGCTACCACGTGCACATTACATATCTCGACTAGCCACGATGATTACTCAGCTTGTTTTGTATGCTAATCATGCGGTCCGCAGGCTGCCTTCAGTTTTTAAAAATTAACGTGCGATTGTCTGGGTTGCATACTAACAATCAGGGGAGTTTAGTCTAATGAATAAAAGTGAACTTGTAGAAGCTGTATCCGAAGCAGCGAAGCTGTCCAAAGCCGATGGAGCACGTGCAGTAGATGCCGTGTTCGGCTCCATTGCCGGTGCATTGAATCGCGGTGATAACGTAACACTTGTAGGCTTCGGAACCTTCTCGGTAAAACACCGGAATGCCCGCACTGGCCACAATCCCCGAACCGGTGAGAAAATCCAGATCGCTGCAAGTAAGGTACCCAGTTTCAAGGCTGGCAAAGCGCTGAAGGATGCTGTAAGCTAGCGCGCCTTTTGGGTGCTTAGCTCAGCTGGTAGAGCGTCGCCCTTACAAGGCGGATGTCGGGGGTTCGAATCCCTCAGCACCCACCAAGGGCCATACTGTAGGAGTGGTAGTTCAGCTGGTTAGAATACCGGCCTGTCACGCCGGGGGTCGCGGGTTCGAGTCCCGTCCACTCCGCCATCGCTTGTACGAGAATCTTTGATAAATCACAGGGTCAGGGGTACCGATATCCCTGTTCCTACCTGAAATCAGAAATGCATTGGCGCCAGGCAGGCTGCGTCTGTGTGGTTTGGCTGTCCTCTTCTATCGACTGCAGAAATGCCACCGATCCTCTGGCAAGGGCATCGGTTGTCCCTGATCCATTCGAAGATAACGCGGTGATGTGATCCGTATAGAAGCCCGGAATCCTGCCATCCTGGTCGTGCCGGATCGGTGACCGGAACACTTCGTGCTGCATGCAACCGATTGCAGATCAGGACAGGCGGTTTTGATGCGACGGTATTTACAGCATGCAGGGATGCACAGACGGGCAGAACCATTACAATGCGAAGATGGATACTTTGAAAAACGCGGAAAATAACGTAGCGGGAAAGCACACATGCTGATTGAAATCCGGGATCGTGCCAGCAGCCTGGTGGCCTATGTGATTATCGGGCTGCTCATCCTTTCTTTCGCATTGTGGGGAATCCAGGAATATTTCGGTGCGGGCGGGGCGCCTGCGGCAGCAGCCGTCAACGACGTGGAGATCACGGTCCCCGAGTTCAGCAACCGCTTCCAGCAGTACCGCCAGCAGCTGCGCTCCAATCTCGGCAGGACGTATGAGCAACAGTTTCCGGATGAGAGCGTAATCAAGCAGCAGGTGATTGAGGGCATGGTAGACATGGAAATCCTGCGCCAGGAAGTCACAGAGGCCGGATTCCGCATCAGTGATACCAGCCTGGTTCAGAAAATCCAGCAAGTGCCGCAGTTCCGAAAGGATGGCAAGTTCGACCCGGAGTTGTATACGCGGCTGCTGCAGGCACAGCGCTACGACAAGGCCCGCTTTGAGGCAGAACTTCGCGAACAGGAAAAACTGGAGCAGTTCGAACTCTCACTGGCATCCTCTTCTTTCATGACGCAAGCCGACTTGCAGCGTTTCCAGCAGTTGTTCGAGCAGTCCAGGGACTTCAGTTACGTGCTGGTGCAGATCAATCCCGATTCCATCGAGGTGTCTGACGAGGAGGTGGACGACTATTACAAAGAGAACGAGTTACAGTTTCAAACGCCCGAACAGGTCAGGCTTGCCTATATCGAAGTGGCCGAGGAATCCTTGTTTGACCAGATCCGTGTGGACGAGGACGAAGCACTTTCCATCTATCAGGAACAACCGGAACGCTTCATGACAAGCGAGTTGCGCAAGGCGCGGCATATCCTGATCAGGGTGCCCGAGCAGGCCGCAGGCAATCCAGCCGAATGGGACCGTGCACGGGAACAGGCCAACGAGTACATTCGCCAGCTCGAGGCCGGGACCTCATTTGAGAAAATCGCCAGGCTGTATTCGCAGGACACCCTGTCTGCCGGCAAAGGCGGCGATATCGGTTTCATTGCACCCGGTGACCTGGCCAGTGATGCGCTGGAGAGAGCGCTGTTCAGGCTGGATGTGGAGGGGTACAGCCGGCCAATCCGTACCGACCAGGGTTTCCAGATCGTACAACTGGTTGAGGTCCAGGAGTCCGAGCAGCAGCCGTTTGCCGAGGTACGCGAGAACATCGTCAACGAGCGCAAAGGCAAATTGGCCCAGGCGCGCTTTATTGAAATTGCTGATGAACTGGCCAACCTCGTGGTTGAGCAACCCGATGATTTGACAGAAGCGGCGGAAACCTTCGGGCTTGAAATCCAGGAAACGGGCTGGCTTACATCGTCTGTCACCACCGGAATCTTCGCCAATTCGAGAGTTCGCCTGACTGCGTTCACCCCGGAAATCCTAGAGGAGGGGCTGAACAGCGAGCTGATGGAAATCGCAGACGGGCACGTGCTCGCGTTTCGCGTGCTTGAGCACAAGGTGCCTGAGCTGAAGCCCCGTGAAGACGTGGCCGGACAGATCCGGGAGCGGCTGCGTGCACGCAAGTCAGCCGTGCAGGCTGACGAGGCAGGGAAAGAGATGTACGCGCAGTTGCAAAGCGGTATCAGTCTGCAGGAGCTGTCAGAAAAGAATACGCTGAAGCAAGTCCGCCACGGTGCCCTGCACCGCGACGATGACCGCGTCCCGGGCAAGATCATGGATCTGGCCTTTACGATGGCCCGTCCAGAGGCAGGCGGTGTTTCCGTAGGCGGTGTGGCTCTGGATGATGGAAGTTTTGCCCTGCTGGAGCTGCATTCGGTCACAGATGGGCAGGAAGCGCTGGATGAGACCGTGGCCCTGCAGCTGTCCCAGCGCGTGAATTACGGGCGCAGGGAGTTCAGCGCCGTCCTGCAGTCGATCAAGGAAGATTTCGATGTGCGGATTTTCGAGAACAATCTCTAGGGTTCGGGCTGCCTGAGCCCCGCATCCGGAATTTGGTCAACAGCCGGCCTGGCTCAGTTGTATCCGGACATGCCGATGATGTTGAAGCCTGCATCGACATAGGTGATCTCGCCCGTAATCCCGCTGGCCAGATCGGAGCACAGGAACGCGGCGGCATTGCCCACCTCCTCGATAGATACGTTTTTGCGAAGCGGGGCATTCTGCTCGACGTGATCCAGCATCTTGCGAAAATCCGCGATCCCTGCTGCCGCGAGGGTGCGGATGGGGCCTGCTGAAATACCGTTCACCCGGATACCTTCCGGACCCAGGGCATAGGCCATGTACCGGATGTTGGCCTCCAGGCTGGCCTTGGCCAGGCCCATGACGTTGTAGCTTGGCATGGCACGTACCGACCCCATGTAGGTCAGTGAGAGAATCGCCCCGGAATGCCCGCGCATCATGGGGCGGGCTGCCTTGCCCAGTGCCGTCAGGCTGTAGCTGCTGATGTCATGGGCGGTTTTCGAGCCTTCGCGGGTGGTCACCTCAACGAAATCTCCCGTGAGCTCGTCTCTTGGGGCAAAGGCGGCCGAATGGATCAGGATGTCGAGACCATCCCAGCTGCCTCCCAGCGTATCGAACAGTGCCGAGATCTCGTCATCGTTTCCCAGGTCGCAGGGCAGGGTAGCCTGGGCTCCGCATTCGGCAGCAAATTTTTCCACCCGGGGCCTGAGTTTCTCGTTCTGGTACGTGAACGCCAGTTCCGCCCCTTCACGTTTCATGGCCTCGGCGATTCCCCAGGCAATCGAGCGGTTGCTCGCAATGCCGATGATCAGGGCACGTTTTCCTGCCAAGAATCCCATTGATGTCTCCTTGTCTGTTGCTCGATCGATTAAGTTCGGTGGATGCCGGGACCCCGGCATGAATTATTTTTGCCGAAGGACCGTCTATAATGCCCGCCCAGTGAAAAGCTTTCCATACCTGTCAGAAGTAGACCCGGTGTCGACGTGAACGACCGAGTCATCCCTTGGTTTGTGGCAATTATAGCCTGCCTGCTCGGAGCATGCAGCGAGGGTGCATGGAACAACCCCTACCCGAATGGGGAGAAAGCCTCGAATGTCATATACTCATCATTCAGCGAACGTCCCAAGCACCTCGACCCCGTCCGGTCCTACAGTTCGAACGAGTACCAGTTCATCGCTCAGATCTACGAGCCGCCGTTGCAATACCACTATCTTGCCCGCCCCTACAAGCTGATCCCCCTGACGGCCTCGCAACTGCCGCAGGTGCGCTACCTGGATGCTGCCGGCCGACCGGTGTCCAGGGAACGCCACGAAGCCATCGCCTTTTCCGAGTACATCGTTTCCATACAGCCGGGCATCCGTTACCAGCCCCACCCGGCTCTGGCAAGGGATACGCAGGGCAATGCCCGCTATCTTCATCTGAATGCCGAGGATCTGAAAGGTGTACACGTGCTAGGTGATTTCACCATGACCGGTACCCGTGAGCTCACGGCAGCCGATTACGTGTACCAGATCAAGCGTATCGCCAGCCCCTACCTGCATTCGCCGATCGCCGGCGTGATGCGGGAATACATTGTCGGCTTCGATGCATTCCGCGAGCAGGTGGGCGCACGTTACGGCAACAGTCCGAAGGGGGTCTGGCAGGACCTGAGGGATATTGATTTTGCCGGCCTTTCGGTAGATGACCGCTACACCTACCGTATCCGGATCCATGGAGAGTATCCGCAACTGGTGTACTGGCTGGCCATGCCGTTTTTCGCACCGATGCCCTGGGAGGCCGAAAAATTCTACAGCCAGCCCGGGATGGAAGAGCGCAACATCACGCTGAACTGGTACCCGGTGGGCACCGGGCCTTTCATGCTCACGGAAAACAATCCGAACCTGCGCATGGTGATGGAGAAAAATCCTAATTTCCATGGGGAGCAGTACCCTGTCTACGGAGAGCCGCAAGACCTGGAAAACGGCCTGCTGGACGATGCCGGAAAGGCGCTGCCACTGGTGCACAAGGCGGTCTACAGCCTGGAAAAAGAAAATATCCCGTACTGGAACAAGTTCCTGCAGGGGTACTATGATGCCTCCGGGGTCTCCTCGGACAGCTTCGACCAGGCCATCCAGTTCGGTTCGCAAGGCGATATTCAGCTCACCGAGCGGATGCAGGCCAAGGACATCCAGCTGGAAACCTCGGTGAGAACTTCCATCCTGTATATGGGCTTCAACATGCAGGATCCGGTGGTGGGTGGGTTTTCCGAGCGTGCGCGTCTGCTGCGCCGGGCCATCTCCATCGCCGTGGATTACGAGGAGTACATCTCCATCTTCGCCAACGGCCGGGGCATCCCGGCCCAGGGGCCGGTTCCTCCGGGAATTTTCGGCAACATCGAGGGCGAGGCCGGGATCAATCCCTACGTCTATGACTGGGTGGACGGAGAGCCGAAGAGAAAGGACCTCGGGGAAGCCCGGCAGTTGATGGCCGAGGCCGGTTATGTGAACGGTATCGATCAGGCGTCCGGCAAACCACTGGTCCTGTATTTCGATACCCCCGGGGCAGGCCCGGGAGCCAAGGCGCATTTCAGCTGGATGCGCAAGCAATACCAGAAACTTGGCATCCAGCTGGTGATCCGTGCGACCGACTACAACCGCTTTCAGGAGAAGATGCGCAAGGGCACTGGCCAGATCTTCCAGTGGGGCTGGAATGCCGACTATCCGGACCCCGAAAATTTCTTTTTCCTGCTGTATGGACCGAATGCCAAGGCCAGGCATGGTGGCGAGAACGCCGCGAACTACCAGAACCTGGAGTTTGACCGCCTGTTCGAACAGATGAAAAATATCGAGAACGGCCCGGTGCGCCTGGAGATCATCCGGGAAATGACCCGGATCCTGCAGCGGGATGCCCCCTGGTTATGGGGGCATCACCCCAAGGCCTTTTCGCTTTTTCACAGCTGGTACAAGAACGTCAAGCCCAACCTGATGGCCAACAATCTTCTGAAATACAAACGCGTGGACGGTGAACTCAGGGACAGGAAGCGTGCACAATGGAACCGCCCCAATTACTGGCCTTTGGTCATCCTGCTGTTGGTGCTGCTGGTCTCATTCATCCCGGCTGCGGTCGGATTTTACCGGCGTGAACACGGTACCCTGAAATGATTGCCTATATCGTCCGCCGTGCCCTGTACGCCATACCGATCCTGATAGGGGTCAACATCATCACGTTCCTGTTGTTCTTCGTGGTCAATACGCCCGATGACATGGCGCGCATGTTCCTCGGGCAAAAACACGTCACCGAAGTGCAGATCGAGGACTGGAAGACCGAACGTGGCTACCACAACCCGCTTTTCTACAATGCGGGCGCCGAGGGCCTGGACAGCTTCAAGGAAACCATTTTCTACACCAAGTCGCTGCGCTTGTTCGTATTCGATTTCGGGCGATCCGACAGCGGCCGTGATATCAGTTTCGATATCAGCCAGCGCATGTGGCCAAGCCTTGCGATTGCGGTCCCGCAACTGCTCATCGGCCTGCTGGTGGCGATCACTTTCGCCCTGCTGATTGCCTTTTTCCGTGCCACGTACATCGATTACTGGGCCGTGGTCATCTGTGTGGCCCTGATGTCGATCTCCAGCCTGTTCTATATCATCGGTGGGCAGTTTGTCATGGGCAAGCTGCTGCGGGTGGTGCCGATTTCCGGATTCGAAAGCGGGATTTTCGGGATCAAGTTCCTGATCCTGCCGGTGCTGATCGGTGTGGTCGGAGGTATCGGCTCAAGTACGCGCTGGTATCGCACGATCTTTCTCGAGGAGATGAACAAGGACTACGTACGTACCGTGCGGGCCAAGGGAATTGCCGAGCAGACGGTGCTGTTCAGGCACGTGCTGAGAAACGCACTGATCCCGATCCTTACCGGCGTAGTGGTCATTTTGCCGCTGCTGTTCATGGGCAGCCTGATTACCGAATCCTTCTTCGGCATTCCCGGGCTCGGGAGTTACACCATCGATGCGATCAACCGCCAGGACTTTGCGATCGTACGCTCCATGGTTTTTCTGGGCGCGGTGTTGTACATCATCGGGTTGCTGCTGACGGACATCTCCTACACGGTCGTTGACCCCAGAGTCAGGCTCAGTTGATCATGCTGCCAGGCAAGCCGGTTTTTCTGCTCACTGATATCCTGATTTTCGTACTGGTGCTGGGCATCGTCTCGTTTTTTGCCTACGCAATGCGCAAGCCGCATCTGCGCCAGCCCTGGGGCCAGGTGGTACGCAGCCGTGCCGGTGTCATTTCCATGATCGTGCTGGCGGTGTACGTGGCGATTGCGCTGCTGGACTCGCTGCATTTTCATCCCGTGCTGGAGAACCCGGCTGCCGACTCCACAGAAGTGCAGTACAGCGGCGAGGTGATCAGTGTCTTCGACCAGCTGGTCTCGGGTCTGCGGGCAAGTACCGAAAAGACCTACTCGGCTCCGTTTTCCGCCCACCTGTACGCCAAGGAAACCGTGCAGCAGGCTGACGGCACGCGTGTGCGGGTCTACCCGCGCCTTGCGTGGGGGGCGGCCCATCTCGAAGAACCCCATACACAGAAGACCGCGGATATCCTCGGGCTGGCACTGACGGGTGCACTCAAGGCCATACTCGTGTGGGCCGTGCTGCTGGTGCTGTGGGCGCTGTACCTGTCCGCTAGGACCGCACGCGCGTTCCCGGTGGCGTTTCGCACCCTGTTCGACGGGCATTCGGAGGTGCCCTGGAGGACCGTGAGCATGACGCTCGGGGTCGTGCTGCTGGTGTTGATGGTCGGTGCGGAGTGGGCTTCGAAGTACCACGTGCTGGGCACCGACAAGGTGGGCGAGGATGTCCTGTACCAGGCGCTCAAGAGTATCCGTACCGGCGTGGTGATCGGCACACTGACCACCCTGCTGATGGTGCCCTTTGCAATTGTGCTCGGCATCATGGCCGGCTTTTTCCGTGGCTGGATCGATGACGTGATCCAGTATCTCTACACCACCCTCAATTCCGTGCCGGGCGTGCTGCTGATTGCCGCTGCGGTGCTCATGCTGAACGTGTACATGAGCAAGCATGCCGAGGCGTTTGCCAGCCTGACCCAGCGCGCCGACATGCGCCTGCTGTTTTTGTGCCTGATCCTGGGGCTGACCAGCTGGACCGGCCTGTGCCGGCTGTTGCGTGCGGAAACACTGAAACTGCGCGCCGTGGATTTCGTGCAGGCAGCGACGGCCTTCGGGGTGGGCCCGATGCAGACCATTTTCCGGCACATCCTTCCCAATGTGATGCACATTGTCCTGATCACGCTGGTTCTTGATTTCAGCGGACTGGTGCTGGCCGAGGCCGTACTGTCCTATATCAACATCGGGGTGGACCCGACCATGAACAGCTGGGGAAACATGATCAACAGTGCCCGCCTGGAGATGGCCCGCGAGCCCATCGTCTGGTGGTCCCTGGCAGCTTCGCTGTTCTTCATGTTCACCCTGGTGCTGTTTGCGAACCTGTTTGCCGACGTGGTGCGAGACGCACTCGACCCGCGCGTGTCCAGATAGCCATGGCCAGGACGCTCCTGCAAGTACGCCAGCTGACGACGGAATTCAGAACTAGTCGTCGCACCCTCACGGCCGTAAACGGGATCAGTTTCGAGATCCGGGAAGGACAGACGTTTGCCCTGGTCGGGGAGTCGGGCAGCGGCAAGTCGGTCACGGCCCTGTCCGTCATCCGCCTGCTTCCAGAAGCCGCCAGACTGGTGTCGGGAAGTATTCACTTTGAAGGCCGGGATCTGCTGGCACTGCCCGAGCGCGAGATGCGGGACATCCGGGGCAGTGGTATCTCCATGATCTTCCAGGAGCCGATGACCTCCTTGAATCCGGTGGTCAAGGTGGGCAGGCAGATCACAGAAGTGCTGATGCGCCACCAGAGCATGTCCGCGAAACAGGCTCGCGAGCGGGCCTTGGACCTGCTCGATGCTGTCAGGATCCCCCAGCCTTCCTACACCATTGATACCTATGCCCATGAGCTGTCCGGGGGCATGAAACAACGGGTCATGATTGCCATTGCGCTGGCCTGCAAGCCCAGGCTGCTGATTGCAGACGAGCCTACGACTGCACTGGATGTCACGATCCAGGCACAGGTGCTGGACCTGATCAATGACCTGCAGGAGCAATTCGGGATGGCGATCCTGTTTATCACGCATGACCTGGCGGTCGTCAAACAGGTGGCTGACCATGTTGCGGTCATGAAGGAGGGTGTGATCGTCGAGCAGTCCAGCAACGAGGTGTTTTTTTCTGCGCCCCAGCATGACTACAGCTGGGATCTGTTTGCGGCCCTGCCCGCAATGGAGAAACGTGGCAAACCACTGCTCGAACGCAATCACGGGTCGCACTGGCCCACCGCTGCAAACACGACACAGGATGACACCCTGCAGGTCCGTGACCTGGCCGTGTATTTTCCCATTCGCAAGGGCCTGTTCAAGCGCACCGTCGGCCACGTCAAGGCCGTGGACGGGGTTTCCCTGGAAATCCCGCCGGGCAAGACGGTCGCCCTGGTGGGGGAGTCGGGCAGCGGCAAGACGACCGTCGGCAAGAGCATCTTGCGTCTGATCCAGCCAACCCTGGGCGAGGTGACCTACCAGGGCATGCGCTTGCACGAGATCGACCGCAGCCAGTTACTGGAGCAGCGAGCCAATCTCCAGATCGTTTTCCAGGATCCCTACTCCTCGATGAACCCGCGCATGCTGGTTGGCCAGATCATCGAGGAGGGCATCAAGGCCCTGAATGTGATTGTGGATGCCGAGGCCCGCAGGCTGCGGGTGCTGGAGCTGCTCAAGCAGGTGGGCCTGGACAAGGATGCCCATCTGCGTTACCCGCATGAATTTTCCGGCGGACAGCGCCAGCGTATTTGCATTGCACGTGCCCTGGCCGTCAACCCGAAGATCATCATCTGCGATGAGCCCACCAGTGCCCTGGATGTTTCCGTGCAGGCACAGATACTTGACTTGCTGAATCATCTGCAGGCGCGCTACGGGATCAGCTATCTGTTCATTACCCACAATATGTCCGTGGTGGCCTATTTCGCAGACCGGGTCGCGGTCATGTACCAGGGCAGGATTGTCGAGCAGGGAGAGGTGGAACAGGTGCTGGGCAACCCACAGCACGAGTATACGAAACGCCTGCTGAGTGCGGTTCCCAGACTGGTGCCGCCTGTGCGGGCTGCATGATCTGCAGGTGTAGTCACCGACAGCCCGGGGCAAGTTGATTCACCGGGAGGGCTCCACTACGATGAGTGGCTGGCAGACGGTACAGGCGGTATGCGATGCATTGCAGACCGTTTTGGGAAACAAGGAGACAGTGGCATGAGATCTGGATTACATAGGGCAGGCGGGGTGGTTTTGCTGGGACTGGGTGTCCTGCTGAGTGCACCGGGCATGGCGGATGATGCACGGCATTCGGGCTGGTACGTGGGGGCTGGTCTTGGAGCGACCTGGATGTCCGATGCCAACCAGGCCGGCTACAACCGTGACGCGCTCTGTTATCCCGTGGATGACTGCACCAACAGGGGAACCATTGACGGCTACCGCTGGTTTTATGATCTGGATGCGGACCGCGGCAACATGTTTGAACTGATCGTTGGCCGGGGATTTGGCAACGTCCGCCTGGAGTTGTCAGCGAACCGGCGCGAAAACGATATCGATCAGGAATTTGCCGATATCACCTACTTCGATGGCACGCGAATCCTGCCGGACACCATGAGCAACTACACCAGCACCAGCGAATTTTCCATCGACCGGCTGAGAACGCAGACCCTGCAACTGAATGCCTATTACGATTTCCCGCTTGCGCTCCCCCGGGTGACCCCGTACGTGGGGGTCGGAGTTGGCATGTCCCGTGTCAAGCTCTACGGGCTGTATTTCCGGGGCGAGTATTCATGCACCAGCGGATGCGACGCCGCGCTGTCTCCTCCCGAAGCCTACAATTCTTTGCAGGACGAGGATCTGAGAGACACCGTGTTTTCCTGGCACCTGCATGCCGGGGCGGACTACAGCCTGGGAGACAGGCTGCTGCTGGGTCTGAAGCTGACCTACAGCGAGATGGATGACCTGCGTGACTCCGGCAGCTACATCGACCATCCGTTCCCCGATGAACTCAACCATACCAAAATCAACGACATGGACCACTGGTCGCTCACACTCGGCCTGAAGTACCTGCTTGGCGGCTGAGGAACTGCTGCCCGCCTGGATTCATTCCCCGCCCGTTTTGCGCGGACAAAACCGGCGTCTCGAATCAGTGCGGAATGATCAGGGTCTTGCCTGCCAGGATCAGTGAACTTGTCAGTTTGTTTGCCCTGCGCAGAGCCGATACCGTAGTCCCGTAACGTACTGCGATGACGCTCAGCGACTCGCCATGCGCAATCCTGTGCTTGTACCAGCGGGGCTCCTCGGGCAGGCGTTCCATCGCCAGTGCGACCAGTTCGGTTTTTTGCCGCGGCACCAGCATGCGATAGCCTCGCGGCAGCGGGTAATGAAGATGCTGCATGGCCGGATTCAGTCTGCGCATCTCACTGGATGAGACATCCGCCGACTTGAAGAGTTTTGCTGGCGAGATGCGCTTTTTGGTTTCCAGGATTTCAAGGTGCGGGGCATCAGCTACGGGGTACAGCAATGTGCGACTCAAGCGGCCATCTGCAACGATGGCAGAGAATGCGAGCAGCTTGGGCACGTATTCGCGGGTTTCACGGGACACTGCCAGGTTCCAGTAATCACCAGCGCGGACCACTGCTGGACTGGACCGCAGCACCTTCTTGAGGCGGTTGGGCCCGGTGTTGTATGCCATCAATGCCAGTAACCAATCCTGGTCGAATTCCGCATGCAGCTCTTCAAGGTAGTCGAGTGCGGCCATGGTGGAGGCGTGGATGTCATAGCGCGCGTCATAACAGCAGGTGCGTTTCAGGCGGAATTGCCTGGCCGTCTGGGAAGTGAACTGCCACAGCCCGGTGGCCTTGCTACGTGATCGGGCGAGCGGATAATAGCCACTCTCAATAAAGGGCAGGATGGCAAGCTCCGACGGCATGTTGCGCCGCTCAATCTCGTTCAGGATGAAATAAATAAAGGGCTCGGAGCGCTGTGAGGTAACAAGCAGCAGCCGCTCCCGTTGCAGGTACCTTTGTTTCTGGGCAACTACCCGGGGATCGTCATAGAGGTGCGAAAAGGCAAAGTTTTGTGCAATGCGCTGCCAGATCAGTGGTGGAGCTTCACCGGCTTCCTGCGCTATCCGGTGCAGGTCGGCTGCGGCCTGTTCCGGGATGCTTTCGATCCGGGAGGGGGCCTGAGCCTCTCCGGGTATTTTTTCGGCAAGGGAGTCGGCAGAAGGGGATACCCCGGAACAGGCAGTAAGAAACAACGTTGAGGCTGCAAGCAGCAGGCAGGCTTGACTTTTCATGGATGAAAATGCATTCGGATACCGGCCAAAAGTACTGATCACCCGGTTCCACTGGGCACATATAGTAAACGAATCTGCAGTCCTGTACACCTTGCATGGCCGCGGCCTTTTTGGGCTAGAATGAAGCGATGCGAGAATCAGAACACCTGTCTCCGGTGGAGGTCATTCGGGACCTGCGGGACTGGTATGCCAGCCCGGCAGGCGAGCACCTGTACAAGGAACTGCAAGGCAGTCTGTCCGGGGTGCTTCCAGGGCTGTTCGGCTACTATGCAGTGCAGGTCGGCGCATTGTCCAAAGAGATCGACCTGTTGCAGAGCAGCCGCATCGGTCGAAAGATCTACATGACCGAGGAACCGTGCCAGGGTACGGTTTCGGCCAGCCCATTGGCCTTGCCCTTCCAGCATGATTCGCTCGACCTGATGGTCCTGCTGCATACCCTTGATTTCTCCCCTGACCCGCATCAGGTCCTGCGTGAGGCACATCGGGTGCTGATTTCCGAAGGGCATCTGGTGGTGATCGCCTTCAACCCGATCAGCATGATGGGTCTGGGCAAGCTGGCCTTGCTGCGCAGCCGAAGGGTGCCCTGGAGTGGCCATTTTTATACAGCCAGGCGCCTCAGGGACTGGTTTTCACTGCTGGATCTCGTGATCATGGAAACCCGGTATATCGGGATGCGTCCTCCCGTTCGCAACCAGCGGGTGCAGCAGCGCCTGGGGTTTCTCGGTCGCGCCAGCCATTACGGGTTGGCGCGCCTTGGCATCGTGCAGATCTTCGTGGTTAAAAAACGGGTGTTGACACTGACTCCACGTGCACAGCCCTGGCGTGCGCCGAAACCGGTGCTGCCGGTGAACATTGCAGAACCCTCCGCGCGGGAAGCCAATCATGCCAGAGCGGGTCGATATCTACACTGACGGCGCCTGCCGCGGCAATCCCGGCCCGGGAGGCTGGGCCGCCCTGCTGCGTTACGGCAACCGGGAAACCACCATTCACGGGGCGGCGCAGGAGACCACCAACAACCGCATGGAGTTGCAGGCGGCATTGTCCGCCCTGCAAAAGCTCAAACGCCCGTGCACGGTCAGCATTACCACGGATTCGAGATACCTGATGGATGGCATCCAGCAATGGCTGCCCCACTGGAAGCGCAATGGCTGGAAGACCTCGGCGAAAAAGCCCGTCAAGAACCAGGACTTGTGGCAGCAGCTCGATGCACAGGTTGAACGTCATACGGTCACCTGGAACTGGGTACAGGGGCACAGTGGGCATGCTGAAAACGAACAGGTCGACCAGCTGGCCAATGATGCCATTGATGCCATGCTGTCGTAGCTATCGGAATTGATCAGGATCGGGAGGAGGAACATGCGGCAGGTTGTTTTGGATACGGAAACCACGGGCCTCGAGGTTGCGCAAGGACACCGCATGATCGAGATCGGATGCGTGGAGGTCGTCCATCGCCGGATTACCGGCCAGACATTTCACCAGTTCTTGAACCCGGGCCGTGACATTGACGAGGGTGCCTTGCAGGTGCATGGAATTACCCAGGAGTTTCTTGACGGCAAGCCCGAATTCGCCAAGATTGCCGATGATTTTCTTCGCTTCGTGGAAGGGGCCGAACTCGTCATACACAATGCCAGTTTCGACATAGGGTTCATCAACACCGAGTTGTCGCTGGCCAGCCACGAGATCACAGATATTGGCAGCTGCTGCACCGTGACCGACACGCTGGAACTGGCCCGCAAGCTCCACCCGGGACAAAAAAACAGCCTGGATGCCCTGTGCAAGCGCTATGAAATCGACAATTCTGCGCGCACCTACCACGGGGCGTTGCTGGATGCACAGATTCTGGCAGACGTCTATCTGGTGATGACGGGCGGACAGTCGGTATTGAGCCTCAGCACGGAGTCCGAGCAGGCAGCGAAGCAGCGGCTTGCGGCAAGGCGGTCGAAGGGACCCCGCTCAAGCTTGCGCGTGATCGAAGCCAGTGCCGAGGAGCTGGCGACACACGAAGCCTTCCTGGAACAGATCCGCAAGGAGTGCGAATCCGGCCAATGAGCCTGCGCTTCGGTAACGGTTGCTGTACTGCCTGATTTCCGTTACATTGCTTTGAAGTAGTTCAGACCAACCTCTGAGGGGGCATATAATTATGAGACAAAAGCCTTTGGCGTGTTTGCTGCTGATCAGTTTCCTAGCCATTTCCGGGTGTGGTGAAAGCGATCCAAGGTCAAAGTGGATCGGTGCAACGGGCTCTGGCGATGATGCCATACACATGGAATTCGGCTCCTATCATGAATGCGTCGCGGGGATGCAGCCACAGGCTGTCTCCGGAGTGTACAACTGCGGAATAAATTAACCGGCATACAGCACAGTCTCCAGTAGGGTGCCGGACAGGTTCCCTACTTTGCGTTTTTCATCAGCCGCTGCTGGTCGCGTTTCCAGTCCCGTTCCTTGATGCTTGCACGACGGTCCTGCTTGTGCTTGCCTTTTGCCACGGCAATCCCCAGTTTGACGACACCCTTTTTCCAGTACATGGACAAGGGGATGATGGTGTAGCCTTTTCGTTCCACCGCCCCCACCAGCTTGGCAATTTCATCCTTGTGCAGAAGAAGTTTTCGGGTCCGGGTCGGGTCTGCCGCCTTGTGGGTGGAAGTCGTGGTCAACGGGGCGATGTGGGCGCCTAGCAGCCAGGCCTGCATGTCCCGGATCAGCACATAGCTCTCCTTGAGCTGGATGCTTTTTTCCCGCAGGCTTTTGACCTCCCAGCCTTCAAGCACCAGTCCAGCTTCCAGCTGTTCGACGATAAAGTAGTCGTGTCGGGCCTTTTTGTTGACTGCGATGCGGGAATCCGGCTGGGGCTTGGATTTGGGCATGCGGGTATTGTAATGAATTCATTCGGCGTGCGTTCAAAAGATCGGCCATCCGCTATAGTATAGAAGGGCGTTCGGCCACCGCCGGTTTTTGCAAAGGGATGACAGCGCACTCATGACTGCGACAAGAACATCGATCCACGGCTACTGGTCGTCGCGGTTCATGTTCGTACTGGCTGCGGCCGGTTCGGCGGTCGGTCTCGGCAATGTGTGGAAATTTCCGTACATGGCAGGTGACAGCGGCGGTGGCGCTTTCGTACTGCTGTATTTTGCCTGTATCGCACTGCTGGGCCTGCCCGTGATGATATCGGAAGTGCTGCTGGGCCGCAGGGGCCGGAGCAGCCCGGCCAACACCATGCGTACGCTTGCAAGGGAGGAGGGCCGAAGCCCCCTGTGGGGCATGCTGGGGGTGATGGGCATGCTGACGGGGCTCCTGATTCTCTCCTACTACAGTGTTATCGCAGGCTGGACGCTGGCTTACGTGCTGGAAGCCGCCGGAGGCTCGTTCAGCGGAATTTCCGCGCAGGGCGTGGGTGAGATATTCAACCGCCTGGTAGCTGATCCGTGGCGGCTGATGTTCTGGCATACGCTGTTCATGGTGTTGACGATTTTCGTCATCCTCCGTGGCGTGCGCCGGGGGCTGGAAGCGGCAGTGCGGTTCCTGATGCCCGGCCTGTTCCTGCTGATCCTGGTCATGGTGGTGTATGCAGTCATCGCCGGGGATTTTCTCGGCGGGCTCAGGTTCCTGTTCGCTCCCGATTTTTCCAAGATCACACCGGATATTGTGCTCAAGGCCATGGGCCAGGCTTTTTTCACCCTGAGCCTCGGCATGGGTGCGATCATGATGTACGGGGCCTACCTGCCCCAGGATGCATCGATTGCAAGCACCAGCGTCCAGGTCGCGCTCACCGATACGTTGATCGCCATACTGGCCGGGCTCGCAATTTTCCCGATCGTGTTTGCTAACGGGCTGGAAGCGGGGCAGGGCCCGGGGCTGATCTTCACTACCCTGCCGCTGGCCTTCGGACACATGCCGGGCGGCACCCTGTTCGGACTCCTGTTCTTCATCCTGCTGGTATTTGCAGCCTGGACCTCGGCCATCTCGATGATCGAGCCTGCGGTGGCCTGGATGGTGGAGAAATTCTCGTTTACCCGGCTCCGCTCCTCCCTGGTCTGTGGCTTGATTGTCTGGGCGATCGGAGCAGGCACGGTGCTTTCCTTCAATCTCTGGACCCGGGTCCGGCTGCTGGACGGCACGGCCTTTGAGGGCAAGTCATTTTTTGACCTGCTGGATTACCTGACGTCCAATATCATGCTGCCGCTTGGCGGGATCCTGATCTGCCTGTTCGCGGCATGGGTCATGAGTGAGCCGTCGCGCCGTGACGAGCTTCGTATCGGCCACCCCACAGGCTACGCCTTGTGGCGCTTTCTGGCACGCTACATCGCCCCGCTGGGGGTGGTTTTGATATTCCTTCATGTGCTCGGTATCGTCTGAGTACCCTGAAATCCCTGTCACTTCGCATGACCCGCATAGAACGCAGTGCACGGTTGCCCCATTCAGCAGCGCAGATGTACGCCCTCGTCAACGACATCGAGGCCTATCCCGAGTTTGTCACCTGGTGCGTCGGCAGCGAGGTCACCGAGGCCGGCGAGCACGTCAAGCAGGCCACCCTGCATTTTGCCAAGGGTGCAATCCATGCCTCTTTGACCACGCGCAATGAGCTCGTCCGTGATCGCAGCATTGTCCTGCACCTGGTCAAGGGCCCGTTCCGCCACCTGTCGGGCACCTGGGAGTTCCAGGAAGTCGATGCGCACTCCTGTGATGTGAAGTTGCTGATGGAATTCAAATTTTCCAACCGCCTGTTCGAGCTGACCTTGGGGCCGATCTTCAGCCAGGTGGCCAATGGCATGATCGCCACTTTCAAGAGCCGGGCGAAGGCAGTCTATGGCGAGGGCTGACCGTATTTCGGTGACGGTCTGCTTCGCACAGGCCGATCACCAGGAAGTGATCCCGCTGACCGTAGCATCCGAGACCACCGTCGGGCAGGCCATCGAGCAGTCCGGAATCGCCTCCAGATGCCCGCAAGCCCGGGTGCGTGAAGGCAACGTCGGAATTTATGGTACCCCGGTCCGTCTGGACCGGCGCCTCGAGGATCATGACCGGATCGAAATCTACCGGCCCCTGCACAGGAGTCCTGCCGAGGCACGCCGCAAGCTTGCCGAACGGGGGAAATGAAGCGTCTGGTTCCGGACAGGCGGCCCGGTCTCAGTCCGCGGCCTGCGAGTCGTCGGTGGGAGCGCTGACAGCGTCCGAGTCGTGCCGGATCATCTCGATGACCTTGTCACGGTCAAAAACCAGCGTCAGTTGACTGCGCTGCGTCGGTGCGTAGCCGGGCTTCAGCATGTAGACATAGTCCCACCGGTCCGGGTGGAAGCTGTCCACGATCAGGGGACTGCCAAGGACAAAGAGCACCTGCTCCCGGTTCATGCCGAGCTTGATTTTCTCAACATCCTCAGCCTGGAGCGCGTTGCCCTGCTGGACATCGATCTTGTAGATCGTCAACAGGCCTTTCTCGCAGCCTGAAAGGACTGCCATGCAGCAAAGCATGCACGCTATCGTTCTAAACCACTTCATGCCGATCGCCGTTTTCCCTGTTGCAGCATCTCCTTGGCATGCTCCTGTGTGTGACGGGTCATCTTGATGCCGCCGAGCATGCGCGCCAGTTCATCGATGCGGGCCTGTTCCTGCAGCTGCGAGATTTCGGTCCGGATCGAGGTGTCGTGTTCGCGTTTGTCCACCTTGTAATGATGGTCCGCCTGGGCCGCGACCTGGGCCAGGTGGGTGACGCAGAACACCTGCGCATTGTAGCTCAGTTCATGCAGGTGTTTGCCAACGATTTCGGCGGTGGCGCCACCGACACCCGAATCCACCTCGTCGAAGATCAGGGTCGGAATGGCGAGATTGTTGGCCGTCGTGATCTGTATGGCAAGACTCAGCCGGGACAGCTCGCCTCCCGAGGCCACCTTGTTCAGGGGGCGCAGTTCCTGGCCGGGGTTGGTGCTGACCAGAAACTGCAATTCGTCCAGCCCGTGGGACGTCGGCTCCGCTGAAGTCCGTGGGCAGACATCGATCTGGAAACGTCCCCCCTGCATGCCGAGTGTCTGCATGGAGTCGGTGATCTTCTCATTCAGGATGCCGGCTGCAGCCTTTCTCGAGGCACTGACCTGTTCAGCCAGTGTGCGGTAGCGCTGTTCCGTTTCTTGCAGTGCGCTGCGAAGGTCTTCGGGGTCCACGTGACTGCGTTCCAGGGTTTCCAGTTTTTCGCCGAGGGTCAGGTACAGGGTCGCCAGTTCGGCGGCCTTGACCCGGTGCTTGCGCGCGATCTCCTCGACCATCGAGATCCGTTCCTCGACGGACTCCAGTTCCTGCGGATCGGTGGACGTCTGCTCCGAGTAGTCGCGCAGGCCCCCAGCCGTTTCACCCAGCTGGATCTGGATGCCCTGCAGGTCCTCCAGCAGCCCTCCGAGTGCCGGGTCGGTCGCGCTGAGCTTTTCCAGTTCGACCAGCAGTTGCCCGAGTGTGTCAAAGATCCTGTCGTCCCCATCGCCTGCCAGCCGGTCCGAGATTCGCATGCTGCCCTCACGCAACTCCTTCGCATGGCTCAGCTGGATGTGGCGGGCATTCAGTGCTTCGTATTCTCCGTCTTGCAGGCCCAGTTGTTCCAGTTCCTGGAACTGGTAGCGCAGTAACTCCAGTTGCGCGTGCGCGCTTTCATGGCTTTGCTCGACGTCTCTCAGCTGTTTGCCGAGTTCCTGCCAGCTTTTGAAGAGTGCGGCCAGTTTTTCCACTGCAGCTTCATTCGAGGAGAAGCTGTCCAGCAAGGCACGCTGCTCGTCCCTGCGCATCAGCGACTGGCATTCGTGCTGTCCGTAGATGTCGACGAAGTGCTCGCCGAGGCTTCGGAGCTGCATGACCGGACCGGGTGAGCCATTGATGTAGGCCCGGGACTTTCCGTCCGTCGAGATGACCCTGCGCAGCACACAATGTGTGCCAGCCGCATCCAGGCCGTGCTCAGCCAGCCAGCCCTGGGCTGCGTCCACCTGGCCGGCATCGAGTGTCACCGCTATTTCGACCGGCTGGTCCGGGTTGCGTGCCATGGAACTGTCTGCCCGGCTGCCGAGTGCCAGGTTCAGCGCATCGATGATGATGGATTTCCCGGTACCGGTTTCTCCGGTGAGCACGCTCATGCCGGAATGAAAATCCAGTTCCAGTTCGTCGATGATTGCAAAATTTCGGATGTAGATGGATTTGAGCATGATCTGCGCCGGCGCCAGCGCTACTTTTTGCCGCGCGGTGCCGCGTTCCAGCGCAGTTTTTCCTGCAGCACCTTGAAGTAGTCGTAGTTGCGCGGCTGGATCAGGCGCAGTTCGTGACTGGCCTTCTGGATGGTCAGCAGGTCTCCCGGCTCAAAGTCCAGGTTGATCTGGCCGTCCACGGAAGCCAGTGCCGAGTGACGTGGGTTCTGCCTTGGCAGGACCAGTTCGATCCGGCTGTTGGCATCGACCACGACGGGCCGGTTGCTCAGGGTATGCGGGCAGATCGGCACCAGCACGATGGCCCCCAGGCTCGGGTGCAGGATGGGCCCGCCGCCCGACAAGGCATAGGCGGTCGAGCCGGTCGGGGTGGACACGATATAGCCATCGGCACGCAGGGTGTCGAGGAGCTGGCCGTCCACGCGGGTTTCTATTTCGATCATGCGCACCATCTGCATGGCATGCACGACGACGTCATTGACCGCGTGCGCCACGCGGTGGGTCACGCCATCGCGGACCAGGGTGGTCTGCAGCACGAAGCGGCGTTCTTCGATGAATTTGCCTGCAAGGATCGCATCCAGTTCCCGTTCCATGTCCTTGGGGGCCACCTCAGCCAGGAATCCCAGGCGTCCCAGGTTGACGCCCAGAAGCGGTATGCCTTTCTCGATCATGCTGTGGGCCGCATACAGCAGCGTGCCGTCGCCGCCCACCACGATCACCAGGTTGCTGCTTTGGGCGATCTCTTCCGAGCTGCTGGCACCGACCGAATACTGGTCGATCAGGTCGGCGGTCACGTCGTCAACGGAAATATGCAGGGAGCGCTCGGACAGGTAGCGGTACAGGGCCCGCACGGTGTCTGAAATCAGCGGATCGTCCGGCTTGGAAATGATCCCTATGTTGGTGAATGTACTCACGGTCTGGGCCTGCCTCTGGATGAGCCAAAAGCTATTACGGATTGTGCAACCGCACTAGTCAAAGGGAATTATATACTTAAGTCCGCAATGGACTTTCAGTATCCGTTTGACGTTTCACAGGCCGGGTAATCCCGCTGCCTCCACGTCCAGCAGCCCCATTCCCGAAGGCCAGTATGTTCAATGCAGCGTTTACATCTGCATGAGCCCGATACCCGCAGGCCACACACTCATGGTAGGCCCGGGTCTTCCTGTTATGTTTGTCTGTGTGTCCGCACGCATGGCAGGCCTGGCTGGTGTAGTGTGGTGCTACCTTCATCACGCTGGCCTTGTACCCGAGGCACTGCTCAAGTTTGCCCCAGCCCGAGTTTAGGATGGAGTGATTGAGGCCGGCTTTCTGCTTCACGTGCTTGCCCGGATCCTCCTGCGTTCCTTTTGCACTCGCTGTCATGCCTTTCGTATTCAGGTCTTCCATGTAGATTAGGGTATAGTCGTCTGCAATTTCTCTCGATACCTGGTGGCACCAGTCGGTGCGTGCCTGCACGATCTTCTGCTGGGTGCGGGCATAAAGGTTCTTTGCCTTGAGATAGCGGTGACTGGGCTTGATACCTTGTTTCCTGTTACCACACTGCCTGCGGGCCATCATGCGCTGGTAGCGGCGCTTGCGCGCCTCAAGCAGGGCCATGTCAGGCGTGTAGTGCACCACACCATCGGAACGGGCGACCTGGCCGACGTTGCGATCGATGCCCACGGGCTTGATCGAGGATGGCAAGGCCGTGATCTGTACTTCATACGTGATGTAGGCATACCACTTGCCACACTCATGCTTGATCGTGCCGCTTTTGGCGATCCCGTCTGGGTAAGGATTGTTGCCACAAAGTTTCAGTTGACCGATTTTCTGCACGTGCAGGAAGTCTCCCTGCAGCTTGAACATGCCCGTACCCAGCGGGATGGACGGTGCATGCGTGTGCCTGCCATGGAACTTCGGTAAGCCGCCTTTTCCTGCATAGAATTTCTTGTAGGCGGTTTCGATGGGTTTCAATGACTGCCTGACGATAGAGCAGGAATAGCCCTGCAACCACGGGAATTGCTTGCGAAGATTTGTGAATCTCATGTTGAGCGTATACCAGCGCGGATCGCACTTCCCGTAGGCCACGTATTCATCCCTGAGCACTCCGACAAAGTGGTTCCACACATACCGGCACGCGCCCGCCAGCTCATGCAGCCTGCGGGCCTTTGCCTGCGTGCGTGGATGCAGGCGATAGCGGATGGTGCGGTGCGTTTTCATTGCGGAGTATAAGTATATAACTTCCTAGTCAAACATCTCATCTGTTAGGAGCGATAAGTCTCCTTGACAATTTCTGCACAGTGCTGCAATGATGTTTTAGGTACTATCTGGCATGGAATTCCCAGTCCCGGCCTGAAATGCCCCGGACCATGGCTGCAATCGAAGAGCAAAACTATTCATTGAACGAGCGGACCCAGTTGCTGCTGAAAGTCCTGGTGGAGAGCTATATCTCGGAAGGACAGCCGCAGGGTTCACGTACCCTGGCACGCAAGTCCGCCCTGGAGATCAGTCCGGCCACCGTGCGCAACGTCATGGCAGATCTGGAAGACTTTGGCTTCGTGGAATCCCCGCATACCTCGGCCGGGCGCATCCCCACGACCAAGGGCTATCGCCTGTTCGTGGACACCATGCTCAAGGTCCAGCCGATCACCACCGACGTGGTCTCGCAGATGAAGGAAAACCTGGATCCTTCCCAGAATGTAAATGGCCTGGTGGAGAGTGCCTCGACACTGCTGTCCGGCCTGACCGGCATGGCGGGAGTGGTTACGCTGCCCAGGATCGAGCGCGCCGAGTTTCGCCACATCGAATTCCTGCCGCTTTCAGAACATCGGGTGCTGGCAATCCTGGTCATGAACCAGCGGGAGGTACAGAACCGGATTTTGCAGGCCGATCGCGATTACACTGAGGCCGAACTGCAGCAGGCAGCCAACTACATCAACGAACTGTGCGCCGGCCAGGACCTGGTGGCGGCAAGACAGAAAATCCTCCAGGAATTGGACCGCCTGCGTGAGCACATGAACGATCTCATGCGTTCTGCCGTCGAGATGGGAGAGCAGGTGTTTTCCGGCTCCGGGAAATCCGATTACGTGGTGGTGGGACAGACCAATCTCATGGAGTTTGATGACCTGTCCGACATCGAGAAGCTCAGGAGCCTGTTTGAGGCCTTCAGCCAGAAGCGGGAATTCCTGCGTCTGCTGGATCGCTGCATCTGTGCCGATGGCGTACAGATTTTCATTGGTCAGGAATCCGGTTATGCGGTGCTGGATGACTGCAGTGTCATTACCTCACCGTACACGGTGGATGATGAAGTGATGGGTGTGCTGGCCGTCGTGGGCCCGACCCGGATGTCCTACAACCGCGTGATTCCAATCGTCGACCTGACGGCCCGTCTGCTCGGCGAAGCCTTGAATACTCGAAACTAGCCCACATAATGCTGTTTCCAGACGAGCTGTTTTCAATGGCATGCTGAATTATGACTGATACTGTAAAAAAACCTGACCCGGCCGAAGCGCAGGAGCAAGCGGCACAGGAACCGGTTGACCCAAATGGCGCCGGCACTGAGGAGGTTTCGCTGCACGACGAACTGGAGGCGGCCCGCAAGCAGGTGGTCGAGAACCACGACAAGTGGATGCGCGTGCAGGCCGAGATGGAGAACCTGCGAAAGCGCGCCGAGCGCGACGTCTCGAATGCACACAAGTACGCGATCGAAAAGTTTGCCGGCGAGTTGCTGCAGGTGAAGGACAGCCTGGAACTGGGCCTGGATGCGGGAGAGGTGGACGCGGCCAAGCTTCAGGAGGGTTCTGCGCTGACCCTGAAAGTGCTGACCAGTGCCTTGCAGAAGTTTGCCATCGAGGAAGTGGATCCCATCGGGGAGGCCTTTGATCCGAACCTGCATCAGGCCATGACCACGGAGGAGAGCGATGAGCACGAGCCGAATACGGTCATCCGGGTCATGCAAAAGGGGTATACTCTGCACGAGAGACTGCTGCGCCCAGCCATGGTGATCGTCTCCAGGGCGCCGGAGGAATCCAGCGGCTGACGGATTCCCCGCTCATCCACACTCACACAAGGGGTATCGGTGGCCTTGAAATGCCGGAAATTGACCCTATATTCATACAAACACGAGATTCAACGAGCTATCTGACCGGATACCGGATTTTTTTGGAGATATATGATGGGTAAGATCATTGGTATTGATTTAGGTACCACCAATTCATGCGTGGCCGTCATGGAAGGCACAACGCCCAAGGTGATCGAGAACAGCGAGGGTGATCGAACCACGCCCTCCATCGTCGCTTTCACGGAAGATAACGAGGCTCTGGTCGGCCAGTCGGCCAAGCGCCAGTCCGTCACCAATCCTGCCAACACCCTGTTCGCAATCAAACGCCTGATCGGCCGGCGCTTCGAGGAAGATGCCGTGCAAAAGGACATCAAGCTGGTGCCCTACAAGATCATCCGTGCGGACAACGGCGATGCCTGGGTCGAGGCCAAGGGTGACAAGATGGCACCGCCTGAAATCTCCGCACGCATCCTGATGAAAATGAAAAAGACGGCTGAGGAGTACCTGGGCGAAGACGTCACCGAGGCCGTTATTACCGTGCCGGCCTACTTCAATGACTCGCAGCGCCAGGCCACCAAGGATGCCGGCAAGATCGCAGGCCTCGATGTGAAACGGATCATCAACGAGCCGACGGCCGCAGCCCTGGCCTACGGCATGGACAAGAAGCGCGGGGACAGCAAGATTGCAGTGTATGACCTGGGTGGTGGCACGTTCGATATTTCGATCATTGAAATTGCGGAAGTCGACGGCGAACACCAGTTTGAGGTCCTGTCCACCAACGGCGATACCTTCCTCGGCGGTGAGGATTTCGACATGCGCCTGATCGACTACCTGGCCGACGAGTTCAAGAAGGACCAGGGGTTTGACCTGCACAATGACCCGCTGGCCCTGCAGCGTCTGAAGGAAGCGGCCGAGAAGGCCAAGATCGAATTGTCATCCGGCCAGCAAACGGAAGTGAACCTGCCCTATATCACGGCAGACCAGTCCGGACCCAAGCACCTGAACATCAAGGTCACGCGGGCCAAGCTCGAAGCACTGGTGGAAGAGCTGGTGCAGCGCACCATCGCGCCCTGCAAGCAGGCCCTGCAGGATGCCAACCTGTCGGCCTCCGATATCAACGACGTCATCCTTGTCGGTGGACAGACCCGGATGCCGAAGGTGCAGCAGGTGGTACAGGACTTCTTCGGCAAGGAGCCACGCAAGGACGTCAACCCGGACGAGGCCGTGGCCGTGGGAGCTGCCATTCAGGCCGGTGTCCTGGGCGGTGACGTCAAGGACGTGCTGTTGCTTGATGTCACGCCTTTGTCGCTGGGGATCGAGACCCTGGGCGGGGTGATGACCCGGCTGATCGAGAAAAACACCACGATCCCGACCAATGCCCAGCAGGTATTCTCGACGGCGGAGAACAACCAGACGGCCGTCACCGTGCATGTACTGCAGGGGGAGCGCGAGCAGGCGACGGCGAACAAGTCGCTGGGGCGCTTTGACCTGACGGACATTCCGCCGGCCCCGCGCGGCATGCCCCAGATCGAGGTGACCTTCGATATTGATGCCAACGGCATCCTGAACGTGTCCGCCAAGGACAAGGCCACCGGAAAGGAACAGTCGATCGTGATCAAGGCATCCAGCGGCCTGTCCGATGACGAGATTGAAAAGATGGTCAAGGACGCCGAGGCGCATGCGGAAGAGGACAAGAAGTTCAGCGCGCTCGTGGGTGCGAGAAACCAGGCAGACCAGATGATCCATGCCACGGAGAAATCCCTGGCGGAGATGGGTGACAAGGTCGAGCAGGAAGAGCGCCTGCAGATCGAGAATGCCATCAAGGACCTGAAGGATGTGCTGGACAAGGACAACCAGGAGGTCATCGAAACCAAGACCCAGGCCCTGGCCGAGGCCTCGGGCAAGCTGGCCGAGCGCATGTATGCCGAGGCCAGTGCCGCCGGTGCCGATGCACCGTCTGCAGACCCGGGTGGTGCGACCAATGCTGGAGGTGGCGCCGGTCAGGAGGATGTGGTTGACGCCGAGTTCGAGGAAGTGGACGACGGCAAGAAATCCTGAGACTGGTGTGCGCCCGGGTACGGTTCGCCGGTACCTGTAGCGCTGCATAACACGTTTTTTTCCTGATACGGAATCAGGGAGTTCCGGGGGTCCGGGTTCGTTGGGTCGAACCCGGACTTTCGTATTTTCGGATAGGTGATGAGCAAGAGAGATTATTACGAAGTCCTTGGCGTTGACCGCTCCGCGGATGCGGACGGGCTGAAAAAGGCGTACCGCCGGCTTGCCATGAAATACCATCCGGACCGCAACCCCGGGGACCGGGAGGCCGAACGAAAGTTCAAGGAAGCGAAAGAGGCCTACGAGATTCTGGGCGATGCCCGCAAGCGCCAGGCCTATGACCAGTTCGGCCATGCCGGGGTGCAGGGCGGAACCGCCGGCAGCACCGCGGATTTCAGTGACATTTTCGGCGATATTTTTGGCGACATCTTTGGCACAGGCCGCGGTTCCTCGCAGCGCGTGTACCGGGGTTCCGATCTCCAGCACGACCTTGAGATCAGCCTGGAGGAGGCGGTGTTCGGGACCGAGTCGACCCTGGAGATCCCGCGCCAGTCCACCTGTACGGAATGCGACGGTTCCGGGGCGGCACCGGGCACCTCGGTAGAAGAATGCAGCACCTGTGGCGGTGCAGGTCAGGTCCGCATGCAGCAGGGCTTTTTTTCGATCCAGCAAACCTGTCCCCGATGCCGCGGCCAGGGCAAGACCATCCGGGTGCCGTGTGACTATTGCCGCGGCACCGGGCGAAGGCGTGTCACGAAAAAGCTCTCCGTGAAGGTGCCGGCAGGTGTCGACAGCGGTGACCGGATTCGCCTGTCAGGTGAGGGTGAAGCGGGCACGAACAACGGCCCTCCGGGGGATCTCTACGTACAGATCTATGTGCGTCCCCATGAGCTTTTCACAAGAGAAAACAGTGATTTGCACTGTGAAGTTCCAATCAGTTTCAGCATGGCTGCGCTGGGTGGCGAGGTGGAAGTTCCCACCCTGAAAGGCAAGGTCAAGCTCAAGGTTCCAGCCGAAACCCAGACCGGACGGCTGTTTCGCCTGCGCGGCAAGGGCGTGCGGCCCGTGCGTGGCAGCACACCGGGCGATCTGATCTGCTCGATCGTCGTCGAGACCCCCGTCAACCTCAGCAAGCACCAGAAGGAATTGCTTGAGAAATTCTCCCGGGACGTCGACAAGGGCGGGAACCGCCACAGCCCGCGCTCACATTCCTGGACCGATGACGTGAAAAGTTTCTTTGACGAGCTCAAGTTCTGGTCGCATTAATCGCGTCTGCGACTGGTCCGGACATCCCTGCATCGTATCCCCAGTACCCATGGAAAGTGACCGCACCGCTTGTGCGGCACGGAATGTATAATCGTGCGAGTGATATTTCGTGGGGACAGTGGAATGCTTACGCTTGGGATCAATGGGGCTGCGGGTCGAATGGGAAAGACGCTGGTGCAGGCCTGTGTGGAAGATGAACGGACTCGCCTGGGTGCCGCATTCGAGGCGTCCGCGGCAGACTCGATCGGGCGCGATGCCGGAGAGGTGGCCGGGGTAGGGGCTACGGGCGTGATCATCAGCCATGACCTCGAAAGTCAATGCAGGGATTTCGACATCCTGATCGACTTCACCGTGCCCGAATGCACGATGCGGTCACTGGACAGTTGTCGCAGGCATGGCAAATCCATGGTCATCGGCACGACTGGCCTGGACGAGCACCAGGTACAGGAACTGCAGCAGGCCAGCGAGGACATCTCCATCGTTTACGCACCGAACATGAGCGTCGGGGTGAACGTGTGCCTGAAGCTGTTGCAGGTAGCTGCCGATACCCTGCGCGATGACTACGACATCGAGATTATCGAGGCACACCACCGCCACAAGGTGGATGCGCCTTCAGGAACCGCATTGCGCATGGGTGAAGTGGTGGCTGAGCGTCTCGGGCGAAAGCTGGCGGACTGCGCGGTCTTTGGCCGGCATGGCCATACCGGCAAGCGCGACCGTAAAACCATTGGTTTTGAAACCATCCGGGCCGGGGACATTGTGGGTGAGCACACGGTCATGTTCTCCGGGGAGGGCGAACGCATCGAAGTCACACATCGTGCTTCCAGCCGGATGAACTTTGCCAGGGGAGCCTTGCGCGCTGCCGCTTGGGTGTCAGGCCGCGGTCCGGGACTTTTCGACATGCGGGATGTGCTGGAGATCTAGCGCTGCCTGCCAGCCACTACTGGGGTGCGCTGCAGCCCCGGGTAGCATGACGGGCCTCTAGCAGGTCAGGGCCTGTCGTCATAACGAAAGACTTTGACCGGGGAGGCGATCAATGGCTCTGAACTATACGTTATTCATCTTGTCCGGCATCTTGGTCGGGGTAGGTGCATCATTTACGGGGCTGGGCGGCGGATTTTTGATGGTGCCGTTGCTCATCACCCTCGGATATACCGCGCAAAAGGCGGTTGGCACCTCGTTTCTGGCAATCCTGATCATCTCGCTGTCGGCGCTGTTTGCGCACGGTCGGCTCGACAATGTGGATTACCGGGTGGCGATTGCCCTTGGCCTCGGCGGGTTGCTGGGTGCACAGATCGGCCCGTACCTGCTTGAGCATGTCGCCACGGCAAACTTCAAGAAAATCTTCGCGGTCATCCTGGTGGGCCTTGCAGCCTATCTGGTATTTCAGAAATAAACCCGGCCTTCACGGAGTCGGGTAAGGTGCAAGGAAGGCTTTCAGGCAGCTTCGACGCCTGGGTTAAGGGCGAACGCGTTTTGCTGTTCTCGCGCATCCTCTGAACCTGTCTTTCCCCATAGTCCTGCCAAAATAATTAACGACTGGTAAAGCAGGTGGTATAGTGCCCCCTGCTAACGTCGGCTGGGAATCTCGCCAAGTCGGTTACCTGCCAAATACCATAGTCCTTCATGGCATTGGGTCGTTCCCGGTGCCTGGGTGAATGAGCAGGGACTTCTTGTTCTCGACCGTTGTTAGCAAAGGCCCGGCACCTTTGCCGGACCCCATAACAACAAGAGGCAGTCCCCATGAGACCAGCATTCACCTGTGTATTGTTCCTGTGCGTTCTGTCTGCCTGTGGAGGCAGTCCTCACCGAGAACCCCCACCACCTCCGGAGCAAATCAATTTCTACCGCGATACCACCTTTTTCAGTGGCGGGAAGGTCGAGATCGTTGAGGAACGCGGAGGCAGAACCTACAAGATCAACAGCGAAGAGCACACGGTGCAGAGTACACCTATCCCGGCACGGATTCCCGGCCATGTTGCGCAGTCGTGGCTGATGGTCAGGCCCGAGGCTGAAGGCACGCAGATGGCCTACGTGATAATCAGCTGGGACAACAACGACCCGACGGACTACCTCGCAGGCGGATGGTGGTCGGTATTCCCGCAAGATGAGGAGGAAGTGGATCTGTTCACGGCAGATCGTCTCGTGTATTTCATCGATGGCCCCGAGATTGATCCCACCAACCCTCCGGTCCTGCCGGTCACAGGTACTGCCACGTATGCCGGTATTTCGTCCGGGCTGTTCCAGTACATAGAAGCCGTAGGATATGCAAGGCACTACATGTTTGCCGAGTTCCTGGCACCCGTACAGCTGACAGCAGACTTTGATGCCGGAGTCGTGCAGGGCTGTATTGGATGTACCGGGGAGATTACCGCTGGTGAGGTGCATATCGCCTCCCTGCTGCAGTCGCAAACCGCTGCAGCTACTCCGCGGGCAGACCCGTCAGGTTACGAGCTGCACTTCGGTCCTGTCGGCTGGCGCGAGGACGGCACGATCTATCAGGAAACCATGACCGTCATGCACAGAAGCCGAACGATCGCAGGGTCCGTGGGTGTCTTCGGGGCGTATTTCTCGAACCGCCCGGTGCAGACAGGTGAGCCTCGGCTGACAGCGGGACTCTACGAAGCGGACTTTGAGGAAGCGGACGGCTCATTAGGACGCTTCAACGGTTCCTTTGAGGCCCTACTGCAGAAGCCCGAATGAAGAAGCGGGTTAGCGCCCCCGCTGCAGGGGACCGCTTTTTTATACGTTCAGGGTGGTGCAGCAGGGATAGCAGACATTGATATTCGCCGACTGATCTAGGCGCTACGCGAAAAATGAGGCACTTGCATTTGCCGGTCACGGCAGTTATATCATTCTCCCAGCCTTTCCCGGCACAACGCACCCATTCGAACAACACCAGATGATGTGAGGAAAATCATGAACAAGCACGCTGTCATCCTGTTTTCATTGTTTCTCTGCGCCTGCGGAGGCAGCCCCATGGACCCCAGGCAGACCGCCTTCTCACAGGGTACGGAGACGGAGATTTCCGGTTTTGGCGAAGTTTCCGAGCAAATCATCGGCCTCACCCAGCAGGTAGGCGGTGCTCCGGTGTTCGGAGAGGGAGGTGACCAGGGCAGCGTGATGAGTTCCTACACCAACAGCCTTGCGGATGTCGAAAGCTTCGATACGTCATTCGATGGCGAGCAGTTCGTGCTTGAACTCAACCGCCAGGATGGCTCCTCGTCCATCGTGGATACCGATACTGCAACGTATGCAGTGGGCGTAAATCTCACCCCGGAACAGAACCTGCTGTCCAACCGCGATGCGGTGCAGGCCCATACCCTGTCCACCACGGATTCCGGATGGACCATCATGGGCACGTTCATCGAGTGGGAGGACGATGACTTCACGAACTATCTGGCAGCCGGTTACTGGATCCATGCAGATACCGGGACCTCTGGCATAGAGTTCGGGGCATTCATGGACGGCCCGGAATATAACGAGGCGATCACCGTGCCGGCCTCCGGCAGAGCCACGTACACGGGCCGTTCTGCCGGTTTTTACGTAGCCACCTACGGCCCGGGACTGCCTTATCCTGTAGGCACGACAGTCGCTGGCGAATTCCAGGGCGTGTTCACGATGTTTGCGGACTTCGACACCAGCATGGTCTCAGGGCAGGTTCGAGACGTGGAATTCACCTATGAGTCCGTGCTCTTTCCTGGCGGCGAGGCCCGGGAAAACCGGACTTTGACTCCCACAGGCTACATGCTCGACATGCCAGCGACATCGTTCGACAGTGCGGGCCAGTTCTTCGGCGACGACATCACGCTCAGTCACCCAGCCATCAACTTCGTTGACACCGGCGGGTCGTGGGCAGGGCGCTTTTCGGAAGTGGACGATGCCGACGGCTTCCCCAGGGCGGTCGCTGGAGTACACCGCGGTTTCGGGATCAGTGAAAGCGGAAGTACTGCACTTTTCGTGGGGGCGCACTATGGATCCACTAAGCAGTATGAGTAGGCAGGGATTGCTGACCTCTCAGGCTACGAACTGCACTACGGCCTCATGAGTTGACGCAAAAATGGCACGTTCTACTCAGAAAACGCACCAACCGTCGTACACACGAGCCGCCTCCCCGTCTACACCGAGAGCCATATCGGCGGGCACCTACCAAGCAGACCTGCACCCACAGGCGAGCTTTGCTTGCTCATGGGCTACATCTCCGCCGCCTTCTAGGAAACGGATGGTTCAATCGGGTTCTTCGAGGGCAGCTTTATCAAGCAGGGACAGTGATTCCGGGTGAGATACCGATACTTCCAGGAAATATCCACTGGCAGGGTCCTGCGAGTGCCCAAGGGCCTGAGCGTTGAAGTCAACCCGGATGAGATCTTGATCAATGGGCCGCAGGAACTGCTGGACAAGGTGTGCTACGTGGACGAGTTGTATGCCAATAGAAACAAATCCGTGCTGAAATGGTACGAGTGGGTGCTGGCCGCGATCGGTGCCGCACTCATTGGGGGCGGATAGGCCAATTACTAAGGGCAACCGGCTTAGTTCCTGCGGCCCCGAGAGAGATTTGCGATTAAATTTCCGGTTCCGAAACCTGCCCGAGTTCAGTACAATCGGGCCGGTCAACCCAAAGCACTGATGATTTCCCGACGGGACGGCCTGGATGCGCGTCCCGTTTTTATGTGTAGCCGGAGGAAACTGTTTGAATTTGCAGCCCGCCTTGCTTGCCCTGGAAGACGGGACTCTATTTTGGGGGAAATCAATTGGCGCTGCAGGTCTCTCCACCGGAGAGGTGGTTTTCAACACTTCCATCACCGGCTACCAGGAGATTCTCACTGACCCCTCCTACGCGCGGCAGATCATCACACTGACCTACCCGCACATCGGCAACGTCGGCACTAATCTCGAAGACGAGGAATCCGGTGGAATCCATGCCAGCGGGCTGGTGATCCGGGACCTCCCTGAGCAGGCCAGTAACTGGCGCGCCGACACCGGCTTGTCCGAGTACCTCATCCACCACAACATTGTCGGGATTGCGGATATCGACACCCGCCGCCTGACCCGGGTGCTGCGTGAGAAGGGTGCACAGAATGGCGCGATTGCGGCCGGCGAGATCGACGCTGCCAAGACCCTGGAAGCGGCGCGGGGTTTCCCGGGCCTGAAAGGCATGGACCTGGCACGCGAGGTCACGACAAAAGCGCCCTACCGATGGAATGAAGGCTGCTGGTCCGGTCCTGGAAGTGGGCCGGCGGCTTCTGTGAAGCCGCAGTATTTCGTGATTGCCTACGATTTCGGAGTGAAGCGCAATATCCTGCGCATCCTGCACGAACACGGTTGCTCCATCGAGGTGGTGCCTGCGACCATGACCGCCGAGGAAGTGCTTGGGCGAAAGCCTGATGGTGTTTTCCTGTCCAATGGTCCCGGTGATCCGGAGCCATGTGACTATGCAATCCAGGCCATTCAGGAAATTCTTCACCAGGACGTGCCCATCTTCGGGATTTGTCTTGGGCACCAGTTGCTCGGCCTGGCATGCGGTGCTAGCACGGTCAAGATGAAGTTCGGCCATCACGGTGCCAACCATCCCGTGCAGGACCTGCACACCGGCTCGGTGATGATCAGCAGCCAGAACCATGGATTCGCGGTCGATGAAGACACCTTGCCGGACTGCTTGCAGGCTACTCACCGCTCGCTGTTCGACCGGTCCCTGCAAGGCCTTCGGCACGTGCAAAAACCCGCCTACGGTTTTCAGGGGCATCCGGAAGCAAGCCCCGGCCCCCAGGATGTCCGCCCCCTGTTCGAGCAGTTTGTCTCCATGATGAAAAACTACCAGGCCTCCCGGTGAACCCATGCCCAAGCGAACAGATATCCAGAGCATACTGATCATCGGTGCAGGACCGATTGTGATCGGCCAGGCATGCGAGTTCGATTACTCCGGAGTCCAGGCCTGCAAGGCCCTCACAGAAGAGGGTTACCGTGTCATCCTGGTCAACTCCAATCCCGCGACCATCATGACCGACCCGGAGATGGCCGATGCCATTTATGTCGAGCCGATCCTCTGGCAGACCGTCGCGACCATCATCGAGAAGGAGCGCCCGGATGCGTTGCTGCCCACCATGGGTGGACAGACGGCATTGAACTGTGCCCTTGACCTGAAACGCGAAGGGGTGCTGGAGAAGTTCTCGGTTGCCATGATCGGTGCGGACACCGATGCGATTGACATGGCCGAGGATCGCGAACTGTTTCGCGAGGCCATGGATGAGATCGGCCTGCAGTCTGCGCGCTCACACCTCGCGCACAGCCTGGAAGAGGCCCTGCGCCATCAGCCGAAACTCGGCTTCCCGACCATCGTGCGCCCGTCATTCACGCTGGGTGGCAGTGGCGGAGGAATCGCCCGTGATCTGCAGGAATTCAAGTCCATCGTCGAACATGGCCTGGACCTGTCCCCGACCACGGAGGTGCTGCTCGAGGAGTCCTTGCTGGGCTGGAAGGAATTCGAGATGGAGGTGGTGCGTGACCAGAACGACAACTGCATCATCGTGTGTTCGATTGAGAACTTGGACCCCATGGGGGTGCATACCGGGGACTCCATCACGGTCGCACCGGCGCAAACGCTCACCGACAAGGAATACCAACTCATGCGAAATGCCTCCATCGAGGTGCTGCGCAAGATCGGCGTCGATACGGGAGGCTCCAATGTGCAGTTCGCCGTGCACCCCGAGGATGGCCGCCTGGTGATCATCGAGATGAACCCGAGGGTTTCGCGCTCATCGGCACTGGCCTCCAAGGCGACCGGTTTTCCGATCGCCAAGGTCGCTGCCAAGCTTGCGGTCGGCTACACCCTGGATGAGCTGCGAAACGAGATCACGGGAGGGGCGACCCCGGCTTCCTTCGAACCCACTATCGATTATGTGGTGACGAAAATACCACGGTTTACCTTCGAGAAATTTCCGCACACCCAGCCCAAACTTACCACCCAGATGAAGTCGGTCGGCGAGGTGATGGCGATCGGGCGAACCTTCCAGGAATCTTTCCAGAAAGCCTTGCGCGGTTTGGAAACGGGCACGGACGGGCTCAACCCGATGCACGAACACTATGATGCGGAGCAGCGCAAGTCACTCGAACTCGAATTGCACGAACCGGGTCCGCACCGTATCTGGTATGTCGCCGATGCCTTTCGTACGGGCTACAGCGTGGATGAGGTTCAGGCTTTGTCCGGAATCGACCCCTGGTTTCTGGCCCAGATCAGGCAACTGGTGGACCTTGAGAGCGATCTCGTTGGCAAGGGACCCGGAGACCTGGGCCGCGATTCGCTTCGTGAACTCAAGCGCCGGGGATTTTCAGACCAAAGGCTTGCGGGACTGCTGCAATGCAGCGAACAGCAGGTGCGAAAGGTCAGGCATGACCTGGAGATTCACCCGGTGTACAAGCGTGTGGATACTTGTGCTGCGGAGTTTGCCACCAGCACGGCCTACATGTACTCCAGCTATGACGAGGAGTGCGAGGCCTGCCCCACGGATCGCAGGAAAGTCATTGTGCTCGGCGGTGGGCCCAACCGGATCGGACAGGGGATCGAGTTTGACTACTGCTGCGTGCATGCGGCCATGGCGTTGCGCGAGGATGGTTATGAAACCATCATGGTGAACTGCAACCCGGAAACCGTATCGACGGATTACGACACTTCGGACCGCCTGTACTTCGAGCCGCTGACCCTGGAGGACGTGCTTGAAATCGTGCGCCTCGAGAAACCGCAGGGGGTTATCGTCCAGTTCGGGGGACAGACCCCGCTGAAGCTGGCACGCGCCCTGGAGGCTGAGGGGGTCCCGATCATCGGCACGACTCCGGACTCGATCGATTTGGCCGAGGACCGCGAGCGCTTTGTACAGCTGATTCACCGCCTGGATTTGCTGCAGCCTCCGAACGCAACCGTGACCAGTGCCGAGGCCGCTATCGATGCGGCCGAGGAAATCGGCTACCCGCTGGTCGTGCGTCCTTCCTATGTGCTCGGCGGGCGGGCCATGGAGATCGTGCACCAGCAAGACGACCTGGAGCGCTACATGCAGGAGGCCGTTAGGGTTTCTAACGATGCCCCCGTACTGATCGATCATTTCCTGGCGGATGCCGTGGAAGTCGATCTGGATGCCATCTGCGACGGCAAGGATGTGCTGATCGGTGGCATCATGCAGCATATCGAACAGGCCGGCATCCACTCGGGAGACAGTGCCTGCTCGCTGCCCCCCTATAACCTGAGCGAGCACGTGCAGGACATGATGCGTGCCCAGGCGCGCCAGCTTGCACTTGGCCTGAACGTGGTCGGACTGATGAACGTGCAGTTTGCAGTGCGAGACGAGAAGGTGTACCTGATCGAGGTCAACCCGCGGGCCTCGCGCACCGTGCCGTTTGTCTCCAAGGCGATCGGCATGCCGCTTGCCAAGATCGCAGCGCGCTGCATGGTGGGCCGGAGCCTGAAACAGCAGGACGCACTGCAGGGAGGCATCCCGCAGTATTCCTCGGTCAAGGAAGCGGTATTTCCGTTCATCAAGTTCGGCGGGGTCGACCCGATTCTGGGGCCCGAGATGAAGTCCACGGGCGAGGTGATGGGGATCGGTGAAACGTTTGCGGAAGCTTTCGGAAAATCACAACTTGCCGCAGGCACGCTGTTGCCGGAACAGGGTTGCGCATTGCTCAGCGTGCGTGATGAAGACAAGGAACAGACTGCCAGGATTGCCCGGGACCTGCAGGCACTGGGATTCACTCTGGTCGCAACCCGGGGCACGGCACGCTACCTCAATGACAACGGCCTTGAGTGCCAGGCGGTGAACAAGGTCCGGCAGGGCCATCCGCATATTGTGGACATGATCACTGCGGGTGAGGTGGATCTGATCGTGAACACCACGGAGGGAAAACAGGCGATTGCGGATTCCTTCACCATCCGCAGGGAAGCCCTGCAGCACAAGGTGTGCTACACCACTACGATGGAAGGTGCGTGGGCCCTGAAGGAGGCCATCCAGAGCCGCGGGCAGTATAATGTGTATTGCTTGCAGGATTTGCACACGGGTAGACTGCATCAAGGCGGTACATTCAGGGTCTAGCACGCCCACATTTCACAGTTCGGGGTTTCAGTATGGACAGGGTTCCACTCACAGTGCGTGGCGCAGAACTGCTGCGCAAAGAATTGCAGGAACTTAAATCAGTGAAGCGGCCTCAAATCATTGAGGCGATTGCTACTGCGCGCGCGCATGGCGACCTCAGGGAGAATGCGGAATACCATGCAGCCCGCGAACAGCAGGCGTTCGTCGAGGGACGGATCAAGGATATCGAGGGCAAGCTTTCCAGTGCGGAGATCATTGATGTCAGCAAGCTCCAGTCGGGCGGGCGGGTCACGTTCGGCGCCACCGTCGTGCTCGCCGATGAGTCCACGGGTGAAGAGTCCACCTACACCATCGTGGGTGAGGACGAGGCCGACATCAAGCAGCGCATGGTGTCCATTTCCTCACCGATCGCCCGGGCCATGATCGGCAAGGAGGAGGGGGATGTCATCACGGTGGAGGCCCCGGCAGGACACAGGGACTACGAAGTGGTTGAAGTGCATTACGGAGACGCCGAATAGCAGATTTTGGACAGGGCCCGAAGCCTGTCAGCGAAATCTTCCTTGTTTTAGGTGAATCTGCCCCAAATATAGTAGTATCAGGGCAGGGCACTGGTTCTGTAAGGTATTGATTTGCATACAGGTGGTTCTGTGATGGTATGTACACAACAGGTGCATCGAGTGGCAGAATCACGGTATAGTTAAGCATTAAAGGGATTTGAATCCAGACTACGAGGTAGTTCTTGAACGACATGGTTAAAAATTTGTTGCTGTGGGCGGTGATTGCGGTGGTCCTGATGACCGTGTTCAACAACTTCGCACCCCGTCCGGAGTCCCCCACTGAACTTTCGTATTCCAAGTTCATTGAGCAGGTGTATTCCAACAACGTCCGGTCCGTTCTGATCAGTCCGGATGGGCGCCGTATCGAGGGCACCTATGAAAATGGTGAATCCTTCGAGACCTTCAGTCCCGGAGACCCGGGCCTGGTCAAGGATCTGCTCGATCATGATGTGGAAATTGAGGCGGGTGAGACCAAGCCTAGATCGCTGCTGCTCGATATCCTGATCAGCTGGTTCCCCATGTTGCTGCTTATCGGCGTGTGGATATTTTTCATGCGGCAGATGCAGGGCGGCGGTACCGGCCGCGGTGCCATGTCGTTTGGCAAGAGCAAGGCCCGCCTGATGGGCGAGGACCAGATCAAGGTGACCTTCAATGACGTTGCAGGCGTGGAAGAGGCCAAGGAGGAGGTTTCGGAACTGGTGGAGTTTCTGCGCGACCCGGCCAAGTTCCAGAAGCTGGGGGGCAAGATTCCCCGTGGCGTCCTGATGATCGGTCAGCCGGGTACGGGTAAAACACTGCTGGCCAAGGCGATTGCCGGGGAAGCCAAGGTGCCGTTCTTTACCATCTCGGGCTCGGATTTCGTGGAGATGTTCGTCGGCGTCGGGGCATCCCGCGTACGTGACATGTTCAACCAGGCCAAGAAGCATTCTCCCTGTATCATTTTCATCGATGAGATCGATGCCGTCGGGCGCCATCGTGGTGCCGGGTTGGGTGGTGGCCATGACGAGCGCGAGCAAACCCTAAACCAGTTGCTGGTGGAGATGGATGGTTTTGACGGTAACGCAGGTGTCATCGTGATAGCAGCAACCAACCGTCCCGATGTGCTGGACCCGGCCTTGCTGCGGCCAGGCCGCTTCGACCGCCAGGTGACCGTGCCCTTGCCTGACATTCGTGGACGCGAGCAGATCCTGAAAGTGCACATGCGCAAGGTGCCGGTCGGCAAGGATGTACGGGCCGATTTCATTGCCCGGGGAACGCCGGGATTTTCAGGAGCCGATCTGGCAAACCTGGTGAACGAGGCTGCACTGTTTGCCGCGCGCGGCAACAAGCGTACCGTGAACATGGAAGAGTTTGAACGCGCCAAGGACAAGATCCTGATGGGTGCGGAGCGCAAGTCGATGGTGATGAGCGATGAGGAAAAAGAACTCACTGCCTACCATGAGTCGGGCCACGCAATCGTGGGCCGCCTTGTGCCTGAGCATGATCCGGTCTACAAGGTCACGATCATCCCCCGGGGCCGTGCCCTGGGAGTGACCATGTTCTTGCCGGAAGAGGACCGCTACAGTCACAGCAGGCAGCGACTGGAAAGCCAGATTTCAAGCCTGTTCGGCGGACGGGTTGCTGAAGAGCTTATTTTTGGTGATGAGGCGGTGACCACAGGAGCTTCCAACGACATTGAGCGGGCAACCGAGATTGCACGTGCGATGGTCACCAAGTGGGGCCTGTCGGAGAAGATGGGTCCGCTGTCCTACGGGGATGAGGACGGTGAGGTGTTCCTGGGCCATTCCGTCACCCAGCATAAGACGGTGTCGGATGATACGGCCAATTCGATTGACCAGGAAGTGCGGCGCATCATCGATGTCAACTATGAGCGCACGGTGAAGCTGATCAAGGAGAACATGGACAAGCTTCACATTATGGCGAAAGCCCTGGTGAAGTATGAAACGCTGGACACCGAACAGATTGACGACATCATGGCCGGGGATGAGCCGCGCCCGCCCCAGGACTGGGAGGACGTGGATGACAATCCGACTTCGGGATCGACGGCCAAGTCGCCGAAGGAAAGTCCTTCCAAGGACTCGGAGCCGATTGGCGGCCCGGCCAGCGAGCACTGAACCGCTGACCGTATTGTCAGGATCCTCCAATGACCGGGGTGTCCGGTTCCAGGCTCTGCCGGGTGGAGAAACCGCGCACTTTATACACTTGCAGATCGAGGCTCTTTAGAACATCCGGTTTCGGGGACTGATCGGAGACGCGTATGGGGCGGAAATTTTTTGGTACGGACGGGATACGCGGCCGGGTCGGCGACGGCGTGATGACGCCGGATTTCGTCCTCAAGCTTGGCTGGGCGGCCGGTTCTGCACTGTGTACCGATGACAGGAGCCTGGTGCTGATCGGCAAGGATACGCGGATCTCAGGCTACATGTTCGAGTCCGGGCTGGAAGCGGGGCTGTCCGCGGCTGGCGCCAACAGCCGGTTGCTGGGGCCCATGCCGACTCCGGCCGTGGCCTACCTGACACGCACACTTCGGGCGGCGGCAGGCATCGTCATCAGTGCATCCCACAACTGCTACACCGACAACGGCGTGAAGTTCTTTTCCTCGGAAGGCAAGAAGCTATCTGATGAGGCGGAGATCGAAATTGAAAACCGCATGGAGCGTGCCCTGGAAGTTGTCAGTGCGGACAAGCTGGGCAAGGCGGAGCGGGTCAACGATGCTGCCGGTCGTTACATCGAGTTCTGCAAGAGTACCGTACCGACCCACATCCGGCTGAACGGTCTGAAAATCGTGGTCGATTGTGCCCACGGCGCCACCTACCACATCGCGCCCAGCGTGTTCACGGAACTGGGTGCGGAAGTGATCAGCACGGCATCGCAGCCCAACGGCTTTAACATTAACGAGGACTGCGGGGCCAATGACCCCCAGGTCTTGGGTGCGGCGGTACTGGAGCATCAGGCCGACCTGGGAATTGCGATTGACGGAGACGGGGACCGGCTGATCATGGCAGACCATACCGGTGCAACCGTGGACGGGGATGAGCTGCTGTTCCTGATTGCACAGGCGCGGAAATCGGAAAATACTCTGCAGGGCGGTGTCGTTGGAACCCAGATGAGCAACCTTGGGCTGGAGCATGCCCTGCGGGATGCCGGAATCCGGTTCAAGCGGGCCTCGGTGGGAGACCGCCATGTCGTGGAGATGCTGCAGGCACACTCCTGGATCCTTGGCGGGGAGCCGTCCGGTCATATCATCAGCCTGGATCGCATGACGACCTGTGACGCCATCATTTCCGCATTGCAGGTGCTGCAGATCCTGGTGACGGCACAGAAGAGCCTGCACGAAGCCAAGTCCGGCATGTACAAGTACCCCCAGACCCTGATCAATATCCCGGTGCAGTCCAAGATCGACATAGACAGCACGCCTGAAATCCAGCAGGTCGTGAAGGATGCCGAGTCGGATCTGGGCGAGTCTGGACGTGTGCTGTTACGGCCTTCTGGCACTGAACCGCTGGTGCGGGTCATGGTCGAGGGCGTGGATGCCATGAAGGTGGAGAAACTGGCACAACACATCGCAGAACAGGTCTCTGCATCCTGCTGAGCGCAGCCTCCGGTTGTAGATAATCCGGCATATTCACCGTAGTTTGCTTAATCATGCCGTGGTGGGTAAGCTGCGCACTTTTAATTTTTAACGGACGAATCGCCTGATGCGCCAGCCTCTGGTTGCAGGAAACTGGAAACTGAACGGCTCGCTGGAGTCAGTCTCGGCACTTCTTGCCGGGATTACCGGGCAAATTTCCACGGTCGGGACTACCGAAGTTGCCGTGTGCCCGCCGTTCGTCTACCTGCAGCATGCAGGTCAGTTGTTGCAGGACACTGGCATTCCGCTCGGCGCGCAGGATTGCTCTGATCAGGCACAGGGTGCTTACACGGGGGAAGTTTCGGCAGCCATGATCAGGGAGTTGGGCTGCACGTATGTGATCGTTGGGCACTCTGAAAGGCGCCACATCTACGGAGAGAGTGATGAGATGGTGGCTGCAAAGTTTGCACAGGCCCGGGAAAATGCACTGGTTCCGATTCTTTGTGTTGGCGAAACTCTGGATGAGCGTGAGAGCGGACAGACCGAGTCTGTCATTGCACGCCAGCTGGATGCCGTGCTGGCAAGTTCGGGAATTGAAGGCTTTGGTAAAGCAGTTATCGCCTATGAGCCCGTCTGGGCGATTGGCACAGGCAAGACCGCAACTCCGGGGCAGGCCCAGCAGGTGCATGCATTTGTCCGCGACAGGCTAGGGAAGCAGGATGAAGGGATTGCAGACCGTATCCGCATCCTGTATGGAGGCAGCATGAAACCTGAAAATGCCAGTGCGTTGTTGCAGGAAAATGATATTGATGGAGGCCTGATCGGGGGCGCATCACTCAATGCAGAGGACTTTGTCGCAATTGCGGCCTCAGGGACATAAAGGACTTCTCATCAGGGACAGGAACAGGTAGACAGGCATATGATGTTATATAGCATTCTGGTTGCGGTCGATGTGCTGTTAGCCATCGGAATTATCGGTCTGGTGCTGGTCCAGCACGGCAAGGGGGCTGATGTCGGTGCCGCATTCGGCAGTGGTGCCTCGGGTACCGTGTTTGGAGCCAGGGGATCGTCTACTTTCCTGACGCGGGCTACTGCAATTCTTGCGACTTTGTTTTTTGCCAACAGCCTGCTGCTTGCTTATCTAGCCACTCATCGTCCTGTCACTGAAAGTGTGATTGACCAGTCGGTACAGGTCATTGAAGAAGTGGTTGAGATGCCCGTGGAGGAAAGTCCAGAGGAAGCGCAAGTCATTCCGGAATCCACCGTATCCGACCTGCCAGATGTGCCTCAAGTGGGTGCCCCTGTATCTGACCCGGACACCAACTGACCTCCTGGTTTCATTGCCAATCATGTGATGGACCTGCCTCCAGGACGGGTCGGGATTCGTGTATCTGTCTCTTGCGTTAGAATAGCCAGGCGTAAGCCGACGTGGCGGAATTGGTAGACGCGCTAGCTTGAGGGGCTAGTGGGGGAAACCTCGTGCCGGTTCGAGTCCGGCCGTCGGCACCATTTGAACTGTACTTGGAAAACCACAAGACACAAGCAAGGATAGTTCTTGGATGTGATATTTTTCCAGTGACCACTCAAAGCAATCACTATAAATGCATGCAACCTTCATAAGGCAGTCAGCATCAGATAGACACGCAGGGTTGGTCTGAAATGCAGGTTGGCCTGTTTGCAGTAGTCTTTATTGCGGTGTTCACCGCAACCGGCATTGGTTCGAGGCTTTGGTTGAATGGAAATCTGAACGTCTACTACTGCCTGTTAAGTCTCTTCTTCTCCATCAACCTGCTGATTTGCTATTGGGAAGCCTGTCTTTTCTGGCGCAGGGATTACATCGAAGAACGCGTTGGTTACTGGCGTGAGCGGCGTATGCAAACCGGCCGGACACCGGCCGTTGAATTCCTGGTCACCCGGGTTCCATTGAGAAAAATCCTGTCCCCGACTCTTTGGGCGGATGCCTGGGCTACGTATTGCATGTACGACGATTCGTATGCTGACCGGCGTACATATGGCTTCAGTGTCGACATTGCCAATGGGTTTTTTACCCCACTCCCATCGCTGATTCTGTACGCGGCGTTCACAACCGCCTTCATGCCAGCCCTGTTCGCAGGAATTCTGGGTGTCATACTGTTTTGGCAATGGACGTATGTGAGTTCTGTCTACTGGGTGAGTTTTTTTGTTTCCCGAAGGCAGGAACTGATCAGCAAGGCTGATACTTATATCTATATCTGGGGAGCAACCGCTGTCTGGGTGTTGTTCGGGTTGCTGGGACTGTATGTGTCCATTCGATTGATTATCGATGGAGATTATACTGTGCTGGGTTACTGGTAGTTCCAGATACATTTGTGTGCGACTGCCAGGAAACCCATGACCTGAGCATATGAGGGGTCCTGTCTGCAGGTTTTTGCTGCTTTTATAGGTATGCATCCACTGGACTGAAATTCACAGGCGACCAGGTAAAAATGAGCTTTGTGGTATTGAAGCCAACAAAGGTGCTACAGGTCATTTTCCCGATCCGATCAGTTTTTCAATATTTGAAGGAATCTAACTCATGAAGAATGCCGAATCCGAATACCCGGTCCATGAATTGATCGGGAAACGATGGAGCCCCTACGTGTTTGCAGACCGGGCTGTCCCCAGAGACGATCTGCGTTCCCTGTTTGAAGCCGCACGCTGGACGATGTCTTCCTACAATGCACAGCCCTGGCGTTACATCGTAGGCATACTCGGCTACAGCGATGCGCTAAGGGATCAGGTTTTCAGCGTTCTGCTTGAAGGCAACCAGGCTTGGGCAGGGCGGGCGCCTGTGCTGGCGCTTGGTCTTGTCGAGCACAACTTTGAGCACAACGGCAAACCGAACAAGGCAGCGGTCCATGATCTGGGGGCAGCATCTGCCCAGCTGACGCTTGAGGCTACCGCAAGGGGCCTGTGCGTCCACCAGATGGTAGGGATCGATCCTGATAAGGCCCGGGAGGTGTTTGATCTGCCGGATTCCATTGAACCGTTTACGGGCCTTGCCATCGGTTATCCTGGAAAAGCCGAGGATGCGGACGAGGAATTCGCAAGCCGCGATAGCCGTCCCAGGGTGCGAAAACCCATGCAGGACATCTTCCTTGCGGGATTCGATTTTCTGATACCCGGATAAGATGCCCGAATTTGAAGGCCGTATAAATGTTGTGAAAACAATGATATAGACTGAAATTTCTGTGGCTACATGACATGATGTGCAAGAAGGCATCCTACCCACATCTGAAATTTGCACGTACCCAAATTCAGATACAATAGAATGGGCACAATGTGCCTTGCATGGACTGATCTGCCAGAACCTGACATATCGGCCAAATACTGAAAACCACTGCCTGTAAGGAATGGCAATGCTCGAAAACTATCTTCCAGTACTTGTCTTTATTGGCCTTGCCGTGATTATGAGCCTGATCCCGATGGCGCTCGGCCTGGCGTTGGGGCCCCGCCGCCGTGACGAAGCCAAGGACTCTCCCTATGAATGTGGCTTCGAGGCCTTCGAGGATTCACGCATGCAGTTCGATGTGCGGTACTACCTGGTTGCGATCCTGTTCATCATATTTGATCTGGAGATTGCCTTTCTGTTTCCCTGGGCGGTGGCCATTCGCGAGCTCGGCCTGGCGGGTTTCTTGTCCATGGCGCTGTTTTTGGTGATTCTCACGGTCGGCTTTATATACGAGTGGGGCAAAGGCGCACTGGACTGGGATTAGGCAGCGGGATCTAGGGGAATTGAGACATGAAACGATACAACAGCCAGAGCTTGATGCAGGACTGACATGGGCATCGAAGGCTACCTGAAAGAGGGGTTTGTCACGACCCGCCTGGATGAGTTGATCAACTGGGCGCGAACCGGCTCCATGTGGCCGATGACCTTCGGGCTCGCCTGTTGTGCCGTGGAGATGATGCATGCAGGAGCATCACGCTATGACATGGACCGCTTCGGGGTCATGTTCCGGCCCAGTCCGCGCCAGTCCGATGTCATGATCGTGGCCGGTACGCTGGTCAACAAGATGGCCCCGGCACTGCGCAAGGTCTACGATCAGATGGCCGAACCCAAGTGGGTGATCTCCATGGGTTCGTGTGCGAACGGCGGGGGGTACTACCATTACTCCTATGCCGTGGTGAGAGGCTGTGACCGCATCGTGCCGGTCGATGTCTATGTGCCCGGTTGTCCACCAACTGCCGAGGCTCTGCTGTACGGAATTCTCCAGCTGCAAAACAAGATTCGCCGAACGAGCACCATTGCCCGCTAGGGCCTGGTTATCATGGGGGAGCGTATCCATCAACTCGGTTCTGACTTGCAGCGCGTGCTGGCCTCCATGGTGCAGAGCCTCGATATCGAACACGATGAGATCACACTGACCGCAAAACCCGGGGATCTCAACGAGGCGATGCTGGCACTGCGGGATACACCAGAGTTCGGCTTCGAACAGCTGGTGGACCTGTCCGGGGTGGACTATCTGGAATACGGAGTTGGCGAGTGGAGCACGCATGGTGCGACCTCGGCCGGTTTCAGCCGGGGTGCGGAAAAAGCCTCTTTCGGGCGCTTTACCTTTGACGATCCGGCGCAGGCTCGGACACTAGAGAATCCACGTTTTGCCGTGGTTTATCACCTGCTTTCCGTCGCCTGCAATCAGCGGCTGCGTGTGCGGGTTTTCTGCGATGACGATGAACTGCCCATGGTGCCTTCCGTGCATCACATCTGGGCCTCGGCGGACTGGTACGAACGCGAGGCCTTTGACCTGTACGGAATCATCTTCGAAGGTCATCCCGACCTTCGCCGAATCCTCACCGACTACGGTTTTACCGGGCATCCGTTTCGCAAGGATTTCCCGCTGGTGGGTCATGTCGAAGTGCGTTACGACCCCGAACAAAAACGCGTCATTTACCAGCCGGTATCCATTGAGCCCCGCATCACCGTACCCAAGGTGATCCGCGATGACTACCGTTTTGAATCAGGCGAATCCCAAGAGAACGATGCCTGAGCTTCGCAACTACACCATGAATTTCGGGCCCCAGCACCCAGCCGCCCACGGGGTCCTGCGGCTGGTCTTGGAAATGGAGGGCGAGGTCGTACAGCGGGCGGACCCGCATATCGGTCTGCTGCACCGTGCGACGGAGAAGCTTGCAGAAAGCAAGCCCTACAACCACAGCATCGGGTACATGGACCGCCTCGATTACGTTTCCATGATGTGCAATGAGCACGTCTATGTGCTAGCCATCGAAAAACTGGTGGGTCTTGAGGTGCCGGTTCGCGCCCAGTACATCCGGGTCATGTTTGATGAGATCACGCGGATCCTCAACCATCTGCTGTGGCTGGGTGCCCATGCACTGGATATCGGGGCCATGACGGTGTTCCTGTATGCCTTTCGTGAGCGTGAGGACCTGATGGACTGCTACGAGGCGGTATCCGGAGCACGCATGCACGCCACCTACTACCGACCGGGTGGGGTACACCGCGACCTGCCTGCGCAGATGCCCAAGTATGTGGAATCCCGCTGGCACGACAAGAAGGATGTCGCGAGACTCAATCAGGCACGCACGGGCTCGCTGCTCGACTTCATCGAGGACTTCACGTGGCGTTTTCCCGCGTGCGTGGATGAGTATGAAACCCTGCTGACCGAGAACAGGATCTGGAAACAGCGCACGGTTGATATCGGCATCGTGAGCCCGGAGCGTGCCCTGCAACTGGGCTTTACCGGCCCCATGCTGCGCGGTTCCGGAATCGAGTGGGATTTGCGGCGCAAGCAGCCGTACGAGGTGTATGAACACCTGGACTTCCAGGTCCCGGTCGGGGTCAACGGGGATTGTTACGACCGCTACCTGGTACGCATCGAGGAGATGCGCCAGGCCAATGAAATTATCCGCCAGTGTGTCAACTGGCTGCGTGCCCATCCGGGGCCGGTGATGGTGGACAACCACAAGATTTCCCCTCCTGCGCGAACCCAGATGAAGATGGGGATGGAGGAGCTTATCCACCATTTCAAGCTGTTCACCGAGGGCTACTGTCTGCCGAAGGGCGAGGTCTACAGTGCCATTGAGCACCCGAAGGGCGAGATGGGGATCTACCTGGTGTCGGACGGTGCCAACAAGCCGTACCGCCTGAAAATCCGTGCTCCCGGGTTTGCCCACCTGGCTGCACTAGATGAGATGTCGCGGGGCCACATGCTGGCCGATGTCGTCGCAATCATCGGCACCCAGGACATCGTATTCGGAGAGATCGACCGATGACGCAAGCTGACTCACCGGTGGCGTTGTCTGACTATGTGCGTGGCGAGGTGGAGGACTGGCTGGCCCGCTACCCGGTCGACCAGAAGCAGTCTGCCGTGCTGGGTGCCCTGCGTGCCCTGCAGCATGAGGACGGCTACCTGAAGACCGAGAAGATGGATGCGGTGGCGGCCTACCTGGACATGCCCCCCATCGCCGTGTACGAAGTTGCATCGTTTTACTCCATGTTCGTACTCAAACCGGTGGGCAGGCACACCCTGGCAGTCTGTACGAATCTTTCCTGCATGCTGTGCGGTGCGGACAAGATCGTCGAACACCTCGAGCACAAGCTCGGCATCGGGCTGGGTGAAAGTACGCCAGACGGCAAGTTTTTCCTGAAAAGGGAGGAGGAGTGTCTCGCGGGGTGCTGCGGTGCACCCATGATGCAGGTCAATCACGACTATGAGGAGAACCTGACGATCGAAAAAGTGGACAGAATCCTCGAAGCGCTGGACTGAATCGATGCCTCAACTGAACAACGTTTGCTACGAGACCCTGAAATTCGACCAGCCGTGGACGCTGGAGAACTACATCAGCGTTGGAGGGTACTCGGCCTGGGAAAAAATCCTGCAGGAAAACATCTCGCCTGGCGAGGTCATCGAGCAGGTCAAGGCCTCCGGTCTGCGTGGTCGCGGGGGCGCGGGGTTTCCCACCGGGCTGAAGTGGAGCTTCATGCCGCAGGGTACAGGAATCCAGCGTTACGTCGTGTGCAACTCGGATGAATCCGAGCCCGGCACCTGCAAGGATCGCGACATCCTGCGCTACAACCCGCACGCCGTGATCGAGGGGATGGCCATTGCCGGCTATGCCATGCAGGCATCGGTGGGCTACAACTATATCCGCGGAGAGTTTTCCGGTGAGCCGTACCTGCGTTTTGTGGAAGCCCTGAACGAGGCGTACTCGGCGGGCTACCTGGGGGACAATGTTCTGGGTTCGGACTTTACCTTCTACCTGTACGACACACTGGGGGCGGGTGCATACATTTGTGGCGAGGAAACTGCGCTGCTGGAATCGCTCGAGGGCAAGAAGGGCCTGCCGCGGTTCAAGCCACCGTTCCCGGCCAGCTACGGCCTGTACGGACAGCCCACTACCATCAACAACACGGAGACCTTTGCCTCGGTGCCGGCCATCATGCGCAAGGGAGCTGAATGGTTCTCGGCCCTGGGAGTGGAGAAAAGCGGTGGCACGAAGTGCTTTTCGGTGTCCGGGCATGTGAACCGCCCGGGCAACTTTGAAGTCCCGCTTGGTATGCCCTTTGCTGAACTCCTTGAACTTGCAGGAGGAATCCGCACAGGACACACGCTGAAAGCAGTGATCCCGGGAGGTTCTTCGGTGCCGGTCGTCCCGGGCGAGGTCATGCTGAACGTATGCATGGACTACGAATCGATTGCCCAGGCCGGTTCCCTGCTGGGGTCCGGGGCCGTGGTAGTCATGGATGACAGCACGGACATGGTCAAGGTCCTGCAGCGGATCTCGCGGTTTTATTTTTCGGAATCCTGTGGCCAGTGCACACCTTGCCGTGAAGGCACCGGCTGGTTGTACCGCATGCTCTGCCGAATCGTCGACGGCAAGGGCCAGATGGAAGACATCGAGAAACTGGATGATGTGGCCCGCAAGATTGAAGGCAGGACTATCTGCGCGCTGGGTGATGCAGCCGCCATGCCGGTGCACAGCTTTATCCGGCATTACCGCGAGGAGTTTGTGCACTATATCGAACGGGGATGTAGCCTGCTGGACGGGCAGATTCCGCAGCGGATTGCGGGATGAGGGGAGTCGAGCGCGATGTCTGAAGAGCAGGTCCAGCTTTTTATCAATGACCGGGAGGTCCATGCCTCGAAAGGTGCCATGCTGATCGAGGTTGCGGACCGGCACGACATCCGGATCCCGCGCTTTTGCTACCACAAGAACCTGTCCGTAGCCGCCAATTGCCGCATGTGCATGGTGGAGGTCGAAAAGGCACCCAAGCCCTTGCCGGCCTGCGCGACTCCGGTGGCAGAAGGCATGCGGGTCTACACCCATTCCCCGGCCGCCCTCGATGCCCAAAAGAGCACCATGGAATTCCTGTTGATCAACCATCCGCTGGATTGCCCGGTATGCGATCAGGGTGGGGAATGCGAGTTGCAGGATACGGCGATGGGGTACGGGGAGGATGTCTCACGCTACACGGAACGAAAGCGTGTGGTCGCAGACAAGGACCTGGGTCCACTGGTCTCAACCGACATGACGCGCTGTATACACTGCACACGCTGTGTGCGGTTTGGCAGCGAGGTGGCGGGGATCCGTGAACTGGGTGCTACCGGGCGTGGAGAATTCATGGAAATCGGCACTTATGTCGAGCGCGCGCTGACTTCCGAGCTGTCCGGAAATGTCATCGATGTGTGTCCGGTGGGAGCGCTGAATGCCAAGCCTTCACGCATGCGCGCACGCTCCTGGGAAATGCTGCAACATGCAGGACTGGCCCCGCATGACGGGGTGGGTTCGAATATCTACATGCATGTACTGCGCAACACGGTTGTGCGGGTGGTGCCCAGGGAAAATGACGAGTTGAACGAAACCTGGATCCCGGACCGAGACCGGTTCAGCTACGAGGGCCTGCATACCCCTGACCGGGCCACTGAACCGCTGGTCAGGGGTGCGCACAAATGGGAAGCCAGCAGCTGGCCTGCAAGCCTGAAACAGGTGGCCCAGAAGATCCGGCAATTCAGGCCGGAGGAGGTCGGGGTAATGGCAGCGCCGCACTCTACCCTGGAAGAGTTGTACCTGTTGCAAAAGCTGTTTCGTGGCCTTGGCATCCAGAATATCGACCACCGGGTCCGGCAGGCCGATTTCACCGACCAGGAGTACATGCCCCTGTTTCCGAACCTGGGACAGTCCATCGAATCCGTGGAACAGAATGATGCAGTATTTCTCATCGGCTGCGACATCCGTCTGGAGCAGCCCATGCTGGCTCACCGGATCCGCAAGGCCTCGGCCAGGGGTTGCCAGGTGATCGCGCTGAATTCCCGGGATCTTGATTTTCTTTTTGCAGGGCAGGTGACCTGGAACCAGGCTCCACAGGCCTGGCTTCATGCCTTGGCCGAAATTGTAAAGTGTATACCTGACAATGACTTGAAAGATCTTCCTCATGAACTGAGAGAAATCGTGGAGCAGGCCTCTCCATCCATGTATGCCCAGCATTTTTATGAGTTACTGAGCCAGGCGGGCACCTCCACCGTTTTTCTGGGCGCGATGTTGGAAACCCACCCCCAGGCCTCGGCATTGCGGGCACTGGGCGCTTTTCTTGCCCGCCATACCGGTGCCAATCTCGGGATTCTTCCACAGGCCGGCAACACGGCCGGAGCCTGGCTGTGCGGCATGTTGCCGCATCGCCTTGCGGGCGGTGCCCCCAACCCCGATGCAGGCCTGAACGTTACCGAGATGCTTGCAGGGCCCTGCAAGGCCTTTGTGCTTTTCAATCTCGAGCCGGAATTTGATTTTGCCAGTGCGCCGGGTGCACTCAAGGCAATGCAGGATGCTGAGTTTGTAGTCATCTTTACCCCCTACTTGAGCGAATCCATGCGCGGCTATGCGGACGTGATCCTTCCGATTGCCACGTTTGCGGAAACGCGCGGTACGTACGTGAATGCCGAGGGACGCTGGCAGACCGCAGACCCGGCCATCAATCCTCCCGGTCAGGCAAGACCAGCCTGGCGCATCCTGCGCGTTCTGGGAGAGCATTTTGGCCTTGAGGGCTTCGCACATGAGTCCTGTCAACAGGTTCTGGATGAAATCAAGGCCCAGACAGGGGAGGCCACCGGATTTGAAGGCCGCCTGCATGAATCGAAGGCTGTCAATGTGCAGGCAACCGCGGACGGGATGTATCGCGTATCCGCGACCCCCATGTATGCGGTCGACAATGTTGTGCGCCGTGCAGACTCCCTGCAGCAAACCCCGTTTGAGCGCTCACCTGGTGTTGCCATGTGCGAACGCCAGGCCCGCGAGCTGGGGGTGCTGGATGAAGATGAGGTCCGCATCGTGCAGGACGGTCGCCCGAAGGTATTGAGGCTGGAACTCGATCCGGACTTGCCCATGGGCTGCGTGTGGGTGCAAAGGAGTGCGCGGCACGTTGATGTGCTGGGAGATGCCATCGCACCGGTAGAGGTACAAAGGCTAAGGCTCGATCATGATTGACTGGTGGCAAAATCTGGTCGCACCGTTTCCGCCACTGCTGCTGACCGTGGCCTACATGCTGGTGTTTATCCTGGTGCTTTTTGCCTGCGTGGCGTACGCCACCCTGGCCGAGCGCAGGGTCCTCGGTTTCATGCAGGTGCGACTGGGTCCGAACCGGGTAGGTCCCCAAGGTCTGGGTCAGCCGATTGCCGATGCCCTCAAGCTGATGTTCAAGGAAATGATCCTGCCCAATGATGCCGACCGCTTTCTGTTTCGCACCGCACCGCTGCTGTCCATGGCCCCGGCCCTTGCCGCCTGGGCCGTGATCCCGTTCTCAGAGCACCTGAACTTTGCCGATATCAATGCGGGGTTGCTGTACATACTGGCCATGACCTCACTGGGTGTCTACGGCGTGATCGTTGCCGGCTGGGCCTCGAACTCCAAATACGCATTGCTGGGCTCCTTGCGGTCCGCCGCCCAGATCGTGTCCTACGAGATCGCCATGGGATTTGCACTGGTCGGCGTGCTCATGGCAAGCGGCAGCCTGAACCTCGGCGACATCGTCATGGCCCAGCAGGGCAGCATCCTCAACTGGTACTGGTTGCCCCTGTTGCCGCTTTTCCTGACCTACCTGATTGCCGGCATCGCGGAGACCAATCGCGCGCCCTTTGACGTGGTCGAGGGCGAGTCCGAGATCGTTGCGGGATTTCACGTCGAGTACTCGGGGATGGGGTTTGCAATGTTCTTCCTGGCCGAGTACGCCAACATCATCCTGATCTCCGCACTCACGGCGCTGCTGTTTCTGGGTGGCTGGCTCAGCCCCCTGGAAGGCATCCTTCCGGCACACACTTTTCACCTGCCGGTCATCGGTGTGCTGCTGGGATCCGGGGCACACTGGTTTATCGCCAAAACCAGCTTTTTCATTTTTTGCTTCCTGTGGTTTCGCGCCACGTTCCCCCGCTACCGGTATGACCAGATCATGCGCCTGGGCTGGAAAGTGTTGCTGCCCATAACCTTGATCTGGATCGTGGTGGAGGGTGTTTTGCTGTACCTGCAAATCCCGCCCTGGTTTGACTGAATGCGATGCTGAAGAGAATCAGAAACCTTGTCCGCAGCTTTACCTTGTCGGAGCTTTTGAGGGGAATGAGCCTGACCGGGCGGCGTTTTGGCTCCAAAAAGCTCACGGTCCGCTACCCGGAGGAAAAAACTCCGCAGTCTCCCAGGTTCCGGGGGCTGCACGCGTTGCGCAGGTACCCAAGCGGAGAGGAACGCTGTATCGGATGCAAGTTGTGTGAAGCGGTGTGTCCTGCACTGGCCATTACCATCGATACGGAAGAGCGTGAGGATGGAAGCCGGCGCACCACACGCTACGACATCGACCTGTTCAAGTGTGTTTATTGCGGATTCTGCGAGGAGGCCTGCCCGGTGGATGCCATCGTGGAGACCCGCGTGTTCGAGTACTCGTTCTTCGAGCGAGGCCAGCAGGTGATGACCAAGGACATGCTGCTCGAGGTGGGTGCAAAGCATGAAGACCAGATTGCTTCCGACCGGGAAGCCTCGATATTTGACTGACGAGTTTGTAAACCCATGCTGATAGAGAGTGCGGTCTTTTATTTTTTCTCAACGATTCTGGTGGCTTCGGCACTGGCCATGATTTCGGTTCGCAATCCCGTGCATGCCGTGCTGTTCCTGGTACTGGTGTTCTTCACCAGTGCGGCCATCTGGCTGCTGCTTGAGGCGGAATTCCTGGGCATCACTCTGGTGCTCGTGTACGTGGGTGCTGTCATGGTGCTGTTCTTGTTCGTGGTGATGATGCTGGACATCAATCTCGCCAAGATGCGCGCCGGGTTTGCCCGCTACCTGCCGGTAGGGCTGCTGGTGGGGATCATCATGGCCGTCGAGATGGCCGTGATCCTGAGCCGCCCGGCCTTTGACCTGCAAAAGCCCCAGGCCAAGCCTGCTGACTACAGTAATACGCAGGAGCTGGGCGAGTTGCTGTTCTCCGAGTACATCTACCCGTTCGAGATTGCAGGTGTCATCCTGCTGGTGGCGATCGTTGCAGCGATCACCCTGACCATGCACAAGCGCACCCGTGCCAAGCGGCAGAGTCCCGCAATGCAGGTCAGCGCGGACCGGGCAGAGCGCGTGCGCCTGGTTTCCATGGACAAGGACTGACTTGCCAAGGCCAACACACGAGAGACCACGATGATCACCCTGACCCATTTCCTGGTACTTGGCGCCATTCTTTTTTCCATCGGCGTGGCCGGAATTTTCCTGAACCGTAAAAACGTGATTCTTTTGCTGATGGCCATCGAGTTGATGCTGCTGGCGGTCAACATGAACTTCGTGGCTTTTTCCCATTACCTGGATGATCTGGCAGGCCAGGTCTTCGTGTTTTTCATTCTTACAGTGTCCGCGGCTGAAGCAGCGATCGGCCTGGCCATCCTGGTGGTGCTGTACCGCAACCGCCGGACCATCAACGTACAGGACCTCGAAAGCCTGAGGGGCTAGATTCGCGAGAAGGCCGTGAAGATACTCTGCTTGATAATTGTGTTAGCTCCCCTGGCAGGCGCCCTGATCGCGGGCTTGTCCGGTCGCAGTATCGGGCGTGCCGGGGCGCACTGGGTAACGATTGCCGGGGTGGCGCTGTCGTTTATCCTGAGTCTGGTCGTATTCAAGCAGGTCGTTTTCGACCAGGTGGGTCCGATGTCGATCGATGTGTACCGGTGGGCCGTGCTGGGAGGACTGAACCTCAAGGTCGGTTTCCTGATCGATCCGCTGACCGCGATCATGATGCTCGTGGTGACCTTCGTGTCCCTGATGGTGCACATCTACACGATCGGTTACATGCATGACGATCCCGGCTACCAGCGCTTTTTCGCCTATATCTCCCTGTTTACGTTCTCGATGCTGATGCTGGTCATGGCGAACAACTTCCTGCAGCTGTTTTTCGGCTGGGAAGCCGTGGGCCTGGTGTCCTACCTGCTGATCGGTTTCTGGTACACCCGGGAGTCTGCGATCCATGCCAACCTGAAGGCCTTCCTGGTCAACCGGGTAGGGGATTTCGGCTTTTTGCTGGGCATCGCAGCGATACTGGCCGTGTTTGGCAGCCTGGATTACCTGGCGGTGTTCAGCCAGGCCCCCGGCGCTTCCGGGCAGACGATCGCAATTGCCGCAGGTGTCGAATGGCCGGCCATGACCGTCATCTGCTTGCTGCTGTTTGTGGGCGCCATGGCCAAATCCGCACAGGTTCCCCTGCATGTGTGGTTGCCGGACTCCATGGAGGGTCCGACACCGATCTCGGCACTCATCCATGCCGCGACCATGGTCACGGCCGGGATCTTCATGGTGGCGCGCATGTCACCGCTGTTCGAGTTCAGTGACGTGGCCCTGTCGGTGATCCTGGTCATCGGTGCGCTGACCGCGTTTTTCATGGGCCTGGTCGGGATCGTGCAAAACGACATCAAACGGGTGGTGGCCTATTCAACCCTGTCGCAGCTTGGCTACATGACTGTGGCACTGGGCGCTTCGGCCTACTCGATTGCCATCTTCCACCTGTTCACGCACGCCTTCTTCAAGGCCCTGCTGTTTCTGGCAGCGGGCTCCGTGATCGTGGCGCTGCACCATGAACAGGACATGCGCAAGATGGGCGGTCTTAAAGAGCGCATGCCGATCACCTACTGGACCGCGTTGATCGGCACCCTGGCGCTGGTCGGATTTCCGGGCTTCTCCGGGTTCTTTTCCAAGGATGCCATCATCGAGGCCGTGCATTACTCCAGCCTGCCGGGGGCAGGATTTGCCTATGTACTGGTCACCGCAGGCGTGTTCGTGACGGCCTTCTACTCGTTCAGGCTGCTGTTTCTGACGTTTCACGGGGAAAGCCCGGACCGAGGCAAGGTGGTGGGCCGCATTACGGAGTCCCCCGCGGTCATTACCGTGCCCCTGATCCTGCTGGCGGTGCCCTCGGTGTTTGCCGGCATGTTCATCGGCCCGCTCGTGTTCGGGGAATATTTTGCAGAAAGCCTGGTAGTGCTGGATCGCCACGACGCAGTCGCCCAGCTCCAGACCCATTACCACGGCCTGTGGTCCTTCATCGTGCATGGTTTCCAGGGTCCTGTGGTCTGGCTGATGTTTGCAGGGATCCTAAGCGCCTGGTGGGTCTACCGGCGCAGACCCGGGGTTGCAGATATGGGCAAGCAACGATTGAGCCTCCTGTACAACGTGCTGTCTCGCAAGTACGGCTTTGATGAGCTTTATCAGGGACTGTTTGCCACGGGCACGCGCAAAGTCGGTACCGTGTGCAGTTCGTTCGGGGACCGGATGCTGATCGACGGGCTGGTGGTGAACGGGTTCGCCCAAGCGGTCAACTGGTGTTCGCTGCGGGTTCGAAACGTACAGTCCGGCTACCTGTATCACTATGCCTTCACGATGATCCTTGGCCTTCTGGTCCTGCTCGGTATCCGCTACCTGTAATCCTGCCATGCCCACCACGTTCCCCATACTGAGTCTGCTGATCTGGCTTCCCATCATCGGCGGTCTTTTGGTGATCGTTGCCAAGAAGGTCTCCGTGCATGCGGTGCGCTGGTTGGCCCTGCTGGTCGCTCTGGTCACGTTTGTGGCAAGCATCGTGCTGCTGAATGCGTTCGATGCCCAGCAGTACGCCATGCAGTTCAGGGAGCACCTGCCCTGGATCGAGGCGTTCAACGTGTACTACTCGCTGGGAGTGGATGGGATTTCGGTGCCGCTGATCCTGCTTACGACCGTCATCACGCTGCTGGTGGTCATTGCCGGATGGGAAATCGAGTCGGGGCGCATCGCGGAATACTTTGCCTCGTTCCTGGTCCTGGAAGGCCTGATGATCGGGGTGTTCTGCGCCCTGGACGCCATCCTTTTCTACATATTCTTCGAGGGCATGCTGATCCCGATGTTTCTGATCATCGGAATATGGGGCGGCCCTCGCAGGGTGTATGCAACGATCAAGTTCTTCCTGTACACCTTCCTGGGCTCGGTATTCCTGCTGGTCGCACTGGTGTTTCTGTACCTGCAGGCCGGCACCTTCGAGATCGCGCAACTGCAGCAGACGCCTCTGAGTGCCCGCGAACAGTACCTGATTTTCCTGGCGTTCCTGGTCGCGTTTGCGGTCAAGATTCCCATGTGGCCGGTGCACACCTGGTTGCCGGATGCCCACGTGGAGGCACCCACGGGGGGTTCTGTGGTGCTGGCGGCCATCATGCTGAAGATGGGCGGATACGGGTTTTTGCGCTTTACCATCCCCATCACATCGTATGCCAGTGACCAGCTGGCCGTGGTCATCATCGCCGTTTCGCTGGTGGCCATCGTCTACATCGGGCTGGTCGCGCTGGTGCAGCAGGACATGAAAAAACTGATCGCCTACTCCTCCATTGCCCACATGGGTTTTGTCACACTGGGATTTTTCGTGGTATTCGCACTGCTCGCCAAAACCGGCTCTTCGGCGGAGCTTGCCATGCACGGCGGCATGGTGCAGATGATCTCCCACGGCTTCATCTCCGGTGCCCTGTTCCTGTGTGTCGGGGTGCTGTATGACCGCATACACAGCAGGCAGATCGCCGATTACGGGGGTGTCGTGAACAGCATGCCGAAGTTCGCGTCGTTTTTCGTCATCTTTGCACTGGCCAATGTGGGACTGCCCGGAACCTCGGGGTTTGTCGGCGAGTTCATGGTGATCCTGGCAAGTTTCAATGCCAACGTGTGGTATGCGCTGCTGGCAGCATCGACACTGGTCCTCGGGGCCGCCTACACCCTGTGGATGCTGAAGCGCGTGGTCTTCGGTGCGCCCGGAAACGACCAGGTAGCCGCCTTGAGCGACCTGAACCGCAGGGAGTTTTTCTGCCTGCTGACCCTGACGCTGCTGGTACTCTGGATCGGCCTGTGGCCGGCACCGCTGATTGAAGTCATGGATGCCTCGGTGGCACATTTGCTGCACCAGGCACAACTCCCCAATCTCAGGTACTGATCATGGAAAGCCTGAATGCCGATGTGCTTTTAGCCTTGCCTGAGATCTTCATGCTGGCGGCTGCCTCAGTGGTGTTGCTGATCGGCCTCTACACCGGCAGGGCCAGCGAGACACTGGCTTATGTACTGAGCCTTGCGGCTCTCATCACCACTGCAGTGCTGGTGTATTCCACACCCGCATCCAGGGAGTCGTTTGCCTTCGGGGGGATGTACCTGAATGACCCGCTGGCCCAGGCCATCAAGCTGTTTGCCTGTGTGACGGTGGCCGCCGTGATGATGTACGCACGTCCCTACCTGCGCCAGCGTGCCAACCTCAGTGCAGAGTTTTACGCACTCGGGCTGTTTGCCACCATGGGGACCCTGGTGATGGCTTCGGCACACAATTTTGTATTGATCTACCTGGGGCTTGAACTGTTATCCCTGTGCCTGTATGCCCTGGTTGCGTTCGTGAGGGACTCTAGGGATGCGAGCGAGGCCGCCATCAAGTATTTCGTCCTGGGTGCGATCGCCTCGGGCATGCTGCTGTACGGCATGTCGATCATGTATGGATTGACGGGCAGCCTGGACCTGGCCGAGATCAATGCCTATCTCGCACAGGCAGATGCCAACCGCATCGCTCTGGTATTTGCGCTGGCCTTTATCGTGGTGGGTCTGGCTTTCAAGTTTGGTGCGGTGCCTTTCCACATGTGGGTCCCGGACGTCTACCAGGGAGCGCCCACGGCAATTACCCTTTTCATCGCGACAATGCCGAAGCTGGCGGCGTTCGTCATGGCCATCCGCCTGTTGAACTATGGCTTGCAGGAGTTGCTCGCGGACTGGCAGCAGATGCTGATGGTCCTGACGGTGTTGTCCGTGGTATTCGGCAACGTGATCGCCATTGCGCAAAGCAATATCAAGCGCATGCTGGCCTATTCGGCCATCTCCCATATCGGCTTTATCTTGCTGGGGATCCTGCCGGGCACTGACTTCGGGTATGCCGCAGCCCTGTTCTACACCGTGATCTACGTGCTGATGGCTGCCGGAACGTTCGGTGTGCTGATATTGCTCGGCAACCGTGAGCGGGAAATGGATCAGCTTGTGGACCTGAAGGGCCTGGGGAAAATCAGCCCGTGGTTTGCCCTGATCATGCTGGTGCTGATGTTTTCCATGGCAGGCGTGCCGCTGACGGTGGGCTTTTACGCCAAGCTGTATGTCCTGCAAAGCCTGGTGTACGGCGGCTGGCTGTGGGTGGCGGTTCTGGCTGTGGTGATGTCCGTGGTCGGAGCCTTTTATTACTTGCGCGTGGTGAAATACATGTACTTCGATGAGGCGGATGAAGTATTCCAGGTGCAGCCCTCGGGGCTCGCCCAGGCTGTGCTGTCAGTCAACGGCTTGCTGGTGGTTGCACTGTTCGTTTTTCCGAACGCACTGCTCAACTACTGCATCCAGGTACTGGGCTAGGCACTCAGGGCAGACCTGGTCCGGCCTGCAAGGCCTGCGCAAGGACAAGGGGTGTGTAAGCCTCGTCTGGGTTGCGTCGGCTTGAAAACCGTTCCTGAATCAGTACACGTTCCCTCCTGGTGCGGGGTGCAGCAGTCTGGCAGCTCGTCGGGTTCATGATCCGAAGGTCGCAGGTTCAAATCCTGCCCCCTGCCACCGAGACCGATATTCCCGATTTGTGAGTATCGGTCGCCCCCTTCCGGCCCATTCGAGGATTGTGCCGAAAGCCCGGCAATCTCCTGTACTGGTTCAGAGACTTTTGAGACTTGCCAGCGATTGAACACACCGGTTCCGGATGAGGCCATGTCCGGGCTGAAAGATCCACCCCTGCACCGAACGGATGCATTATCGTGTACAACCCCTGCGAAATTCACATGAAAATCATGAACTTTTTCATACTATCATGCAATATTCATAAATAAGCCGTTAAACTGACAGCGTTCTATCTGAAAGCTTTTGATCGTCGACGGCCTGGGTCATGAGTGGGCTGCAAGATTTCAAGGAGAAACATTCATTGATGTGCCCATTGACAGTACGGAATCTGCCTAATCTCATAATTAGAGCGCCAGCCCGACAGATTTGGGCATCGTCCAGCCGGGAAGCCCCGGCCTTCTCTCCTCCTCATTTCCCGCTTCGCCGGCTGGCGGCCAGGCTTATGAGGCCCTTCTCTTTTCGGGCTGTGCGCCTCTGCTGCGCAACCGCCTGCCTGTTCGGTCCGGCCTTGCTGTCAGGCGTTTCCCAGGCTTTGGCGCAAACGAATGTCAGCCTGGTGAGCAACATTAATCAGGCTATCGGATCTAGAACAAGCGTCTTTCAAGACACTGCAACGCAGTTCGTTACAGGAAGCCATGCTCAGGGCTATAAGCTGACCAGTGTAGACCTTAAGATCCGTGAGGTACTCCCGGCACCGCACACCGTGGAAATCCGCAGTAGCGTAGAAGATTCCACTCCTGGTAGGTTACGACATGGTAGCCAACGTCACTATCCTGGCACTCTCGTGGGCACGTTGACGAACCCAGCTTCACTGACCGCGAATGCTGATAACAATTACAAAGCTTCAGGGTCAGGTATCGATCTGAAGCCCGAAACATCCTATTGGTTAGTTATTGACCACACACCCAGCGGCTCTGAAAGTGGTTCAAACTTCGAATTGACACGATCAACTAACGAAACAGGTTTGTCGGGTTGGTCCATCTCTCAAGGTATTGAAGCTCGGGTTTATAATATTGCTGGTAGTTCGTGGGATTATGATCCTACAAATGATGATGTATCTTTAATGTTCACCATCAAAGGCTACGCGAAGTCGTCGCCGCCGCCGCGGGTGTCGGGCACGCCGACGGTAAGCGGTGCGACGCTGACCATCCCCTTCAGCAAGAGGCTCCATCCCGGCTCGGTGCCCCCGCCCGAGGCGTTCGAGGTGGTGGTGGGCGACGGGGCTGGAGTGCACCCGTCAGCGGTCGACCTCGACACTTCCCGCACCCAGCGCAGGGTCACGCTGACGCTCGCGGCGCCGGTCGCCCGCGGCGAGACGGTCGAGGTGCACTACACGCGCCCGGCCGCGCTCGGCGTGCGCCTGCGCGACTTCGCCGGCAACGCGGTGGCGAGCTTCACACAGACGGTGGCCAACGACAGCCTAGGGGGGAGGCCGGTGGCCGACGCAGGAGCCGACCTCACGGTGTTTGCGGACTCGGTCGTGACGCTGGACGGCTCGGGGAGTTCGGACCCCGACGGCGACGAGCTGGCCTATGCCTGGACACAGGTCTCGGGTGGGTCGGTGACGCTCGCGGGGGCGGACACGGCGACGCCCTCCTTCGCGGCGCCGGAGTCGCTGGGCGAGCTGGCGTTCCGGCTCACGGTGACCGACCCCGGGGGGCTGAGCGCCTCGGACGCAGTGATGGTGACGGTGGAGAGCGCGGCGCTGTTGAGGCAGACGGTGAAGCGCACGCTTGCGGCGGTGGGCCGCGGGGCACTATCGAGCGCGCTCGACAACATCGGGATGCGGTTTTTGGCCTCGGTTCCGTCGGGCCAGCTGACGCTGGCCGGCAAGACGCTGGCGCTCGGTGCGGGGGGGGGGCGGCCCCCCCGGCCTTGCGCACGAAGGGCCGTGTGAGCAGGGCCATCGCAGCGTGGGCGGCGCCTTCGGACAGACCGGCTTCTTCGACAACGGTCGCGAGGGCTGCGCGCCCGTCGCGCAGAACCGGGGCGCCGGCGCGGCAGAGTGGCTGGCCGCGAGCGCCTTCTCGCTGACGCTGGGCGTGGCTGAAGGTGCGGAGGTGCCTTCGGCGACGCGCTGGTCGGTGTGGGGCCGGGGCGACCTGGGGAGCTTCTCGGGCCGTCCGGAGCCGGGCATGCGCTACGAGGGCGATCTGCGCACGGGCTGGCTGGGGGTGGATGCGCGGGCCGGTGCGTGGGTGGCGGGCCTCGCGCTGAGCCACGGTACCGGCGAGGCGGATTACAGCTTTGACGGCGGCGACTCCGGGGGCTCGGGACAGGGCCGGCTGGAGACGACGCTGACCGCGCTCTACCCCTACGGGCGCTGGACGGTGTCCGACGGCCTGGAGCTGCACGGCATGCTCGGTGCCGGGCGCGGCAAGGCAGAGCACCGGCTGATCGGCGGCGCGCGCGAGACGAGCGACCTGTCGATGCGGATGGGATCGGTGGGGCTGCGCCACGCGCTTCACGCGCGCGCAGGTCGCGACCTGTCGCTGCGCGCGGAGGCGAGCCTCGCGCGGCTGGAGACCGATGGCGGCCCGGACTACCTGGACGGGCTGACCGCCGACAGCTGGCGGACGCGCCTGGGACTGGAGGCTTCCAGGCGCATTGAACTGGACGAGGACGCGGCGCTCACGCCGTTCGTCGAGACGGCGGCGCGGCGCGACGGGGGTGATGGACTTGTGGGGACTGGCCTCGAGGTGGCGGGCGGGTTGCGCTACACGACGCGCCGTCTTCAGGTGGAGGCACGCGGGCGATGGCTCGTGGCGCACTCGGAGGACGGCGCGGAGGAGCGCGGCCTCAGCCTCACGATGCGGCTGGACCCCGGGGCGCACGGGAGGGGTCTGTCGCTGGCGCTGAGCCCGCGCTGGGGCGTGGGCACGGGCGGCGCGAAGGCGCTGTGGCGGGACGAGTTGCCTCAGCCCGGCGGGACCTCGCACGGCGAGACCGCCTCGCTGGATGCGCACCTCGGCTACGGCCTGGGCATGGCGCCGCACGGGCTTCTGACACCGTTCGCAGAAATCAGGCTGGCCGGTGAGGGGAGCCGACGGCTCCGTCTCGGCACCCGGTTTGAGGCGTGGCCCATGCCGCTAGGCGTCGAGTTCGCCGGCGCGCGCGTCGAGAGTGACGCGGCCGCGCCCGAGCACGAACTGAGGCTCGACCTCCGCCTGCGGTTCTGATCCGAGCTGCGACGCCTGCCGGCGCACGGGGGCGGGTCCAAATCCTGCCCCCCGCTACAGACGAAGTCCGGCAACAGGCTTGCCAGGCCCAGGGTGTTCCTGCAGGTCCTTTTTGAATCAGAGGCAGGGTCGTGTGAGCTCCTTCTGGGTTGCGCTGGCTTGAGAAGCCGTTACTGAATCAGTACACTCTCCCTCCTGGTGCGGGGTGGAGCAGTCTGGCAGCTCGTCGGGCTCATAACCCGAAGGTCGCAGGTTCAAATCCTGCCCCCGCTACCAGATCAAAGTTTAAAGCCGTCCAAAGACGGCTTTTATTTTTTCAGATATCGACGATCTGCAGGTGGTCCACGACTCGCACCACACTAATAGTGTCAGCAGTCCCTGTGATCGTCACCGCCAGTGAAGGATGAAACTGACGGAGCAGTTCAACAGATCCTAGTCTGTGAACTCAGGGACTGTCAGCATGTTCGCCGCCTCGTCGGCCGCAATCACTCCGCTGGCCAAGGCGCCATTCACGCTGGGCACGCGCATGTAATCGCCTGCCAGAAAGAGGTTTTTGATTGTCCCGCTGAGTTGATGGCGCATCTGTGCGACCTCCTTGAACATACCGGGCGGCATCATGCATACGGCATCCCGCCAGCGGTAAACACGCGTGAACAGCCCCTCGTCGTCGCCGGGGAGTGCGGAGCCGGGAGGGGGGTTGCGTCGTGCATCGGCAAGCATCCGGCACTTGATCTCCTCATCGTCCAACGGAAACAGTTCCTTCGCACGATCGCGACCGACCAGCAGGTCGGGTAGTGTCTCAGTTTGAAATCTCACCTTGTATCGAATTTCCAAACCAGTTGTACAGTTTAGTGTAGTATAAGGGTTGACACACACAGGAGCGAAACCCCCATGCCTAAAGGCCCTAACGGTGAAAAGCGGCCAGCAGATGTAGTCGGATGCGCGACAACGGTTGCCAAAATTGCGACAGGTGAGTTTTCTGAAAACAAACTAAAGTGCCCTGGCAGACATGCCAGTGGCGTAGCGGGCGGCAAGGCCCGCGCCAAGTCCCTGAGCAAGGCCCGGCGCAAACAGATTGCCAAAAAGGCAGCAGAGGCCCGCTGGTCGCAGTAAGCTACCAGATATGACCTCTACCCCCCCCCCCCCCGACAAATTGGGCCAATCAGACCATCTGGACGGGCGATAACCTAGACATCATGCGGGGCATGAACAGTGCCTCAGTGGACCTGATCTACCTGGACCCCCCTTACAGTAAGAACAAGACATATTCGGCACCCATCGGCAGCAAGGCTGCGGGCGCGTGGTTCAAGGATACGTGGACGCTGGATGATGTGAACCTGGCCTGGCACGGGGAGATCAAGCACGAGCACCCCGGCCTGTATGCCCTGCTGCAAGGCACCCGCGAAGTCCATAGCGATGGGATGATGAGTTACCTGATCTCCATGGCGGTCAGGCTCATGGAAATGCGCCGGATTCTCAAGCCTACGGGCACAATCTGGCTGCACTGCGATCCGACCGCAGGCCACTATCTGAAAGCCTTGCTGGACTGTATTTTCGGGTATAAGAACTTCGTAGCTGAGGTGGCCTGGTTCATCGGTTCCCGATCCGGCGCAATCGCCAAGTACAAGCCGGGCAAGGCGCATGAAACCCTGCTGGCCTATGCAGCCAGCTACAAGAAGCACACCTACAACATCCAATACCTGCCCTACTCGGAAAAGTATCTCAAATGGTTCCGTCACGAGGACGAGCATGGGCGCAAATATCAAACCCGAAAGAAGAACGGCAAGATCAAACGCCAGTACCTGGACGAAAGTCCGGGAGTGCCACTGCACGATACCTGGATGGATATCAGTCACCTGTACACGTCCCAGGGCTGGTTTCCGGGCAACCGCTCGGAGATCACGGGCTATCCCACCCAGAAGCCTTTGGCGTTGCTACAGCGCATCATCAAGGCATCCAGTCATGAGGGAGACGTGGTTTTAGATCCGTTCTGCGGCTGCGCTACAGCCTGCATAGCAGCCGAAATCGAGCACAGGGAGTGGGTAGGGATCGACATCTCACCCAAGGCAGCCGATCTGGTGCAGGACCGCATGGAGAACGAGATAGGCGCATTTTATGAAGGCGTACACCGCACGGACGTGCCGGAGCGCACGGACTTGGGCAAAGTGATTCGTTATAACGATGCCCGCAATAAGCGCTATCTGTATGGCGAACAGGGCGGGTACTGCAACGGGTGTGAAACACACTTCGAGCTGCGGCACTTCCACGTGGACCACATCATTCCAAAGGCGAAGGGCGGCACGGATCATATCAGTAATCTCCAGTTGCTATGCGGCCACTGCAACTCAGTGAAAGGTGCGCGGTCGCAGGAATACTTGCTTGCATGTCTGACAGATAAGGGCTGGATCAAGCGTAAGATGGTAGCATAAACTGAACTAAATGCTTGCTATTTAGTCTAGTTCAGGTTAGTATTAGAACCATGAACAGACTTTCCAGAGACAAGCGAAAAATGGTTCTGAACCTTCTGGTCGAGGGTTCATCCATGCGCTCTATCAGCCGCACGGTCGGCGTATCCATCAACACCGTAACCAAGCTGCTTGTGGATGCAGGCGAAGCCTGTGCAGAGTTCCACGACAAGGCGGTTCGGGACGTGAACGCCCGCCGCATCCAGTGCGATGAAATATGGTCGTTCTGCTACGCCAAGCAGAAGAACGTGCCCCTGGCTGTAGCGGCCCCTAAAGATGCCGGGGACGTATGGACCTGGACGGCACTGGACCCCGAATCCAAGCTGATGGTCTCTTACCTGGTTGGCGGGCGTGACAGTGGCTATGCCCTTGAGTTCCTGGACGATGTGAAGTCCAGGCTAGCTAACCGGGTGCAGCTCACCACGGACGGCCACAGGGCCTATCTGGAAGCGATGGAAGATGCCTTTGGCGCGGACGTGGACTACGCGCAACTGGTCAAGCTGTACGGCCCTTCACCTGAACAGGAGCATCGTTACAGCCCGCCGAAGTGCAACGGCGCACGCAAGCGCAAGATCACGGGCAATCCCGACAGGGAGCACGTATCCACCAGCCATGTAGAGCGCCACAACCTGACCATGCGTATGAGCATGAGACGGTTCACCCGCCTGACCAATGCGTTCAGCAAGAGAATCGAGAACCACATCCACCAGTTGTCCCTGTACTTCGTACACTACAACTTCTGCCGCATCCACAAGAGCCTGAAAGTCACCCCGGCCATGCAAGCCGGTTTGACAGACACGCTACACGATGTAGACTTCATCATAGACCTGATCGATGCGAAGAACCCGCCGCCCAAAAAGCGCGGGCCTTACAAGAAACGCATTTCAAACTGAGACACTACCGCAGGTCGAGTGTGCTCTTGCCTTGTGGTGCGATGGCTGGAAGATTGATGGACCGGTCCAGCAGCACCGGTGTCTCGTCTTCGGGGTACAACGCGCCATTCCAACCAGGGGGAAGGGGCGCATGATCCAGGCCAATTACCACCCGGCACCCGTGCGAGTAGATGATCCTGCCGAGTGTGCGGCGGACCCCGGGTGGCAGGCCGGGGATGATGTCCGCCACCCTTGTGGCGGGAAGGGCACAGATAACAGCGTCTGCCTCTATCAGACCATCGTTTGTGACTACTCTCACCACAGCACCGTCCTGGATATCCACGCGGTGGACAGGGTGTGAAACACGAATGGCATCTCCGCATGCACCGGCCAGCGCGTGGGACAGGGCACCTGCACCCTTTTCCGGCACATAGATCTGGTCCGCCTTCAAGATCATTTCCAACAGATAGGTTCGCATGTACGCTTCGCTGGCGTCGTCGATATTGCCCATGGTCATCTCAAGAAATCCGGCCAGAGTGGTCTTCAGGTAGTCGGACACGCCGATCCGCTTCAGATAATCGCCGAATGTCTCCCCTTTGTCGATCTCGGCGATCCTGCACTCGCTGGAGAAATTCAGGTATTTCGACTGCCGGCTGATCCCGCTGACCAGTTTCAGCATCGGCCCGACGTCCCGGGGCGAGAGAAACCCTAGCGTCTTGAGCGCTGGCAGGTCTCGGACGAGGGCACTCACAGACTCGAATGGCGTCGACAGAGCCCACCGGCCGTTTCTGTACCAGCCCAGCTTCATCTTCGAGCGAACCAGACGCAATCCCAGTTCCTCGCACATGCGAAAGGCCGCGTCGTACGAGGAGCAGAAGAAGTCCGCGCCTTCGTCCACACAGAAACCGTCCACCCGGTCACCGCCCAGGCGTCCACCCACGCGGTCGCTGGCCTCGAACAGGATGGGGTCGAGGCCACGCTTCTTGAGTGTCCACGTGGCGCTCAGTCCTGCTGCTCCTCCACCAATGACGATGACTCTTTTCTTCTCCATAACCGGCACCTGATTACGAATCACCCCGTCACACTAGATGTAAGTGGCCAGAGAGGGCCGCTTAGGCTGATCCGCGATTGGGAAAATGGGAAGATCGCGTTAGAGTTCTGCCTTGAAGTCATAGCGAAAGTTGATGCTGATGTGACCGTGCGCATCGTAGCAAGGCCTTTATGATCTTGGTGTGATGTATTCAGAAAATATCGTGAAAATTTTATGAATTTATACGAAAGAGAGTCGTGATCAGTGTCACTGGGGATCATTTACAGCAGACATACAAAGTCTCTTTACCGGCTTGGCCATAGCGAGAAGTCAGGCAGCGAGTACGGCCCTGAAACACACTGTGCTGTTTCCCTGACGGGCCGGGTCAAGGGGTTTCCTGGTTTGTAGATCTTGACAGGGTGTCCAACCCCAAGCACTTCATTACAGGCAGTGGGATGAAACACAAGTAGCCCGGGGGCTGGGCTGGCACAGGTCGACAGGCCCTGTCTGGTACAGACTAGATATTGAGGATCATTACAATGAAAATCCCGGAGAGTTTCGAGCCTGCTACTCGCATCACCAGGATGCAGGTCTGCACGTAGGGCTGCGGCCTTTTTGATACAATATTACAAAGTATACGGCTATAATCGCCCGCGGATGTACAGGTGAGTTTGCGCGTACACGGGGCTTGGCCGTGGAGAATAGTGGATATGGCCGGGTAAAGAGGAATTTGATTAAGATGCGGATGCTGGATGCACAGTCTGGGGGAAAATCATGAGGGACACCGACCATGTCGACTAGCGAGCCAATCAATTTCAGCACCATACCGGAAGCACTGGTCGAGTTGAGGCGCGGGAATGTCATCATCGTGGTGGATGATGACAACCGTGAGAACGAGGGTGATTTTGTTGGGGCTGCCGACAAATGTACCCCGGACATGATCAACTTCATGGCTACCGAGGGACGCGGGCTGATCTGTACTGCGATCACGGAGGAGCGTGCCGAAGAAATCGGCCTGAAGCTGATGGTGCCCCAGGGCGAAAATGATTCACTGCACACGACCTCCTTTACCGTGTCTGTGGATTTCAAACACGGGACCACCACGGGAATCTCGACAGCCGATCGTGCCAAGACCGTGAAGGCCCTTGCAGACTCGAACATCACCCAGGAAGACTTTACCCGCCCGGGTCATATTTTCCCGCTGAGAGCAGTCAGCGGTGGAGTGTTCCAGAGAGAAGGGCATACCGAAGCAGCGGTTGACCTGATGAGCCTGGCTGGCATGCGCAAGGCCGGCGTGCTGTGCGAGGTTTTGAAGGAAGATGGTTCGATGGCTAGGCTGCCTGACCTGATGGAGATCGCCGAGCGGTTTTCCTTGAAAATCATCGCGATCAAGGATTTGATCCGCTACAAGCTTCGTTTTGAGTCCCGGGTAGAGCGGGTGGTCACCGTTCAGCTTCCGACACGCTGGGGCGAGTTCGAACTGATCGCCTTTCGCGACAACCTGACCGGCAAGGAGCACTTGGCACTGGTCAAGGGTTCATGGGACAAGGATGACGATGTGCTGGTGAGGATCCACTCAGAGTGTCTGACCGGCGATGTGTTCGGTTCCGCACGGTGTGATTGCGGAGACCAGATCCAGACTGCCATGAAAGTAATCCAGGAGCATGACTGCGGAGTGGTGCTCTACATGAGGGAAGAAGGCCGGGGCATCGGTCTGGTCAACAAGCTGAAGGCGTATTCACTGCAGGAGTGCGGCTTTGATACGGTGCAGGCGAACCGCGCCCTGGGGTTTGATGCCGATGAAAGAGACCACTCAGTGGCTGCCCACATATTGCATGCACTGCACATAGAGCGCGTGCAATTGCTGACCAACAACCCGAACAAGTGCAGCTGGATTGAGAATTTCGGCATCAAGCTGGTCCGGCGCATTCCCATACTGTCGTATACCAATAACCAGTTTCGCAAGAAGTACCTGAAGAGCAAGCAGGAGAAACTGGGCCACATCATCACCATGGACACGAAGGAATAGTTTGATTGCGAAACAGGATTTTCCTTCGGCATCCGGAATCGGGTTGCAGTAGTCGCGGGCCGAAGATGCCGGCCACCCGGTTCTGATTTCCAGGACAGCACACACATCAGTCCACCCGACACGTTCAATTGTACAGGTGCACTCATCCGGTTATGAGTTGAGAGATGGCGAAGTATCCCAAGCTGTTGTCAAACGCTGAAAATCCGCTGAAGCCCCCGGCGTGGGTGGAGTCGGACCAGGTCGAGTTTGCCTACTGGCTGCCGAATGTCTCAGGGGGTCAGGTCATTACCAATCTGCCGATGGAGACGGACTGGTCGTCGGAGGCGAATATCCGCTATGCGCAGGATGCCGAAGCTTCCGGATTCGCAATGGGGCTTGCGCAAACCCGGTGGTTGTCGGGCTATGGTGCCGACCATCAGCTGGAGGCATTCACGATCGCCAATACCGTCTTGCAGCACACTGAGACCCTGGAAGTGATCACGGCCTGTCATCCCGGCCTGTGGCATCCCGCCATCGTGGCAAAAATGCAGGCCTCGCTGGACTGCTGTGTACAGGGAAGGACGTCTATCAACATTGCCAGTGGCTGGTTCAAGGAAGAGTACACCGGGTATGGCTTGCCCTGGCTGGAGCATACCGAACGTTACCGCAGGTCCGAGGAGTTCATCCGTATCCTGAAGGGCATGTGGACACAGGACAAGTTCACCTTTTACGGCGACTTCTACCAGATTAACGGGGTGACCATGCTGCCCAAGCCGCTGCACCGTATCGTGGTGTTCCAGGGAGGCAACTCCAAGGATGCGAGAAGGATGGCGGGACATGTAGCTGACGTGCTGTTCATGAACGGCAACACCAACAAGGGCTTCGGGGAGATCATCGAGGATTCGAAAGCTGCGGCGGTTGAATCCGGCCGGGACCCGGATGAAGTCAAGTTCGGATGCAACGGGTTCTGCATCGTTCGTGACACCATGGAAGAGGCGGCCGAGACACTTCGGGACATCATTATGAATGCGGATGTCAAGGCGGTGAAAAATTACGGGGAAGCCGTCAAGCAGGCAGGGCGCTCCTCCAAGGAAGGTGAGGGGATGTGGACGAACTCCACCTTTGAGGACCTGATCCAGTACAACGACGGCTTCAAGACTGGGCTGATTGGCACACCGGAATCTGTGGCCGACCGGATCATCGAGCTCAAGCAGCTTGGCATCAAGGTCATCCTGACCGGGTACCTGCATTACGACTGGGAGCTCCGGCAGTTCGGTGAGAAGGTCATTCCGCTGGTCCGCGAAAAAGAGGAAGACCTTCGCAAGGGCAAAACGCTCGGCAAGAAGAAGTCCGCCTAGCGAACCTTCTCTGTGCAATAGGTTTCAGATATGCCCGCAAGAGCTGAGCCCAAGTATAAAAAATTACAGCAAGTGGTTGATTCAGAGACCTATCGGACGGATACGTCTACGCTGTTGGCATATGACGAGGCGGCTGGAAAATTCCTGTTTCGTGCATTGAACTCCAACTACTTCATGCAAAGTGACGGCGATGAAAGCATTGAGGTGCTGGAGGCGGATGTAGCGGAAAGGATCTACGACAGTATGCCGTCCAAGCATGTCACCAGCGTCGTTGCAGCATTTCCCAAGTATCACGGGGGGATCGGCCTGGACACCTACACCAACCTGTATGACGACTGAAACTGGCTGGACTGCCTCCAGCACCTGCACGGCAGGCAGGGATTTTCGCACTGAATCCCAGCACAGATCACCGGAAATTGTTCTGGCTACCTGACTTGCCGAAAACTCGGTAATCCTCTTGATGTTTTGGACATTCTTACCTATACTGATTCATCTGGATGACATATAAGTCATTGTTTGGTCAAGAATTTGGAGGGGCCCTGGATGGGCCCTTTTTATTGGACGAATGAATTTGTACAGAGATCCGTTCGGCATAGTGCCCATCGTCGAGCCGGTGGTTTCCGGCATGGGCTACCAATTCTGGGGACTGGATTGCCAGACCGGTCACAGAACAGCCCAGGTACGGGTGTACATCGATCGCGAGAAGGGGGTAACGCTGGACGATTGCTCGCAGGTGAGCGAACAGTTAAGTGCCGTGCTGGATGTAGAGGACCCGATTCATATGCCCTACACCCTGGAGATATCGTCTCCAGGCATCAACCGGTTGCTGTTCAGTGTTGAACAGATGCAGGATGCGGTGGGCAGCAAGGTGAGGATCAAGACTTCCTGGCCGGTTGAAGGGCGAAGGAATTTCAAGGGTTTGCTGGAGAGCGTCGAAGAAGAGCATGTCAGGATCAGAATACAGGGCGATGCATCATTCACGGTACCGCTGAATGCCGTAAGCAATGTGAAGCTGGACGTGGAAATAGAATTGAGTGATCAATCATGAGTGAACTGTCTATGAACAAAGAGATTTTACTGGTGGTCGATACAGTTTCGAACGAGAAGGGCGTTGACAAGGAGATTATCTTTGAGGCGATCGAAGCTGCGCTTGCCACTGCAACACGGAAAAAGCATGGCCTTGAAATGGATGTGCGTGTTGCAATCGACCGGGAGTCGGGAGATTACGAAGCCTTCCGGCGCTGGCTGGTCGTGGACGATGAGGATCCGGAATTTGAGTCGCCCGAAAGACAGACACTGTACAGCTATGCAATCAGCGAACATCCGGAAATCGAAATCGGCCAGTACATCGAGGTGCCTATCGAGTCGGTAGCCTTCGGGCGAATCTCTGCGCATACGGCCAAACAGGTGATTGTGCAGAAAGTGCGCGAAGCCGAAAGATCCCAGGTGGTTGATGCGTTCAAGGATCGGGTCGGCGAGCTGATTATGGGAGTGGTCAAGCGCGTTGACCATTCCGGGACCTACGTGGACCTCGGCGGAAATGCGGAGGGTTTTATCCCGCGCGAGCAGATGGTGCCGAGAGAGGCTGTGCGCCCGGGTGATCGAGTCCGTGCATATTTGCGTGAAGTTTGTGAGGAGATCCGGGGCCCGCAGCTGTTTCTGACACGCACCGCGCCTGAGTTCCTGATCGAACTGGTCAAGCTGGAAGTACCCGAGGTTGGGCAGGGGCTGATCGATGTGCTGTCGGCGGCACGTGATCCCGGGCTGCGTGCGAAGATCTCGGTAAAGTCGAACGATATGCATCTTGACCCGGTCGGCGCCTGTGTCGGCATGCGGGGTTCGCGCGTGCAGTCCATTTCCAATGAACTGGCGGGCGAGCGGATCGACATCATTCTTTGGGACGAAAATCCGGCTCAGTTTGTCATCAATGCCATGTCTCCCGCGGTGGTGACTTCGATCGTTGTGGATGAAGACAAACGCAGTATGGATATTGCTGTAGATGATGAGAAACTTTCCCAGGCGATCGGGCGGGGTGGGCAGAATGTAAAGCTTGCCAGTCAGCTGACCGGCTGGGAGCTGAACGTGATGACCGAAGGCCAGGCCGAAGAGAAAAGCGAGGCCGAAACGCGCCAGTTGGTGGACATGTTCATGTCGCAGCTGGACGTCGACGAGGAAGTGGCCGTAATCCTCGTGCAGGAAGGGTTCTCCAGCGTCGAGGAAATTGCCTACGTGCCGCCGAAAGAACTGGTTGAAGTCGAGGAGTTTGATGAGGAGATTGTGGAAGAACTGCGCAAGCGTGCAAGAGATATCTTGCTGACCACGGCCATCGCCACGGAGGAGAAATTTGCGGATGTCGAACCGTCGGCGGACCTGCTGAACATGGAAGGTATGGACAAGGATTTGGCATTTGAGCTTGCCTGCAGGGGGATTTCGACGATGGAGGAACTGGCCGAGCAGTCCATCGATGATCTGCTGGACATTGAGGGGCTCGATTCAGAGCGCGCGGGTGCTCTGATCATGCTTGCACGTGCCCCCTGGTTTGCCAGTGAAGGTGCTACCCGGTAAAGGAAGGTTTGAACTGACGCGATAAACGATCACTATGTCTGAAGTTACTGTCAAACAACTTGCGGAAGTCGTCAAGATTCCTGTTAACAAGCTGCTGGTCCAGCTTACGGAGGCGGGCCTTGATTTCAGCACGCCGGATCAGACGGTCAGTGACAAGCAGAAGATGCAGCTGCTGAACCATTTGCGCAACAACCGCAGCAAGGTTGCTGCCCTGCCTGCGGATGACGGCAGGAAAATCGTGCTGCGCCGGAAGAGTACTTCGCAACTCAAGGTCAACACAGCGCAGGGTCGCGGCAGCACCAGCAGCACGACTGTAAATGTGGAGGTGCGTCGCAAGCGCACGTATGTCAAGCGCAGTACTGTACTTGAAGAGGAGGCCAAGGCCCGGCAGGAGCGTGCAGAGCAGGAAGCCGCAAGGGAAAAGGAGGCCGCCGAGCAACGGGAAAAAGCTGCCGCGGAGGAGGCCGCCGCCAAGGCCAAGCTAGCGGAGCAGGAGAAACAGAAATCGGCCGAGGAAGCCGCACCGGCACCTCAAAAAGAGGCCACACCGGCACCGCCCCCACAGGTGGCAGAAGAGCCCGCTCCGAAAAGCGATCCCGCAGCAAGTCCTGAATCGGTACAGGAGCCGTCGCCGGAACCTGAAAAGGCCAAGCCCGATACCAAGGTAAAGCGGCGGGAACTGCATGTTGCCACCGGCAAGGGCGGCAAACGCAAAACCCGAGTCAAGCCGCGCCGGCCCGGCAAGATCGAGCCCAGCAGCAAGCACAAATTTGAAAAACCCACCGGCCCGATCCGCAGGGAAATTCTGGTGCCGGACAATATCTCAGTTCTGGATCTTGCCCAGAAAATGAGCATCAAGGCCGCCGAAGTGATCGCCGTAATGATGAAGATGGGCGTGATGGCCACGATCAACCAAGTGATCGACCAGGACACCGCGATCCTTGTGGCAGAAGAACTGGGTCACGACGCAAAGCCGACCCAGCCTGTGGATATCGAAGCGGATATCCTGAAGGTGGATTACAGCGAGATGGAGGCACTTCCACGAAATCCGGTCGTGACGGTGATGGGGCATGTCGATCATGGCAAGACATCCCTGCTTGACTATATCCGGCGCACCAAGATCGCCGAAGGTGAGGCGGGTGGAATCACCCAGCATATCGGGGCCTACAGCGTGTCTACCGACAAGGGTACGATCACATTCCTGGATACGCCGGGTCACGCCGCATTTACCGCGATGCGTGCCCGCGGTGCAAAAGTGACGGATATCGTGGTCATCGTGGTTGCGGCGGATGACGGTGTCATGCCGCAAACCATAGAGGCCATTGAGCATTCCAAGGCGGCCGATGTGCCGGTCATCATTGCCGTGAACAAGATTGACAAGGAAGATGCAGACCCGGAACGGACTCGCAACGATCTTGGGGCCCAGGGGGTCATTCCGGAGCAGTGGGGAGGCGACACGATTTTTGTCGATGTCTCGGCTTCGACCGGGCAAGGTGTCGATGACCTGCTTGAAGCCATTTCCCTGCAGGCAGAACTGCTTGAGCTCAAGGCCGTGGATCATGGACCGGCAACCGGCGTGGTGGTCGAGTCCGCACTGGACAAGGGACGCGGTCCGGTAACCACCATACTGATACAGCAGGGCTGTCTGTCCAAGGGGAACATGTTGCTGACAGGGGAAGAATTTGGACGCGTTCGGGCCATATTTGACGAACATGGCAAGGAGGTGGATACCGCAGGCCCCTCGACCCCCGTTGCCGTGCTGGGTTTGTCCGGCGTGGCCAATGCAGGGGATGAGGCAATCGTAGTCATGGACGAGCGCAAGGTGCGCGAAATCGTCGGCTTGCGCAAGAGCAAGTCAAGGGACAGCCGGTTTGCCGTACAACAGGCATCCAAACTTGAAAACATCTTCAACCGGGTTGGCGAGGATGCTGCGGCCTCAATCAATGTCCTGATCAAAGCCGATGTACAGGGCAGCGCGGAGGCGTTGCGTGATTCGCTGGAAAAACTGTCCACCGATGAAGTCGAAGTGAAAATTGTGATGGCCAGTGTCGGGGGCATCAATGAATCGGACATCAATCTGGCGGGCGCTTCGGATGCCATTGTCATCGGATTCAATGTGCGTGCGGACAATGCCGCAAAACGTGTGGCCGCAGAGCTCGGTATCGACATCCGTTACTACAGCATCATTTACGAGACGATCGATGATGTGAAATTGGCCATCAGCGGGCTGCTTACGCCGGAATTGCGTGAAGAGATTATTGGGCTTGCCCATATCAAGGAAGTCTTCAAATCTTCCAAGATGGGCGCTGTTGCAGGCACCCAGGTGATGGAAGGATCCATCAAGCGCGGAAACCCCATCCGCGTTTTGCGTGACAACATCGTGATATTTGAAGGCGAGCTCGAGTCATTGCGCCGCCACAAGGATGATGTGAACGAAGTGCGTGCAGGCACGGAGTGTGGAATCGCAGTAAAGAACTATAATGACGTTCAGGTAGGAGACCAGATCGAGGTCTACGAACGTACAGAAGTTGCCCGTTCCGTTTGAGAACTCCGGAGGGTCCTTTTGTCGAATGCAACAAGAATCTTTCAGGACGCTGCGGATCGGGGAACAGTTGAGCCGCGAACTGGCTGCATTGCTGCGTGCAGAGGTAAAGGATCCCCGAATTCCTGAAATTGTCATTTATGACATTGTGGTCAGCAAGGATCTCAGCTTGGCAAAGGTCTATTTCAGCCATCTGGATATCCGGCAGGATGCAACCGAAAGCCTGAAAGGTCTGCAAAGTGCCAGTGGCTTCTTGCGTACAAGACTGAGTAACCGGCTGCATTTGCGCAAAATCCCGCGGCTGCGCTTTATCGTTGACGATACCGAGACAAAGAGCGCGCGCATCGAAAAGCTGATAGAAAGCAGCGTCAACCGATAATCCATGCCCAGGCACAGGCGCAAGGGGCGCACACTCAACGGCTTGCTGCTCCTGGACAAGCCATCCGGCATGACTTCCAACCGGGCATTGCAAAAGGCGAAAAGGCTCTTCAATGCGGACAAGGCCGGCCATACCGGAAGCCTGGACCCACTTGCCACGGGCCTGTTGACGGTCTGCTTTGGGCGAGCCACAAAAATTTCTGACTTTCTGTTGACTTCGGACAAGCACTACAAGGTGCTGCTGAGGCTGGGTGCAACGACTGATACGGGCGATGCGGACGGTCGTATCACCCGTGAACAGGATGCCTCCACGGTGACCGATGAGCAGGTCCGGCAGGCCACCCAGTGCCTGACCGGTGATATTGAGCAGGTCCCGCCCATGTATTCTGCCCTGAAGCATCAGGGGACCCGGTTATACCGGCTGGCCAGGCAGGGCGTCGAGGTCACACGCCCTCCGAGAGCAGTCAAGGTATACAGGCTGGAAGTCACTCGAAGGGAAGATGCCCTCTTGTATGCTGACGTGCACTGTTCAAAGGGAACCTATGTCCGGACGCTGGTCGAGGACTTGGGCAAAGCTCTGGGTTGTGGTGCTTACGTGGTCGAATTGAGGCGCACGGGCCTTGGCCCATTTGTGGACCCCGTGATGCACACGCTGGAAAAGCTGGAGAAATCCGCCGATACGGATTTTTCTTCACTGGACAGGCTGTTGCTGCCCGTCGATGCTGCCCTGCAGTCCTGGCCTGCACTGGCATTTGATGAGTACATGATGGAAGAGGCCCGCTATGGCCGTCCAGTCCAAATGCATGAGTCTCCGCCCGGAGAAATTGTCAGGATTTATGATGTGAACAACCGCTTTTATGGAGTGGGAACCGTTCTGGAGGATGGGCGAATCGTTTCCAAATGCCTGAGCTGAAACAGCAGGGCATGACCCGGGTTCGGGGATCGTGCCGCAAGATCAGGCCTTACATATTTATCCTTGTTTGTAAGGGCTTACATGGTAGAATCGCCGCCCATACACAGGTTATACGTACCAACAAGCAAGTGGTGAAACAGGCAATACAGAAATATGGCATTTGTTGCAGCAGAAAAATCAAAGATTGTTAAGGAGTATCAGCGCGACCAAACCGACACCGGTTCTCCTGAAGTGCAGGTTGCACTTTTGTCAGCGCGCATCTCACACTTAAGCGGGCATCTCGAGACACACAAGAAAGACCATCACTCTCGCCATGGCTTACTGAAGATGGTTAATCGACGTCGCAAACTTCTTGATTACTTGCGCAAAAAAAATCAGAAAAAGTACCAGGAACTGATCGGTTCTCTTGGGCTAAGGCGCTAACGGACAGCCCCCTCATGTTGGCAGGGGAAGTTGGCAGGTAAGTAATGAGGGGTGTGCAAGAATTACAGCATGCATCTATTTCACAGCCCGGTGCGGGCTGCTGCCTTCATGGGCATGAGTTTTAAATCAGCTATTCAATAAATGGAATTAAACAGTGAGTAAAGTTACAAAGTCGTTTTCATATGGGGATCACCAAGTCACACTGGAGACTGGTGAAATTGCGCGCCAGGCAGATGGTGCCGTGCTTGTTGACATGGGCGAGACATCGGTTCTTGTTACAGCTGTAGCCAGGAGAGAGCCTGACCCTAACCGGGATTTTTTCCCGCTGACCATCAATTATCAGGAAAAGACGTACGCGGCAGGAAAGATACCCGGCGGTTTCTTCAAGCGGGAAGGCCGTCCGTCTGAAAAGGAGACGCTGACCTCGCGGCTCATTGACCGTCCACTTCGACCGATGTTCCCCAAAGGGTTTCTCAACGAAGTGCAAATCATCGCTACGGTGGTGTCCATGAACACGGCCATCGACCCGGACGTGCCGGCCCTGCTCGGCGCCTCTGCTGCACTGGCAATATCCGGGATCCCCTTCAACGGGACCATAGGTGCAGCCAGGGTGGGTTACGTGGATGGCAACTATGTACTCAACCCGGACAACTATCAGTTGAAAAATTCCAGCCTGGACCTGGTTGTGGCCGGTACGGAGAGTGCAGTTTTGATGGTGGAGTCCGAAGCTGACATCCTCCCGCAGGAAACGATGCTGGGCGCGGTGATGTTTGGCCATGAACAGCTTCAGAAAGCCATTCAGGCAATCAAAGAGTTTGCCCAGGAAGCCGGCAAGTCGGCATGGGACTGGCAAGCTCCGCACGCCGATGAATCCCTGGCTGACCAGGTCAATAACCAGTGTCGCGAGAGTCTCGGTGAGGCGTACCAAATTGCTGAAAAGGTCGAACGCCAGAACAAGGTTGGCGAAATTCGCAGTCAACTGCTGGACTCCCTGTCGGGCGAAGCGGAGGGATCGAGCGAAGCGGAGATTCTTGGGGCCTTCAGCAAGCTTGAGAAAGAGATCGTGCGCACCCGGATTTTGGCAGGTGAGCCACGCATTGATGGACGGGACCGAAGCACGGTTCGTCCTATTGGTGTCCGGGTAGGGATTTTGCCCCGGGTTCACGGCAGCGCCCTTTTCACGCGTGGAGAAACCCAGGCCCTGGTCGCGACGACCCTGGGCACAGGTCGGGATGCACAGATAATTGATGCCATAGAGGGCGAGTTCAAGGACAACTTCATGCTGCACTATAATTTCCCACCTTACTGTGTTGGGGAAACGGGCATGGTCGGATCGCCAAAACGCCGCGAGATCGGGCATGGGAAACTGGCCAAGCGTGGCATACGGGCTGTGGTTCCAGGTGAAGATGACTTTCCTTATGTGATCCGGGTGGTGTCTGAAATTACGGAATCGAATGGTTCCAGCTCCATGGCCAGCGTTTGTGGTACCAGCCTCTCCCTGATGGATTCGGGCGTCCCCATCAAGGCACCGGTTGCAGGAATCGCCATGGGGTTGATCAAGGAGGGCGAAAGCTTTGCAGTTCTCACGGATATCCTGGGTGATGAGGATCACCTGGGCGACATGGATTTCAAGGTGGCAGGAACCGAGCAGGGCATCACTGCACTGCAAATGGACATCAAAATTGAAGGCATTACGCGGGAGATTATGGAGATTGCGATCAAGCAGGCCTGTGAAGGGTTGTCACATATTCTCGGGGAAATGAATGCTGTCATCCCGGCCCCACGCGAGGAGATGTCCGAGCATGCGCCGAGGTTTACAGTTCTCAAAATCAACCCCGACAAGATACGCGACGTAATCGGCAAGGGCGGTGCAACCATACGTGCACTGACAGAAGAGACGGGGACCACCATAGACATCGACGACGACGGGGTCGTTCGCATCGCGTCCGTGGATAAGGCTGCAGGAGACGATGCCAAGCGCCGAATCGAAGAGATCACGGCTGATGTGGAAGTCGGTAAGATCTATGAAGGGAAAGTCGTGAAGATCATGGATTTCGGAGCCTTCGTAAGCGTGCTGCCAGGCAAGGATGGACTTGTTCATATCTCACAAATCTCACATGAGCGAGTCGACAGCGTGGCGGATGAACTCTCGGAGGGAGATATCATTAAGGTGAAAGTGCTTGAAATTGACAAGCAGGGCCGCGTCAGGTTAAGCATGAAAGCCATTGAGCATTGAGAATGAACATTCGTAAGCCTGTGTTCCATGGGCGGCCTCGGTTTTCGGGACATTGACAAAGGTTAAAAAGTCAAAAAAAGAATGGCGGCAGCAACTGACACCGGAACAATTCTGGGTGTGCAGGCAAAAAGGTACAGAGCCTCCTTTCAGCGGCGAATACTGGAATCACAAGGATGCCGGCATCTATCGATGTGTGTGCTGCAAGGCACCCTTGTTCGATTCTCAAGCCAAATATGATTCAGGCACTGGCTGGCCGAGTTTCTGGCAGCCATTGGACCAGCAGAGTGTAGCCACGCGCCCAGATCTTGGGCTCTTTAGCAGGGCTACAGAAGTGATATGCAGCAGCTGCGGATCCCACCTGGGTCATGTGTTCAATGATGGGCCTCCCCCCACACATCTCAGATACTGTATAAATTCTGTCTCTTTGGAGTTTGATTCCAAACAGGATTAGCTGACCTGTTCTTATCCTGGACATGCCGAAAGGCATACTCGATTGATGTGAAGAAGTGCATCACTTGACCCTGGCGTCGGGATGGGGTGGAGACATGGCCATCTGAGTGACATTACCTTTGAATCTGCAAGGGTGATATACTTTCGGGCGATTGCATATGAAGTCCACTGACTTTATTTCGTGTTTTTCAGCAGGAAATAAGAGTGTGTCTTTTTAGGGAGCTATAACTACTCAAAAATTACGGTCGCAAACAGTCAAGTTGGTCCAAAAAAAGTAAGATGGAGGAAACTTACGATGAAAGTAACATATGACGGAAATACCTGTATTCACGCCGGAGAATGTGTGAAAGGTTCCCCTACGGTGTTCAAGGTGGAAGACGGACAATTTGTAATTGATACGAGTGCTGCGCCTGAGGCGGAGATTCGTGAAACCGTCTCCAAGTGTCCATCCGGAGCGTTGCAGATCGAGGAATAGCAGCCTTAGTTGCAGACTCGGCACTAAAAGCATCCAATTGATCCTCTGAGCCTGGGAGGGCTGGCGCAAGTTGCAACCAGCCCATACCCGTGGCTTGTCGGGTGCTTGGCAATGTCTTTTAGTGGGGTCCTAATCGTCAGGCGCGGGGAAGTGTTTCCTGCAATGTGTAAACGGGCCGTTTTGGCAGGTGCGCAGTAATCGCCTGACAGACCAATCGGGTGTATACCGGTACGCTCCTCCTACCAAACACGAAAACAGCCTTGTCATACCATGGTGTTCGTGGACGGGTGACTGTTGTGATTGATCAGGTGCTGAAGGGAAATCCCTTTGCCTTGTCTGCGACAGACAGATGATGTTAAATCAGAAATGGGGACAAACATTTCGATTCACATTTTTTAAAGCACATCCTTTGAGTTCACATAACCGGTACTTGCAGCACCAAATCAAATACCAGCCTTGGTTCAGGGATCATGTTTAAATTTTTTGGCAGTACCAACAAAGACTGGCAAGCGGACATCAATTCCGGAGAGCATCAGTTTACAGTCAAGGCCGGAGACAACTTGCTCAATGCCGCCTTGGAACTTGGAATACCCTGGCCGCATGATTGCCGCGTAGGAAGTTGCACCTCCTGTAAATGCATTCTGAAAAAAGGTAAAACCAAGTCACTGACTGATTTTACCTATGTCCTTGATCCTGATCAGCTGAAGGAAGGCTGGATTCTGGCATGCCAGACCCGGCTGAAAACTGATATCGAGATTGAGGTTGAACTGGAAGACGCATCGCATGCCCATCAGGTCGTCAGCTTTGAGGGGCAGCTTGCCCGCATTACGGACTTGACGCATGACATCAAGGAGATCGTCGTACAGTCCCTATACCCGTTGCCACAGCGCAGCGGTATTGCAGGCCAGTATGCAGAGATCAGCGTACCCGGCCTCAGCAGTCCACGGTCCTATTCTTTTGCCAAGGCACCGGAAAATGAGGCAGAAAATGAAATGACGTTTTTTGTTCGCTTGGTCCCTGGGGGTGAGTTTACAGAATGGCTGTTCAAGGAAGACCGCGCTGGTGCAAAGGTTACTGTAGCCGGACCTTACGGCCATTTCTGGTTGCGACCGGAACCGGCTCCGATCGTTTGTATCGCGGGGGGCAGCGGTATCAGTTCGATAAAGGCAATTTTGGAATCTGCGGTGAATGAGCAACTCACGCGGGACTGCCTGTTCCTGTTTGGTGCCAGAACCCAGAAAGACCTGTATTGTCTTGCGGAGATGGAAGCGATTGGTTCGAAATGGAATCCGAGTCACTCATTCGAATTTGTCCCTGTCCTGAATATGGAACCCGAGGACAGTGATTGGCAAGGTGCACGAGGGCTGGTGACAGACTATCTCCAGTCCGCTTATGTAGATACCGGGAAACTGTCCTTGAGTGAGTCCCAAGGCTATTTGTGCGGACCGCCGCCTATGATCGATGCAGCCATTGAAGTGATGGTCGCACAGGGAATGAAAGAGGAGAACATATTCTTTGACAAGTTCCTGGACGCAAGCACGATGCCAGGAGGGCGCGGCGCGGACTAATCTTGTATGGTTTGCTGCAAGTAGTTGCGGCTTTTCACCGCAGGTGCGTGGGCTGCACCTTCACGAGGCTTTATCAAAACCAAAAGCAGGTCATGTAAAGCTCTGTTTTTCCTTGATTTCCTGAAGCGTCTTGCAGTCGATACACAGGGTGGCTGTGGGGCGAGCCTCTAGCCTTTCGATCCCTATTTCCACACCACAGGATTCGCAGTAGCCATATTCGTCGGCATCAATCGCAGCCAGTGTCTGGTTAATTTTCCGAACCAGCTTTCCTTCACGGTCGCGTGTCCGCAATTCCAAGCTGAATTCCTCTTCTTGCGTTGCCCGGTCCGCAGGGTCAGCAAACTGGCTTGCATCCTTTTTCATGTGATCAACGGTTCGGCTGACCTCATCGAGAAGGTCCTGCTTCCACTGCAGCAGTTTTAAACGGAAATGCTCCAACTGATTGGGGCTCATGTAACTTTCACCCCGATGCATGGTGTACGCCGGAACGCCTTCCATGGGCAGATTGACAGCTGCACGTTTTTTCTTTAGCAGCTCGATACGTTTTTTCTTCTTCGCCTCTTTGACAAGCTGGGTTTTTCCCGCATCTGTTTTTGCAGCAGTTTGTTTCTTGGCGACAGCCTTCCGTTTGGCTGGAGCTTTTCTTTTAACAGCGGCTTTCCGTTTGGGCGCAGCTTTTCTTTTAGCGGCGGGTCGTTTGGCCGCGGCAGCCGCTTTTCTGGTCGAGGCCTTCTTTTTGACCGCTGTTTTTCGGGTTACCGTTTTTTTGGCTGCGGCACGTTTTTTGGCAGTCGCCTTTTTGGGCGCAGCTGCCTTTTTCCTGGCGGCCGGTCTTTTCTTTGATCGGCTCTTGCGCTTGGTTACAGCCTTCTTTTTAGCCGGTACCCTGCGAGCGGTTGCCTTTCTGGCAGCAGTACGTTTTCCTGCAGCTGATTTTTTCCTGCTTGCGGCTTTTTTTCGACTGGCTGTTTTTTTAGCGACCATGGGACTCTCGGTTAAAACCAAGCGCCTAGATACCAGATAATAAGCTGTCTGGCAAGAACTCTTGGTATTGAAATTTTCTGCGGCAAATGGATTGCCGGTTTAGCCGGATGGATCGCTTAAAAATTACTCTACGCGGGCAGAGAGACGCCCCTTGGCCAGTTGAACCTGAATCCTTTCGTCTGGACTGGCCTTGGCGGCATCGCGCAGTATATGTCCGCTTTTCTCCAGTGTCACGATGGAATAGCCACGTTCCAGGGTGGCGTTCGGGCTTGCCGTATCAAGTGAACGGGCAAGCGCTTCCAGCTGGTGCTCCTCGTGTTCCTTTTTGACACGTACCAGGTGGTTCAGGCGTGAGTACAGATGTGTCAGCTGAATTCGGGATTTATGTATCTGCAGTTCAGGCGACAGCCTCCCAAGCCGGGCGTGGAGACTGATAAGCGCATTGTCCTGATAGGAATGTTTGAGTTTTGCCGCATTTTCGGCACGTCTTGCCAGCTCGACAAGAAGTTGCCTGTTCCGTTGTACGGTCAGTTTGGGGTGCAGGTGTTCAAGCCGTTGCCTCATCCAGTCAAGAGTCTGATGCAGGTTACCTGCAGCCGTGTGGACCAGGTAAGTCATGGATTCGCGAAGCTGCTCCAGGGTTTCAAGGATATCGGCGGCATCAGGTACGACAAGTTCAGCCGCGGCCGAAGGTGTCGGTGCACGCAAGTCCGCTACAAAATCGGCGATCGTGAAATCGACTTCATGCCCGATGCCGGTCACCACCGGCAATTCGGAGGCAAAAATGGCGCGGGCCACGGATTCTTCGTTAAAAGACCAGAGATCCTCTATCGATCCGCCCCCTCGCGCCAGGATAATGACATCTGCATCCTTGCGCCGGTTGATTGTCTGTATGGCATCGACTACGGCGGGCGCTGAAGCTTCTCCCTGTACCGGGATAGCGTAGATTTGCACGGAGAGCGGGGGAAACCTGCGGGCCAATACACTGAGAATGGCCCGTATTTCAGCCCCGGTGGCCGAAGTGACGATGCAGAGTGTCGCGGGGAAACCCGGTAGGGCCTGCTTGTGTGTGGCACTGAACAGCCCCTCTTCGCTGAGTCTGCGTTTGAGTTCTTCATATCTGCGCTGCAAGATCCCGACACCGGCTTCTTCCATATGTTCGATGATCAACTGGTATTGCCCGCGCGGCTCGTACAAAGTGACACTCGCCCTGACCAGAACATGCATTCCGTCGCTAGGCTCGAAAGGCAGCGACCGGTTGGCCCGGCTGAACATTACGCCGCGCACCTGTGCATGCTCGTCTTTCAGCGAGAAATACAAATGCCCGGATGCCGGTCGGGCGACATTGGAAAGTTCTCCTTCCAGCCAAACCTGAGGCAGGTTTTGCAGCAGTAAATGCTTTACTTCCCGGTTGAGTTGGCTGACGGAGTACACCCGTCTTTCCTCGGTGCCGGAAACGGAAGGTGGGTGATCCGTGTCGGATGGATGGGTCATTTTGTCTGAAACAGGATTGTGGTCAGTTAATGCTAAAGTGAGTTTACCGCGAAATATGCAGTCCCTATAATAAACCGCCCCTTAAGGCGCAGGACAACTTATGCAAATCAAATACGACGCGTTGACATTTGATGATGTTTCTCTAATCCCGGCCCATTCCAGCGTATTACCGCGCGACGTCGATCTCAAGACGCAACTGACCCGCGAGATTTCCCTCAACATCCCATTACTTTCTTCAGCCATGGATACGGTGACCGAAGGCCGTCTGGCGATAGCGCTGGCCCAGGAAGGCGGACTCGGTGTGATCCATAAAAACCTGCCGATCGCGGGCCAGGCAGATGAGGTTCGCATGGTCAAGAAGTTTGAAAGCGGCGTCATCAAGGATCCGATCTGCGTTGACCCTGACAGCAGCATAGGGGAAGTACTTGAACTGACCCGGGAGAAAAACATTTCAGGGGTTCCGGTGGTTGTAGGCGAGTCGCTCGTCGGCATAGTCACCAGCCGGGATCTGCGGTTTGAAACCCGCAGGGATGAGCCCGTATCCAAAATCATGACCAAACGAGAGCGCCTGGTCACCGTCAAGGAGGGTGCCGGAACAGAAGAAATCCAGGGCTTGCTGCATGAGCACCGTATCGAGAAGGTTTTGGTGGTCAATGATGATTTCGAGCTACGGGGGCTGATCACGGTGAAGGACATCCAGAAGTCGACGGATTTCCCCCACGCCTGCAAGGACGGGGAAGGGCGCCTGCTGGTCGGTGCGGCGGTGGGTGTCGGGCCTGATACGGACCTGCGCGTCGACAAGCTCGTGCAGGCGGGCGCAGATGTCATCGTGGTGGACACCGCGCACGGGCATTCCCAGGCAGTATTCGACCGTGTCCGCTGGATCAAGGAAAATTACCCTGGGATCCAGGTGATTGGCGGCAATATTGCAACCGGTGACGCGGCGAAAGGCCTGATCGAGGCGGGTGCGGATGCAGTGAAGGTAGGGATCGGGCCCGGTTCGATCTGTACGACCAGAATTGTGGCGGGGGTAGGGGTTCCACAGATCAGTGCGGTGAACAATGTCCACCAGACGATCCAGTCCGAAGTCCCGATCATCGCCGATGGCGGCATACGCTATTCGGGAGATGTTGCCAAAGCCATTGCGGCAGGTGCGCATACCGTCATGATCGGCGGCTTGTTTGCGGGCACCAAAGAGGCACCGGGTGAAGTTGAACTCTATCAGGGACGCTCGTACAAGACCTATCGTGGTATGGGGTCCCTGTCGGCGATGCAGATGGGGTCCGGGGATCGCTATTTCCAGGGCAAGGACTTTACCCAAGGAAAATACGTGCCCGAGGGAATCGAGGGGCGCGTGCCGTATAAAGGGACCGTGCTCGCCATCATCCAGCAACTCCTGGGTGGTCTGCGCTCCAGCATGGGATACGTCGGGTGCACCGACATCGAGGAGATGCGAACCCGGCCTGAATTTGTGAGGATTTCTTCGGCCGGGATACGCGAGAGCCATGTCCATGATGTGACCATCACCAAGGAAGCTCCCAATTACCATCTTGAATGACAGCCGAGTTGTCAGGACATGGCCGCCTACAGTTTTTCGATGACAGGCAATGACTGACATCCGGGCAGACCGGGTTCTGATCCTCGATTTCGGATCCCAGTACACACAGCTGATCGCGAGACGGATTCGTGAGATCGGTACCTATTGTGAAATTTTTCCCTGGGATGCATCCAGGGAGAAAATCACGGCTTTCCATGCAAAAGGCATCGTGCTGTCAGGGGGACCTGACTCCGTTGCAACAGATCCTGCCGGGGATGCAATTGCGCCGGTTTTGGAACAGGGCGTCCCGGTACTGGGTATCTGTTACGGCATGCAGGTCATGGCCAAACAGATGGGGGGCGAGGTCGAGGTCTCCGGTCAGCGGGAATTTGGCTATGCCCAGGTGCAGGTGGAGGCTAACTCCGAATTGCTGGAAGGCATCAGTGACAACGAAATGCAAAACGGCACCAATATTCTTGATGTCTGGATGTCACACGGGGATCGTGTCGTAAAGCTGCCAGACGGATTCGAAGTGATTGGCAGCAGCGCGGGTTCGCCGATTGCTGCAATTGCCAATGAACGGGACAAGCTGTTCGGTTTGCAATTTCACCCGGAGGTCACCCATACCAGACAGGGCAAACAGATCCTGGAGCGGTTTGTCAACAGGATTTGCGGTTGTGGGGCCAGCTGGACGGCTGCAAACGTCATTCACGAGTCGGTCGACCAGATTCGCCACCAGGTCGGTTCTGACCGGGTTTTGCTGGCCTTGTCTGGTGGAGTGGATTCGTCCGTGGTCGCGGCGTTGCTAAGCAGGGCCATTGGCGATCAGCTCACCTGCATTTTTGTCGACACGGGCCTTTTGCGACTTCATGAAGGTGATCAGGTGATGCAGACGTTTGCCGGATACCCGGGAATAGATGTGATCCGTGTGAATGCCGGGCAGCAGTATTTCGATGCACTTGAAGGTATTGCTGACCCGGAACAGAAACGGGTCATCATCGGCAATCTTTTTATCAAGATCTTCGAGGCCGAGGCCAAAAAAATCAGCAATGTGAAATGGCTTGCGCAGGGAACGATATATCCGGATGTCATTGAATCGGCAGGTGCTGCAACAGGGAAAGCGGATCTGATCAAGTCCCACCATAATGTTGCAGGCCTGCCGGAGCAAATGGACCTGAAACTTGTCGAGCCCCTGAAGGAGTTGTTCAAGGATGAAGTCCGCAAGATCGGCCTGGAACTCGGACTGCCCCGCGAGATTGTGTTTCGCCATCCTTTCCCGGGGCCTGGTCTGGGAGTGCGCGTCCTGGGTGAGGTCAAGCCGGAATACGTACATATGCTGCAACGGGTGGATGACATTTTCATCCACGAACTGAGAAAACACGATTTGTATGACGAGGTTGCTCAGGCCTTTGCCGTATTCCTGCCGGTCAAGTCTGTGGGGGTCATGGGGGACGGCAGGAAGTATGAGCATGTGGTGGCCTTGCGTGCTGTAGAAACAAGCGATTTCATGACTGCGCACTGGGCACGGTTGCCTTATGACTTTCTGGACCATGTCTCCAGGCGCATCATCAACGAAGTCCAGGGAATCTCCAGGGTTACCTACGATATTTCGGGGAAACCGCCAGCGACCATCGAGTGGGAGTGATACTGCCGTCTGGCGCCAGAAGGCATTAAATTGCATTTAGCTTGCTGTATGTACTGATTTGTTCGTGTATTTTCGTCTAGCATCTGCTGATATCCGCAGCATACTTTTTTCAATGGTGTACTTCATGGTATATGTGCTGAAGCTATACATATGGTTGAGGCTATTGCCGAACGAATCTTGATTATCTACTTCGTGAAATTTTATAGGGTATCGAGTATGCTGCGGCGAGCCGCTTTCTGACTGATAACTGAACGAGTCGCTGGCCATTTTGCCTCTTTTTGTGAGTAAACCACCGCTTTGTTAGGCCCACTTTTCGGCTCTGGAAGGACAACGTCCAAGCGTTTGGTATTCGGCACAGGACTGACCTCCTCAATTGGAAATCGTGGAAGGAAAACCTCAGACAACTGAACACATGGGAAAAGTCGTGAATTTTTCTTCTGTCAGCTATTTCGTTGATACCAACCTGTTTTTTCAATGCCACCCGCTGGAACGCCTCGACTGGACTCCTTGGGATCGTTTCACAGAAGTGCGCCTTATCGTTTCTAGCCCAATACTGCGCGAGATCGATTATCGAAAAAACAAAGGTAATGATCGAGTTGCCAATCGTGCCCGAGCGACGTCGGCTATGTTTCGGGAGATGCTCAATCAAGGAGAAAGGGTCGTTCGCGACAAAAACCCTCAAGTCGTACTGTCCATCGAGCCGGAACACACCTACACACAGGACCTCAGCGGACGACTGAATTATCAGGAGAGAGACGATCAGTTGGTTGGTACCCTCCACAAATTTGTGGCACTCCATGAAGGTATGGATGTACGGCTGCTTACTCATGACACAACCCCCCTCTACACGGCGCGAGGCCTTGGTCTTTCGGCAGACATCATCCCGGAGGACTGGTTACTGCCCCAAGAATTGACCAAATCCGAAAAGGAATTGGTTACCCTGAGATCCGAAGTCACACGGCTTAAGAAAACCGAGCCGTCATTCGCGATTCGCTGTGTTGATCGGGCGAACATTGAACTCAATCACTATGAAGCCTCTTTCACGTGGTTCGAGCCGCTTGTCGATGAGCAGGTCAATGAACTGATATTGCGCCTAAAAGACCACTTTCCTATGGAATCGGATTTTGGCTCACGGAAACCGGCCGAGCGCACTACCAAGGGGAAAACAGTTCTGGACATCCTGACTAGCAACACCAAAGAGGTGTATATCCCAGCTACCGACGAGGAAATCAAAAAATACCGTGAAGAAGCCTATCCTAAGTGGCTGGACCAATGTGAAGAGATTCTCCGAAATTTTCACCAGATACTCCAGCATCAAGCATCTTTGCCAGAGTTCACGTTTCTTGCTGAAAATGTCGGAACGCGTCCGGCAACTGATGCCCTTGTCACAGTTGAGGCCCAAGGACATTTCCAGATCCAGCCACCTGCGTCTGGTGACGGGGACGACGAGCAGAGCGGTGAAGATGGCAAATCAACCTATCTGAGGATTAGTGAACTGCCCCGGCCACCAGTTGCCCCACGGGGTCAATGGCGGTCGAAGATTGGTGGCCATCCAGAAGATTTGCTTCGTGCCATAAACAAATTAACGCATCCATTTTACGCATTCGCTGATGCGGGTCCCGCTGCCCCTATTTTTGACAGTTCATGGCTAAACTCTTTAAACGTGCGTCCGCCACTCCATGATCCCAATGCCTTCTACTACAAACCCAACCGACCGCCATCACCACAATCCTCTTTCTCCCTGAGTTGCGATCAATGGCGTCATGACGATGGAGAGGAGCCCTTTGACTGCAAAATCTACGTACCAGCTGACCTAGACAAGACTGAAGGTGCGCTCTCGTTCCGCATTCAGGCAGGCAATCTGTCGAGGTCCGCATCCAAACAGATTCCTGTCCGGATAGCGATCACGCACACTAGCGCCTTTGAGGATGCTCAAGCCCTAGTGGAGAAGCTGATCGAGTGTCCAAGATTCAGGTTCAAGCTGTCATCAGACCGTACCTCAACTAGCGATTAGCTGCCCAAGAGACACAGATTACACAACAAAAATGCAGGTTGTGCCGACAAGATATTCGCAACGAGGAACTTCCTCATTGAGCAAAGATAAGCACTGGATGTCCGAGGCCCTCAGGCAGGCACGGCATGCTGAGGCTGGCCAGGAAGTGCCGGTGGGTGCGGTTGTCGTTCATCAGGGGCAGATCGTTGGTCAAGGATGTAATCGGTCCATCACGGACAGCGACCCCAGTGCCCATGCGGAAATCATCGCCATGCGTGCTGCCGCAAGATCCTTCAATAACTACCGCTTGCTTGATACAACATTGTTCGTGACGCTGGAGCCCTGCGTGATGTGTGTCGGTGCCATGCTGCACGCCAGGATCAAGCGCCTTGTGTTCGGGGCCTATGACCCCAAAACCGGGGCCGCAGGTTCGGTGTTTGATCTGGTCACAGATTCTCGACACAATCATGCAGTCGAGGTCACGGGCGGTGTACTCGAGCAGGAGTGCAGCCGTCTGCTGAAAGATTTCTTTCAGGAACGCCGCTGAACGGACGTATTCGGGATTTGCCGCGGGGAATGCTCAATAAGCGGATCGATCAGGCCGGGTGTCTTTGAAGTCTTTGTAGCCAGACCTCAAGTCCGGCGGTATTCAGTTGCAGGTCATACGCCAGAAAATCGGTCAGCCTGTTCACTTCTTCAGTGGTCTTTCGCTCGCTTAACCGTTTTCGCAGATAGTCGGTCAGCGACGCATGTATTTTTGCCTTGCGATCGCGTGAATGCATGTGCTGGCGGGCCATGTCTGCATAGCTTTCGATGTCCCGGCGCAGTTCCTGTGCCAGGCGCCTGACTTCGCTTACACGGCCAAAGTGTGTGAGGTACATATGGCCGGGATGATGATCGAGCAGGCGGGTCAGGGATTCCTGCCAGGCGTCCGGGTCGAACTGCACCGGCGTGGTGGTCGGCATGATAAAAGCCCCGTTCTCGTCATCGAGCTCCTTGTATGAAAGCCCGAAGGTGTCCCCTGCAAATATTCCGTCACTGGCCCGGTCGTAGATACAGAAATGGTGATTGGCATGCCCCGGCGTGTGCAAAAAAACCAGGGTCCGGGTGGCGAGGTTCAGATCAGAATTGTCTGCAGTCACCATCACACGCCGTTCATCGATAGCACGGACTTCTCCAAAGTGCTCTTTGAATCCACTCTCCCCGTATACTTCGGTTGCACCCATGACAAGCCTGGAAGGGTCGATCATGTGAGGCGCTCCTCGTGGGTGGATCACCAGCTTTGCATTCGGCAGACTATCCATCAGCACGCCTGCACCCCCGGCATGATCCAGGTGCACATGCGTGGGAATCACGTAATCGACTGCCTCTGGAGGGATATTTTTCAGTTCCAGCGTCTTCAGCAGAAATGGCACCGTATGGGCCGAACCCGTATCGATGAAGGCTACATGCCCATCCTGAACAAGCAGGTAGCAGGCGGCACGTCCGGTTTGCACCAACATCGTATCGATGCAGGTGATACCTGACTCGTACTCGTGGAGAACGGGTTCCATGCTGAAGACCGATCAGGCAGAGGTGATCAGGTTTTTTTCGCTGACGATGATCCCGTCCTTGTCGGCATACAGGAAATGGCCTGGGACAAAATCCACGTTCGCGAAATGAACGGGGACATCTTTTTCCCCAGCCCCTTTTTTCTCGGTTTTAAGAGGTACGGTAGCGAGCGCCTTGCAGCCGATCGGGATGGTCGAGATGACTTGTGAATCCCGTATACATCCGAACACCACGATACCGGCCCACTGGTTGTCTGCTCCGGCCTGGGCCAGCAAGTCGCCAACCAGCGCTCTTCGCCTCGAGCCTGCACCGTCGATGACCAGCACCTGTGCATTCCCGGGGCTCTTGAGTGCTTCGCGGACCAGCGAGTTGTCTTCGAAGCATCTGACGGTAGAAATTTTCCCGTAAAAGGACAGCACTCCCCCGAAATCCTGAAACAGGGGTTCAGCCACAAAGATGCTGGGCTCATGTGCGTCACAGAGGTCGGCGGTGTTGATCGTCATGGGGGGTACCATTTGAGTGCGGAGCGAATTTAATAGTGACTTCAAATTGGTATCTGATAGTATACACTTCCCGCTCGACTATTGACTTTGATTCTTGGGTCAATAAGCAGTATTTGAATGATTTCTAAGAGCTTCATAAGGAGGCACGGTTGTGAGTGATAGCAGAGCTGAACAGGTCAAAGAACTGGAAAAGGAATGGGCCACGAATCCTCGATGGAAAAATGTCAGGCGTGATTATACGGCCGAAGATGTCGTGCGTTTGCGAGGTTCTTTGCGAATAGAGCATACACTTGCAAAAAATGGTGCGGAGAAGCTCTGGAAGCTGGTCAACGAGGAAGACTACATCAATTGTCTGGGCGCATTAACGGGCGGTCAGGCGGTCCAGCAGGTCAAGGCAGGCATCAAGGCCATCTACCTGTCCGGCTGGCAGGTTGCAGCCGATGCCAACACGAGCGAAACCATGTATCCGGACCAGTCGCTCTATGCCTATGACTCGGTCCCTACCGTGGTACGGCGTATCAACAACGCCTTCAAGCGTGCCGATGAAATTCAATGGGCGCGTGGAGAAGGCGACATCGATTACTTCGTGCCGGTTGTGGCCGATGCCGAAGCCGGTTTTGGCGGCGTGCTGAATGCGTTCGAGCTGATGAAAAACATGATCGTGGCGGGCGCTGCCGGCGTGCATTTTGAAGATCAGCTGGCTGCGGTCAAAAAATGCGGCCATATGGGCGGCAAGGTGCTTGTGCCGACCCAGGAGGCCTGCCAGAAACTCAACGCCGCCAGGCTTGCTGCGGATGTCATGGGCGTGCCGACGGTGGTGCTGGGACGGACCGATGCAGAAGCGGCCAATCTGCTGACCTCGGATTTTGATGAAAGAGACCAGCCGTTCCTGACCGGAGAGCGGACCTCTGAAGGTTTCATGCGCGTGAAAAATGGCCTGCAGCAGGCGGTCGCCCGGGGTGTGGCGTATGCCGAGTATGCGGATCTGGTCTGGTGCGAAACCGGGACTCCCGACCTGGAGTTTGCCAAGGCCTTTGCCGACGGGGTGCACAAGGAGCATCCCGAGCAGTTGCTAGCGTATAACTGCTCGCCTTCCTTCAACTGGAAGAAGAACCTGGATGATGCCACGATTGCAAAATTCCAGCGCGAACTCGGCGCCATGGGCTACAAGTACCAGTTTATTACCCTGGCCGGCATTCACAACATGTGGTACCACATGTTCGACTTGGCTGCAGGGTACGCGAAGGAAGGCATGACGGCCTACGTGAACATGATGCAGCAGCCGGAGTTTGATGCACGTGATCGCGGTTACACCTTTGTCAGTCACCAGCAGGAAGTGGGTGCAGGCTACTTCGACGATGTCACCACTACCATCCAGGGTGGCCAGTCTTCGGTGACGGCCCTGACCGGTTCCACGGAAGAGGTCCAGTTTGATTCCAAAGCTGAATGACAGCCGTGGTTTACGGCTGATCGTGCTCCTGTTTGATGCTGGAGGGCCAGTGAGTCCTCCGGGTCTTGCTATAATCAAAGACCAGTTGGTATTTTCCTGAGGGCGCATCATGCAGCAGCACAAGCCCTACGAGCATGTCCAGGTCCCCGCGGAGGGAGAGGCAATCATGCTCAATCCGGACAAGAGCCTGGATGTCCCGGACAGGCCGGTCGTTCCATTCATCGAAGGAGACGGAATCGGCCTGGATGTCACTCCCGTCATGCGTCGCGTGGTTTCGGCTGCGGTCAACCAGGCCTATGAAGGCAAGCGCCGCATCAGCTGGATGGAAATTTATGCCGGCGAGAAAGCTGCCCGTTTGTACGGCAAGCACCACTACCTGCCGGATGAAACCCTGGAGGTGATGAAAAAGTACGTGGTTTCGATCAAGGGACCCCTGGCCACGCCTGTGGGAGAGGGAATGCGCTCATTGAATGTAGCCATACGGCAGAAGCTGGACTTGTTTGCATGCGTGCGCCCGATCCGCTATTTCCCAGGCACGCCCACGCCGTTAAAGGATTCGGGGACAACCGACATGGTGATCTTCAGGGAAAATACCGAGGACATCTATGCGGGCATCGAATGGGAAGCGCAGAGTGATGAAGCGAAGAAAATCATCGGCTTTTTGCGTGAAGAAATGAATGTCACAAAAATCCGCTTTCCGAAAACATCGGGTATCGGGATCAAGCCGGTTTCGAAGGAAGGCTCCGTTCGCTTGATCCGCAAGGCCATCCAGTATGCGATCGACAACAACCGCAAGTCTGTTTCCCTGGTGCACAAGGGAAACATCATGAAATTCACGGAAGGGGCATTTCGCAACTGGGGTTACGAGTTGGCGCTGAACGAGTTCAATGCCGAAGTGATCGGCGAGGGTCCCTGGTGCAAGATCAAGAACCCGAACAATGGCAGTGACATCATCGTCAAGGACATCATTGCAGACAATTTCCTGCAGCAGATCCTGCTAAAACCGGAGAGCTACGAGGTGATCGCGACCCTGAACCTGAATGGGGACTATATTTCAGATGCCCTGGCAGCCCAGGTCGGGGGGATAGGTATTGCACCTGGTGCAAATGTCTCTGATGACGTTGCATGCTTTGAAGCAACGCACGGCACTGCGCCAACCCATGCGGGCAAGGACCGGGTGAATCCCGGGTCCATCATTTTGTCGGCGGAAATGATGCTGCGGCATCTGGGATGGAAAGAGGCAGCCGATTTGGTCATTGCCGGAATCTCAGGTGCAATTGCATCCAGAACGGTGACCTATGACCTGGCACGGGCACGGGCAGGAATCCAGACCCGGGCAAGACGGCCTGGAACCTCCAAAGAGGTACAGGAAGACCTTGAGCGGTTGATGCCGGGCGCCACCCTGGTCAGTACTTCTGGTTTTGGAGATGCCATCATCAAGAACATGCATGAGTAGATAGCCCTGAATAGAGGTCAGTTTTCCAACCATGCCGAAAAAGCCGCTTTACAAAATCAGCTTCTATAACTTGAATAAAGTTTATGAGATTTATGCAAATCAGGTATATCAATCTGATTTATATGGGTTTGTCACAATCGAGGGACTGGCTTTTGATGAGCGATCGACGGTGGTGGTCGACCCGAGTGAGGAAAAACTCAAATCTGAATTTGAACAGGTCAAGCGGTTTTTCGTGCCCATGCATTCCATCATTCGCATTGATGAAGTAGACAAGCGGGGGACGGCCAAGATTTCTGATGCGGGTGAGAACGTTGCGCATTTCCCCTCATCGGTGTACAGCCCCGGGAGCAACGACCAGGGCAAGAAATCCTGAAAAGTCTGAATCCCCTGGCAACTGCGGGAAACATCGTGCTCAGGACATGGCAGTAGACTGTCTATTGCTTGACCCATCGTGGAGAGATGCCGGAGTGGTCGAACGGGCTCGCCTGGAAAGTGAGTGTGTCCTCAACGGGGCACCGAGGGTTCGAATCCCTCTCTCTCCGCCACTGCACACACAAGACCGGGGAAAATAGCGGTTGCCGCTGCGACGGCTACCTGATCAACACCAGGCCATTTTTGTATCCTAAAATGATCATTTGCATGTGTCTACTGCACGCAGTTTCGGTAAGATACAGCGCTTGGGGAATGTCAGATTCTGGAACTTGACGGTTCCGGTTTCGCGGCATTGTATCTCCAGTATGCCATGGGCCTCGTACTCTCGTGGAGATCACCACACAGGCCAACTGAGAACGAACTGGCCATGGGATGCCGCCTTGTGGACCCTTCGGCTTTCGGCTAGATAGACTCCTGTACAGGCATTTTTCCGGACATGATTGAAGAAGCACTGCTATCCATCGGCCTGCTGATTTTGGCCACCAAGTTAGCAGAGGCTGTCTTCAAGCGGTTCCACGTGAACTCGATTGTGGCCTATACGGTGGTAGGCATACTGCTGGGCCCTGCCACGGGAATCGTCGAACCCACCAGCGAGATGCAGATTCTGCTGGGGATCGGCATCTTTCTCCTGTTTTTTCTCATCGGCCTGGATGAGCTTGATATTCCCAGCTTTGTGGCTGCCTTTCGCGGGCGCTTCATTGTGGCCGCAGTCATATCGGTGCTCGTGCCCATGCTGGCCATCATGGCCGTCACCAGCGACGTGATCTACGATTTCGGGCTCGGGCTGGACTTCACGGAGTCGGTTTGTCTGGCCGGGATCCTTTCCCTGACCAGCCTCGGACTTGCCGCCAAGGTACTGGTTGACGGAGGTCATCTGCGTGAACCCATTGGAATAAGAATCTTTACTACGGCGCTGATGGCCGAGATGCTGGCGCTGCTTCTGGTTGGGTTCACGATCGGTGAGCATACCCATGAACTGAACTGGAGCGGTGTACTGCTCCTGGTAGGTCAGATTGTCGCTTTTGCCGTAATTACCTGGGTGCTGGCGAGCCGGGTGATGCCGTCGGTAATCATGCTGCTGAAGCGGTTTCTGTCCGTGCCGCAGCTCTCCTTCGGGCTCATCCTGGGCGGGTTGTTCCTGACCGTCTCCGGTGCCGAAAAAATGGGTCTGCACGGCTCCCTTGGCGCACTGCTGTTCGGTTCCGCACTGTCGGGGCTGCCTTATCAGGTGCGCCGGGATATCGTGCCTGGCATGCGCAGTATCGCAGAGGGATTCTTCATACCACTTTTCTTCGCTGCAGCAGGGCTGCACCTGAGCCTTTCGTTTGTCGAGCTGCCTGCATTGACCATCGCGGCACTCGTGATCGTGCCTTTCGTGGGCAAGTTTGCAGGAGCCCTGATCGGTGCATATGTTACCCGCCAGGAGATGCCATTCACCCTGGCCACGGGAATGATGGCCAAGGGTGTTGCAGAAATTGCACTATTGCTGGTTCTTTTCGAGACCGGCGCCATCAGCCCCAGTATTTTCTCGCTCTTGGTGCTGATCATGGTGGCCTATATCCTGCTGGTGCCTCCGGTGATCAACACAGCCATACGCAGTGCCAAACCATCGCCACAGGACGCGTCGTCCGTACCGGAACTGCCGTCTCTGGCGTACCTGGACTTTGCGCTGGATGACATCACGGTCGGTGATATCCTGGACCACTCGCGCAGCTATCCCGATGCCTCGCAATCAGTAAGGGCCTTTGTCGACCGGTGGGTCATCCCAAACCAGCAAGACTACCTGGTCGTTGAGCAAGGCCGGCTTTTGGGTATCGTATCGTTAGGTATGCTGCGTTACCTGCCCAAAGAATTGTGGGCGAGCACGCATGTCGGCAAATTCGTGCGCCATGACCCGCCATGTGTCCGGTCCAGTGAACCGGTGGAGGATGCATTGCAGAAAATGACAGAGAACTCGCTCACCGTGATGCCGGTACTGGAGGAAGGATCTGAAAAGTTTCTCGGCATGATCACCAGCCAGGAGGTTCTGGATCTCATGATCATGGAGGCCCGTGGAGAACGCTGAGTCTGTGCAGCCTCGCCACGCAAGGCTGGTTCTCACCATCATGAATCACGGAGCACCCGTACCTGAAGGGCAGGATTTTATCCCCGGCTACTGGAAATTTTTTGCCGGTTTTTCGTGTCAGCGGCACCGGTGTGCGTGCGCTGGTCGCATGGCAGGACTCCTCGTGTATCGACCTTCAATGCGGGTCGCCCCTTTGTTTTCAAAACTCAGACGGTTAGGTTATAGTCATGATGCGGTCTGTATCAGTATCTCTGGGCGGCAAAAGACTGTGAACCCCGCCAGGCCCGGAAGGGAGCAACGGTAGCGGTTATTTTGGGTGCTTTGGGACGGCTGATGCAGGTCGCCCCGCAATCGAGACAGAAAAGCCTGCAAGAATCCCGGCAATGAGTTATCAAGCATTAGCACGCAAGTGGCGGCCCGGGAACTTTGCTGAAGTTGTAGGCCAGGCACATGTTGTAAAAGCGCTTTCAAATGCCCTGGACCAGCAGCGGCTGCATCATGCCTATCTGTTCACGGGAACACGGGGAGTAGGCAAGACGACTCTCGCACGCATTTTTGCCAAGTGCCTGAATTGTGAGAAAGGCGCCAGCGCCAAGCCCTGCGGTGCATGCAGTGCCTGCCAGGAAATCGATGAGGGCAGATACATCGATCTCATCGAAGTGGATGCAGCCTCGCGTACCAAGGTAGAGGATACCCGCGAGTTGCTTGATAACGTTCAGTACAGCCCGACCCGGGGTCATTTCAAGGTTTACCTGATCGACGAAGTCCATATGCTGTCGGGACACAGCTTCAACGCCTTGCTGAAGACTCTGGAAGAGCCGCCACCGCACGTGAAGTTCTTGCTGGCGACAACGGACCCGCAGAAATTGCCGATGACCGTGCTGTCGCGCTGTCTGCAGTTCAACCTGAAAAAACTCCCGGAGGATGCAGTAGTACAGCAACTGGAAATGATCATGCAGGCTGAGAACGTACCGTTCGAAAGGCCGGCCCTGTACTCCATCGCACGGGTCGCTGATGGCAGCATGCGCGATGCATTGAGCCTGCTGGACCAGGCGATTGCATACAGCAAGGAAAACGTTACTGATAGCGCCATGCATGAAATGCTGGGCACGGTGCCGAGAGAGTACATGCAAAAACTGGTGCAGGCGCTGATCGATGAGAACGCTGCGGAAATCATGCGATGTTCGCATGAACTGGCGCAGCTTTCAGCCGATTTTGGCAGCTTGCTTGATGACATGATCGATATACTCCACCAGGCTGCAATCTCCCAGGCGGTGCCGGATGCCACGCGCAGCGCGGGGTTCGATGATGTGCTTGCAGGAAAGTTAAGCAAACGGCTGAGCCCCGAGGATGTGCAGCTGTTTTACCAGATCGCGCTGGTCGGGCGCCGTGACCTGTACCTGCACACCTCGCAGCAAAGTGCACTGGAAATGACGTTGCTGCGCATGCTTGCATTTCGCCCTGCGGGTCAGGACCCGGCAGGACAGGAAGTGCGGGCACCTCGGAATGATGCCGTGCCCAGGGACATTCAAGACAGCACGGAACCGGGAGCCGAAAAAACAATTGGCGAGCTTGTCAAAAACGGATCCTGGCCGGAACTGGTTGAAACGCTGGGCATACACGGCGCTGCACATTCGCTGGCTTCAAGCTGTAGCGTGAAAACGGCCACCCAGGGCAGGGTGGTTTTGAATCTGGCGAAACAGCATGAAGGCATTGACATCCCGAATGCGCGCCGGAAATTACAGGAGGCATTGCAGGCGTACTTCAATCGAGATGTGCAGCTGGAAATCGAGCTTACGGATCAGGACATCGATACCCCGGCCAAAAAGAAAACCCGTGCAATGGAAAAAAGACAGTCTCTGGTCGAAAAACAGGTCGAAGAGGACGAGGTCGTCAAGGCATTCAGGTCCAGTTTTGGCGCAGAGGTTGTCGCAGGTTCAGTAAAACCCATTGGAGAATGACTGTCATGCAAGGTGGACTCGGAAACTTGATGAAAAAAGCGCAGCAGATGCAGGAAGACATGAAAAAGGCGCAGGAGGAGTTGAAGAATCTCGAGGTCGAGGGCAAGTCAGGTGGTGGCTTGGTGACCATCGTGATGACCGGGAAACATGAGGTGCGCAAGGTGCATATCGATGAGAGCCTGCTGAAGGAGGACAAGGACATGCTGGAAGACCTGATTGCAGCAGCGCTCAACGATGCATCCAACAAGGTGGACCAGTCTACCAAGGATCGGTTTTCCAGCCTGGCCAGTGGCTTGGACCTGCCGGCCGGGATGAAGTTGCCTTTTTGACCAGGTATGTCCGTCAATTATCTGGATGACGGTGAACTGGCTCCGCCGTCGCTGCTGAGCTTGTTGGTCGAATCCCTGCAATGTCTCCCCGGGGTCGGGCCAAAGTCTGCGCAGCGCATGGCATTTCACCTGTTGCAGCGCAACCGGGATGGTGCGAAAGGTCTGGCAGATGCCCTGAACCGGGCCATCGATGAGATCGGGCACTGCAAAAATTGCCGCATTTTCACTGAGCATGAGTCCTGTTCGATCTGTCTGGATGCTTCAAGGGTCCGTTCGAAAATTTGTGTCGTGGAGAATCCTGCAGATGTCTTCACCATTGAGAAGAGCACGGATTACAAGGGTCTGTACTTTGTGCTGATGGGCAGTCTTTCCCCGCTGGATGGAATCGGTCCCCAAGAGCTCGGATTGCCGATTCTGGAGAGGCGCTTTGCCGAAGAGGCTGTGGAGGAGGTGATTTTGGCAACCAACTCGACAGTCGAGGGTGAAGTGACTGCACATGTATTGAATGAAATGGCAGCCAAGCAGGGCATCAAGACCACCCGCCTGGCGCAGGGAGTGCCGGTAGGCGGCGAACTGGAGTTTGTCGATCAAAACACGATCGCACAGGCGTTTGCCAGTCGCAAAACCTATTAGCGGACAGCCCGGTACCATCATGCACCTGGGTCATGTCTGCACAGACTTGGGTGTGGTCCTGAAAATTTCACCGGGTCCGGTGCAGTTATGTGGTAAATTTTTCCTGGGTAACCCCTGTACGAAATGCAAGAAAGCGAGAATGTATGCGCTCCGGTAATCTGGTTTGGATCGATTTGGAAATGACGGGCCTTGACCCCTTCACCGACCGTATCATTGAAATCGCGGCTGTAGTCACCAACAAGGACCTAGAAGAACTGGCGGTCGGACCCGCGCTTGCAATTCATCAGGAACCCTCGGTGCTCCAGGCCATGGATGACTGGAATACCAAGCAGCATGCCAAGTCCGGATTGACGGAACGCGTCAGGAACAGCGAAGTCAGTGAGGAGCAGGCAGAGCAGGCGGTCCTGAATTTCATTCGCCAGCATGTACCGAGCAATGAGTCCCCGATGTGCGGCAACAGCATATGCCAGGACCGGCGTTTTCTGGCGCGGTTCATGCCTGAACTCGAACGCTATTTTCACTACCGCAATCTTGACGTCAGTACCCTGAAGGAGCTGGCACAACGCTGGTACCCGAAAGAAAAGGGCTTTGAAAAAGAATCCAAGCATCTGGCGCTGGACGATATCCGGGGCTCAATCGAGGAACTCAGGTACTACCGCAGTCATCTCCTGAAAAGCACCGTCTGAGGGTTGGTCTCAGGGAGCCATGCGCGCTGTTTTTGTGCAGAAGCTTCGGTGTTTGGGTCCAGCACCGTGTCGATATGTTCCAGTTCAGGGTTCGTGCCCGGATAGTCGAGGGTATAGTGCAGGCCGCGACTTTCTTTGCGGGACAATGCGCTCTTGATGATGATGTCTGCAACCAGCGTGATGTTCCTTAACTCGATCAGGTCACCGTTCACACGGAAGTTGCTGTAGTACTCGTCAATTTCCGAGATGAGCAGATCCACTCGCCGTTTGGCCCGCTGGAGCCGCTTTGTGGTGCGTACGATGCCCACGTAGTCCCACATGAACCTTCTCAATTCGTCCCAGTTATGGGCGACAACAATCTCTTCATCGGGTTCTGTCACACGACTCTCATCCCAGGGGGGGATGTTCCAATCGAATGCTTCCGGGCGGTTGTCAGCATTGATCTCGTGGCTCGTTGCATTGGCAAAGACCAGGCATTCAAGCAGGGAATTGCTGGCCATGCGGTTTGCACCATGCAATCCGGTGTGGGTGGTCTCACCAATCGCGTACAGATGGCTGACATCCGTACGGCCTTTCAGATCTGTCATCACTCCGCCGCAGGTGTAATGCGCGGCAGGTACCACCGGCACCGGCTCCCGGCACATGTCATAGCCCAATTTCATACAGCGTGCATAGACATTGGGAAAGTGCTGCTGTATGAATTTTTTGGGTTTGTGGCTGATGTCCAGGTACACGCAATCGATACCAAGTTTTTTCATCTTGTGATCAATTGCACGGGCAACGATATCGCGAGGCGCAAGTACGCCTCGCGAGTCAAATTCATGCATGAATTCCGAACCATCGGGAAGCAGCAGTCTGCCTCCCTCTCCCCGTACGCTCTCCGTGATCAGGTAGGATTTTGCGTTCGGGTGGTACAGGCATGTGGGGTGGAATTGCATGAATTCCATATTTGCAATGCGACAGCCCGCACGCCAGGCCATGGCAATGCCGTCTCCCGATGAGCCATCCGGGTTGCTGGTGTACAGGTATACCTTGTTCGCGCCTCCCGTTGCCAGTACGACGTGCCGGGCCCTGAATGTCTCCACACGCTGTTTGCCTGTATCCAGTACGTAGGCGCCCACGCAACGGTTCTTGGTCCCGGCACCCGGCGCACCCGGGAGCTTGTGCGTGGTAATCAGGTCAATTGTGATGTGCTGTTCGAATACCTGGATATGTGCTTTCTCGGAGACGGCTCGGATGAGCGTATTCTGTATGGCCCGGCCGGTTGCATCCGCCGCATGCACCACCCTTCGCTGGGTGTGGCCGCCTTCGCGCGTCAGGTGCAAATAGGATTTACCGTCTGCCCCTTTCTCACGCGTGAACTTGATGCCCAGGTCCGTCAGCCAGGCGATCATTTCCTTTCCATGGACGACGGTGTGATACACCGCATTTTCGTCGCAAAGTCCCACACCCGCATCCACGGTATCCGCCATATGCTGATCAATGGAGTCGCCTTCATCGATCACTGCGGAAATCCCGCCCTGGGCCCAGGCCGTACTGCCTGCATCCAGGCTGCCCTTGGAGAGCACAGCCACCTGCATGCTCGGGTCAATGCGCAACGCCAGGCTCAAGCCGGCGGCGCCGCTGCCGATGATCAGAACGTCGAAATCATGCATGAGTGATCTAATTTCCCGTTATACAGGCGAACTGCGTTGCAAATGATGTGTCCCAGTTTAGCAAAACCGGGTGGTTACACAGTAATATGGGAAATCACAAGGGTCCGGTAAGAACTCTTTCGATTTGGAATTGTCATAGTGGGTATGGCAAGTCAGCTAGGGACAGCCGATGGTAAAGGAGCCAAGCCCAAATGGGCGCAAACAATCACGATAGGGAGCTGGTAAGAAGAGCTCAGAGAGGGGACAAGGCAGCATTCGATGCACTGGTAATCAAGTATCAGTACAAGGTGATCAATCTTGTGCGTCGCTTTGTACAGGATGAGGACGAGGCCCAGGATGTCGCGCAGGAAGCTTTTATCAAGGCCTATCGGGGGCTAGCAAATTTTCGGGGTGACAGCGCTTTTTATACGTGGCTGTATCAGATTGTGGTCAATTCCGCCAAGAATCATATTGTGTCGAAACGCCGCAAGACGCCCACCTATACGGTGGACGTCGAGGATGCCGAGCGTATGGAGTCCGCCACTCTGATGAAAGAGCAGGATACTCCGGAAAGGAACTTGCTTACCCGCGAGATCGAGAATACCGTCTGGCAAGTGATACAGGGACTGCATGATGACCTGAGAACAGCCATCACGCTGCGTGAAATCGAGGGTATGAGCTATGACGAAATCGCCAGCGTAATGCAGTGCCCGGTCGGGACGGTCAGGTCCAGGATTTTTCGCGCACGTGCGGCCATCGATAAATGCCTTAAACCGCTGCTATACTGAATGTACAGAGAGATCATGCCATGAAGGAAACGGACCAGGAACTTGTATCCAGAATACTGGATGAAGAGATCTCCGAGTTTGAAACTCGGCGCATTTTAAAGAAAATACAGCAAGACCCGGAACTGTACTCCACCTACCAGCGCTACAACCTCATCGGTGATGCCATGCGCAGGCAACTGCCAGGCCGGCTGAATCCCGATTTCAGCAAGGAGGTCATGGGTAAACTGTCTTTCGACCCGGAATCGGAAACAAGGCGTTCGCCGTACCGTCCAGGGAACATGAAGATCCCGGTGGGGATGGGAATCGCTGCCTTGCTCGCCGTCTTTTCTTTCGTGATGCTGCAGGATTTTATCCCGTTGACCCCGTCATCTAGCGTTGCCCCGGTGGAGATCGCCGAGCACGTGGTTGAGGACGAGGTTCAGGATTTTGCCTCAAGCCCGAAGGCGGCCGAGGACTTCAACAGCTACATCGTCAACCATGCCGAATATGCATCGCCGCGCGTGTCCATGCCCCGCGTGAGGATTGTAAGTTACAACCGCCCTTACAGTGAAAATGGTAGTCAATAGAAGATGGTTCTGATTCGACTGCTGCTGGCCGCCTTGCTGGCAGGCAATATTTCCGCCGTTTTGGCAGAGGACAAAATCTGGAAGCTGTTGAACCAGATGAACCATACCCTGGAAACAGGCAATTACCAGGGCACATTCGTATTCATGCATGAAGGCAAGGTGGAGACCCTGAAAATTGTGCATGGCCACTCGGACTACGGTGTACGCGAAAAGCTGGTGTCCCTTACAGGCGATGCACGGGAAGTGATCCGGGACCGGGATGTGCTGACCTGCATATGGCCGAAAGACAAGCTGGTCGTCATTGAAACAGCACCGTCCCGATACGGCCTGCCATCCTTTTTGCCGGAGAATCTCGACGACCTGGCCCTGCACTACAAATTGAAGGAAACAGGTTCGGCCCGGATTGCCGGGTTCAACTGCCAGATCGTGCGCTTTACCCCCCTGGATGCCTATCGGTATGGGCATGAACTGTGCATCGATACCGATTCGGGTATGTTGCTCAAATCAAGAACCTTCGATACAGAGGGTGAAAGCATAGAAAGCATGATGTTCACCAGCTTCAGCATGCTCGAATCCGTGCCGGATTCGATGTTCAGGCGAAGCACATCCCTGGAAGGTTACACATGGAAGGTCGCGGGGCTTGGGCAGGACGGGGAAATGCCACCGGATCATGCATGGAAAATACGCAATTTGCCTCCTGGGTTTTCCCTGAGCAGCGTGACAAGGCGCCAGACGAGTGCAAGCAAAAGTCCGGTCCAGCATATTGTGCTGACGGATGGTCTGGCCTCGGTTTCCGTATTCATCAGCAAGGTGAAGGATCCCCGGCACTTTTATGGAGGCGTACACAACAAAGGGGTGATCAGTGCGTACGCACGTGATCTGAACCGGCATCAGATCACGGTCATCGGCGAGGTTCCCGAGGGGACCGTAATAAGTATTGGCGAGTCGGTTTTCTACTCGGCCCCCTGATTGCCGGTTGTCCCTATAAACCCGTTCAACTCTTTACTTGGATCACAAGGTCTGGCTTGTAACGAAATAGTGTGCAAGGCAGACCAGTACGTTAACGCGGAGTGCAGATCATGAAAATTGGGAATACTGTTGTAAGTTACTTAATCGGGTTCGGTTTCTTGCTGGCGATTGCTACCCAGGCCCAGAGCCGTTCCAGTCTTCCGGACTTTACTGAGCTCGTCGAAGACACCGCCGGCGTTGTAGTGAATATCAGTACAAGCAAACCGACCCAGGTGCAGCGCGGTCTGCCTCCCGGGATGGACATTCCCGGATTCCCCAAGGACGGTCCACTTGGTGATTTCTTCCAGCGGTTTTTCGGCGAACAGGGTGAGGGCGGCGGAGGGTCCCTCAATTCACGCTCACTGGGCTCCGGTTTCATCATTTCGGATGACGGCTACGTCATTACCAATCACCATGTCGTGAAGGATGCGGAAGAGATCATCGTCAAGTTGAACGATCGAAGAATGCTGGTCGCCGAACTCGTCGGCAGTGACCCCCGCAGTGACATCGCATTGCTGAAACTGGATACCACAGATTTGCCGACGGCCCAGCTGGGCTCCTCCAAGAACGTGAAGGTTGGGCAGTGGGTACTGGCCATCGGCTCGCCCTTCGGGTTTGACGCTTCGGTGACCGCTGGCATTGTGAGTGCCAAGGGACGCAGTCTGCCAAGCGAGAACTATGTCCCGTTCATTCAAACGGATGTGGCGATCAACCCTGGAAATTCCGGCAGCCCGCTGTTTGACCTGGATGGCAATGTCATCGGCATCAATTCCCAGATCTACACCCGCTCAGGTGGCTTTATGGGCCTGTCGTTTGCCATCCCGATCGAAGTTGCGGTAGATGTCGTGGACCAGCTCAAGACCCATGGCTTTGTGTCCCGGGGCTGGCTTGGGGTGTACATACAGGAAGTGACCATGGAGCTTGCACAGTCCTTTGGCATGGATAAGCCGGCGGGCGCACTGGTGGCCAAAATCCTGCCCGGAAGCCCGGCAGAGGACACGGATATCGAGGTGGGTGACATCATCTTGGGCTATAACGGCGAAGAGATAGAAAGTTCTGCCGCATTGCCAGTTATGGTCGGCCAGACCAAGGTAGGTGAAACTGTAAAACTGAAGGTCATGCGCGATGGCAAGACCCGGACCGTCAAGTTGAAGGTCGGTCAGTTACCGGACAAGGATCAGGTCCTGGCAAGCCAGGAAGACGCCGAGGAAGAACAGACCGATACCGTGCTGGGACTGTCCCTGCGTGCGCTCTCCGAACAGGAAACCGAGACGATGAAGCTGGACCAAGGCGGCCTTGTGGTACTTGATGTACAGGGAAACCCTGCAAAATTTGCAGGTATCCGAAAAGGCGATGTGATCCAGATGGTCAATGGCAAACCTGTGGATACCGTCGGTGATTTCAAGGCCCTCGTTGAAAATTTGCCGGCCGGCAAGTATGTCTCTTTGCTCGTGCAACGCCCGCAAGGCCCGGAATTTCTGGCCATGCGGATCCCTGAAAAACCGTGACAGGATGCTGATGAGGTATCATGCACGGGCCCGGTGATCCACGGGTACAGGTACAAGAGGGGGCCTGCTGGTCCAGGTTGTTAATGACATGGAGCGTATCCGCAACTTTTCCATCATCGCACATATCGACCATGGGAAATCCACGTTAGCGGACCGCTTCATCCAGCACTGTGGTGGCCTGTCCGAACGCGAGATGAGCGAACAGGTGCTGGACTCCATGGATCTCGAGCGCGAGCGTGGAATCACGATCAAGGCGCAGAGCGTATCCCTGCAATACCGGGCCAGGGATGGCCAGGAATACGGGCTGAATTTCATCGACACCCCCGGGCACGTTGACTTTTCCTATGAGGTGTCGCGCTCCCTAGCTGCCTGCGAAGGCGCGCTGCTGATCGTTGATGCCTGTCAGGGTGTGGAGGCCCAGAGCGTTGCCAATTGTCACACCGCGGTTGCCCTCGGCCTGGAGATCATCCCTGTGCTCAACAAGATTGACCTGCCGTCTGCGGACCCCGAACGCGTGGCATCCGAGATCGAGGAAGTAATCGGCATTGATGCATCGGAGCCGTTGCTGGTGAGTGCCAAGACCGGACAGGGAGTGGAAGAAGTGCTGGAAGCGATCGTGCACCGGTTCCCTGCACCCGCGGGGATGGAATCTGCACCGCTGAAAGCACTGGTCATCGATTCGTGGTTTGACAGTTACGTGGGTGTAATCTCGCTCGTACGCGTGGTGCAGGGCGCCATCAGGCCAAAACAGAAAATCACGGCCATGTCATCGGGTCAGCGCTACCAGGTCGAGAAACTGGGAATATTCACTCCCAAGCGTACAAACACGCAGAGCCTGGAGTCTGGACAGGTGGGGTTCGTGGTCTGCGGCATCAAGGATGTCTCTGCAGCGAAGATAGGCGACACCTTCACATCGGCCTCAAATCCTGCGGACAGCCCGCTGGAAGGATTCAAGGAAGTCCAGCCCAATGTTTTTGCGGGCGTCTTTCCAATCAACTCCAACGACTACGAGCCGTTTCGCACTGCCCTTGAAAAACTACGCCTCAACGACTCAGCCTTTACGTATGAACCAGAAACCTCGGATGCCCTGGGGTTTGGCTTTCGGTGCGGCTTTCTTGGCATGCTGCATATGGAGATCGTCCAGGAGCGCCTGGAGCGCGAATACGCACTGGACTTGATCACCACCGCCCCCACGGTAGTGCATGAAGTGCATACCACGGATGGTGAAACCAGCTATGTTCACAATCCCTCGGCACTGCCGCCGGCCAACAGGATTCGGGAAGTCAGAGAACCGGTGATCCAGGCATCCATTCTGGTGCCGCACAAGTTTGTCGGCAATGTAATCACCCTGTGCATGGAGCGACGGGGTACGCAAAAAAGCCTGCACTACCACGGCAGCCAGGTGTCCCTGGTGTTCGAATTGCCGCTGAGTGAAGTAGCCCTGGATTTTTTCGACAAGCTGAAGTCGGTCAGCCGCGGTTATGCCTCGTTTGACTATGAGCAGTCTCATTTTGCAGCGGCGCCCCTGGTCAAGCTTGACATCCTGATCAACGGCGAGCGGGTGGATGCCTTGTCCACCGTGGTGCACAGAAGCCAGGCCGAAGCCTATGGCAGGGAGCTTGCTGAAAAGATGAGGGAGATCATCCCGAGACAGATGTACGATGTTGCGATACAGGCGGCGATCGGTTCGAAAATCATTGCCAGGACGACGGCCAAGGCGCTGAGGAAAAATGTCACTGCAAAGTGTTATGGTGGCGACGTTACCCGCAAGAAGAAGCTGCTGGAAAAACAAAAGGCGGGCAAGAAACGCATGAAACAGATCGGCAAGGTTGAAATTCCGCAAGAAGCCTTTCTGGCCGCACTGCATCTGGAAAAATAGCTAGAGAATATCCATGTTGAGAGTTTTTGCCTGCCTGCTTTTCTGTTGTGTGCTGCTGGCGGTTCCGCTCACGGTCCAGGCAGACTTCATGAGGGTGACGTTGCTAGGTACCGGCAGCCCGCGTGTCGACCCTGACCGAGCGGGCTCGGCGGTTCTGGTCGAAGCAGGTGGCAAGGTCTTGCTGTTTGATGCCGGGCGAAGTGTCGTGCCGAGGCTCGGCCAGCTCGGAATGCACATTGCCAAAATCGATACGGTGTTCCTGACACACCTGCATTCGGACCATATCTTTGGCCTGGATGACCTGTGGATCACGGGCTGGGTATACCAGCGCCCACAGCCGCTAACCGTGTATGGTCCGGCCGGCACCTCCAGCTTTGCCAGGGGGTTGGAGCAGGCCTATGCCTATGACATCTCCGTGCGCAACCAGTATGCCGGCATGGACAAGAATGCCGTTCGCCTGGTGACTCATGAAATTGAGCCGGGCGTTGTGTACTCGAAAGACCGGGTCAGGGTCACGGCATTCCTGGTGGACCACGGAGTGGTAACACCGGCCTACGGCTACAGGATCGACTTTGGAGACCGCTCAGTGGTGATCTCCGGGGATACTTCATACTCTGAAACCCTGGTGGAGCATGCACGGGGAACAGACCTGCTGATCCACGAGCTTTTTGCAGCCCGTGCGGACCTGCTGGAAAAGAACCCGCGCCTTCGCAGAATCGGGCATTACCACACCAACCCGGAGCAGATGGTGCGCATCCTTAACGAAACGCGCCCGAGGTTTGCGGTGACGACTCATGTGATCCTGGCGGGCGTGCGCCCCGATGCGGTGATACGCAGCCTGCGCGAGGGCTATGCGGGGGAGATACACATGGGAGAAGACCTGATGCAGTTTGAAATCGGAGGACAGGTCAGGATGCTGAGATTTGAAGACATTCGGCAGTAGTTGATACGCAAGGGAAACCACCGTGCCGCTTGATTATTCCAAACCGCTTCTGATGGGCATACTCAATGTCACACCGGACAGTTTTTCCGATGGCGGGGCATACCCGTCTTCCCGGGAAGCCATTGCATGTGGAATCGAAATGGTTGCACAGGGTGCCGATATCATCGATGTAGGCGGCGAGTCAACGCGGCCAGGCTCACAGCGTGTAGACGCATCCGAACAGAAACGCCGGGTTATCGATGTCATCGCCGGGCTTCGTGCTGAGCTGCCAGAAGCCGTTCATATCAGTATCGACACGACCCTGTCCGAAGTTGCCAGTGCGGCCCTGGACTGCGGGGCCACCATGCTGAACGATGTCAGCGCGGGCCGGGATGATCCGGACTTGCTGGGACTTGCGGCCGATGCAGACGTGCCGATTTGCCTGATGCACATGCTGGGAGAACCTGCGACCATGCAGGAGGATCCCGAGTATCGGAATGCCACCCGGGAAGTTTCTGAATTCCTGCTGGAGCGCGCTGAGCAGGCAAAGACCGTGGGGGTCAGGCAGGAGAACATCATCCTCGACCCGGGTATCGGGTTTGGCAAAAGAACCCGGCATAACCTGGAGTTGCTGAAAAACCTGGGAGAACTGACAGGACTGGGTTACCCGATCTTGCTTGGCGCAAGCCGCAAACGCTTCATCGGCGAGATCTCGAACCAGGAAGACCCGCAGGCAAGGATGCCTGCGACCTGTGCAACGTCAGCACTGGGTGTATTGGCAGGAGTCAAGATTTTCCGGGTTCATGATGTCTGGCAAAACCGGCAGGCCATAGATGTCGCCTGGGCCATTCGCGCTGGCTGAGGATTCCACCGCGGCACGGGGCAGTCCTCGTTTGCGAAGCAGTTTGTAAGGCTAAAGAGGGTATTCAATCTCGGCATCCCAGTGGTAGTGGGCATCCGAGAACGCCTTGATGCAGAACAGGATGGTGGATACGGCCCCCCACACCAGCCCGATGACGACCCCGGCATCCAGCAGGCCTTTCCACGGCTGGGGGATATAGCGGAACACCAGGATAAAGAGAACAATCATGACCGTCAGGGCGAGGGTGCCCATCACCCGCCTTTGCGGGGCGTGGAAAAAACCCATGCTGAAAAAGGGAGCCAGGATGCACTGGGTCCAAGTGCTGTGGGTTGACAGGTATTTCGTACGGGCCGCATAACGTGGAGAAAAGCTTTTCTGGAACCCCTTGTAGCCTTCACTGTGTGCCATAAACAGCATGAAACTGATGAGTACCATCCAGTGTATCCAGTTCAATGGCATCTGCAGGGATTCGTAGGTGTACAGGGATAGTCTCCAGATGGCATATCCCAGCAGCAAAAGCAGCCCAAGTACACTCCATGCTGCCGCGATGATGCCTTTGACGGTCATAAGACGTTCATTCATTTTATCTGAGAACTAGGCGGTCATATCCCGCAACACACGCAGTTGCCCCTGAAGAACTTTTCCGGTGTTGAGGCAGTCCAACAAGCAAGACGTTGCAGGTGTAGCAATCTGAAACGGCCAGCAACTGGATATATCGACAACAGGTCTAGATTCCTGCGCTGCCCGGATAGTTTGTCTGCGCTGCAATCGTTCAAATAGTATCACGGTTGGTCCAGCCGGATTCAATATGCTAGCTTTTTGGGCAAGGACAGCAGGGCGCACAGAGTGTCTCCTTTAGACACGGCACCTTGAAGAATAGTCAGAAACATAATCACAGGAGAGTCCTATGAAAACCAGATCCGAATTAAAACCACTGGTCGTGGCCGTGAGTGCAGCCCTGGCCACAGGCACGTTCGTGATTTCCACAGCGAATGCTGATGAAAACCCGTTCCAAATGACGGAGCTTTCTTCCGGGTACATGGTGGCTGATGCCCATGGTGCAGCGCAGGAAGGGGCGGCAGAGGAAGAAAAAACTGAAGAAGGGAAGTGCGGCGAAGGCAAGTGTGGTGAAGGAAAGTGCGGGGGTGAAGAAACTGGTGAAGATGCCTCGGAAGACGACAAGACTGAAGAAGGGAAGTGCGGCGAAGGCAAGTGTGGTGGTGGCTAGGCCATCGGGCTGATCACCAACATTTAATCATGTGGATTCCGGCGACATCGGTTCGCCGGAATCCATCACCATGGCCCATCTTGTGCTCACTGATGATTGCATCACGGCGGACAATATCGCACTCCCCGTCCCATGCAGCAGCCGTCGGTGCTGAGGATTTCAGGCGTGGACCGGAGTGCCCGCAGGATTGATCCCGATTTTCTGAGAACCAGAACTACGGACATAAAGCTTGTCCTGGGCCGGGACAAGTCGGCAGTTTGCCTGGCATCAGGGACCCGACAAGAATTTTGCTGATAAAATGCCTGCGGGCCCACTGCACGTTATTTGTCACAGTATGATTTGGGTGAATTCATATGGCTGCATCATTGATTGACGGCAAACTGATAGCTGCGCAAATCAGGGAAGAAATTGCTGCACAGGTCAGTGCACTTAAAAAAGAAGGCATACACCCCTGTCTGGCCGTTATTTTGGTTGGGGATGACCCAGCCTCCCGTACCTACGTCGCTGCGAAGCGAAAAGCAAGCCAGGAAGTCGGCATACGTTCAATTCAGCACCTTCTTGCCAAGGATGTGGCTGAGGCCGAGCTGATGAATTTGATCGAACAGCTGAACCAAAACCCCAATGTACATGGCATCCTGGTGCAGTTACCGCTTCCTCACCATGTCAATGAATACAATATTATCGCAGCCATCTCGCCACCAAAGGATGTAGATGGCTTCCATCCATACAACGCCGGCAGACTGATCGCAGGACTTGACACGTTCATACCTTGCACCCCTTTCGGAGTCTCACAGATGATCTCAAAAGGCGGTATCGAGACAACCGGGAAGCATGTGGTTATTGTCGGGCGCAGCAACATTGTCGGCAAACCGCTGATGAACTTGCTGGTTCAAAAATCCGATGCAGCCAATGCGACCGTGACGCTTTGCCACTCAAGGACAAGTGATATCAAGGCCCATACCCAGCAGGGGGATATCCTGATCGCGGCTATCGGGCAAGCCCGCTTTATCACAGCTGACATGGTCAAGCCCGGGGCCGTCGTCATTGATGTGGGAATCAACCGTGTTGAAGAGCAGGGGAAGGCCTGTCTGGTAGGTGATGTAGACTTTGAAGAGGTCAGAAAAGTTGCCTCGAGAATTACTCCGGTCCCGGGTGGGGTCGGCCCGATGACAGTAGCTATGCTGATGCAGAATGTGGCCAAGGCTGCCGGGATGTCAGGCTCCTGAAAACCGTGTTGTGATGGACAAGAGGGGCTTGGTAGAATCGTGCTGAGTTGCAGGAAAGTTTTTGCGGGGTAGGAATCTTATGTCCAAGTGGCGCGATATCAAATCTGAACAAACCTACACAGAGGAACAAATAAAGGAGCGGCTCTCTGAAGAACTGCCCACCTGGTATTATGAAAACGGCTGGATCCGCAGGAAGTACAGAACACACAGCTGGAAAGCCACGCTCATGGTTGTTAACACCATCGGCCATCTGGCCGAAGCCGCGTTCCATCACCCGGACCTCACCGTGTCGTATGCCTTCGTCGTCTGCAAGCTGATGAATCACGCAGCCAAAGGGGTCACCAACAAGGACTTCGAGTTGGCTGCAAAAATTGAAAATGTGCTGATGTGGCAACCTGGCCAAGAGGACGGCGATCTCGAGGGCACGCCAAGCGACCCGCGCTTTGCCTATATCCAATACAAGTAAGAACTTAAGGACTTTAAGGCAGCCCAAGGAACTGTGCGTGCACGCCAGTTGATCATATGTCCTGCAATTGCCTGCTCGCCTGCTGAGATATCGGTGTAAAAAGTGTATGAGGCTTGGAGCCGGCCGGAGCGGGTTCCTGATGCCGTGGCTGACTTGGCGGAAGGTGGCGTAAGCCAGTGCTGCACCAAGCGCGTGGCTTTGGGGCCAAGTTCAATAATTTTAAGGAAATATCATGCCAATACAGTCACCTGCGACGGGTGGGCAAGAGTTTTCTGGAGGATTGATTTCCACCTGATACCGCCATTCGGCCCCGGTGATTTGCGGGCCGGAGGGCCAAAGCACCTCGGTTGATACAGCTTTGAATAGCCTATCAGATGTGGCATAATTTTAAATTGAACACTTCAAAGAAGAATGTAATAGGTTCTAGTTCCAATCAATAAAAACGATACGGAGTCCTGTAGATATGAAAAAAATGTCAAAATTACACGCTAGGTGGATACAAGGCAGCATTGCTTCCCTGTGTGTCCTGCTGGCATCTGTAGTTGGTTTTCAGTCTGCTGCCATCGCGGATGAGACTTGTATGTCTCCCTATATGGCTAAGATTGTTGGCCAGGAAGATTATGTGTATATCTGGACGCTAGGTAAGGAAGGCGTTGGTGATGGGCAAGACAAGCTGGTAACCGTCTCGGTGAACCCAGAGTCTAAATACTATGGAAAAGTCGTCAACTCACTTTCAGTTGGTGGTCGAAATGAGGCACATCATTCCGGCTTGACGGATGACCGCAGGTATCTGTTTGCGGGTGGCCTGGACACCAACAAGATCTTTATTTTTGATGTCCATTCTAATCCCAGCAAGCCTTCCCTGCACAAGGTGATCACCGATTTTGTAGAGAAAACCGGTGGTATGGTTGGCCCGCACACCATGTATGCGCTTCCCGGCAGAATCATGGTTAGCGCACTGTCCAACAACAAGGATCATGGTGGCCGAACCGGCCTCGCAGAGTTCACCAATGAGGGTGAGTTTGTTGCGGCGCACTGGATGCCGACGGATGAAGACATGCGTGGTGCCGTAAAAGTTGGGAATATTGCAGACGGATATGGTTATGACGTCCGTGTATTGCCACGCCGCAACGTCATGGTTACCTCCTCGTTCACGGGCTGGTCCAACTACATGATGGACTTCGGCAAGATGCTTGCGGATCCTGAGGCCATGAAGCGATTTGGCAACACTGTGGTTGTCTGGGACCTGCACACCCGCCAACCCAAGAAAGTGTTTGAAGTACCGGGTTCACCTTTGGAAATCCGTTGCGCATGGGGTTCTCAAAACAACTACTGCTTCACCACAACCGCACTGACTTCGAAGATCTGGCTGATTTATGAAGATGGTGCAGGTGAGTGGCATGCTGCGGCAGTCGGTGATATCGGCGATCCCTCCCAGGTTCCGTTGCCTGTAGACATTTCCATCACAGCTGACGACAAGGGCCTCTGGGTGCAAACCTTCATGGATGGCAAAACCAGATACTTCGATGTTTCTGATCCGCACAATCCCAAGCAGACCTACGAACATGTCGTTGGTTCTCAAGTGAACATGACTTCACAGAGCTGGGATGGAAAGCGTATGTACTTCACTTCATCCCTGCTGGGCAACTGGGACAAGACCGGTGACCAGGACGAGCAGTTTTTTAAGCTGTTCGAGTGGGATGGTGAAAAGCTTGTAGAAAAGTTTGCGATTGACTTCTATGCAGAGAACCTGGGCCGACCGCATCAAATGCGATTCGGTGCCTATTCACTGTATGGGCAAAAGCCGAACTCAAAAGACACACTGTTGTCTCAATTGATGGAGTAAAACGCGGCTTAGCTACAATGCTGTACTAATAGCCAGATTTTATCTGGAGCAAGGCCGCCTATAAGGCGGCCTTGCTGTTTTTGGACTACAATTTTCAGATGGAAAAAGGTTCTGTATATCTAACACTCTGCCTGTCACTGCTGTTGGTATTGTCCGGTTGTGACCGTTCGTCTGATGAGGATGCGCCCCTTCCCGGATCGCATGCGGCCATGGCAGATGTGCAGGTTATTGCCGATGGATGGAGACCGGAACTCCCTTACGATCCCCCTGAACCGGGTACCTATAGCTTGCCGGTAGTCAGTGCTGCTGGCGGCGGTGCCGTATTGGGTACGGACGGAAAACAGAGGGAGTTGAGAGACCTGATGGGTGATAAGATCGTTCTTCTTACCTTCATCTATACTAGTTGCTCGGAAATCAACGGGTGCCCTTTGGCAACGGCTGTATTCTACAAACTCAAGGAGCGGTTCAAGGGTCAGCCCGAACTGGCCGATAAAATTCGCCTGATCAGTGTCAGCTTTGACCCCAGTCATGACACACCCGGGGCGATGAAACTGTATGGGGGAAGTTTTAGTGAGGGGGACCCGGAGTGGCTGTTTCTGACTACCTCCTCCGAAGAGGTGCTGGCACCCATTCTCCGGCAATATGGTCAGATGGTCATTCAGGAATTCGATGAGGACGGGAATTTTACCGGGACCATGGCGCATATCCTGCGCGCTTTTCTGATCGACAGATCCCGCAACATTCGACAGGAATACAGCGTTTCATTTTTACATGATCAATTGATTGCAATTGATATAAAAACGCTTCTCATTGAAGACGGGGTGTTGACTGCACAAGCAGGTTCGTGATGAATCGCATGAACAAGACCGTGCTGGTCATCAACATCCTGGTCGTTTTCAGTATTGCACTTTCGCTTATTTCGGTTACTGCATCACGGGGTTCTGAGGATGCATCCGAGTTGCAGAACCGGGCGATATTCGGGCCTGGAGATATCAAGCACGGCTATGAGTCAGCCGATTACACAACTGATACTCTGGATTTGCTAAACCGCATTGGCAAGGAAGCCGAACTGATCGAGTTCGCCAGGCAGCCGCCATTAGGGCTCCCGCCGGTGCCGGTACCTGCAGACAATCCGCTTACCACAAAAAAAATCCTGCTGGGGAGAAAGTTATTTTTTGATCGGCGCTTGTCGATCAACAACACGTTTTCCTGTGCAATGTGTCATATCCCCGAGCAGGGTTTCACCAATAATGAGATGGAGACAGCCGTTGGCGTCGAGGGCCGTTCCGGAAAGCGAAACACACCGACGGTTTACAATGTAGCTTACCTCGACAGGATCTTTCATGACGGGCGCGAATCCACCCTGGAGCAGCAGGTCTGGTCTCCTTTTCTGGCACGCAACGAAATGGCCAACCCGTCGATCGGCTATGTGATCAACAAAATCAGGGCCATTGATGAATATGACGGTTTGTTCGAAGAGGCGTTTAATGGCCGTGGGCCGACTATGGAAACGATAGGTATGGCTCTGGCCAGCTATCAGCGGACACTGAATGCAGCGAATTCTCCTTTCGACCGCTGGTACTACGGCAAGGAAAAGGATGTCATCAGTGAGCAGGCCAAACGTGGTTTCGAGCTTTTTACCGGCAAGGGGACATGCAGTGCCTGCCATCTGGTCCAGAGTGAGCATGCCCTGTTCACAGACGACCGGTTGCACAATACCGGTTTGGGGTACGAGGCGTCCATGAGTCGCGATTCTGGAACTACACGGGTACAACTGGCTCCAGGGATCTTCACTGAGCTTGATAACAGCGTCATCGAATCGGTTTCCAGGGCCAAGGAGAATGATCTGGGCCTGTACGAGGTGACTGAGGATCCGAATGATCGCTGGAAGTTTCGCACTCCATCCCTGAGAAATGTGGCTCTGACCGCACCCTACATGCACAATGGCTCATTTCATACGCTGCGTGAAGTCGTGGACTTTTACAACCAGGGCGGAATCCCCAATGAATTGCTCAGCCCCCTGATTCGACCGCTGGACCTGACGGAATCAGAGATCGAGGACTTGCTTGCTTTTCTGCAGTCGCTGATAGGCAGCAACGTACCTGCACTGGTGGCCGATGCATTTGCAGCGCCGATCGGTGACGTCAGCAAGGATGATCCGGACTGGACGCATAAGAACAAATTGAAATACTGATTCATCCAATGGGATGGTATATCCCGTATTTCAAAACCATATAAAAGGCCCTTGCCACAATGATGAGAACAATCGGATGGTGTCTGTGTGTCGCACTGTATTTATTTTTGTGCGCAGCACATGCCAGGACACTTATGGACCCTGTCTCGGGTGAACCTGCAGCGGAGAATTTCACGCTGCAGGCTATCGATGGAACGAGTGTCCGTTTGGACGATTATCAGGGCAAGTTCGTATTGCTGAACTTCTGGGCTACCTGGTGCGCGCCTTGCCGCAAGGAGATGCCAGCCTTGGATAATTTGCACAAGAAGCTGAACGGCGATGGTCTCGAGGTCATTGGCATACATGTCGGTCCAAGTCTCGACGGGATAAAAAAATTCCTAGACCAGGTACCAGTGGAATTCACCATCCTTGTCGATCAGGATATGAGGCTCGCGAACTGGGGCGTTATGGGCCTGCCTACGACATTTCTTGTCAGCCCGGAAGGTAAAATTGTCTACAGGGCCGTGGGCGAGCGTGAGTGGGATTCAGCCAGGATGATCAGATTCATCACCAAGGCGATGTCCGGTCAGCAACGCCTGGCGGGCGACGATGCGTCACATTCCGGGACTCTGTCTTTCCTGGCCAATCTGAAAGAATTCTTGGGCATGAATTCCAGCAAGGACGAGGAAGGTGAACTCCTTTCAAACTGACAGTTGACACAGACGACTCTGCCCACGCTGTGGACAGAGCAGCTGCTTGTAGATAGATTTTGGAGGTGCGCTATTCTGCGGTCGTTGGGCTGATCACATTCTTGATTTCAGAAATTTTATTCGCCGGGAACCCACCTTCTTCGGCGTGCTTACGAATTTCATCTTCATTCGGTGCGATATAGGTGCAGTAGACCTTATCATCGGTCACATAGCTTTCAACCCACTGAATCTGCGGACCCATTTCCTTTAAAATGCTGCACGATTTTTGAGAAATACCTTTGAGGTCATCACCGTTCAGATCGCCAGCACCTGGAATTTCACGTTCGATCAAATATCTTGGCATGGTTAGCTTCTCCTGATGGATGTTATTTTTCAGCAGTGGCTTGCCTGTAACACAAGCCTGTAATTTTTACGTAAGGATTATATCAGCTTATCGGTGGAATAGTGTATCTGCAGACGTTGTGTGGCATATTCAACGGTTATTCATACGTGCATGAACAAGCCTGTGGAAGACATTGCCATGTACCCAGTACCGTCTTGCTGCAAATTTGTGTAAAACCTGCCAACCCAAAAGGATTATAGAAGGCTGCCATGATGGTACTGCATCGGAAAAAGACAGTTTCGTTGTCTGTTCTCCAATGTGTCCCGGTTATGTTGCTTACCCTGTTTTGTCTGCAGGTCAATGCTGCTCCACCAGATGACACGACCGAGGATAACTTCTATCTCCGTGCAGATGCAGGTGTGCATTTCCTTGATTTGCCCGAGTTCAGCCCGTTTGTCAGGACAAACGGACGCGAAGAGGTGGTCGGCTTCCTTGAGCACTATGATGCTGAATTCAGGTCCGGCTCACGGGTCCAATTGACGGCCGGGCGAAAGTATCACGCTTTCGGACGGGACCTGTTCACCGAGTTAAGTGGCTTTCTCGCCTCGTACAGTTCGACACATGTCAACGAATACAGGGAGGATACCGCCGCCTGGACCGAAGTCCGGACCCAGTTTGAAAGTCAGTATTGCCCGCAGGGAACCGAACTTGGGGCTTGCATTACAGCCGAGACCGAGCCGCATCTTGTATCGCTTATCAAAAATGATCCGCATGTTCGTTCTGTCGGCTGGATCGGCAGGATAGACGGTGGTGAAATACCCTTTGGAGCTCCGAATTTTGCATGGGGTGATCCGATCCGGATCAGAACCCGGCGGGAGGTTGACTACTATGGTCTGGGCCTTGTGACCGGGGCTTTGTTTTCACAGATAGGGCAGGCTAGGTCGATGCTTTATTTCGGACCCAGCTTCAGGAGGCTGGATCAGGAATCTGAAACCTTCGCCTATGAATCCAACCGGGACCCGGAGGTCAACAACCTGACCTTGGAAGAAGATCTGGAAGCTTTGTATTATGGCGCTGACCTGGGTGGGCGCATTGAGATTCCGTTCAAGCAGCGCTGGCAGCTGGTGCTCGACGGCAAGCTGGGGCTTTTTTACCTCGACTCCGAGTATGAGGGCTCACAGAGGACACGGCTGTCTTCGGCAGAGCCTGCACTGGATGAGCTGACCGACTGGGATGATAGTGATTCAGAAGTAGCTGCAACACTGGGAGTGGAAGTATCCCTGAGCGTAGACTTGTTTGAGAATTTGGTCTTGCGGTGGGGTGCAGGCGGCGAGTACCTGTCCCGGGTCCCGGAAATGCGCTATGCAAGGCACGGTGAAAGTCTGGCCAGCGGGCAACCTCACTCTGCGGCACGCATCGTGTATTCGGATGCTTTTGGCTATTTCAGTACGATTTCATTAGGCATCGATTTTAGATAGTCAGAGCAAAGCCATCGACCCGGCCAATCCTGTTCTCCAGGGAGGTTGCCAAGGGTACAGGCATCGACTTTAAGAAAGTATCTTCATGGAAAATGCAGTAGAATATGGGAATAGTCGACAGTTGCAGAGTTAGCACACAACCGCTGGGTCAATTCTCCGGCGGGCAACCGGCAGATTCGGGCTTGACGCACCGACCTGCTTCTCTATTCTCTCTTCACCTGAAATCAGTTTTCGCCAGGTTTTCGAGGATACATGCACAGTGGAAACGATGATACTTGTACCCGGACGCTCACAAAAACAGGGGACATCCCTGAACAAGGGCAAGCTCAAGGATGAATATCTGGAAGTGACGACCACGGCGGAGTTGAACGAGCAGGATATGCGGCGGCTGAAGCTTAGTAACGGTGACAAGATTCGGCTAAAATCAGACATAGGTCAGACAGTTGTCACGTGTATAAGCAAAAAAGAAGAAGACCTGCCCTCGGGAATGATTTTTATTCCCTATGGACCATCTTCGAGCCAGTTGATGGGGTCTGATACGGCAGCGTCTGGAATGCCGATGTCAAAGCATATGCAAGTTGAAGTGACCAAAGTAAAAAGCTGATTCAAGGCTACCGGTTTACATTTGTTGAGGATATCTTATGCCAGAAGCAGCCAAGTCCAAGCCCAAAGAAAGTAAGAATATCAGGATTGTAAAGGATGCGACCTGCACGTTCTGCGGTTGCGTCTGCGACGACATGGAACTAACTGTCGACCTTGATGCGCACCGTATCACCAAGGCCAAGAAGGCATGTGTGCTTGGGCGGGCCTGGTTCTATGAGCACACGCTCGAAGACCGACCGGTGGTGTTGATCGATGGCAAGGAGGCTACTTTGGATGAGGGCCTGGATGAGGCTGCCCGAATTCTGGTAGATGCGAAGTTTCCCATTACCTATGGACTCAGCGATTGCCCGTGTGAAGCTCAGCGTGTAGCGGTCGACATCATGGACACCATCAATGGCAATATCGATACTACGACCTCGGTATGCCACGGCCCGTCAGGAATGGCGTTTCAGGGCGTGGGTGAAAGCACGGCTACCTTGGGTGAAATCAAAAACCGTGCTGACCTAGTCATTTATTGGGGCGGTAACCCGGCTGAATCCCATCCCCGCCACTTCACACGTTATGCTGTGACTCCGAAAGGCATGTTCATCCCGAACGGCAAAAAGGACCGCACCGTGGTTCTGGTTGATGTACGCAAAACTCCCAGCACTCCTGTGGCGGATATCTTTATACAGGTTAAGCCCGGCAAGGATTTTGAACTGCTGTGGGCATTACGTGCCCTGGTCAAGGGAAAGAAAATCAGTGAGGACATTGAAGAGCAGACTGGAGTGTCACGGGAAGTGCTGGATGACCTTGTGGAACGTATGAAGAACTGCCAGTTCGGAGTGCTGTTCATGGGTATGGGTCTGACCATGACCCGTGGACGACATTTCAATTCGGGTGCCATCTACTCCCTGGCTTCTGATCTCAATGAGTTCACACACTTTGTTGCCAAACCCGTTCGAGGACATGGCAATGTGACCGGTGCAGACAATGTTGTTTCATGGCAGACAGGCTACCCATTCGGCGTCAATTTTAACCGGGGATACCCGAGGTTCAATCCAGGTGAGTTTACGACCAGTGATGTGCTTGCCAGAGGGGAAGCTGATGCTGCGATGATTGTTGCCTCTGATCCGGCATCCAACTTTTCGAAGAAAGCCATCGAGCATCTGGAAAAAATACCGGTTATTTCCATGGACGTAAAAGAAACCCATACCACCCGGCTTTCCAGGGTGCGTTTTGCAGTAGCGACCTACGGGATCAACACCGGCGGAACGGTGTACAGAATGGACGATGTCCCGATTTCCCTGCGCCCTGCATTTGATTCGCCTTTCCCTACAGACCAGGAAGTCTTGGAGGGGATATGCCAGCGCGTGAAAAAAATGCTATCAGGAAGCAAGGCCAGAGTCGCGGCTTAACAAAATTTCTGCCAGCAGCCATCTTGCCGGACAGCAATAGTTGTGTTCAGGGGATAGTCAGGACATGCCATCTGAATTAAAAATCGCAAATGGACGTGTGTACGATCCGGCCAACAATGTTGACGGAAATGTTCAGGACCTGTGCATACGAGATGGGAAGATCGTAGATTCCGTTTCTAGGTCTGCTTCCAGGATCGATGCACGTGGCATGGTGGTGATGCCCGGTGCAATCGATATTCACTGCCATATTGCAGGACCTAAGGTCAACCTTGCGCGCAAGCTGATGCCGGAAGATCATCGCCTGGATGTTCATCCCAAAACTGCCGTGACCCGTTCTGGGACTGGCGGCATCGTACCCTCGACCTTCGCCACAGGCTACCGCTATGCCACCATGGGTTATACCACTGCAATGGAAGCGGCGGTTCCGCCAATTACCGCAAGGCATGTACTCGAAGAGCTTGATGACACCCCAGTAGTTGACAAGGGCTTTTATGTACTGCTTGGCAATAATGCATTTTTGTACAAACTGCTGAAGGAAGGGCGGAAAAAGGAATTCAAGGAAGCCATTGCATGGTGGGTGAATTCAGTACATGCATACACGGTCAAGCTGGTGAATACGGGCAGCGATGAACTCTGGAAAGGCCGGAAGAACGCCAACATCACTGATGTAAACGAGCGTATTGATCACTATGACATCACGCCGTCGTTTGTTACGGAAAGCTTTATCGAAGCTGCCCATGAACTGGGGTTGCCTCATCCGCCCCACATACACTGCAACAACCTGGGACATAGCGGCAACATCAGCACGACCCTGGATACCATGAAAGCGGCGCAGGGCCGACGTGCCCATATGGCTCATATCCAGTTTCACAGTTTCGGTGGCGAGGTAAACAAGAATCCGGTATCCGGCGCCCAAGAAATCATCGATTACATCAATGATCATGAAAATATCACTGCCGATGTGGGGCAGGTCATGTTCGGCAAGGCTACGGCCATGACAGCCGATGCTCCACTTGCCTGGATGCTGCGCAACGTCAAGTTTGACAAGTGGGTGAACGCAGACACGGAGTGTGAAAGTGGTTGCGGTATCATCCCGTTCAGCTATCAGGAGAGCATTTACACCCATACCCTGCAGTGGGCAATGGGCCTGGAACTGTTCCTGATGTCGAAAGACCCGTGGCGCGTGCTGCTGTCCACGGATCACCCTAATGGCGGCTCCTTCATGAACTATCCGAAATTGATCAAGCTGCTCATGGACAGTGCCTACCGGAAAGAGGCATTGCAGCATGTAAACCAGAAGGCAGTGGCCAAGACGGTACTCCCGGAACTTGATCGTGAATACACGCTGAATGAAATTGCGATCATTACAAGGGCGGGTCCGGCCAGAGCCCTGGGCCTGAAGAACAAGGGGCATCTGGGTGTCGGCGCGGATGCGGATATCACGATCTATACGGAGGAAGAAGATCGTGAGCAGATGTTCAATGCCCCCCGCTACGTAATCAAGGACGGCACAACCGTGATCAAGGACCACGAATTTGCGACGGATCATAAGGGTAAAATTCTGCACTCCAAGCCGGGATACAACGAGGATATTGCAACTGAAATCGAGCCTTTCTTCGAAGATTACTACTCGGTCAAGTTCAGTAACTATGCAATCAGTGAAGACTACCTTCACGATCACGAGGAGGTCCCGACCAATCCGAAGTCATGAAAGTCATGCGGATCAAGAAAACAGAAATTACGGATACCTTTGCAGAGGCTTTCGGAATGTGGGGTGCCCGTGTTGTGATCACTGCAGATACCAAGCAGTGGGCACGTGCTGCGGCTGCATCCATGACGGGGTTTGCCACATCGGTAATTCGCTGCAAACTTGAAGCAGCTGTCGAGTGTGAAGTTCCTCCGGAGGCTACGCCGGACCGGCGCCCTGGGGTCAGCGTCTTGCTGTTTACCATGAGCAGCAAGACAATTGCAGGCCAGTTGATTGACCGGATCGGCCAATGTGTCATGACCTGTCCCACAACGGCCGCATATAATGGTCTTGAATCCGAGAAGACCGTTTCTGTGGGCGGAAAGCTGCGTTTTTTCGGAGACGGGTACCAGATCAGCAAACTCATTGACGGACGCCGGATGTGGCGGATTCCGATCATGGAAGGCGAGTTTCTTGTCGAGGAATCCTTTGGAATCCGGCCTGCTGTGGGTGGCGGAAACCTCATTTTGCTGGGGACGAGCCAGCGGATTGCACTGCGTGCAGCGACTGCGGCCACTAATGCAATGCGTGAGGTGGCCGGAGTATTCCTGCCATTTCCCCAAGGTGTCGTAGGGTCCGGAAGCAAGGTGGGCTCGCGTTACAAGTCCATGATTGCCTCGACCAATGACAGATACTGTCCTACCTTACGCTCGATTGCAGACCAAAAAACACTTCCGGCTAACGTGGCGGCAGGCTACGAGATCGTGGTGGATGGGCTGAACGAGTATGTGGTCAAGGAGGCCATGCGCCGGGGTATCCATGCAGCAGCGGACAAGGGAACCCTGATCGTGACTGCAGGTAATTATGGAGGAGAGCTCGGGAAGTACAAGTTCTATCTGCATGATATTCTGAATTAAAATAAATGTTTATGATAAAAAATTAAAGCAAATATTCATGAGTGCTACGTTATTACATTTGCATACGCAGCCAGAGGTTCCCCTGGAAGCCGAGACCCTGAGCCCTGCCTCGATCGCAGGGCTGTCAGAGTTGGGGATCGAGCACCTGCAGGTGATGCATGGGAATGTAAAGGCCAAAGTGGGCGATTTTTTCAAGGTCACTGGAAAGGGGACTCCAGACATTCACATCGAAGGCGATCTCGCCAAGGTGAAAATGATCGGTGCCTGCATGTCCGAAGGCCGTGTGATTATTGAGGGAAATGTGGGCATGCATGTAGGAATCGGAATGTCCGGTGGTGAAATCCTGGTCAAGGGTGATGCAACGGACTGGGTCGGGCCGGAGATGTCAGGCGGGCGGATCACGGTCCTTGGCGATGCCGGTCACATGGTCGGCAGCGCCTTCAGGGGTCAGTCGACAGGCATTACAGGTGGTGAAATTTTTATCCATGGCAGTGCCAAGAACGAAATTGGCAACTCCATGCGTCGCGGATTGATCGCGATCGGCGGGGATGCCGGAGATTTTACTGCGGTAAGCATGCGGGCAGGCACGATTATTGTGATGGGGAAAATGGGTGTGCGCACGGGTGCTGGCATGGTGCGCGGGACAGTCGTCTGCTTTGAAGAGTCCAAGATATTGCCTAGTTTCGAGTATTCGTGTAGATATCAACCCCTGTTCCTGCGCCTCTATCTGATCCGGTTGCAGGAACATGGATTTGAAGAAAAAATCAATGACAAGCATATAAACGGAAAGTATGAGCGGTACAGCGGTGACGCAGTGGAGCTGAATCGGGGAGAAATCCTGCTTTTCTCAGGCCAGTGAGGGCTGGCCTTGGACAATCGTTGCACCTTCAGTATGTATAGTCTGGTACAGTTTGCAGTGAAGGAGATAATTTCATGACTACAGTTGTCACAGAAAATTGTAAGGGATGCCGGTTTACGGACTGTGTATCTGTGTGCCCGGTAGCCTGTTTTCATTATGATGATGAGATGCTTTATATCGATCCGGATGTCTGCATCGACTGCAGTGCCTGCATCCCGGAATGCCCTGTAGAGGCAATCTTTGAAGAAGACGATCTGCCTGAAGGACAGGAGCAATGGATCGAGATCAATGCCGAGAAAGCACCGGATTTGCCACTCATCGAAGAACCGATGGAACCCTTGCCCGAAGCCGAGGAACGCAAGGCCGATTTAGGTTTCTAGGGTCTGACGCGGTCAACCATGATTTTGGCAATCCTGATCTGTACTTTCCTGGTATACAAGGTTGTAACCACATTGATGTCCAGTTCGGGCAAATCCCATGAGCAGTCTCGGTGATGAATCAAGTCCACTTCGTGTGGCAATTGTAGGAAGCGGTCCCAGCGGATTTTACGCAACTGAAGCACTGATCAAGTCAGGTCTGAATGTAGAGATCGATCTGATCGAAAGACTTCCTGCCCCATACGGTCTGGTACGCAACGGCGTCGCACCGGATCACCCCAAGCTCAAGCAAGCCATCGAGGTTTACAAAAAAGTTGCCAAGAATCCCGAGTTCAACTTTGTTGGCAATGTCACAGTCGGGGTTGACATCAAGGCGGAGGACCTGCAGCAAACGTATCACGCGGTGATGTATACCTGTGGTGCGGAAACGGATCGCAGGCTGGGGATTCCCGGAGAGGATCTGCCAGGAAGCCACACCGCCACGGAATTTGTTGGCTGGTACAACGGACACCCCGATTACCGGGACCGAACCTTTGATTTGTCCCATGAGACAGCCGTTGTCATCGGACAGGGTAATGTGGCAGCCGATGTAGCCAGGATACTGGCCAAATCGGTAGATGAACTGAAGCATACGGATATTGCACAGCATGCCCTGGATGTACTTGCAGAGAGCAGGGTCCGTACGATTTATGTGGTGGGCCGGCGCGGGCCAGCACAGGCAAAGTTTGCTTCCAAGGAGCTCAAGGAATTCCTGGAGATTGAAAATTGCCGCCCCTACATTGCGCCTGAGGAACTCGAGTTGAACCCGGCAAGCCAGGAGGAAATCGATTCCAAGGAGGGCCGGGGGAACAAAAAGAATGTTGAGATATTTCAACGGTTTGCAGACTCAGAGGACACCGGGAAACAGCGAATCTGCATTGCGACATTCTTGAAGAGTCCGCAACGGCTCGAGGGTGAGGCGCGACTGCAGAAGGTCGTCTTTGAGACCAATGCGCTGACAGGAGAGCCTTTCAGACAATCCGCCCGGGGCACCGGGCAGACAATAGAGATCGGGTGCGGGATTTTGTTTCGCAGCATCGGATACAACGGAGTGCCTGTCCCGGGTGTTCCGTTTTATGAGCGCTGGGGTACCATTCCCAACGAAGCCGGCCGCATCACCGCGGAACAGGATGGTCCCGTTGTTCCGGGCCTGTACACGGCAGGATGGATCAAGCGCGGGCCTTCAGGGATCATTGGTACCAACCGTGCCTGTGCAGTCGAATCTGTGGAGGCGCTTCTGGAGGACATTGGTCAACTCAACTCGGACAGGCCTGGTCGTGAAGGCCTGTACAAAATCCTGGACAACAATGGCGTGCGCCACATCAATTTTGCCCAGTGGGAAAAGATTGATGCCGCAGAAGTGGCTGCAGGGGAGCCCAAGAGCAAGCCACGCGAGAAGTTCACCCGGCAAAGCGAGATGCTGGCAGTCGCTGAAAGCTGACTGCGCCTGATCACCCGTTCACTTGCCTGTTCGTGAGCTGATACAGGGTCAGCGGGGAGTCGCTGCGCCCGTTTCCGTATGTTTGTGAAATCGAATAGTATGTATTCGACGTGTAAAGAGGGGCTTGTGTGAGCCCGAGGAGTTGCAATGTTTGATGCACTTAGTGTCCCGTACGGCTGCGTGATGATGTACAACGTCGTCAAGTTGAAAAAAGGGGTGTCCGAGGAAGATATCGAGCTTGCAGTGGGAGAGATGTGCAATACCGTCAAGAACACCTATGGTGATGACGAAGGTGGGTTTCTTGGCGGGCAGGTATTCAAGTTTGCCGGATTCGTATCGGATGAAGGCTCCATTGCCTCAAAGGAGCAGACCAGTGAACATGTCGCAATAGTCACCTACTGGGAATCCTTCGAGCAGCATGAAGAATCGCATGCCGATGATGTCTTCAGGGAGAAATTCGAGGCCCTGGGCGGATTTGCCACAGAAACCTACGAAATTGGCTACAAGATGATGTGGCAGGGAGGACCGGACTGAGGTTCCGCAACTGGCTGCCGGTGCGAAGCAGGCTTTCCCGAAACCGTTATGACTCTGCATATCTACAATACGGCTACGCGCAAAAAAGAGGAGTTTGTTCCGGCAGATCCTGAGTGCATCAGCCTGTACGTCTGTGGCCCGACCGTGTACAGCTTCCCCCACATCGGGAATGCGCGTCCTGCCGTGGTATTCGATGTCCTTTACCGCCTGCTCAAGCAGGAGTATGAACAGGTCCTCTATGTGCGCAACATCACGGATGTCGATGACAAGATCAATGCAGCGGCCCTGAAGGAAAAGGTGCCCATTGCGGAGATCAGCGCGCGCTATACCAGGGCCTACCACCAGAACATGGCAGACCTCGGAGTCCTTGCACCCGTCATTGAGCCCAAGGTTACCGATCACATGGAGGCAATCATTGACATGATCAGGCGTCTGGTTGCAGCCGGTCATGCCTATGAAGCCGAAGGCCACGTTCTTTTTCATGTGCCTTCCTACTCGGGTTACGGAGAGCTGTCCGGGCGCAACCTCAGAGAACTGATTGCCGGTGCGCGCGTGGATGTGGCCCCCTACAAGCGCGATGACACGGACTTTGTCCTGTGGAAACCTTCCGATGAAAGCCAGCCTGCATGGGACAGCCCATGGGGTGCAGGACGGCCGGGCTGGCACATCGAGTGTTCGACGATGATCGAACAGCATCTGGGCAAGACCATTGACATACATGGAGGCGGACAGGACCTGGTCTTTCCGCACCATGAGAACGAGAGGGCACAGAGTACCTGCGTGCATGACGGACAGCTTTTCAGTCGATATTGGATGCATAATGGCTTTGTCAATGTCGATCATGAGAAAATGTCCAAGTCCCTGGGCAATGTTCTGCTGGTGCAAGACCTGCTTGGAGAGGCACCCGGTGAGGCCATTCGTCTTACGCTCCTAGCCACGCACTACCGGAGTCCGCTGGACTGGACGGACGAAGCCCTCAAGCAGTCGTGCAGGAATCTGGATCGGCTATACGAGGTTTTGCAAAATCTTCACGATATTGAAGTCAGCGTGTCTGTCGCAGATGTCCCGGATGAATTTTTGGGCGCCCTGAAGGATGACCTGAATACCCCGGCAGCAATTGCCGAATTGCACAGATTGGCAAAGCAGGCGAAGACAGCCTCGGGGCAGAATACAAGGGAGACGCTCAAAAGACAGTTATTGGCAGCGGGCAGAATGCTGGGGATCCTGCAACAGGACCCTGCAGAGTGGTTTCGAGGGACATCGGAAATCGACGAAGCGGAAATCCTCAGGCTGGTGGAACTCCGGGCTAGCGCGAAAAAGGAGAGGGATTTCAAGCGTGCCGATGAGATTCGAGAACAGCTCACCACAATGGGTGTGCAGATCCAGGATCGGCCCGACGGGACATCAAACTGGAGGAAGGTTTAATTCTAGCGAGAGATATCATGATGCGTACAAGCCTTGCCGGACTTGGGCCAGTGGCCTGTTGAGGTGACACCTTGAGAGGTCTGGTGCCACCCGACCCTGAAGGGGGCGTGTCCAAAATTCAGTACGCCGTCGTGTATGTGCCAAAGCGTAGCCGCAAAAGATTTGCTGCGAACTGCGTGGAAATCAAAAACGATGCTGAACAGGCACAGGCTGCAGCAGACCCGGGTAACAAAAAATTTGCTGCAAAGGTTGTCGGACCTTCAAAATCATCGGAAGGGCAGCTGATTTACTATCTGCTTGATTGGCTGTGATTCTGCCAGCAGATGTCCTCTTGCAGAAAATCCAGACTCAGGCTGAGGGAATCTACTAAAATGCCGGGTATGGACAGTTTGCCCGTCTATGTGGAAGCTCCGGCTCGCTTGCACCTCGGATTTCTTGACCTTGAAGGAAGTCTGGGCAGGCAGTTTGGAAGCCTTGGCCTGACTCTGGATGGCATAACCACACGGATCGTCGCCCGGCGCAACAATTGCGTTGAGGTACTGGGAGACCCCACGGGTCGTGTACAAGGCATTGCAGAAAAATTTCTTGCTGCCAAGGGGCTGACAGGAGGCTGTCAGATCGAGGTGCTTGACCAGATTCCTGCGCATTCGGGATTGGGCTCGGGGACCCAGCTGTCACTGGCTGTAGGTACAGCAATTTCCAGACTCTGCTCGCTCGAGTGTACTCCGCAGGACATTGCTGAAACTCTGGACCGCGGGGCAAGGTCTGGTGTCGGAATCGGCGCATTTCAGCAGGGAGGGTTTTTGCTGGATGCAGGCAAGGGTGTCCCGGATTCGGTTCCTCCCATTGTTTCACGTCTGAGGTTCCCGTCGGCCTGGCGCGTAGTACTGTTTATTGACTCAACGTTGAGGGGGTTGCATGGAAACGATGAAAGTACGTCGTTTGCCTCGCTGCCAAGCTTTTCACCGGAAACTGCCGCCTATTTATGCCATTTGGTGTTGATGCAGATTCTGCCGGCGGTTTTTGAACGAGACCTGGAGGCCTTCAGTAAGGGTATCAGCGGGTTGCAGCGCTGTATCGGCGATCACTTCGCATCGGCCCAGGGAGGGCGTTATACTAGCCGGGCTGTCGGCGAGGCAATTGAATACACAGAATCCTTAGGAATCGAAGGGGTCGGCCAGAGTTCGTGGGGGCCGATGGGATTTGCCTTCGTGGACAGTGAAATACAGGGACACGCGCTGTTACGCGACCTGCGAACAAGATTTGCAGCAAACGAAGGCCTGCAATTCAAGATTGTGTCGGGGAAAAACACTGGGGCGGTAGTCCTGCAGCAAGACAGGATACCCGTGTCCAAAGCGGTTGAGTCCTAAAGTTCAATTCACAGAATTGCGTTGAGGCAGGCTGCCCGGCGTTGATTCGATTGTCTAAACATCTCGATCTCAAGAGGGAAAAATGGAAAGACCTTATATCTTACATATGATTACACCGGCCAAGAATCTGAGTCCGTTTGATGTCAATATGGCGCTGGATGCTGGCTGGGATCACGCGGTTGGTTATACCGACGTCGAGACGGAGGAGGTGCAGGCCCTGATCCAAGACGCCATATTTTCTCGCGGCCCGGCAGGTGCCAAGCGCACGGGAGTATTCTTGGGTGGGCGCGATATGCATCTTGTGATGGACATGCTGAAAACTTGCCAGGTATCGATGGTGCCTCCCTTCGAGACCTCCTGTTTTGCCGACCCAAGTGGTGCATTCACGACTGCTGCGGGCATGATGGCCTGCGTGGAACAGGGGCTGAAAACAAACTTTGATACCGATCTCGAAGGCAAGCATGTTGTGATCATGGGAGGCACCGGGCCGGTTGGCTCCGCGGCCGCTCTCCTGGCCGCCAAGGCGGGGGCCAGTGTGCTGATCATGGGGCGCCAAAAGGAAAAATCAGAGATGGTGGCAGAACTGTGCAACCGTGAGTATGGCGATGGCGCCACAGATATCCGGGGGGAAGCCAACAACATGATTGGCGAGGTTGTGAAAAATGCCGATGTGGTACTGGCGGCAGTTGCTGCAGGAGTGCAGGTAATCTCTGAAGAGCACATAAAAAGTGCATCGGCTTTAAAGGTTGTTGCCGATGTGAATGCGGTGCCACCTTCGGGCATAGCCGGGCTTGATGTAATGGATGATTGCAAGGCCGTTGAAGGCTCGGATAGTGGTGCGGTTGGAATCGGAGCGCTGGTGATAGGCAATGTGAAATATCAGACCCAGCACAGGCTTCTGCAGGAAATGCGAGATACAGATAAACCGGTATACCTGCACTTTGAGCACGCGTTCGAAATTGCCAGGGAGATCAAGCGGGGATAGACGCATTTATCTGGTGGTAGCCACATCGGGTCGGGCAATCGCGGAGGCTCTGAACGCGAACGGACACCCGGTCGCAGTCATCGATGGCTTTGCAGACATGGACACCTGTGCGGCATCGGTTGTCAGTCGGAAAGTCTCACGCACTGCATCTGGGCTCAATGAAAAGGAAGCCGCTGGGGCCATACGGCAGTTGCAGGAGGAGTATTCCCCGAAAGGCCTGCTCTATGATGCAGCTCTGGAGTCTGCTCCCGGTTTGCTGGAAGACCTCGGTACCTGCGAGATCATCGGCAATACCAGCGCAGTGCTTCGCAGGTGCAAGGACCCGCAAATATTTTTCCCGGCACTAGACGAGAATTCGATTCGCTACCCGGAAGTGTGTTTCTCGCGGGTTCGGAAGGATTGCCATTTGTGGCTTCGAAAAAATTCAAAAAGCACAGGAGGCAGGGGCATTGCGACCTGCACGGGGGAATCAGGCCATGATCCTTCGGTTTACCTGCAAAGAAAAACTGAGGGTCTGAATTTCTCCCTGACATTTCTGGCCGATGGCGCGCACATTGAGGTGCTGGGGCTTAATACCCTGTGGCACAGGGCGTTCGGTCCAGACAGGCCTTATGTGTACGAAGGTGCTGTCAATCGAGCTGAACTCACCCAAGAACAGCATGGCACGGCACTTCACTATGCTTTACTACTGACCCGGGAATTCCGCCTGGTTGGCCTGAACAGCATTGATTTCATCCTCTCGGATGGGTGCGTGTATGTGCTTGAGATCAACCCGCGGATCCCGGCTACCTACGAGCTGTACGAGACCCGGCAAGGCCACCTCATCCAGGCACATATGGATGCCTGCATACATGCTAAACTCGCCCGGATGTCCGGTGAACGTCCGCTTCGTGCGCATGCGCATGTCTATGCCCCGGAACCTGTGCGGGTGCCAGCCTGCTTTGACTGGCCCTTGTGGACAGCGGACCGGCCGCATCCTGGTGAAGTTATTCAGGAACACGAACCCGTATGCAGCGTATTCGCAGGTGGCAAGAACACGGGGCAGGTCCATGCGATGATCAGGACCCGCATGCAAAAGATATTGCATGAGCTTGTGCAGGATGCTCACAGAGCGAGTGTGTAATTTTCGGACAAGGGAATGAATGATGCAGAATGTAAGTGTTAATCAACTGGCAAAGCCACTGGTTCAGGAACTCATCGACAAGCATGCCGCACTAAGGGTACGGCTGGGTGAGTTCACCAACGGCGCAAGATACATCGACGCCGGCATCGATTGCAGGGGCGGCCTGGAGGCCGGCCGGCTGATTGGCGAGATCTGCATGGGAGGCCTGGGCAGGGTGACACTTTATCATGCAGCTGCGATAAGTGACTGGCCGCTGTCCCTGCATGTCCATACTTCCAACCCGGTGCTCGCGTGCCTTGCAAGCCAGTATGCGGGCTGGAGTTTGTCACACGAGAAATTCCACGCTCTGGGATCGGGGCCAGGCCGGGCAATCGCATTGAGAGAAGTACTGTTTGAAGAACTGGGTTATCGCGACAGCTGTGACCACGCGACGTTTGTACTTGAAGTGGACCAAATTCCTCCCGTTGCCTTGATTGACCGGGTGGCAGAGGTATGCAACCTGCCCGCGAATGCCCTGACATTCATACTGACTCCGACGCGTTCGATTGCCGGTATGGTGCAGATTGTCTCCAGGGTGCTGGAAGTGGCAATGCACAAGGCTCACACGTTGAAGTTTCCCCTGGACAACATCCTGGATGGTTCGGCGAGTGCCCCGCTTTCTCCGCCAAGCCCCAGTTTTGTGACCGCCATGGAGCGCACCAATACGGCGATTCTATTTGCTGGAAGGGTTCATCTTTTCGTGCAAGGTGATGATGCAAGTGCTGAAAAGCTGTCCCGGGATCTTCCCTCGAGCGCATCTTCGGAGTATGGAAAACCGTTTGCCCAGGTCCTTGAGGACTGTGGCAACGATTTTTTCAAGATTGACCCCATGCTTTTCAGCCCTGCCTCTGTTGTCATCACTGCAGTTGAGAGTGGTAAAACATTCAGGGGCGGGAGCCTGGCCCCCGAACTGCTGGCCGCATCTTTTTCCTGATCATGTCGCGGCGCATTGCAATCATCACCGATGACCCGGGCTGGCACGGCAAAGAATTGCACAAGGCTTTCAATGCAAGGGGCTATCACTGTACGAATGTTTCCCTGACAGACTGCTATCTGAGGACGGGGTCGGAGGGCGACAGCCTGTTTATCCCCGGTTTCGAAGGAACCCTGCCGGCAGGCGTATTCGTGCGTGGTGTACCTGGAGGCACCCTGGAAGAGGTTGTCTTTTACCTCGATATCCTGCATGCATTACGTGAACTCAACGTCTTTGTCTACAATGATGCCCGTGCCATTGAGCGCAGTGTAGACAAGGGCATGACCAGCTTCCTTCTTGAGCAGTCGGGTCTTGCCACACCGCCGACCTGGGTCGGAAACCATGTGCATCAGGCCTACTCCTTCATACGAAAGCAGATTGAACTTGGCTGCAAGGTTGTGATCAAGCCACTGTTTGGCTCCCAGGGCAAAAATTTGCAGTTGATAACCAGACACAGTGATCTGACAAACTTCGAGGTGTATAACAAGATCTACTACCTGCAGAAATATATCGATACCGGCACAGATGAGGCTCATGACTGGCGCCTGTTCGTAATTGGTGGCCAGGTCGTGGCTGCAATGAGAAGGCAGTCCAGTAGCTGGATCACCAATGTGGCGGCGGGCGGGAAATGCTATCCAGCCGTGCTCGATGAAGAGTTTGCGGAGATTGCGCGTGCCGCTGTGCGTGCTGTACGCATGTACTATGGCGGAGTGGACATCATACGCGACCATGATGGCAAGTTGTGGATCACGGAGGTGAACAGCATTCCGGCATGGCGGGGTCTTCAGAGTGTCAGTGGAGTCACTGTTGCAGAAAGGCTGGTGACACATTTTCTGGATCGTTTGCGGCATCGCTCCGGGGTCGAACAAGCAATATAAAATTTAAGCGGTGACCACCGTTTTGCCAGTATTTTCAGTACGAAAGACCAGCCTGCTTCAGATCACTTCCTTCTTTTGCCCAGCTGTGACTTGATGCAATGCAGGAATTCAGTTCCCATTCGAATCTGGTCGATTTGTACAGGCATGTGTGCTGGCTGGATGTACAGGCTTTGAAGCCTGGCAATACCAGTGTCTATTCAAATACCTCAACGCCGGGAGTTCAGGAGTTTTTGGAGAGTGCCAAGGCGAGTGCAGCACCTTTGGCTTGCACGGGACTGTCCCTGGGTGAGCGGATATTGCAGGCCATACAGGCCACCCGCCAGGCGGTTGATACAAACACCAATCTCGGAATCATTTTACTCATCGCACCATTGATCCATGCATGGCTGGGCCGGACCGGCCGGAAACTTGAGGTTGCACTGGAGGAGACCCTGCACCAGTCAACAGTGCTGGATGCAAAAAATGTGTACCGGGCCATACGGATTGCACAGCCGGGAGGGCTGGGGCATGCTGATGATCAAGATATATATGAAGAACCTACGGTAACTCTTTTAAATACAATGAGAATCTCCTCTTCAAAGGACCGGGTAGCCTTGCAGTATGCGAGCAACTTTCACGATATTTTCCATTTTGGTAGGTCGAGGTACCGATCCCTGCTGATGCACTGGGGAGATGAGTGTTGGGCTGCGTCCGGGTTGTATCTGGCTTTTCTCGCACGGTTTCCGGACAGTCTGGTCTCGCGAAAATACGGCATGTTAAAAGCGCAGGAAATAAGTGATATGATCACTCCGTTTGAAAAGGAATTCTGCCGTTCGGATTCGCCGGTCAGGTACAAGTCTCAGCTGCTGGAAATTGACAGCTGTCTCAAGCGTGACCGAATCAACCCGGGAACAACCGCGGACCTTACGGTAGCGAGCATCTTTGCGGAGGGTCTGGAAATGCTGTGAAGCGTGGTATAGTGACGCGCTAGCACAATTCCATATTCCAAAAGGATACGGGCGGACAGATAGTCTGTAGCTTGTCGACAACTAAAAATAGAACAGGAGAAAAATATAATGGCATTAATTAACAAAGTAATGGTCGGGGAATCACTTGTTAATGATAACGATCCTTCCGGCACAATGGCAGAGATTGCACATATTGACTTGCTGGTGGGGCCGCGCGGGTCGGCTGTGGAATCTGCCTTTTGTAATGGCCTGGTAAATAATAAGGACGGTTTTACTACCTTATTGGCCGTGGTTGCCCCAAATTTACCTTGTAAGCCCAACACCATGATGTTCAACAAAGTGACCATCAAGGGTGCAGGCCAGGCGGTTCAGATGTTTGGACCCGCCCAAGCAGCAGTGGCGAAAGCTGTTGCGGACAGTGTTGCAGACGGCACCGTACCTGCCGACGAGGCGGATGATCTCTACATTTGCGTTGGCGTCTTCATTCACTGGGAAGCCAAGAGTGATGAAGCAATTTATGAAAATAACTACAAGGCTACGAAAGAGGCCTTGGAACGTGCGATCAAGGATGAGCCAAAAGCGGCTGAGGTAGTAGCCCAGAAAGACAGCGCAGAACACCCGTTCAAGGGATTCTGATTAGCTTTTCAGCCAAGCTGTAAAAATGCCCCGCACCTGCGGGGCGTTTTTTTGCCCCACGTTTGCGTGTTGTCAAGCTTTTCCGGCACAGGGGTTCACCGTCAGTCCCGCCAAAATCACTGCCTGAAACACAGCAAATCTTCCCGGTTGACCGTTTTGCCATGCAGTGCCGTTGCAAGCAGGGCACCTGCGGCACCCCGTTTTTCCAGTTGCATCAGGTCGGCCAGGGAGTTGATTCCACCGCCGTAATAAACGTTGTACTGATCAAATAACTCCGCAAAGTCTAATCCGTCGGGCAGGGCCATGCCGTTGTTTGTGCCGACCTGATCGAGATTGAGAATAATGACATCCGCAGGCCACAAGTTACGAGTCTGCATGGTATGCGGTGCACCCAAAAAATTACCGGATCGGTAGTCCACAGATAGTATGAAAGGGTGCCTGCAATCGCCCTCCATAAAGGACTTGACGGCAGGTACCGGGATAGATTCGGTGGACAAAATGATACGCAGCGAAAGTGTGTCCTGGATTTCCAGGTAGTGGTCGACTAGCGAGAGTCCGCTGTCCAGCCAGATTTCAAGTTCCGGGTACTCGAGGCCGAGTGCCCGAATGATATCCCTGTTATCCCCTCGCTGCTCTATGGCATCCAGGTCTGCCACATAAAGTGTACGGAAAGGGTAAAGCTTGAGGTAGCCGCGTACGATTTCCACCGGATGCGAAGAGGAACATAGGGAGGATTGTATTGGCCTATAATGCTGGCGGTTTCCTTTTTTTGCATGGACGACCTGTCCCTTGGAGAGGTCCAGTACCGGAATGATCTGCATCACATATCGATGAATATCCTGATTTTCGAGTATATCACCGGCGGAGGCTTGATCGGCCAGCCTCTGCCTTCCACGCTTGCGAGAGAAGGCGATATGATGCTGTTTGCAGCTGTCAACGACTTCCGGGCACTGCCTGGCTGCAATGTCTTTATTCTCAGGGACCATCGTCTCAGCAACAGCGTACTAGGCGCTCGTACAGTAGTTGTCGGGCCAGGGGAGTCATATGATGACAAGCTTGAAGCGTTTGCCGGTACTGTAGATTCAATGTTGATTATTGCACCGGAAAACGGTGACATCTTGTTTTCACTGTGCGAAAGGTACTCGACACAGTCTTTTGAATTGTTGAATACCGAGCCTCGAACCATCAGGCTGACCAGCCACAAGTTCGCAACATACCGGTATTTGCTGGCCCATGAAATTCCCCAGATTCCAACCTGCAGGGCTGCTGACATACGGTCTTTGCGAGGCGATCGATTTGTGATGAAACCGGAGGACGGGGTGGGCTGCACAGATATTTCCCTGTTGGAAAGCAGGTCCGAGTTGCAAGCTGCAGCCGATGGCGCCGACCGTGAGCACTTCATTTTCCAGCCCTATGTCCAGGGTGTCCATGCCAGCCTGAGTATGCTGTGTTGGGAAGGTGCAGGGCTCGTGCTGAGTTGCAACCGGCAACAGATTCGGGAAGAGGGCGGGTCTTTGCAATGGGAAGGATGCACCGTAGGCGCGCTCGAGAACGAGAAATTTGCCGGCTTTGCGGACCAGATAGCCCGGGCACTTCCGGGGTTGCGCGGCTACGTGGGAGTGGATGCAGTCGTTGCAAAGAACGAGATTTTGCTGGTGGAGATCAATCCAAGATTGACCACGTCCTATGTGGGTCTTGGGACTGCATTGGGCACGAACCCTGCCCAATGGATCATGCAGTGCTTTGCTGAGCGGGCATTGCCCGCAGTTACTCCCCCCTGCAGGGTTCCTGTCGAAGTAGACCTTGAGGGTGGACAGCTTGCCTGAGAGCATGACAGGCTGGGATGTTGGAGGCGCACATCTCAAGGTGGTTGAGGCTACCGGGGCCGCGCGGGTATCCCGGGTAGTTCAGGTACCATGTGAATTGTGGAAGGGGCTGGACCAGTTGCATGCCTCGATTGATCAGGTCCGGGGACAATTCGATTTCTCGCGTTCCATGCTCGCCATCACGATGACCGGAGAACTGGTCGATCATTTCGGCAGTCGCAAGGAAGGTATAGACAGGATTGTCGAGACGATCGGGCAAAGGTTCAAGGGAAAAGAAATCGTCTATTTTGCCGGGTCGGAAGGGTTTGCGCATATGAGCGAGCTTGGCAGCCTGTCAGCACAGGTAGCTTCCGCAAACTGGCTGGCCAGTGGAAATTTCATCGCTACACGGCTGAAGGATGCGCTGGTTATTGACATTGGCAGCACGACCACGGATGTCCTCAGCATCCGGGACCACCGCGTGGTGAATGAGGGTTACACGGATTCGGAAAGACTCCACGCGCGTGAACTTGTGTATTGCGGGGTAGTAAGAACACCGGTATTTGCGCTTTGCAGTACGGCCCAGGTGGGAGGACGCCTGGTTCCGCCCATGAATGAATATTTTGCAAACTCTGCGGATGTCTACAGGCTTACCGGAGAGCTACCCTCCTATGCGGATACAGGCAGCACACCGGATGGGCGAGGCAAGGACCAGGCTTCGAGTGCAATCCGGCTTGCGAGAATGTTTGGCAATGATGCAGCAACGGAACAACTCGAGATGTGGAGGGCGGTGGCCGCCTACGTGCGTGAACAGCAGATTCAGGTCATCCTCGATGCCTGCCGCAAACAGATGCTAAGGACCGGGCTGGAGCTGGATAGTCCAGTGGCTGGAGCCGGAGCAGGGCGATTTCTTGTCCGCGAAATATCCAGGCGCCTGAATCGGCGTTACGTGGATGTCGCAGACCTGTTTGAACATGAAGGCGCAAAGGACGGGCTGAATGCCGGGGATTGTGTGCCGGCAGCCTCGATTGCCTGTCTTGGTTACCAGAGGTACTGCCTGTGACCGGACTTTCATTTGCCGATCTTCCATACCTTGGAGACAGTGCGTCGCTTTTTGACAGGATTGCAGACGAGCCCTGGTCTGTTTTCATAGACAGCAGCACGGCCTCAGGTACATACGGGCGTTACGACATACTGGCATCAAGGCCTGAGGTGTGCATCACCACGCAAAATCAAAAGACAAAAATGCAGACGTACTCCCAGTCCTATACGGTCCTTGAAAGTCCCTTTACCGTGCTGGGCGAACTGCTTTCAAAACCTTGGGAAAGCATACCGGACCTGCCCTTTACAGGAGGGGCAATCGGTTTTTTCAGCTATGACCTGTGTCGCTACATGGAAAAGATCCCTGCAATTGCGGCAGACGATGCCAGTGTGCCGGATATGGTCATGGGGATATATGCCTGGGCAGTGGTTGTCGATCACAAGAAAAGGAGATCTGTACTGGTTGGAGATCGCTCTCGCACAAGGGTCAACCAGGACTGGGACGAACTCATCAAGCTTTTTGCAAGCCCTGATGATGGCAAGAAGTACCCGGAGTTCAGGGCAAACACCCCAGTGACTTCCAACATGACACGGGAGTATTACAGGCGGGCATTCGGCAAAGTGAAAGAGTACATCTTGCAGGGAGACTGCTACCAGGTGAATCTGGCACAGCGGTTTGTCGCAGGGGTAGAGGGCAGCCCATGGTCAGCCTACCGTATCTTAAGGAAAATCAATCCGTCTCCGTTCAGTGCCTACATGAACTACCCGGAGCTTCAGGTGCTGAGCAATTCACCGGAACAGTTTTTGTCTGTAAGAGGGAAAAATGTCAGGACAAGACCCATCAAGGGCACGCGCCCGCGCTCCTCTGACCCGCTCAGGGATCGTGTGCTGGCACAGGAGCTTGCCGAAAGCCTGAAGGATCGAGCAGAGAACCTGATGATCGTCGATCTGATGCGCAACGACATCAGCAAAAATTGTGCGCTCGGTTCCGTACAGGTGCCCGGCCTTTTTGATGTTGAAAGTTTCCCAAACGTCCATCACATGGTGAGCACCATTACCGGGAGACTGCCAGATCGGAGATCCGCGCTTGATCTGTTGCGCGGTTGTTTCCCGGGAGGTTCCATTACGGGTGCCCCAAAAATCCGTTCGATGCAAATCATAGAAGAGCTGGAACCTCATCGCCGGGGAGTATACTGCGGCTCGATCGGGTACATGGGCTTTGACGGCAACATGGACATGAATATTGCGATCCGTACGATTTTGCACAGGCAACAGCAAATGTATTTTTTCGCAGGCGGCGGGATTGTCCAGGACTCCAGCCCAGATTCAGAGTACCAGGAGACCCTGGACAAGGCGACGGCCATGATGCGCTTACTGGAGGGAAACAGAGCCGATGCCCTGGGTCATTAAAATAGGTGGCAGCCTGTACGGAAGCGAGCATCTGGAAGAATGGCTGAATACGTTGCAGGGCCTGGGCTCCCATCAGCTGGTGATTGTGCCAGGCGGGGGTCCTTATGCGGACCTGGTCCGCAACACCGACCAGCGGTTCAACCTCGAACTTGGGCATGCCCATCACATGGCGGTACTCGCCATGCAGCAGTTCGGATACCTGATGGCATCCCTTTGCCCGGGACTTTGTCTTGCCAGTGACAAAGAACAGATCCGGGCCTGCTGGAATGATGATAAAACCGCGATATGGGAACCGTATCCCCTGGTCAGCCAGCAGTGTGGGCTGCCGAAGACCTGGGATGTCACCTCGGACAGTCTCGCCGCCTGGCTGGCCGGGTATTTGTCCGTGACGCAGCTGCTGTTTGTGAAATCCTCACCTTTGACACTTTCTAAGATGCCGGTGAATCAATTGCAAAAGCACGGCTGTGTAGACCCGGTTTTGCCAGAGCTGCTTGCTGGCACTAAAATAGCTGCCCATTTCCTGCACAAATCCAAGGCGCGTGAGTTTGAGGAACTGCTGGGTATGGATACTCCCTGATCCGGAATTTTGCATCGGTCTGCATAGCCGTGTATAAAAAAACGAATGGATGAAATGAGCTGAATGTTACAGTCCTCGGTAAGCGCTTTTTTTCGCGTCGTCACGAACTATCCCTACCTCGTGATTCTTTGCGTGCTTGCTCTGGTAGCAGCAACAAGTCCGTACATCAAGAAGCTGGACATTGATTCCTCTGCAGACTCGCTGATGCTTGAGAGTGATCCGGATCTCAAGTATTACCGGGAGGTGCACCGCCACTACAGCACGGATGAATTTCTGATCGTTGGCTACAAGCCCCATGGTGAAATGCTGAGCCAGGAGACGATCCTGCTGATCGACGGGCTCGTTCAGAAATTCGAAAATCTGGACCGTGTTGAAGCAGTAACCTCGATTACCAATGTGCCGCTGCTGATGCAGCCGATCAAGGATGAAAAGACCGGCAGCATCGAGTATCCCAACCTGATGTCGCCTGAGGTGGATATCAACAAGGCAAGGGAGGAATTCACTACGAGTTCCATCTATCTGGACAACCTGGTGAACCGGAATCTGGGCCTGACGGCAATCCATGTGGGTTTTTACAAGAACCAGGCGCTGTGGGATCTGCAGGAGCAGCGATACGCGCTTTTACAAAAGCAAGATGACGGGTCCATTACCAAGGTGGAAGAAGGCCAGCTGGAGTCGATCCGTGCAGATATCCGCGAGCAAAGGGATCTGAGCAACGACCACTACAGGCAGGTTCTCACTTCCATGCGTGCCGATCTTTCGGAACTCAGGGATGCCGGCCAGTTCTATCTGGCGGGTGCCCCACTGGTGAACAACGACATGAAGGATTTCGTCCGCCAGGACCTGGCCACCTTTGGTGTGGCCATTGCCGCAATCATGGTGATTGTGCTGCTCATCTTTTTCAGGAGTCTGGCCTGGGTGTTCCTGGCACTGGTGTGTGCCGTGTTGAGCGTTCTGCTGGTTTCCGGGTTGATCGGGCTGATGGATTATCAGTTGACCGTGATCTCATCGAACTTCGTGGCCTTGCTGCTCATCTTCTCGATCGCTTTATCGATACACGTGATCATTCGCTATCAGGAAATCCAGTCCCTCAATCCGGATGCTAGCACCAAGGAAAACACCAGGACGGCGGCTTCGCAAATAATCACTCCCTGTCTGTACATGGTCCTGACCACCGTGATTGCCTTTTTCTCGCTGACGGTCAGCGACATACGGCCGATCATCACTTTCGGCCACATCATGATCCTGGGCCTTTTCTGCGCGTTCTTGCTTACCTTCACGGTGCTGCCTGCTCTGATAACGCTGTTTGAGCCCAGGCCCAGGCAACTGCAGAAGGATACATCCTCTGTCCTTCTTAACCGGGTACTCAATCTGGTCTTGGGAAACAAGATGACTGCTGCCGTTGTGCTGACAAGTATGTTCCTGTTCGGCCTGGTGGGGATCGGTCAGCTCACGGTGGAAAACCGGTTCATCGATTATTTTAAGAAGTCCACGGACATCTACCAGGGACTGGCTGTGATCGATCAGGAACTGGGAGGTATTTCCCCGCTGGAGGTGATTCTGGATGCCACACGGGAAACCGAGCCGGAGATCGACCTCGGCGAGGAGGATGACGAATTCGCGGAGTTCGACGACTACCTCGCAGGTCTTGAAGACACGCAGGATGATTTTACCGCCACAAGCTACTGGTACAACAGGTTCGGGATCAGGAAGATCGATAAAATTCACAAGTATCTCGAGGGGTTACCGGAGATTGGCAAGGTGCTTTCTCTTTCCAGCATCGAGGAAGTAATGCGGTTGGTGAACGATGGGGAGGAACTTGAGGACTTCCACCTGTCGATGATTTATTCGAAAGTGCCGGAAAATGTGAAGCAGGCCATGATCGCCCCCTACGTCTCAGCGGATGGGAATCAGGCCAGGATTCTTGCACGTATCAGGGATTCGGATCCTTCCCTGGTCAGGAATGACTTGCTGAACAAGATACGTGCCGACATTGGCGGCAATCTCGTCAAGGACAATGAGGAATTCAGGCTTACCGGCATCAGTGTGCTGTACAACAATGTTTTGCAGAGCCTGTTTCGCTCGCAAATCCTGACCCTGGGCACGGTATTTGCCTGCATCCTGGTCGTACTGGCGTTCCTGTTCCGCAGCCTGAAACTGGCCCTGATCGGTGCACTGCCAAACATGTTCACCGTGCTCTTTGTCCTGGGACTGATTGGCATGTCGGGAATCCCGCTCGATATCATGACGATCACTACCGCTGCAATCACCGTTGGGGTCGGCGTGGACTATGCCATACACTACATCCACCGCTACAAGAGGGAACGTGCGCGCAAAGCCAGCAACCTCGATGCCATCCGTACCGCACAGACCACGGCAGGCAAGGCGCTTTACTTTACCTCGATCACCATCTCACTGGGATTCGTCATACTGGTGCTGTCGAGCTTTTTCCCTTCGATCTATTTCGGCATGTTGACCAGCATTGCCATGCTGATCTCCTTGTTTGCAACCTTCAGCGTGATCCCCCTGTTGCTTGAGACCACCGCTCCGGCGGGCTCTCATGAGGAACTGGTTCGCACGTAGGGAATTTCCGGGGCTACTGGAATCGCTCTTCTGACTTCCCGCAAAGCTTCCCTGTCCACGCAGCCGACTCTTTCCCTGTCCGAACAAAGCGCTGTACGAAACCCGATGTAATCGGGAGCAACCCGTATCAGCGTTGGGATATTTTCCGTAGTCAAGGAGCCTGCCAGTCCCGTGAGCAGACCGGACTGGCGTGCGCGATTGACAAAATACTCGAGCTGGTAGATGTTCTGGTGTTCAAGCAAGCTGCCTGAGCCTTTGCCTGCTGTATCCAGCATGACCCCTTTCAGACCGGCATGCTTGACGCTGCGAATGACATCGTCAACGTCAAATTCTGTATCCGCAAACAAGACCGCTATGATCGCAATGCCCTTGCGGGAACAGGATGCAAGAGCGGGCAGGCAATCTTCGACATGGCGTTGACTGAACATCCCAATCTTTACGTAATCAACCCCGGCTTCTGCAGTTTTCATGACCTGCTCCTTGATCGCGAAAGGGTTGGCAGGCATGTCGCCGATGGTGGCGCTGATCAGGCATTTTTCCCACAATTCGTCAACGATGCGGTGTATGGTATCCAATGGTACGGCTCCCAGGGCACCCTCGCGCGGCTCCTTCAGGTCGACGACATCGACGCCTCCCCGGCATGCCAGATCTGCCTCTTCCATGTTCCGAACGCTTGCAAGCATCCCGGTCATTGCCGGCCCTCCCTCTTTGATGTCTGAAAACTGTCCACTTTCGTCATCAGCCAGTCCCAGGCCTCCTGTTCACGCGGACCTGCAGTCTTGTCCACGGATGTCCTCAGGTACTCGATTTCCTGGTGGACTCTTGCCTGGGGCAGCATGTGCAATCGACTGACCAGAATAGCAAGTTCAATCACTGCTGACTGTGCACGATTATAGCCATGAAAAGGTGCATGAACCGCCTCGTGCACGGTCTTGCAGGAATATCTTGGCCGCACAGGGTCGTCCACCTTGCCGGTCACTTCAAGCTCTGTATGGGCCAGACAATATTCAAGGCGCACCCCCTGGATGACTTCGGTGCTGCATGTCGGCCAGTCGCTGCGCCCGGTCAGACAACCGGCGTAGATGCGCACATCGTCTGTGTAGTTCAGCGTTGCAGTTCCTTGTCTTTCCAGGTTGTCCAGTGTGGTGGACGGTTTGAATGGCAGGATGACCAGGTTTTTTCCGTCCTCGTGAATCCCCATGGGGGCGATATGTACATCGTCGTTATCCCTGAGCGTGGTAACGATGCATTCCCTGATGAATGGCATGCTAGTTATTCCTTCTGTCTTTCTGCTTGGCCTTGCGGGCCCTTCGGGTGTGCATGGTCGAGCCCGCCGCCTTGTAGCGGCTGAGGTCTTCCGCCTCCTTGCGGGTCGCGACACCCCAGTTCAACTCTTCGTCCTGCTCGTACCTTTTACCAAGCTGCCATGCGATCTGGGCGCGTGCATGCTCGACACCCAGGTAGAAGGCATGGCCACTATCATCTTCGATGTCCAGGTGCGGGTAAATTTCGTAAGGGTCGGTGGTGGTTTGCATGCCGTCGCGGTTATAGGTGTGTATGCCTTTGCTGCTGAGCTGTATCCGGTAGTTTGGATCCTTGACCTGCTCGGCTAATTCCTCGATCTCCTGGGCAGTATAAGGGAAGGGCTCGCATTCATGCAGGCCCATCAGGCCGTTGTCGTAGCCTTTTGGAGGAACGTTGTCAATTTTCGCGGCATGCATGATGCGCCGTGCAAGGTCTGCTTCACGTACCGCATGCCGACAGTGGCCGCTGACCTCCGTGACCAGCAAGTGCTGGATTTCAAGTTCTGACATGATGCCTGACAGAAGGGCACTGGTGCCTGCCGAATCTGCATGTGTGAGTTCTGTCAAATTTCCGGTACCCATGATGATCTCGGCATCTGGAAAAAGCTTGCGCAAATTACGATAGCGAACGATAGATTCCGTAAAACCGAAATGAATCGGGTCGAGGATCGAGTCGGCAATGAACGGCTTGCCATGCTTTAACAAGGTGCGCATGGACCGGTACAGGGACCTGGCATTGCTCGGTGGGCTGCCAATCACGATGGGAATTGCGTCCACTTCTTCTGCAATCCACAGGCTTTTTTCATTCAGGCTCAGGAGGTAATCGGCACCCGCGTGGGCTCCGGCAATCAGGTCGCGTGGCTCCAGCGAGTCGATGCTGACCTTGAAATTCTCTGCTTTGAGCGCCTGTACGGACTCTGCGAGGTGTGGGAAAGACACCCCAGGCAGGCAGCCGACGTCTATGACGTTTGCACCATCCTGTTGATAGGTTTGCGCCCGCCTGACAATCTCCTCAACAGACATGTTCGGAGCATCAACAATTTCTGCAAAAATTTGTACGCTATAGGCGCGAAGGTCTGTTTTTTCCACGGACTGGCCCAGGTATGCGGGCAGGTCCTTGAGTTCTGTGGGACCACGTTCGACTGTGGTCTTCAGGGAGTTGGAAAGAGCTTCAATGTCGCCACGGCAGCGTCCGGGGATGATGATCCGGTTTGCTTGGCCCGTATCGCCGAGGCGCTTTTCGATCAGCTTGGTGGTCATCAGTGCGGCTACGCTGACCCCGAGCTGGCGCACTTCGTAGGTGAAATCCGTCGGCTGCATGGACTCCAGGACACGCCGTAAACTTTTTTCCGCAAGTTTGCCAGTCAGAAATAGGATGTGTTCGCTCATGCCCGTGATGCAGATAGGGTGATCCGTACAAATTACCGAGGTCAAAGTATATATCACCTGTGACCATGGGCCTGAATGAGCTACAGCAGGAATCGAATCCTGCGGCAACGGTCTTTGGACAGGGGTTCCGGCCTGTCGAATCCGGCGCGTGTCAGCGCCTATTGCTGTTACCCTTTATACGCTATCATATCGTGGCCTGAACCCGCCTGGAAAACATGATGGAAACCAATGCACTACAAAATCTGATCGATGACCTGCGTGCGCGCACCATGAATCTAAGGGGGTATCTTTGACTACGAGGACAAGTGCGAACGCTTGCATGAGCTCAACAAGGAGTTAGAGAGCCCGGAGATCTGGAATCAGCCTGAGGTTGTGCAAAAGCTAGGCAAGCAGCGCACAGAACTTGAGGCAATTGTACAGACGATCGAACATGTCGAAGAGGGACTTGCGGATGCGGGCAGTTTGCTTGAGCTGGCCATAGAGGAGGAAGACCCGGAAACCATACAGGCTGTGGAAGAAGACCTGTCGGAACTGGAGTCAAGGGTCGCCAAGCTCGAGTTCAACCGGATGTTCTCGGGTGAGATGGATGCCAGCAATGCTTTCCTGGACATACAGTCCGGCTCCGGAGGTACGGAGGCCCAGGACTGGGCTGAAATGCTGCTGCGGATGTACCTTCGGTGGGGAGAGCAAAAGGATTTTACAACCGAGCTGATCGAGGTTTCTCCCGGTGAGGTGGCCGGTATCAAGAGTGCGACGGTCAGGTTCGAGGGCGAGTATGCATTCGGGTGGCTTCGTACGGAAACCGGTGTACACCGGCTGGTGCGCAAATCACCGTTTGATTCCGGCAACCGCAGACACACATCCTTCGCAGCAGTATTTGTGTCCCCCGAGGTGAACGATGACATTGATATCGAAATCAATCCCGCCGATTTGCGAGTCGACGTGTACCGTGCAAGTGGCGCTGGTGGTCAGCACGTAAACAAGACCGAGTCCGCCGTGCGCATCACACATCTGCCGACCGGGGTTGTGACACAATGCCAGAATGACCGTTCCAAGCACCGGAACAAGGAAACTGCCATGAAACAGCTCAGGGCCAAGTTGTATGAAATGGAAGTCAAGAAACGGGACAGTGAAAAACAGGCCCTGGAAGAAAGCAAGGCAGATATCGGGTGGGGTAGCCAGATCCGCTCATACGTGCTTGATCAGTCACGTATCAAGGACCTGCGCACCTCTGTTGAAACCGGAAACACGCAAGCCGTGCTAGACGGCAATCTCGACACTTTTATCGAGGCAAGCCTCAAGAGCGGAGTTTAGGCAGGATGGTGAAAGAAGACCAGGCTCAGGATGAGAACAGGCTGATTGCCCAAAGGCGTTCAAAGCTGGCTGAGCAAAGAAAAAAGGGTGCAGCCTTTCCGAACCATTTTCGAAGAAACGCTTTTGCCCGGGATCTGCAGGACACGCTTTCGGGGAAATCAAAGGATGACCTCGTTGAGCTGAATCAGTGCGTGGCCATCGGTGCACGCATCATGGGAAAGCGAAGTTCCTTTCTGGTGTTGCAGGATATGACAGGCCGCATACAGGCCTATCTAGATCGCAAGAATTCATCTGAATCGCTTATTCAGGACGTCGATGCCTGGGATATCGGGGATATCGTGGGGGTGACCGGCCCTGTGCACAAATCCGGCAAGGGCGATCTGTATGTAAAGATCCAGTCCGCTGTGCTGCTGACCAAGTCACTGCGGCCGTTGCCTGAAAAATTCCATGGGTTGACTGATCAGGAACAGCGGTACCGGCAACGCTATGTCGACTTGATCATGAACCGGAGTTCGCGTGAGGTTTTGGAAAAACGCACAGCAATCATCCGGTGCCTGCGGCAATTTCTGGTGGAGCGCAATTTTGTTGAAGTCGAGACACCCATGATGCAAACCATTGCAGGAGGTGCTGCGGCAAGGCCGTTCGAGACCTATCACAATGCACTTGGCCGGCCCCTGTTTATGCGTGTAGCGCCGGAATTGTATCTGAAGCGGCTGGTGATCGGAGGAGTGGAGCAGGTTTTTGAGATCAACCGGAATTTTCGCAATGAGGGATTATCCACCCAGCATAACCCCGAATTCACCATGCTGGAGTTTTACCAGGCGTATGCCGATTTTCATGACCTGATGGACCTCACTGAGGAGATGATGCGTTGGGTTTGCAGCGAAGTGCTGGGCACGCTGTCCGTGCAATACGGGGACGAGACTTTCGATTTCTCCAAACCTTTTAACCGTATGACCGTGAAAGAATCCATATTGCATTTCAATTCCTCACTGGACTCGAACCAGCTGGATACGCCTGCAGGTGCGAAAAAGGCAGCTGCCCAGCTGGAAGTGCCTATAGAGCCGAACTACAGGCTCGGCAAAATACAAATCGAGATCTTTGAAAAAACCGTCGAAGCGCGTCTCAGGGAACCCACATTCATCACGGCATTCCCAACCGATGTTTCTCCACTTGCCCGAAAAAATGACGACGATCCATCCGTGACCGACCGGTTCGAGTTTTTTGTGGGCGGAAGAGAAATAGCCAATGGATTCTCGGAACTGAACGACCCGGAGGATCAGGCAGAGCGCTTCAGATTGCAGGCCGCAGAGAAAGAAAGCGGTGATGAGGAAGCTATGAGTTACGATACCGACTATATCCGTGCACTCGAATATGGTCTGCCTCCTACCGCAGGGGAGGGTATCGGAGTGGATCGCCTTGTCATGTTGCTGACCAATTCACCCAACATCCGTGATGTCATCCTGTTCCCGCAGATGAAACCGGAATCAGGTAGCTAGGACGGGGATAGCTAAGGCCTGTATCGAAGCGCAAGCGCGACATCTGGCCAGCCGGCACGCTGCATTTTTCAGTCCTGCCCAGACTGCAAAGAGTAGGGTAGTTCCTGTAGCGAAATGGCAGGTCCGTCCGCCGATCCGATACGCAAACATGGATCTTCTTCTTTTTGGGTGCGCAAAACGATGAGTGCGCTGGCGTGTCCTGTAGATACCATTTGTGAGACCACAACTTTCCCCAGGGGTTGATCGCCTTCTTCCGTAGAGAAAATGTTGGTACCTGGCTCGGGCAATCGCTCGGTGGTGATGCTGGCCCGGTACATGCGCCGGTTGGGTTTGCCGAGATAATGGGTCCGTGCAACAACTTCCTGGCCCGGGTAGCATCCCTTGCTGAAACTCACACCATCGATCAGTTCCAGATTTGTCATTTGCGGGGTAAACGCTTCACTTGTGAGAGCGGTAACCCGGGGAATCCCACACGAGATGTCGTGCAGGTCCCACAAGCGAAACGTTGCAAGCGGCAATTTTTCAGACAACTGGCTGCAAAGAGAAACTGCAGTTTCAGCGTTTGTCACAATCAAAACCCTGACGTTCTCGCTTGGCAGGCGGACCAGTGTAGCCCCGCTTTCCTGGGTGCAGCCATGTACTTTTTGCGGCAGTTCGATCCCCAGGTTTTCGAAGGCAGGTTCCACCCCGGGCCCGGTCACGCCGAATAAGACAGATTGTTCCGATGCATCGAACAGGTCTACCTTGCTGCGGAGCTTGTACATGACAAGTTTCCTGAGTGTGATCTCAATGACATCCTTGGGCAAAACCAGGAAATAGTCTTCCTCATGCTTGAAGACCAGGAAGATCGACAACACCCTGCCTTTGGGGCTGCAATAGCTGTTCAGCTGGCTCGTATGTGCTGTAACCTGTTCCAGGTCATTGGTAAATTGGCTGTGCAGAAAGGTCAGGGCTTCTTCACCGGTTACGCGGATCAGACCCAAAGGCGTAAGTTCGCATACACAGGAATCCTGTATGCCGGGATAGGGCTGTACAGAGGGCCCGAAGGAAGTCACTTGGTCGTTTTCGATTACGGCACCGTGTGCCACCAGGAATTCTTGCCAGATGCTGCTCATTTCAGGCTTGTCTGGAGATTGATCGATCACTGTTGTCTCTTGCGATTTCCATGAGTTCATGCCTGTAAAGGGCTTGGCAGGTCAGTATGAAACTCTTAACTGATTGTAATCATTGACATTATTTCAAAGGATGTTCAATATGACCTGTTAATCAGGTAATATCTGATACCAAGAATAAAACATTTGGATGACCTCTGTACATCGGCGTCAGGCCGCGTAGAGGCTATTTTCATATCCATGTTTTCACACGTACCAAGGGAGTTTCTGGTGAATCCGGATAGGCCAGTATCACCACATTTGCAGATCTATCGATGGCCCCTGGCGATGGTCATCTCCATACTTCACCGTATCACGGGCGCTGCACTTGCCATAGGGGCCTTGCTGCTGGTTGTGATATTGCTTTCGATCGCTGTTGGTCCAGGCGCCTATGATGTGCTACGGGCCTATATTTCGACGGGACCGGGCCAGGTTTTCTTGATCTTATGGACCTTGGCGTTATTCCTGCATTTGTTCAATGGAGTGCGTCACCTGGTTTTTGATGCCGGTCTCGGTTTTGGGATTGAAGCCACCCGGATTTCAGGAATCGTGGTCTTGCTGGCAACCGTCGTGTTCACGGTGGCCGTTTGGCTGGTTGCCTGGCTGCATCACGGAATGCAGGCGTAGATGATGTCGTTGCGTACATTGCTGTCCGTACTTCCGGGTGTTGGAAGGGAGGCTGTGGTGCACTGGTGGATGCAGCGCCTTACTGCAGCATTTCTGGTTCCCCTCGTTGTGTGGCTTGCCTTTTCTCTGGCAATGCTGGGAAGTGCAAGTTATGAGGCCGTAGTAAGCTGGTTGAAAGCGCCTTCCGTTACAAGCTTTTTGGCAATATTTATTGCCTTGACTTTCTACCATACGAAGCTGGGGATGCAGGTCATCATCGAGGATTATGTGGGTGGATGGCTCAAAACAGCTTCAATGATTCTGTTGAATGTCACATGTATCCTGTCGGCTGTCGCCGGAATTCTTGCGCTTTTGAAAATCACTTTGTAGAAAATCGAAATGAGCAAGGCGTACAGATTGACTAAGCATGCCTACGATGTGGTGGTTGTGGGTGCGGGCGGTGCCGGACTGCGTGCCACGCTGGGCATGACAGCAAGCGGACTTTCAACAGCGTGCATCACCAAGGTATTCCCGACCCGCAGCCATACGGTGGCGGCACAGGGCGGCATGAGTGCGGCGCTTGCCAACATGGGCGAGGACGACTGGCGCTGGCATATGTACGACACAGTCAAAGGCTCCGACTGGCTGGGTGATCAGGATGCCATTGAATACATGTGTCGCGAGGCAATTCCAGCCGTTGTGGAACTTGAGCACTATGGAGTTCCTTTTTCACGCACGGACGACGGGCGCATTTACCAGAGACCCTTTGGGGGCATGACCACCCGGTATGGCGAGGGAATTGCACAAAGAACCTGCGCCGCGGCAGACAGAACCGGTCATGCCATTCTGCATACTCTCTATCAGCAGTCCCTGAAGCACAACGCAGAGTTCTTCATCGAGTACTTTGCAATCGATTTGCTGATGAATGATGAAGGGGCATGTAAAGGTGTGCTTGCCTGGGATCTTGCTACGGGGGAATTGCATGTTTTCCGGGCGCACATGGTGCTGCTTGCCACGGGTGGTTATGGGCGCACTTATTTCTCCTGCACTTCGGCGCATACCTGTACAGGGGACGGCAATGCCATGGTATTGCGCGCGGGGTTACCGTTGCAGGACATGGAGTTCGTACAGTTTCATCCAACCGGAATTTATGGCTCTGGGTGTCTGATTACAGAAGGTGTGCGGGGTGAAGGTGGCTACCTGACCAATTCGGAGGGCGAGCGATTCATGGAGCGATATGCCCCGAATGCAAAGGATCTGGCCTCACGCGATGTGGTCAGCCGTTCCATGACCATTGAGATCAATGAAGGGCGCGGTGTGGGGGAAGAAAAGGATCACATACAGCTGCATCTGGAGCACCTGGGTGCAGACCTGATCAACTCGAAGCTTCCGGGTATAGCCGAATCTGCCAGGATTTTTGCGGGCATCGATGTCACGCGCGAGCCAATCCCCGTTTTGCCGACGGTGCACTACAACATGGGCGGTATCCCTACGAACTATCAGGGAGAGGTGGTGACCCTGAAAGGCGATGATCCGGATCACGTGATTCCCGGGTTGATGGCCATTGGCGAGGCAGCTTGCGTGTCGGTACATGGTGCCAACCGCCTGGGGTCCAATTCCCTGCTGGATCTGATTGTATTTGGCAGGGCCGCAGCGCTTCGTGCCGTGGAACTGGTCAAGCCAGGCCAGGCCCACGAAAAATTGAATGACGCGGTTGTGGATACTGTGCTAGACCGTTTTGATAAACTGAGACATGCCAGTGGCGAAATTACGGTGGCCCATCTGCGCATTGAAATGCAAAAGACCATGCAAAGCCATGCTGCCGTTTTCAGAACCGGCGAGTTGATCGAGAAAGGGCTGATCCGGCTCCGGAAACTGTTTTCCCAGATGGACAATTTGAGACTTAGCGATCGCTCCATGGTCTGGAACACAGATTTAGTTGAGGCCATTGAGCTGACAAACTTGATGCCTCAGGCAATCGTCACCGCACAGTCTGCACTGAACCGTACCGAAAGCCGTGGCGCACAGGCTCGAGATGACTATCCGGAACGTGATGATGAGAACTGGATGAAGCATACTTTGGCCACCATTGATGAACAGGGAGATGTGGCAATCGGGTACAGGCCGGTGCACATGTATACCCAGACCGACGAGGTTGAGGTAATTCCGCCAAAGGCCAGGGTCTATTGAAAAAGGATCGATGGATGGCACAGTTCAATCTTCCAGCAAATTCCGTGGTCAAGCCGGGCAAAACGTATCCTGCTGCAACCGGTAGCGGCCAGACGAAAAAAGTGGTTGTCTATCGTTATGACCCGGACAGCGAGGAGAACCCGCGTACGGACACCTACGAAATCGACCTGGACACCTGCGGGCCGATGGTGCTGGATGCACTGATCAAGATCAAGAATGAAATTGATTCCACCTTGACGTTTCGCCGTTCGTGCCGGGAAGGTATCTGTGGCTCGTGCTCGATGAACATCAATGGTTCAAACACACTGGCATGCATTAAGGCCATCGAGGAGATCAAGGGCGACATCAAGGTTTATCCTCTGCCCCACATGCAGGTCGTCAAGGACCTCGTGGTGGACCTGAGCAGGTTCTATGAGCAGTACGCATCGGTCAAACCATGGATCAAAACCGAGGCACCACCTCCGTCAGGACGTGAAAGGCTGCAATCCAAGGATGACCGTGAAAGGCTGGAAGGTCTGGAGGAATGCATCCTGTGTGCATGTTGCTCGACCAGTTGTCCAAGTTACTGGTGGAACAGTGACCGCTATCTCGGTCCAGCCGTGTTGCTGCAGGCCTACCGGTGGATTGCCGACAGCCGGGATGAAGCTACAGCCGAGCGCCTTGAGGAATTAAAGGATGCATTCAAGCTTTATCGTTGCCACACCATTATGAACTGCACGAATACCTGCCCCAAGGGACTGAATCCAGCAAAGGCGATTGCGGAAATCAAGAAACTTACCGCTGTAGCCGGAGGATGAGGTAAATGGAGGAGAAGGCACAGAAACTGCTATGGCGCTGCAGGAGAGGCACTAAGGAGCTGGATATCCTGATGATGACATTTCTGGAGAACCATTACCGGAATGCTGAGCCTGCATTGAAGCATGCGTTTGAAAACATGCTGGACATGCAGGATCCTGAGTTGTATGCCCTAGTGACGGGTACGCAGGAATCACATGATCACTACATCAACAAGGTGATCGAGTTCATACGCACCTGAAACCGGTTGCGGGGGCATGTTTGCCCTTTTCTTTTTTTCTAATTGTTGCAGCGTTTTCAGGTTGTATGCCAGTATAATCTGACGTCGCAATGCATGTTTGATGATGAGAAATCTATCTTTACAAAAACGGCTTTTGGCAGATCCGTCACCCAACACTTTTGCCGGGTTGATGGAGATGTATGAAGCGAATTACATTCGTCTGCGCAAATTGTGTGGTGCCAAGAACGCCATGCCTGCCATTGCAGTGTCTAGGGTTCCCCAGGGAATGGATCTATACCTTCAGGTTCTGGAGCAGACCCGGTACACCTCAACTATTGCGCTGACCTACTATTTCCCGGATGCGAAAAGCGGCTTGCTGGCCTACCCAAATCTCAAGTTAAGAATCTATTACGATGCACTGCAAGCTGAAGTGCTCAGCCAGACCTTTCGCAATAAAAACATAAACAATTGTGCCTACAGGCCCAAGACAAATCCTTCCCTGCCGAACAGGTGGCATCTGAATCGTTTTTTATTCAAGTGGCTGTCGTATTGCGACAGGCAAGGACATTCCTTCGTAGAAAACGATCGGTTGCGGCAAAACAGATTGCTTACTGAAGACACCGTGACCCCATAGCTGTACGGCATTTCGCGGGCAGGGCCATACGGAAAACATTCGATTTATTCGATAAGTAATTGAATAAATATGTTTTTCTTTTAGGCTAGCGGGACTTGTACAGGGAGCCCGGTGCAACTGCAGAATGGCTGGTGGCGGTGGTCAAAGCAGGTCTTTGACCGCATCACGTTCTTCTAGCAGTTCTTTCTCCGTCGCCTGGATCATCTCCCGGCTGAAGTCATCAATTTCCAAGTCCCGAACAACCTCGTACTCGCCGTTCTTGCAACGTACGGGAAATGAAAACATCAACCCTTCCGTAATTCCGTAATCTCCGTTTGACACGATGCTCATGCTCGTCCAGTCCTCACCAGAGGTCCCGGATACCCAGTCACGCATATGATCGATTGCCGCCGAAGCGGCCGATGCCGCAGAGGATGCTCCACGGGCTACAATTATTTCTGCCCCACGTTTTTGCACTCTGGAAAGAAAGGTTTCCTTATACCAGGACATGTCAATCAGCGAGGTGGCACTCTTGCCCCCAATGCTGCAGTGACTGATGTCGGGATACTGCGTAAGCGAGTGATTGCCCCACACGGTCAAGCGGCTAATCCCGGTGACCGGCGTTTCTGTTTTCAGCGAGAGCTGATTGAGAGCACGGTTGTGGTCAAGTCTCATCATGGAAGTAAATTGTGTGGGAGAAAGGTCAGGGGCGTTGTTCACGGCAATCAGGCCATTGGTATTGGCCGGGTTTCCTATGACAAGTACCTTTACATCCCGGGAGGAGCTGTCATTGATGGCGCGGCCCTGTGGCTTGAATATTTTTCCGTTGTCACTTAACAGGTCACTGCGTTCCATGCCCTTGGTACGCGGTTTTGAGCCAATGAGCAGGACATAATCCGCATCCTTGAAGCCAACGCTGAGGTCCGTTGTAACGATCACATCTTCAAGTAACGGAAAGGCACAATCCAGCAATTCCATCTCGACACCTCGCAAGGCTTGCAAGGCAGGCTCGATCTCAATCAGCTGGAGGATAACGGGCTGGTCTGCGCCCAGCATATCTCCTGCAGAAATTCGGAACGCGGCGGCATATCCGATGTTTCCTGCGGCACCTGTGATAGCGATTCGTACGGCTGGTTTCATGTAGTGTTCCTTATAGAATTATCGGTTCGGGTGATGTTGTTTTTCCAAATATTCAAGAGATTGCATTTCATTCAGCCGACTTACAGTGCGTCTGAATTCCTCGCTGAGTCGTGAGCCTTGATACAGTGAATCTGGCCAGGCCTCGGCAGAAAGGATCAACTTTACATTACGATCATAAAACTCGTCCACAAGGTTGATAAATCTCCTTGCCTGGTCATCGTTGTTTTTGAAAACAGGCACATGTGAAATCAAAATGGTGTTGAAGCGCTTGGCCAGCTCAATGTAGTCAGAAGGACCGCGTGGCTCTGCGCATAGTTCCCGAAAATCAAACCATGCGATCTTGTCCGAGTGGCGTATGCTTTGCAGGTTCCGGTTCCTGACCTGGATTTTTCCCCAGGAGCCATCATTTTTTTCTGCACACAGGCTCAAAAAGTGATGTTCAAGCCAGTCTTGCGAGGTATCGTCGATGGGGGTGTTATAGATACCTTCTGTTTGCATAAGCTCAAAGCGGTAATCTGTCTCGCCGTTTAACTGGACCACCTTGGTATGAGTTTGCAGTAATTCAATAGCGGGCAAAAACCGTTCACGTTGCAGTCCGTTTGTGTACAGCAGGTCCGGTCTCGTGTTGGAAGTTGTGACCAGGATGGTTTTATGCTCAAAAAGTCCTTGCAATAATCCGGAGATGATCATGGCGTCGCCAATGTCATTCACAAAAAATTCATCGAGGCACAGCACTTTGGCCTTGTCAGCAAATTTGCGGGCGACCCGCCTGAGAGGATCGGCTTCATCCCTGCAGTGTTTCAGAAGGCCATGAGCCTCGTCCATGAACTGGTGGTAGTGCAGGCGCAATTTTTGCTGTATGTGCAAATTGGAGAAAAACAGGTCCATCAGAAACGTCTTGCCTCGTCCAATCCCTCCCCAGATGTACAGACCCTTGATATCTGTGGGGCCTTGTCTGCCGGGCAGGAAGCTCGTAATACGGCCAAGCAGTCCAGGTTTTGAATCGTAATGATCAAGCTTGTGATGCAGGGCTTGTAGCGCCAAGACTGTTTTTTTCTGATCCGAATCCTGAACGATCTGCTGTGTTTCCAGCAGTTCCTGGTAAGCTGATTCAATCATTCTGGCTTGTTTGTGGGATCCAAAACCCGCATGCACAAATTTGGCAAGCATTCCTTTTTCAGGTGCATACTATATACCGCAGGGAATCTGCCTGGCCACGTAACGACACGGCGAAGGTGTCCTGTACAAGCTCAAAGCGGTGTAGTTGTTTTGGTGATGCATGGTGAGGACAATAAAGTGATTTTGTCTTTCCAGATACAGGCCTCGACGGGCGAAGGCACATGTTTTGAAGGATTCAGACCTCCAATTCCCGGTTTGACTGGCGGATAATACTTACAAATGTCGCTAGGTCCACTCATGGTTGATCTTCGTACAGATTCATTATCTGTACAAGAAAAAAGACTTTTACTGTCGCCCCGGGTCGGTGGCGTGATTCTTTTCAGCAGAAATTTTACATCAGTTGACAGCCTGACAAGCCTCGTCAGCGAAATTCACGCTCTTCGCCACCCGAGACTGCTGGTCGCCGTTGATCAGGAGGGCGGGTGTGTGCAGAGGTTTCGCAAGGGATTTACCCAGTTACCTGCAGTTCAAGAACTTGGAAAAATCTATGACGCTGACTCGCGCAGAGCATGTGAATTGGCTGAGGTTACAGGGTGGCTCATGGCCGCAGAACTCCGTTCCGTTGGGATCGATTTTAGTTTTGCGCCAGTCCTTGACCTGAACCTCGGGGTCAGCCGCGTGATTGGCGAGCGTGCTTTTCACAAGGACCCGGAAATTGTCGCTGTCCTGGCGATGCACTACGTCCGCGGGATGCGCAGTGCAGGCATGCAGGCCGTAGGCAAGCACTTCCCGGGGCATGGCGGAGTTGCGGTGGACTCGCACATTGACATGCCGGTTGATACGCGCAGTTACCGGGATCTCGTTATGCAGGACATTCTGCCATTTCATCGCCTGATTAATCAGGGCATTGCAGGGATCATGAGTGCGCATGTCGTATACGAGAGGATTGACAAGGAAGTGGCAACCTATTCCAGCAAGTGGCTGCATGCCGTATTGCGTGGACAATTGGATTTCAAAGGTGCAGTGTTCAGTGATGATCTCAGCATGAAAGCCGCAGCTTGCAGTGATGAGTATCTCGTGCGCACACAGAAGGCCCTGCAAGCCGGTTGCGACATGGTACTGATCTGCAATGAGAACACGCAGGCTGCTGAGGTTGCAGAGCAGTTGACGAATCAGGACAATCCGGCATCCCAGATTCGTTTGGCCCGCATGCATGGCGGGAAGGATGCAATTCCCAATAAGGATCTGCGTACGAGGAAGGCGTGGCAATCTGCAGTATTACAAGTAGAATCGTATCTGGATTCATCCGGCAGTGATCTGCTGATTTAATGGCACATATCCCACATCAATAAAAGCAGTTATGGACAGCACGTATCTTTCTGGGATTTTTGGAGGCCTGTGGCCGTATGACATCTCGTCTGCCTGGGTGATCCAGGTGTTTGTCGTAGTATTCGCTGTCCTCCTGTTTAACTCTTTTGTGAGTCTGTTTTTGCGGAGGCTCGAAAAAAATGTCCAGCGCTCGGCAAACCCCTGGGATGATGCATTCATCTATGCCGTTCGCAAGCCCTTGCAGGTGTTGATCTGGGTGGTCGGAATTTTGTTTGCTGCCGATATTGTTGCCAGCCGAACAGAGGCAGAAATTTTCAAGGCGATCAATCCGGTGCGCGATATTTCGGTGATAGCCATACTTACCTGGTTCTTGA